>NZ_POTW01000073.1 GCF_003236295.1 Jiangella anatolica
GGCGGCGGGCGGGCCGGGTCCGCCGGCCGGGAGCGGCCTGCTGGGTGCGCCGGCCGGCAGCGGCGGCGCGCCCGGGACGCCGGGGACGCCGGTCGGGAACGCTCTGGTCGGCGACGCCGAGGCGGAGCTGTGGGCCGCCGTCGCCCGGCTGCCGCCGAAGCAGCGTCAGGCCGTCGCCTATCACCACGTGGCCGGGCTGACCTACGCCGAGATCGCCGAGATCATCGGCGGCACCGCCGAGGCGGCGCGACGAGCCGCCGCCGACGGCATCAAGAACCTGCGCAAGACCTATCCGGAGGAGGAGCGGCATGACGGACCGCCTTCGCGTTGACACGATCGTCAGCGGGCTCTCGGTGACGCTCGGCCCGGACGTGCTGGCCGGGCTGCACACGCGGCTGGAGCACGAGGCCGCCGAGGCCGGCCTGCTCGACGTCGCCTACACGACCGTCGGCTCGCCGGTCGGTGAGCTGCTGCTGGCCGCCACCCCGCGCGGCCTGGTCCGCGTCGCGTACGCGAGCGAGGGCCACGAGCGGGTGCTCGACACGCTGGCGCACCGGGTCAGCCCGCGCATCCTGCGCTCCCCGCGGCGGCTGGAACGGGCCGCCCGCGAGCTCGACGAGTACTTCGCCGGCCGGCGGCGGACGTTCGACCTCGACCTGGACCTGTCGCTGTCGCACGGGTTCCGGCAGCTCGTGCAGCGGCACCTGCCCGAGATCGGCTACGGGCAGACCCGCAGCTACCGCGAGGTGGCCGAGCTGGTCGGCAACGCGAAGGCGGTCCGCGCCGTCGGCACCGCGTGCGCGACCAACCCGCTCCCGGTCGTCGTGCCGTGCCACCGCGTGCTGCGCGCCGACGGCACGGTCGGCGGCTACATCGGCGGCGCCGAGGCCAAGGCGACCCTGCTGGAACTGGAGGCCGCCTGACGTCCGCGAACCCTGGCAAGCCGCGTCAGCACGGGCGACTGAGCCGCCGCCCTCACCACCGCCCTCACCGCGGACCTCGACGAGCACGGCGGCGCGTTGCTGCCGCGGCCGCTGCTCGCGGACGCGACGGTGCCGTATCCGTATCCGTATCCGGAACCGATCGAGCGGCTGAAGCGGGCGCTGCACCCGCGGCCGCGACCGCCCGGCGCGATCCGCCCGCGGCCGGCCGCGCCCCGACGTGACGTGGAGCGGGCCGTGCGCGGGTCCGCCGGACGCGCGAGCCCAACGCGGTCAGGTGCGGTACTGGGCGGTGAGCGGGCAGCGGAACGGGTCGATCGTGGCGTGTTCGACGGTGTTGAGGTAGCGAACGATCACGCGGTAGGCAGAGACGAAGCTGGTCTGGGTGTAGCGGACGTCGTGCTTGGCGCAGTGCTCGCGGACGAGGGCCTGCGCCTTGCGCAGGTTGGGGCGGGGCATGTTGGGGAACAAGTGGTGCTCGATCTGGTAGTTGAGCCCGCCCATGGCGAAGGTGGTGAGACGTCCGCCGCGGATGTTGCGCGACATCAGCACCTGCCGGCGCAGGAAGTCGATCTTCATGTCGGGCGGGACGATGGGCATGCCGAGGTGGTTGGGCGCGAAGGCGCCGCTGAGCAGCAGGCCGAACAGGGCCATCTGGACACCGAAGAACGCCGCCGCCTTGCCCGGCGGCAGGACCAGCAGGAGCACGGTGAGGTAGCCGCCGAACCGGGCGGCGATGAACGTGATCTCCCACCAGCGGTGTTTGAGCTGCTCCCGGTGCAGCAGCCGCTGGACACTGGCGACGTGCAGGGCGAGGCCCATGAACATGGCGAGTGGGAAGAAGTAGCCCTGCTTGCGGGTGAGGCGGGCGGCCAGGCCGCGCCGCTTCGCGGCGATCGCGGGCGTGAAGGCGAAGGCGCTGGGTCCGATGTCGGGGTCCGCGCCCTCCTTGTTCGGGTTGGCGTGGTGGCGGCTGTGCTTGGTCATCCACCAGCCGTGGCTGAGCCCGACGAACGCCCCCGCCAGGACCCGGGAGGTCCAGTCGTTCCAGCGATGGGAGGTGAAGATCTGCCGGTGAGCGCTGTCGTGGCCCAGGAAGGTGAGCTGTGTGAGCACGACCCCCAGTCCGCCGGCGAGGATGAGCTGGAACCAGCTGTCGCCGAGGAAGGCGAAGAGCACCCAGATGCCGGAGAGGACCGCGATCGTGATGACGATCTTGGACCAGTAGTAGCCGTAACGGCGGCGGAGCAGACCGGCGGCCTGAACCTGCTGCGACAGCTCGGTGTAGGTGCTCACGTACCGCACCCGGCGCGGCACGGTCTCAGTACGTGTCATGGTGGAGCCCGGCGATGTCGTGTTCATGTGAGTGTCCCGGTGTTCAGGAGCGCCCGGCGGCGGGAGCCGCCCTCGGACTCCCAGGTGGACTCGGCCAGGTCGGGACGTGCGATGACCGGCGCCGAGCGGGGTGCGGGGGGCTGCAGGCTCGCCTCTGCGGCGGTCAGAATCGTGCTGGCCCTGCGGTGATGGTGGTGACCGTCCTGGATCCAGTCGAAGACCCGTGCCGCGAGCCGTGGGTCGCTTGTCGCCGCGATGACGAGGAGGTCCTGCCGGTCCTGGATGTCCAGACCGGTGATGCTGACCAGGTGGGGGTCGATGGTGCGGAACCAGCCCAGCCGGACGATCCCGCCGGCCACGGGGAGACTGCTGGGCTGGCCGTCCCATGAGTCCCGGTGGTACGCGACCCGGGCCACCTCGAGGCCGCGCCTCGACAGCGCGGCCAGCAGCGCGGGCAACTCGGCGGCCAGGTCGCGGGATCGCGGCCACCACGCGCCGTCGACGGCTCTGACGTCACCGCGAATGATGGGGCTGAACACCGCTCTGACGGCGGAATCAACTGACTCTGTTTCGGGCAGTCGCATGACCGCGCCCGTCTCCGGCCTCTACAGCCGACGTACCTCGTACTGGCGCGGCAGGAGCCACGTCACGTCTCCATGTCCAACGCCGTCACCCGTGAGTCTACCCGGTCCCAAGGCATCGGCCGGGATCGTCGCCTCAGGACCGCGGCCCGCCTGGCGCGACGACACGCGGTTCTTCCGCCGATGGCGCGGCGACCAGCTCTTCGAGCTGACGGACGAGAATCGCGGGCGGGATCGGCTGCGGCTTGGCGAAGACGCTCAGCAGCTCGTCCACCGACTGCCTGACGGTGAACATCGTGCCGGCGTTCCGGCGAGCGGCGAGCGAGACCGGCCCGGCCGCCACGGCCGTCCGGATCCCCCAGGCGAGCGCCTCGGCGTCGTCCGGCTTGACCAGGATGACACCCCCGCAGTCGGTCTCGGGCAGACCGCCGTCGTCGGAGGCGACGACGCGGCACCCGGCGTGCTGGGCCTCGATCGAGACGATGCCGAAGGTCTCGTGCCAGTACTGGCTGTTGGAGGGCATCACGACGATGTCGTGCTCGGTCATCAGCGCCGCCATCGTCGCCGGTGTCCTGCGGGTGGGGACGACCCGGATCCGGGGGTGCGCGTCGAGCAGTCGCTCGATGAGCTTGCCCTGCGGCTTGTCGGCGCCGGCGGTCGTCGCCATGAAGTCGAGGTCGAGGTCCTGGTCGATGATGTCGATGTGCAGGGTCGACAGCAGGGTGTAGATGCCCTTCTCGGGGCTCAGTCGGCCGGCGAACAACACCCTGGTCCGCCCGCTGGAGTTCGCCGGACGGTGCTGCGCGGCGAAGCAGGGCTCGGCGAACGGATACACGACGTTGATGGTCTGCACGTCGACGTCCAGGAACCGTGACCACAGCTGGGCCGCGTAGTGGCTGGTGGCGATCAGGGCGCGATCCCTGGTCCCGTCGATGGCGAACGCCTTCTCCCGCTCGCGGATCGGCGGCGGGTTGTGCAGGATCAGGAACGCCGGTGACCTGGTCGCCACGGTGTGCGGTTCGTTGACGAAGACGACGGTGCCGTCGAGCCGGCCGACCTCGGCCAGCGTGGGCAACGACAGGAACGGGATGCCGGTGAACTCGGCGCGGCCGTCGGCGGCGCCCAGGCCGACGGTGACCACCTGTGCTGGTACGCCGCGCCGGTTCAGCTCGCGGACCTGGCCGACGGTGTAGTTCTCGGAGCCGCCGGTGCCGGCGGGCAGCGGATTGCCCGGAGACCAGATGAAGGAGATCAACGTGTACCACCCAAGGGGTCGGTCCGTGCCGGGCTGTAAGGGGACGCGGCCGGCGACGACCGCAGCTGCGAGCCCGGACACGACGACGGGTCGAGGCGGTGGACCCGTGCGAAGCCGACCGCGCGTGTGGGGACATCTACGTCAACGCTGAAACACCCGACGACCGGGCAGCGGCGCATCCCGCAACGTTCGATAAAACAACGATCACAGCCGATCTCGACACTAGCACGCGGCCACCCGTCGAGCGGCAGGTCCATCCTGCTCGAAGCCCGGTTCGCCGGAGCGATCCCGGCCGTCGACAGGCGAGTTTTACCTGGCTGTCACCTACGAACGCCGGCCATCCGCCAGTCTACTGACATGAAACGTCGTCTACTGTAGTTACGGATGGGAGTGTCGGATGACTGACGTGGCCGAGCGCAAGGCGGGCGCGGCCGTACGCCCGGCGCCGTCGCTGGCGGAGCGGGCCGAGGCCGACCGGATCGAGTTCCTGCTGGCGACGTTCGTGGACATGAACGGCAAGCCGTGCGCGAAGCTGGTGCCGGTCGAGGCGGTCGCCGAGCTGGAGTCGGGTGCGCTGGGGTTCGCCGGGTTCGCGGCCGGGCCGATCGGGCAGCGGGCGCATGACCCGGACCTGCTGGTCGCCCCGGACCCCGGTTCCTACACGCCCCTGACGTTCCTGCGCCCGGGCCTGGCGATGGTGCACTGCGATCCGTACGTGGCCGGCGAGCCGTGGCCGTACGCGCCGCGGGTCGTCCTGAAGCAGGCCGTGGCCCGGCTGGCCGCCGCCGGCTACGAGGCGAAGGTCGGCGCCGAGGTCGAGTACTTCCTCGTCCACCGATCGCCGGACGGGTCGCTGCGCACGGCCGACGACCGCGACACGGCGGCCCGGCCCTGCTACGACGCCCGTGGCGTGACGCGCATGTACGACCATCTGACGGCGACGTCGCGGGCGATGAACCAGCTGGGGTGGGGCAACTACGCCAACGACCACGAGGACGCCGCGGGACAGTTCGAGCAGAACTTCACCTACGCCGACGCGCTGACGACGGCCGACCGCGTCATCACGCTGCGCTACCTGGTGCACATGCTGGCCGAGCGGGCGGACATGACGGCCACCTTCATGGCCAAGCCGTTCGCCGACCGCACCGGCAACGGGCTGCACCTGCACCTGTCGCTCTGGCGCGGCGACGAGCCGCTGTTCCCCGCGGCCGCCGACGAGCGCGGCCTGGGCCTGTCGCCGCTGGCGTACGGGTTCGTCGGCGGCGTCCTCGAGCACGCGCCGGCGCTGACGGCGTTCCTGGCGCCGACGGTGAACTCCTACAAGCGCCGTGGCGCGACGTCGAGCGCGTCGGGTGCGACGTGGTCGCCGCGGGTGGCCGGCTACGGCGGCAACGACCGCACCCACTTCGTTCGGGTCCCCGACGGCGACCGGGTCGAGCTGCGCGGCGGCGACGGGTCGGCGAACCCGTACCTGGCCATCGCCGCGGCCCTGGTCGCGGGGCTCGACGGGGTGCAGCGCGGCGCCGACCCGGGCGCGCCGTCGGGACCCGGCGTGGTGTCCGGCGACGCCGTCGCCCTGCCGCCGACGCTGCTGCACGCCGTCGAGGCGCTGCGCGCCGACCCGCTGTTGTACGCGGCGTTCGGCGCCGACGTCGGCCGCTACTACGCCGACGTCAAGGAGACCGAGTTCCTCGAGTGGCATCAGACGGTCACCCCCTGGGAGATCGACCAGTACCTCACCGCCCACTGACGGGCACGGAAGGAGCGAGCGGATGTGTGGGATCGCCGCGCTACAGGTGCGTGACCCGGCACTGCGGCCCCGGCTCGGCGCACTGCTGGCGGGGATGACCTGCCGGCTGGTCGACCGCGGCCCGGACGCGGCCGGGGTGGCCGTCTACGACGAGCCCGGCCTGCTGCCCGCGGGCTGGAGCAATGTGAGCGTCCTGGACCCGGGCCGGCCGGACTGGCCGGACGCGGTCGCCGCGGCGCTCGGCGCGGAGGTCGACGTCCGCCACGTCGGCCCGACGGCGGTGGTCCGGTCCCGGACGACGACGGCGGCGCTGGCCGGCGCCGTCCGCACCGCCGTGCCGGAGGCGACCCGGATCGGCCGCGGCCGGCACGCCGTCACCCTCAAGGGCGTCGGCCTCGCGGCGGACCTCACCGAGGCATTCGGCCTCGACGCGCTGGGCGGCACCCAGGGCATCGCGCACACCCGGATGGCGACGGAGTCCGCGGTGGTCGCGTCCGGGTCGCACCCGTTCTCCGTCGACGACGACCTCTGCCTGGTGCACAACGGCTCGTTCTCCAACCACGCCACCGTGCGGCGGACGCTGCGCCGGCACGGCGTGGAGTTCGACAGCGACAACGACTCCGAGGTGGCGGCCCGGTTCATCGGCCACCGGATGGCCGCCGGCGACACCCTGACCGAGGCGCTGGAACGGGTCGTCGGCGTCTTCGACGGCTTCTACACGCTCGTGGTGACGACGGCGGGCACGCTGGCCGTGCTGCGCGACCCGATCGCCTGCAAGCCGGCCGTCGTCGCCGAGACCGCCGCCTGGGTGGCGGTCGCGTCGGAGTACCGGGCGCTCGCCGAGCTGCCCGGCGTCGAGACCGCGCGCATCTTCGAGCCCGAGCCCGGGAGGGTCTACACGTGGACGTCGTGACCACGACCGCCGTGACCGTCGACCTCGCCGCTCGGCCGGTCCGCGACCTGAACGCCGCGCTGCACGCGCCGGACCCGGCGCCGCGGTGGCGGGTCGTGAACCCGGCCGGCGCGCACAACGTCGCCGTCGGGGTCGACGCTCCCGTGGCGGTCCAGATCGACGGGCCGGTCGGCTACTACTGTGCCGGCATGAACCAGCGGGCCGACGTGCTCGTGCGCGGCAACGCCGGCACCGGGCTGGCCGAGAACATCATGTCCGGGTCGGTCCGGATCACCGGCTCGGCGTCGCAGTCCGTCGCGGCCTCCGGCTGCGGTGGCCTGGTGGTGGTCGACGGCGACACCGGCGCCCGCTGCGGCATCGCGCTGCGCGGGGCCGACGTCGTGGTCGGCGGTAGCGTCGGGCACATGTCGGCGTTCATGGCGCAGGCCGGCCGCATCGTCGTCTGCGGCGACGCCGGCCACTCGCTGGGCGACTCGATCTACGAGGCCCGGCTCTACGTCCGCGGCGCCGTCGCCTCGCTGGGCACCGACTGCGTCGAGAAGCCGATGCTCGGCGAGCACCTGGCCGAGCTGGCCGGGCTGCTCACCTGGGCCGGCCGCGACGAGGACCCGGCCGCGTTCCGCCGGTACGGCTCGGCCCGCCGCCTGTACCACTTCGACTCCGCGAACCACACGGCCTACTGAGAAGGGGCGACCATGCAGCTGCGCGAGTCCGCGACGTTCGACCGGCACGCGATCGCCGCGATCCAGCGCGCCGCCGACACCGGCGCCTACCGGATCCGCGGCTGGGGCGCCAAGCGGCCCCTGCCGCACTTCGACGACCTGCTCTTCCTCGGCGCCAGCATGTCCCGGTACCCGCTGGAGGGCTACCGCGAGCGCTGCGGCACGGACGTGGTGCTGGGCGGCCGGCACGGCGCGACGCCGCTGCGGCTGGAGGTGCCGGTCACCATCGCCGGCATGAGCTTCGGCGCCCTGTCGGCGCCGGCGAAGGAGGCGCTCGGCCGCGGCGCCAGCGCCGTCGGGACCAGCACCACCACCGGCGACGGCGGCATGACACCCGAGGAGCGCGAGCACTCCACGTCGCTGATCTACCAGTACCTGCCCTCGCGGTACGGCATGAACCCCGACGACCTGCGCCGCGCCGACGCCATCGAGGTGGTCCTCGGGCAGGGCGCGAAACCCGGCGGCGGCGGCATGCTGCTCGGGCAGAAGATCAGCGACCGGGTCGCCGCGATGCGGACGCTGCCGACCGGCATCGACCAGCGGTCTCCGTCGCGGCACCCGGACTGGACCGGCCCGGACGACCTCGCGATCAAGATCGAGGAGCTGCGCGAGGCCACCGATCGGCGGACGCCGGTCTTCGTCAAGATCGGCGCGTCCCGGCCGTACTACGACACCGCACTCGCGGTGAAGGCCGGCGCCGACGCCGTCGTGCTCGACGGGATGCAGGGCGGCACCGCGGCGACCCAGGAGGTGTTCATCGAGCACGTCGGCATCCCGACGCTCGCGGCCATCCGGCCAGCCGTCGACGCCCTCGAGGAGCTCGGCGTGCACCGAGAGGTGCAGCTGGTGGTGTCCGGCGGCGTCCGGACCGGCGCCGACGTCGCGAAGGCCATCGCGCTGGGCGCCGACGCGGTCTCCGTCGGCACCGCGGCGCTGATCGCGCTGGGCGACAACCATCCCCGGTACGCCGCCGACTACGAGCGGCTGGGCTCGGCCCCCGGCTACTACGAGGACTTCCAGGACGGCCGTGACCCGGCCGGCATCACCACGCAGGACCCGGAGCTGACCGGCCGGCTTGACCCGGTCGAGGGTGGCCGCCGCGTCGCGAACTACCTGCGGGTGCTGACCATGGAGGCACAGACCATCGCCCGGGCCTGTGGCAAATCGCACCTGCACCACCTCGAGCCGGAGGACCTGGTGGCCCTGACGGTGGAGGCGGCGGCCATGGCGCGGGTCCCGCTGGCCGGGACCGGCTGGATCCCGGGGGCACTGTGATCCGGGCCCGATGCGCGGTGGTCGGCGCAGGTCTCGCCGGCGCGTCGGCGGCCTGGCGGCTGGCCGCGAGCGGGGTCGAGACCGCCCTGCTGGAGGCCCGCACCCCCGCCCACGACGGCGGCAGCTCGCACGGCAGCGCCCGGATCTTCCGGCACGCCTACGCCGACCCCGAGTACGTGGCGCTGACCGTGCGGGCGCTGGCCGGCTGGCGGGAGCTCGCCCGGGCCGCGGGCACCGAGCTGCTGCGCACCACCGGCGGCCTCGATCTCGGCCCCGGCCGCGACCTGCCCGCGATCGCCGTCGCCCTGGACGGCGCGGGCCTGGAGTACGAGCTGCTGCCGGCGTCAGCGGCCGCTGGCCGCTGGCCGCACCTGGCGTTCGCCGCCGACGTCCTGTACCAGCCCGCCGCTGGAGTGGTCGACGCCGAGTCCGCGGTGACGGCGATGGTCTCGCTGGCGCAGGCCGCGGGCGCGCAGGTGCGCACCAGCTGGCGGCTGGCCGGCGTGGAGCGGCGCGGCGCCGGCTGGCTGCTCACACCGTCCGGCGAGGGCGAGCCGGTCGAGTGCGAACTACTGGTGCTGTGCGCCGGGGCCTGGCTACCGGAGCTGGCGCGAGCGGCCGAGCTGGCGCCGGTGCGCGCGGCGCTGCCCGACCTGCGGGTCACCCAGCAGAGCGTCGTCCACTTCCCCTTCCCCGACGGCGTCGACGGCGCCGGCTGGCCGGTCTGGGTGCACAAGGACGAGCTCAACGTCTACGCGCTGCCCGGCGGCCGCGACGCCGGCCACGGCGGGTTCAAGATCGCCGAACACGACTTCGGCCGGCAGGTCACCGCGACCACCCGCGACGGTGTCGTCGAGCCCGCGGCGCGGCAGCGCCTCGTCGACTACGTCCGGCGCTTCCTGCCCGGCGTGCCGCCGGAGCCGTACGCCACCACGACCTGCCTCTATACCTCCACCCCCGACGACGACTTCATCGTCGACCGGCTCGGCGACGTGATCGTCGTGTCGGCCTGCTCCGGGCACGGGGCCAAGTTCGCGCCGCTGCTCGGTGAGCTCGTCACCGACCTCGTCGCCGGGCTCGACACGCCGCGGCGGTTCCGGCGGTTAGGCTCGCCGCCGTGACCACCACCTCGCCGGGCGCGGAGGTCCCTGAGCCCGGCACCGGCCGGCTCGAGGAGATCATCGCCGTCCAGGTCCGCCACTACCGGCAGAACGCCGGCCTGACGACGAGCGAGCTGGCCGCCCGGACCGGCCTGTCCAAGGCCATGATCTCCAAGATCGAGACGGCTCGGACGTCCGCGAGCCTCACCTCGCTGCAACGGCTGGCCGACGGACTGGCGATACCCGTCACGTCGCTGTTCCGCGGCGTCGACACCGAGCGCGACGCCGTCTTCACCCGCGCGGGCCAAGGGGCCACGACGGTGCGCAGCGGAACCCGTCTCGGCCACGAGTACCAACTGCTCGGTGCGCTGCGCCGGGTCCCCGGCGCGCTGGAGCCGACGCTGGTCACCCTGACCCGCAAGTCCGACACGTTCCCGCTGTTCCAGCACCCGGGCAGCGAGTTCCTCCACATGCTCGAGGGCCGCATGGTCTACAGCCACGGCGCCTACGAGTACACGATGGGCCCCGGAGACTCGCTCCTCATCGACGGCGAGGGCCCACACGGGCCGAAGGAGCTGCTCGAGGTGCCGATCCGATTCCTCGCGATCGCCCAGAGCGCCACCTACACCGGCCCGGGTGACGGATTCCACCACAGCTGAGGCCCTACGGCCTGGCGGTCACCGTCGCCACCCATGCCGCCAGCTCGGCCTGACCGAGGCCGCGCTGCGCGAGGCCACCCGGCGGGCGGCCGGCTGCAGGCCCAAGGAGTTCATCCTGCGCGCTCGGCTCACCCGGGCCAAGGAACTGCTCGCCGCCACCGACCTCCCGGTTGCTGCCGTCCCCGCCCGCACCGGATGACGAAGCTGCCGGTACCACGCGCGACCGGTCCCTCACCGTGGCTTGGATCGCCCGCGCCCATTGATCGCTCACGGCGGGGCAACAGCCCCACGCGCGACCTGCCACGCCGTGTCGAGCGTCGTCTCGTGCGCCTGGACGCCGAGCCGTCGCCACATCACCCCTCCGTCGTCGAGGTCGAGCCGGCCGATGCTCTCGACGTCCGCGCCGACGGGTGCGCCGATGCATAGCACCGAGGCCAGCACGCGATGCTTGCCGATCAGCCCTGACGTCGGCCATGGGCCGAGCGGGAGGTCCTCGACCAGCACCGGGTGGCCGTCCCGCTCGACTGTGATGCGCTGCCGCAGCGTGCCCGGCCACTCGCCGTCGCGGCCGAGCACCACCGTCTCCCGCAGTGCGAGGTAGGCACCGTCGGCCAGTTGCGCGACGGTGCTGCGGCCGACGTCGGCGCCGGCAGAGACGACGAACGGCCTGCCCGCCCAGGTGAGCCGGGCACCGGCGCCGAGTTGGATTCGCACGTCCCAGCTCGCATGCCCACCACGCATGTCGTAGGCGACGGTGCCGCCCGGTTCGATCAGGTCCAGCCAGGCTCCCGCGTCGACGGTGACGTCGACCTCGATGCCGTCGCCTGCGACCAGCAGCGCTCCGTCTGGCACGAGTGAGACCCTGGCCACCGTGGCGTCGTGGTGGACCAGCACCGGGCGCAGCGCGGCGGCGGCCGGATCGGAGCGGCTCACCGCCGTGCGGACGCGGCACCGCTCGTTGCCGGAGCCCGGGCTGACCCGGATCCGGGTGCGGGCGACCCGGGCCGCGTTTCTAGTGATTGTGGGCGTGCTCGTGTGCATGCAGGTGCCTGGCCATCGGGCCGGGGTCGACCGGCATCAGCATCCCGGCCCGGTGGGTGGCCAGCACGCCGCTGATCCAGGCGAGCAGTTCGTCGATGCTGGCCCGGTCGGTGCGGGACAGGCCGATGACAGGGCCGCCGCCACGCGCGGCACGGGCGTCGGCGAGCATGCGTGCGACGTCGACACCGACGTACGGCGCGAGGTCGGTCTTGTTGACCACCAGTAGGTCGGCCCGCTCGATGCCGGGGCCGCCCTTGCGGGCGACGTCCCCTCCACCGGCGACGTCGAGCACGAACACCTGCGCGTCGACGAGCGCGGGCGAGAATGTCGCGGTCAGATTGTCGCCGCCGGACTCGAGCAGGACGACGTCGAGGTCGCCGTACTCGTCCTCCAACTCCTCCACGACGAGCAGGTTGGCGGTGATGTCGTCCCGGATCGCGGTGTGCGGACAGGCGCCGGTCTCCACCGCGCGGATCCGGTCCGCGTCGAGCACGCCGGCCGCCCGCAGGAATCGGGCGTCCTCATCGGTGTAGATGTCGTTGGTGATCACAGCCAGTTCCAGCCGCCCGGCCAGCTCACGGCACAGCAGTGCGATCAGCGAGCTCTTGCCGGTGCCGACCGGACCGCAGATGCCGAGGCGCAGCGCACGGCCGTGCGGGTGCGGGTTTGGATGGTCCTCGTGTTCAAGCACGGAACAACCTCCTGCTGGTGGCGGCGTGGGCCTGTGCCCAGGCCTCGATCTGCGGGGACCCGACGGCAGGGATCGACGCGGGCTCGGTCAGCTCGGCGACGGTGGCGGCCAACTGGTCGATGTCGGGCAGCGCGTCGTGGACCCAGCCGGTGACGACGGCGGGGTCCATCGGGACGAGCTTGAGCGCGGCCGCGCAGACGGTTTGTACGTCGTCGTACCCGACAAGCCGGGCCAGTGCGGCTGCACCGAGCCCGACGTGCGCGGCGACCGCGCCCAGCACGACGGCCCGGCACGGCCGGATCAACTCCCGGACGGCCTGCAACGCCCCCGCCTCGGGCCACAGACGGTCGGCCAGCCTCAGCAGCGCCCGCGCCTGCACGCGAGCGGCCTCGCGCAGGGCCGGGCTCGGCGTCCGGGCCGCCCAGGCGGCCGCCACGTCGGCGAGTTGTGCTGTCCCGCCGCTCCGGAGCAGGACGGCTCGGGCCACCACGGCGGTGCCGGCTTCCACACAGGTGACGCTGGCCAGCCGCGCCGAGACGTACCCGGGGAGCTCCGCCGCCGCGAGCCCGTGGGCGAGTGCCGCCTCCGCGGTGCCGGACTGGGTATGCCCGGCCGCCGGGAGCCGGGCGTCTGCGAGCAGCATCAGCAGCAGCTCGGGATGTGGCGGCATGGCACCCTCCGAGTCAGAACATCGAGTAGAGCTGCGCCAGCGGTAGCCAGTCGGCGGGTGCTGGTTCGATCCGCTCGCCGTCGACGTCGATCGCGAACGTCTCAGGGTCGATTTCGATCCGCGGCAGCGCGGAGTTGTTCACCATCTGGGCTTTGCCGACGTCGCGGGTCGGCGTGACCGCGGCGAGCCGCCGCCGCAGGCCGAGCCGGCCGGCCAGGCCGTCGTCGAGTGCGGCCGGCGCGACGAAGCTGACCGCGTGCGCGCTGCCGTCGGCGACGAGTGTTGGTCGCATCAGTACCGGCTGGGGCGTCGGGATCGAGGCGTTCGGGTCGCCCAGCGCGCCCCACACCAGCGCGCCGCCCTTGAGCACCACGTGGGGCCTGATCCCGAAGAACCGCGGGTCCCACAGCACGAGGTCGGCCAGCTTGCCCACCTCGACCGAGCCGACCTCATGTGCGATGCCGTGCGCGATCGCCGGGTTGATCGTGTACTTGGCGACATACCGCCGGGCCCGGGCGTTGTCCGCGGGGCCGTCATCCAGGTGGGCGTGGTCGCCGAGCCGGTGCTTCATGACGTGCGCCACCTGCCAGGTCCGGCAGATCACCTCGCCGATCCGGCCCATCGCCTGGGCGTCGGAGGAGGTGATCGACATCGCCCCGAGATCGTGCAGCACGTCCTCCGCGGCGATCGTGGTCGCCCGGATCCGGGACTCGGCAAAGGCCAGGTCCTCGGGCACGCGGGGGTTGAGGTGATGGCAGACCATCAGCATGTCCAGGTGCTCGGCGACGGTGTTCACGGTGTGCGGCAGCGTCGGGTTGGTCGAGCCTGGGATGACGTGCGGCAGTCCGGCGACGGTGAGGATGTCCGGCGCATGGCCGCCCCCGGCGCCCTCGGCGTGGAACGCGTGGATGCCGCGCCCGGCGATGGCGGCGATCATGGACTCGACGTACCCGGCCTCGTTCAGCGAGTCCGAGTGCAGCGTCACCTGCAGGCCGAACTCGTCGGCGGCGCGGAGGGCGGCGTCGATCGCGGCCGGGGTGGAGCCCCAGTCCTCGTGCACCTTGTAGGCCGCGGCCCCGGCCAGTGCCTGCTCGGCCAGGCCGGCGGCGCTCACCGTGTTGCCCTTGCCCATCAGCAGCAGGTTGACGGGCACGTCGTCCAGGGCACGGTGAACGGTGGCCAGATGCCACGGCCCGGGAGTGACTGTGGTGGCTTTCGTGCCCTCCGACGGGCCGGTGCCGCCCCCGCCGACCGTCGTCGTACCGGTGGCCAGCGCCTCGACCAGCTGCGACCGGGAGATCAGATGGGTGTGGACGTCGATTGCGCCCGCGGTGAGGATCCGGCCCTCGCCGGAGATCACGTCGGTGCCGGGCCCGATGACGAGGTCCGGGTGCACACCGTCGGCGATGTCGGGGTTGCCGGCCCGGCCAAGGGCGACGATCCGGCCGGCGCGGATCCCGACGTCGGCGCGGACCACCCCCCAGTGGTCGAGCACCACCGCGTTCGTGATCACGGTGTCCAGGGCGCCGTCGCCGTTCGACACCGTCGACTGTGCCATCGACTCGCGGATCGACTTGCCGCCGCCGAAAACTGCCTCTTCACCGCCGACCGTGAGATCCTGCTCTACCTCCACCCACAGGTCGGTGTCGGCGAGGCGCAGCTGGTCGCCGGCGGTGGGCCCGTAGAGCCCGGCGTACTCGGCCCGCGGGATCTCAACCACCGGCGGCCTCCGGCTTGATCCTGATGCCGGGGACCCGCCGCCGGCCGCGCAGGGCGACGATCGCCACCTCGGCCGACACGCCCGGCTCGAACCGGCGGGACGTGCCGGACGGGATGTCGAGTCGGTACCCCGCCACGGCGGCGCGGTCGAGCAGGAGCGCCGGGTTCACCTCGGCAAGGTGGATGTGGGAGCCGATCTGGATCGGCCGGTCGCCTGTGTTGGTGACGACCACGGTTCCACGCTCGGCGGCGCTCCGGTCGGCGTTGAGCACGATGCTGCCTGCGGCGACCCGCATCGCCCCTGGTCCTGATGTGCGTACGGCCATCATGGCGGTCCTCTCAGACGATCGGGTAGTGGATGGTGACGAGCTTGCGTCCGTCGGGGAACGTGGCCTCGACCTGGACGTCGGTGACCATCTCGGCGACGTCTGGCATGACGTCGTCGCGGGTGAGCACCTCGCGGCCGCGTTCCATCAGGTCCACCACCGTCGCACCGGCGCGGGCCTCCTCGAGCACCCAGCACGACAGCAGGGCCACCGTCTCGGGGTAGTTGAGCCGCACACCGCGGGCGCGCCGGTCCCGGGCTACCATGCCCGCGACGGCCAGGAGCAGCTTCTCGGTGTCGGCTGGTGTCAGGTGCATCGCGGACCCTTCAGATCGTGAGCGCGGCACGTACCGCAGCGCGAACCTGAACTGCTACTCGATCAGCAGCACCGAAAGATCGCCGCGCCGGGTCAGCTCGCCGGTGACCCGTTCGATCTCCTCGACGCGCGCGGCGAACCTCCCGAACACGGCGAACGACGGTGCCCGTCATCAGGCGGTCCGGTGGTGTCAACACGTCGGTACGACCCTCTCGATCATCGGCACGGCCGTCGCTCCACCTTCGCGGTGGCCCGCTGTAGGGAGACCGAGGGACGCGTTGCCGTGTCATCGGGCTCGATCACGTTAGCGAGGCTAGGTTTCAAGTAGTGACCAAACGGAATCAACTCCACGTAACGCGGCGCAATGATCGGCGCGCAAACCTTCCGGTCCACGAACCCCTTATTTTGTGGCGGCCGCGAGGTGGGACGCCGCTCTGCGGCGGGGCGGAGGCGTGGTCACCGGGGTCGATCCGTGCGGTACACGGCGAGCTCACTGATCGCCGAGTAGTGCTCGGCGCCACCCGGCGTGCCGGTCAGACGGATGCCGTCGGCGTGAACCTCGGCGAAGGTCAAGTCGTAGACCCGCTGGCCGGTTGCTTCGGGACCGGGGTGGTAGGGCGGGTCGATGGTTGCCTCGGCGTCGAGCCAGCGCCCGGCGACGCGGACCTCGACGCGTGGCGGTTCGGCGAACCAGCCGCCGTTGAAGTCGTAGGGGCCGGTGACGTATCGCAGGTGGTTCATCGGCTGGCGACGGGCCCAGTGGTAGCCCCAGTGGTCGGTCGTCTTCGGCGTGCCGTTCCAGCTGTCCTCGCCCACATCTGTGCGCCCGTCGTTGAGGACGTCGAGCCGGCCGGACCGGGCGGCGGTGGCGACGGGGTACGCGCCGTTGTCCGGCGCTGCGAGGTTGGTGTCCGTCTGCGACAGGTCTCCGGTGTCGCCCGGGTCGGCGGCCGGGTCCAGGCGCAGGCGCCGCAGTGAGAAGCGGTAGGTACGCCCTTCGGCGGTCGACGCCCGCCAGAACCAGTTCGACTGAAGCCACAGGTCGCGGCCGTCGATGCTGATGAACTTCGAGGGGATGGTCGTGGCGTAGCCGCCGTGCCGCGGCCCCGCCGCATCAGGGCCGAGCCACGGATGGGGCCCGAAGTCGCGCGTGAGGGCGTGCCGCCACGGCCCCCACGGCAGCGGTGCTTCGAACAGCTCGAGGGTGTACTCCGACCAGCTCGAGTAGAGGAACCGGTTCAGCGGTTCGTCGTAGACGACGCCGCCCTGGGCGATCACGGTGCCACCGCTGGGGCCTGCGACGGTCAGGCCGACGTGGCGGCGGGAGGCGTCGGCGAGCACGGGCACGCGGTCGCCGATGTCGGCGCTCCACACCGGTTCCCCGCGGTCCACGCCGCGGAAGAACGTCCAGGCCGCACGGTCCTGGACGGCCTGTGGGGCGACGCGGCCCAGGTACAGGTGCTGCGGGTCGGGCACGCAGCCGTCGTACGAGGTGCGCCAGTTGTGGTCCAGGCCGTAGGCGTAGACGTACGGGGGGCCGAACCGTTCGGCCAGCCGATTGCTGCGTCCGAAGTCGAGGAACATCACGGTCGTGAACATGTGCTCGGTGAACATCGGCTGTCGTGGTGCGTGCCACGTGCGCCCGTAGTCGTCCGAGCGCACGATCCCGGCCGCCGGCGCCTCGTTGAACGCACTCGCATCGATCCCGTAGCGCAGGTCCTGCACGGCGAGGTACAGCTCGTCCCGGCCGTCCCCGTTCCCGTCCACGGCGACCATCCCGGTCGGCTTGCTGTTGAAGTGGCCCGGATCGGTCCACACCGGTGCGACGTCCCGCCCGGAGGCGAGACGTGCACCGGTGAGTCCCGTTGCCGGGGTGCCGTCGACCCGGTTGACGACGATGTCGGCCCACGGCGCCGTGAGGTCGAAGCCGAGGCCGTCACCACAAGCGGTGTACAGGTGACCGTCGTCGGCCCAGGCGCTGGGCCAGAGATCGCCGTCGCTGTCAGTGCGGACCGACTCCGCGCCGTCCACATACGCGACGGCGAAGAACTCGGGCCGGTCGTCGTCGAGCGCCGGCGGTCTCGGTGTGCCAGTCGTCACGGCGCCTCGACGACGGCGTAGTCGTCCACCTGGACCCACATGTCGCCGTTGTCCGTCCAGATCCCGGTGAACACCTCCACCGCGGTGTTGGCTCCGCTGTTGAAAGGAACCGTGAACCGGGTCCATGGCCCGACCGAGGCGAAGTTCGCCTCAGCGATGGGCGGCCCGCCCACGGAACGGACGCCGACGAAGCCGTTGTCGTTGTTGGGCGACGTGCGCAGCCAGGCCGTCAGGACGTAGTCGGTGCCGGGGGTCACCGCGACCTCCTGGTGGATGTCGTGCCAGCCGGAGTTGTAGCGCACGAAGCCGTTGCGGTCGCCACTGAAACCCCAGATGTTCGCGTCGATCCCGCAGTTGCCGGTGCACGACCACGGGGCCGACGCACCGGACCCGGGTTGCCGTTCGAAGCTCGGATCGGCCACGAGGTTGGGTCGGATCACGTTCGCGTCGGCGTCGAGTGACACCCGCATCAGGTAGACGTTGTATGGGTTCCACTGCGACAGCGCGAAGTACAGGTCGTCGCCGCTGGACCATGGATGGATGAACCCTCCGTAGGGACCCGGGTGGTCGGCGTCGCTGACGATGACCTGCGGCGAGCTCCACGGGCCGGTCGGGGTGTCGGCGGAGCGCAGCACGATGTCGGTGCCGCGCATGTAGACCGTGATCCACTTGTCGCGTTCGGCGTCGTAGCGCACAGAGAGTTCCGCCACTGGACCGTCGAGCACCGCCGTCGCCTGGGTGTCCGCGCCGCTGACCCACGCTGAGCCGTTCCAGTAGGTGTAGGCGCTCTTGGTGAGCACGGATCCTTCGGGAACGCGGGCCAGGAAGGCGTCGTCGTTGCGGCCGTTCGGGGTGGCGAACAGATAGACGTGGCCGCCGTGGCGGACGAAGGCGCCCATCTGGAACTTGTTGGTGCCAGTCGGGTTGTCCCAGGTGGGCGCCCCGGCGGTCACCCAGTTCTCGCCGTTGTCGTCGGAGTACGCGATCGCCGCGTAGTTCGTGTCCCACTCGCCGGGTGGTCCCCAGTGCCGCACAGACATGTACGCCATGTACTGGCGGGACCCGACCGAGACTCCGGCCGTGGGGATGACGGTCATCTCGACACCGTCGACCTTGAGGCTGGGGATGAGCTCCTTCGCGTGCCCGGGGGAGTCCGTCGCGGCGCTGTCGAAGGTCATGCCGTTCGACAGGTCGGTGTCGGAGCTACGCAGTAGCACGTTGCTGCGCCAGTCGTTGCCGTTGCCTCCGGGCGGCGTCCACGTGTTGCCGAAGGTGTCGCCGAACGCAGCGAGGATCTCGCCGTCACCGTTGTCCCACATCACGCCCAGGTCGGTCCCGTAGATGCCCCACGCGGTGTGCGTGCTGCTCTGCGAGCCCGGTCCGGTGATCTTGCCGACCATGACGGCCAGTGTGGGCGCGGTCGTCGCCGTCGCGGGCGTCGCACCGAGCGACGCTGCCATAGTGATGGTTGCGGCCGCCGCGGCCAGCAGCTTCGTCACTCGGCCGCTCACGAGCCGGCCCTCGCGGCCAGGTCGAGGTCCGTGATCGCCTTGGTGATCTCGGCGTCGGCCGTGGTCAACGCTTCCTCGATGTCCTGCCCCTGCAACGCCTTCTCCATCGCCGTGCCGAAGGCCAGGCTCACCGCCCAGTCGTAGGTCGGCTCGAGCACCTGGTAGGGAACGACCCGCTCGGTCATGACGTCGAGCCACGGGTTGACTGACGTGTCCTCCTCCGCGATGGCGGCGGCGACGCTGATCCGCGGTGAGAACTTCGTGAAGTTGGTGTCCTTGAAGTAGTCGAGCACGACGTCGACGTCCTCGGCCAGCAACCACGAGATGGCCTGAGCCGCCTCCTCCGGGTGGTCGGACTTGGCGTCCACCCCGAGCGACCAGCCGCCCAGCGTGCCCGTCGGCTTGGTGAGGTCGCCGTCCAGGGACGGCAACGGCGCCACCCGCAGGTCGTCGATCATGTCCGGGTAGTCCAGAAGGAGCTGGCTGATCGCCCACGACCCCGACGCCTGCATGGCCAGCTTGCCCTCACCCAGCGGCGCGGCGTCGCCGTACGGCGAGAGCGCCTGTGGCGCGATCAGTCCGTCCTCGGCCAGCCGCTGGTAGGTCTCCAGCAACGCCAGGTAGCCGTCGTCGGAGGCCAGGGACGTCGACCAGTCGTCACTGATCGGAAGGTGCCCGGTGGCGTTGACCTGCAGACCCCAGGTGGTCCAGGACAGTTCCACGCCGTTCTGCGCGGTCTGGAACGGGACGATGTCGGGGTGCGCCGCCTTCAAGGCGGCAGCAGCGGCGATCAGGTCGTCCCAGGACTCCGGCGGTGCATCCGGGTCGAGGCCGGCCGCTTCGAATAGATCCGCCCGGTAGAACAGCAGCGAGCTGGGCTCGTACAGCATCGGATAGGCGTAGCGCTCGCCGTCCTCGGTCACCGCGTCGAGGAACCGCTCCTCGAGGTCCTCCCAGCCATCCGCCGCGATGACGTCGCCGATGGGGGCCAGCTCACCGTTGCGTGCCCGGGGGAGCACCTCGGAGTAGTTCAGGGTGTAGAGGTCCGGCGCGGTGCCGGCCGCCTGGGCGGCCTTCATCTTCTGGTCCCACGCGTCGCCGGGCACGACGGTGAGCCTGATCTGGACGTCGTCGTGCGCGGCGTTGAACGCCTCGACCTTCTCCTTGTACCAGGCGTTGTCCGCGTCGCTGAACTTGTCCTGCCACATCTCGAGGACGACGGCACCGTCCTCGCCGGCGTCCTCCTCGTCCGCTGACTGCCCTGGGGTGCCGCTGCCGCAGGCCGCGACGAGGAGCGCGGCGGCCGCCGCCGTCAACGCTCCGGTGACGTGACGTCTGATGGTGCGCATGGTCCGTCCTCCTTGAGGGACTCACTTCAAGCCTGAGATCTTGATGCCGCCGATGATGAAGCGCTGGAAGATCAGGAACAGGACGATCACCGGCAGGGCGGCGAGGGTGGAGCCGGCCATGAGCAGACCGAGCTCGGTGGAGCGTTCCGACCGGAACGTGGCGAGGTACTGCTGTATCTGGAACAGGTCCGGGCTGGTGATCGTCATGATCGGCCAGACGTAGGAGTTCCAGAAGGCGAGGAACGACGTCATGCCCACAACCACGAAGACCGGCTTGGACATCGGCAGGAAGATGTGGCGGTAGATCTGCCACCGGCTGGCCCCGTCGAGCAGCGCCGCCTCCTCCAGCGCCAATGGGACGTTCAGGTAGTACTGGCGCAGGAAGAACACATGAGCGGCCGACGCGGCCCCCGGCAGCACCAGTACCGCGAGGGTGTCGAGCATCCGCAGTCGTGTGACGACGATGAACGACGTCAGCAGGATCGCCATGCCCGGGATGAACATCGTCGTGATCACCACGACCCACAGCGTTCGTTTGAAGGAGAACTCGAGCCGGGCGAAGGCGTACGCGCCGATCGAGTTGACGGCCAGGCTCAGCGCCGCGAACAGGACGGCGCCGAGGAAGCTGACGCCCAGCGACCGGACGAAGGCGTCGTCCTGGAGGATCTGGGTGTAGTTCTGCCACTGCCAGACCTCGGGGAAGAACTGGAAGGGCGTGCGGACGACCTCCGTCTTTGTCTTGAATCCTGAGATGGCCATCCATGCCAGCGGGAACAGCGCGGCGGCGATGATCGTCGCCGCGAAGATCAGACGAAGGACGAAGCCCATCGGGCCGCCCTGCCGGCGTGAGCGGCGTCGGAGGGACGGCCTGGAGCGATCGGTCGCCGAGGCGGCTCCGGACGCGACCGGAGGTGGTTGTACGGCCGTGGACATCATCCGTCGACCGCCTTGTCCGAGTTCAGCAGCCGGAAGATGACCGCCGAGATCGACCCGAGAACGATGAAGAGCAGGAACGCGCCGGCGATCGAGGTGCCGACGAAGGTGTCGGTCCGGAAGTGGTTGAACAGGTACAGGTTGGGCAGCAGAGTGGAGTCGAGAGGCCCGCCGTTGGTCATGATCAGCGGCAGCTCGAACTGCTGGATGGCCGCGGTGAAGCCGGCGATCAGCAGATACAGGATGATGTTCTTGAGCAGCGGGATCGTGATGTAGAAGGTCCGCTGGAACCAGTTGGCCCCCTCCAGTTCCGCTGCCTCGTAGTAGCTCTGCGGGATGTCGAGGAGCCCTGCGAGCATGATGAGCGCCGAGATGCCCAGACCGAGCCACACGGCTGGCGCCGCGATCGCCGGCAACGCGGTGCGCACGTCGGCGATCCAGGCCTGTGGCTCCATCCCGAACAGGCCGACGAACCAGTTGAGCACCCCGCCGCTGTATTGGTAGATCAGCAGGAAGATCACCGACGTGATGACACCGGAGATGACGGTGGGGATGTAGATCGCGACCTTCAGGGCCGTGCCCAGCCTCGCCCCGACGGCTTTGACCAGGCTGGCGAACAGGAACGAGATCACCAGGATCGCCGGCACGACCATCAGCGCGAACACAAGGCTGCGGACGATCGACGACCGGAACTGCGGATCCGTGAGCACGTTGCTGAAGTTCTTCCAGCCGACGAAGCGCGACTCCTGGTAGAAGCTCCAATCGAAGAAGCTCAGGTACGCCGAGTAGACCATCGGCCAGATCACGAAGATGCCGAGCAGGATCACCAGTGGCGCCAGCATGAGGAACGCGAGCTTGTTGTCCTTGCGGCTCGGCGGGCGTCGTCGCGAATCCCGGCGCTCGGAGCCCACCGCGGCACCAGGCGGCAGGCTCGCTGTCGGAACGGTCATCAGAACCCCGCACCCGCCTCGGCGGCCGGCGCTGCCAGCGATACGCGATCTCCGTTGAAGCGCATCCGATCCTCCTTGATCGACGATGGCGTTGACGCAGGATCAGCCGGCCCGCTCGAGCTCGGCTCGGTAGAGGTAGACGTTGTAGGGACCCCAGAGCGAGAGGGTGAAGTAGACGGTGCGGCCGCCGTCCTCGACGTAGCGCGGGTTGAGGTACGGCGAGTAGAGGCCCGGGTGCTCCGCGCCGTTGAGCAGCTCGAGCGGTTCGCCCCACGGCCCCCACGGCGTGAGTCCCTCGCGGACGTAGGCGTTGCCGGCGTCGGAGTACGTCATGATCCATCGATCGAGGTAGTCGTTGAACATCACCGACAACTCGCCGATGGTGCCGTCGACGATGGTCGCCGCCTGGTTCATGTCGTCGGACCAGACGGGTCGGCCCTCGGCATCGGTGCCGGTGAAGTAGCGATACGAGGACGGGTCCTCGACCGTCTCCTGGGCGGCCGGCACCTTCATGAGCTGGACCCCGCCGAAGCGTCCGGCCGGGATGGCCCAGAAGTACACGTGGTCGACCTCGTCCTCGGCCACGTGCGCCGTGGCCACCTGGATGAAGTTCGAGTCACCCGGCCAGCGCGGCGCGTCGAGTACCTCCCAGGTCTGGCCGTCGTCGGTCGACTTCGCCAACGCCGAGTAGTTGGCATCCCACTCGCCCGGGGCGCCCCAGTGGTGGACCGACATGAAGTACAGGTACATGGCCCCGTCGACCGCGAAACCGTAGGTCGGGATCTTGGTGACCTCGCCCGTTCCATCCGGTTCGTGCAGTCCGGGGACGATCTCCGCGGCGAGCCCCACCTCGTCGGTGATCCAGCCGTCGAACGCGATGCCGTCGCTGGCGTCGTCGTCAGTGCTGAACGCCATGACGTTGGACCGCCAGAACCCGCCCTGGCCGCCGTAGGAGTCAGGATCGCGCTCCCCGAAGGTGTCGCCGAACGCGAAGTAGGTGCGGTCGCCGACGTTCACCATCGACCCGAGATCAGTGCCGGCCACGGCGACCGCGGCGGTGTCGTTGACGGCGTCGGGGCCGGTCAGCTGAGCGACCTCGGTCACGTCCCGAACTCCTGTGAGGACGAACGGGCGCTCGGCGGCGTCGTCGGCGACGCTGACCGGTGCCGTGTCGCGGCCGGCGTCCTCGGAGCAAGCAGCCGCGGCGGCGGCCAGCGTCAGCGCGGCTGCTCCCGCCGTCACCCTCGCCGCCCTCACGACTCGGCCGGTCCGCGCGGCGGACGTTCGGGCGGCATCGATGTGTTCAGGGAGGTCGAGCGGCTGTCGCCGCGACGCGATCTCTTGCCCGGCATCGCCATCGAACCTCCGGGATACGCTTGATGAGAAATCGATTTCTGGAGGCTATAGCCGAAGGCGCCCCTCGTCAAGGGTCGTGATCGATCAGTGACCTCGCGTGGACCCGCGCGCAAGGAGTGTCGGTGTCAGGACGATCTGCTGAGCGGGGCCGGGCCCACGTGCGGCACGGTTGGCCAGCAACTCGCCGGCCAATCGGCCGATCTCCGCGACCGGCTGCTGGACGACCGACACCTGCGGAGCGACCATGCGCGTCCAGTGGTCGTCGTCGACGCCGATCAGGCCGACCTCGGCGCCGATGGCGATGCCTTCGGCCTGTAGGGCCTGGTAGGCGCCTTCGGTCAGCGGTCCGTTCGTCGCGAAGACGGCGTCGGGCAGGTCGCCCCCGCGCAAGATGGCGCGCAGAGCGGCCTCACCCCCTTCGGCGCGCAGGTTCGCCCGGCGGATCCACTTGCGTGCGATCGGCGCGCCGGCCTCGGACAGCCGTGCCCGGAAGCCCGCGAGCCGGTCCTCCGTCGTACTGACGTCGGACGGTCCCGTGATGCAGGCGATGCGCCGAAACCCCTGCTCGAGCAGGTGGTCAGCCGCCAGTCGTCCGGCCAGGCGATTGTCCACCATCACGGAGTCTCCGAGGTGATCGTGGACGCGGCGATCGATCACGACGGCCGGGATGTCGGCGGCGGTGCGCAGGTCGGACTCCACCTCCGAGGCGACCGCGATGACGAGTCCCGCCAGGTGCTGTGCTGCAGCGAGCCTGAGGTACTCGCTCTCGCGCGCCACCTGCTCGTCGCTGTTGCACAACACGACCGAGAACCCGCGATCGACGGCGACGCGTTCGATGGCGGCCACCACGCCGGTGAAGAACGGGTTCTGCACGTCAGACACGATGACTGCCCAGACGTCGGACACGCGTCGCCGGAGTGCCCGGCCGTTGCTGTTCGGGACGTAGCGGGTGTCCGCGGCCGCCTTGCGCACGCGGTCGGCCAGCTCCGGCGCGACGGTGCCGACGCCATTGAGAACGCGGGACACCGTGGCCGGCGACACGCCGGCCGCCCGCGCCACATCGCTGATCGTCACCGCGCGTGCCGTGGTCACGTCGCCATCATGTCACGCGGCGGGCCCGATCCCAGGAGCGCGGTATACGTTTTCCGAGCCGCACGATGGCGCTCAATCCACCTCCATGGTCATCAGGTCCGGCGCGGGCGGCTGCTGCGCCAGCGCCGGCGCGTCGAGGTAGAACAGCGCCGTCGAGGCGATGTCGTCGCTGGTGGGACGGTAGCGGTGTGGCAGCCCGTTGTGGTGGCCGGGGCCGATGCCGAGGCTCTGGACGGTGACGCGCAGGTCGGCGCCGAACCGGATGGGGTCGGCGACGTGCCAGCGGTACATGCCGAAGCGCTGCTGGCTGACGTAGAGGCCGTCGGGCCGCAGCACCTGGTGCAGGCCGAGATAGGGCGTGCTGAAGGTGGTGTAGCCCTGGCCTGGGACGTCGAAGTTCCAGGCGCCGCCGAAGTAGTCCTCGGTGCCGGTGCCGCAGATCGTGGGGAACTCGTCGTCGCCGTCGAGGTAGAACTTCAGCTCGCCCTCGCCCCACCAGCCGGGGTCGTTGACGCCCCAGGCGAGGTAGGTGCCGACGTAGTGGCCGGCGCCCTCGACGCCGTCGAGCACGGTGTGCACCTCGCCGCGCGGGACCGGATGGCTGCGCCGCCACTGCGCGTGCAGGTAGGCGGCGTCGTCGGCGATGTCGCCCAGCTCGTAGTCGAGCTGGTAGTAGAGGATGATGTCCTCGGCCGACACGTTCTCGAGCGTGATGCGCGCGGACGTGCGGAACGGCATCGGCCAGTACGCGTTGAAGCCGCCGTTCGGGTTGACCGCGACGGTCTGCGACGACACCTGGCTGAACGTGTTCCAGCCCTGGCAGAAGAAGTCGCCCAGCGGCACCTCGACGGCGGGCGCGTCGGCGCCGTCCCAGTACATCCGCAGCACGGTGGACCGCCAGGCGCGGTGCGGCGCGGTGGTGCACCAGACGTGCGTGATGACGCCGGGACCGTCGATCTCGCCCAGGACGGCGGTCTCGCCGGGCGCGATCGAGATGCTGGGCGAGATCTTCCAGCCGCGGCCGAGGTCGCCGGCCGCCTGGGCGCCGGTGCCCTCGGTGGCCATGGCGCCGCGGCCCTTCTCCCCGGTGGGGTTCTCGGCACTGATCGAGCGGCTGACGCGGGACGATCGGCGGGCCAGGGACTGCAGGCCGGTCGGGTCGTCGAGCACGGTGAGGTCTCCTTCGTCGGGCGGAGCGGTCGACACGGGACTGGTTCGGCTCCCTGGTCACGCCGCGGTCCTCAGCAATCGTTTTCCCAGAATGGGGAGGCTAGCCGCGTGCTCTTCCCGGCGTCAACAGGGTCGAACCGTCGACCGAGAATCGGTGGTGTCGCTTCCATGCTGTCTGCCACGGCCGCGACTTCACCCCATCGCTGGAGGGCATCAACGGCGCAATCCGCTCCCTCTGAGCGTCGGTGAGGACTCGCTCGCGAGATATGCCAGCAGCAAACCAGCCGTACACGCCCCGACTCAGAAGACACACCTAGGGAAGCGTCACCCGTTCGGAGTGACTGTCGGCGGACGCGATGACGTCGCCGCCGGGCGCGGTGAGCTCCCAGCGGCGCACGTCCGCCTCGCCGTGCAGGACGTCGAGCGTCACCGTCGCGCCCGTCCGCGACACCCGGCCCCAGGCCGTGCCCAGGGTGACCGGCCAGCTCGCGCCGTCGTCGGGGACGTGCAGCCGCAGGATGCCGTCGACGGCGTTCCAGCGGGCCCCGCTCAGCGCGGGCAGGACCGACCAGCCGGCCATGGCGCGGACGTAGTGGTCGCCGCACTCGATCTCGTTGTACGGGTTGCGGCGGCGGCCGTCGTAGCGTCCCCAGACGCCGCGCAGGATCGTCCAGCCCTCGTCAGTCAGCCCTTCGGCGAGGCAGGCGGCGGCGAGCTGGTACTCCGTGCCGGTCCAGACCTCATCGCAGTAGCGCGTCGGCACCGCGGGACGTCCGCCGCGCGGCCAGGTGCACATGAGCACGCCGGTGTCGTCGCCGTCCGCGAACACCCGGTACGTGTGCTCGAAGCCGTCGAACCCGTGCCGCAGGTTGTGCCTGACGATCGAGCGCAGCGCCGTGACGACGTGCTCGCGCGGCAGGACGTGGCCGAGGTCGAGCTCGTGCGCCCACCACTGGCCGATCAGCTGGTCGGCGAGGCAGCCGGTCTCCCACTGGAACGTCGGGTCGTCGCCGGGCTCGAGCACCTGCTGGTAGTACTCGCCGTTCCACATCAACTCGTCGTAGGCCTTCGACCCGCGCTCGAACAGGTCGCGGTGCTCGCGCGCGTAGTCGGGCTCGTCGAGCAGCAGCGCCAGCTCCTCCTGCGCCCGCAGCGCGGCCAGCCAGAGCGAGCCCATGAACGGGTTGACGCCGCTCAGGTCGATGTCGTGGGTGCTGGGCTGGATGCCGCGCAGCACGCCCGACGACGACGGGTCCCAACGGCCGCGGACGTGCTCGACGAGCCGGCGCAGCCGCGGCCAGTACCGCCGCAGCCAGTCCAGGTCGCCGGTCGCGCGCACCTCGCGGTACGTCTTCAGGATCGTCCCGAGCATGCCGTCCAGCGCCGGCTCGTCCGGCCCGCCGATGGTGACGTCCCACAGCTGCGGCAGGTACGTGGGGACGATCACCCGGTGAGGGATCGACCCGTCCGGCGCCTGCATGACGTCGAACTCGGTCTCGCGCATCGACCGCTCCAGCCCGGGGAACAGCGCCGCGACGGCCTGCGCGTACGTCCACACGTGGGTGCAGTTCAGCGGGCACGACCCGCCGGTGTCGCCGGCGTGGCCGAGGGTGGAGGCGCCGTTGACGCCCTCGAAGCCGAAGAACCGCCCGTCGGCCGCGCGGAAACACGTCGGGCTGCGCAGGAACGCCGCCTGGGCCGCGAGGTGCTCGACGGCGTCGGCCGGCAGCGCGCTGCCGGTCAGCGTGTCCGTCCACTCCGACGTCCGCGCGGCCAGCTCGTCCCAGCGCGACTCGACGGTGTGCGCGACCTCGACGGCGTCGGCGTGGGCGAGCGCGTAATGGTTGCCGAGCCAGAACCGGGTCGGTCCCCATTCCGGCCGCGGCGGGCCGAACTGGTTGAAGTCGACGTACCGGTTCGGGAAGTGCCAGGCGACGAGGACGCGCACGCGCGTGCTCGCGCCCGGTTCCAGGTGGAAGGGCGCGGCGACGCCGCCGTTCCAGGTCGCGCCGGGCGGGCTGGCGCCGAGGCCGGCGGCGGCCCGGGGGCGGCCCAGTCCGCGGCGGCGCAGGAACCCGAGGAACTCCGCCGGCCGCCGCCACTGCGGGAGCACCGCCGCGTCGGGGTCGTCGACGGCCAGCACCAGCTGACCCGCACCCGGGTGCTCGGGGGAGAGGGTGTGGTTCTCCATCGCGACGCGGGTCCAGCCGCCGCCGCGGACGATGCGGTTGGTGTTGCCGCCGTAACCGGCGCCCTCCACGCCGTCGATCGGGGAGACGCCGTCGTACCCGACGGCGTTCTGCAGCGCGGCGCCCACCTGCCCGTGGACGGGGTAGCGGCCGGTGTTGCGCAGCGTGACGGTCAGCATTGCCACCGGCAGCGACGACGCGGCCTCGTCCATCGGCACCAGCGGGTTGAACGCCTCGAGGGTGACGTCCAGCGGCACCGCGTCGTCGGCCAGGGCCACGCGCGCCGACGGGTACGTGGCGCTGAACGTCGCCGACGCGAACCCGTGCTCCGCCGACAGCCCGGCCTGCCAGTCCGGCACGGCGTCATCGGTGACCAGCGGCGTCGGCGTGTGCGGCCCCGGAGCCGGCCGCGCCTGCAGGACGCGGATCTCGTCCAGCGGCGGCTCCCACTGCGTCGCCCGGATCGCGAGGAACGAGCCGGGCAGGTCGCCGCGGTGGTTGCCGACGTTGTGCAGCTGCCACTGGCGCAGCCCGCCGTCGGCGCCGAGCGCCACCGTGCCGGTGCCGATGCCGCCGAGCGGCATCGCGACGTGCCGGCCGTCGGTATGGGGGATCGAGCGGGGTGCGGACATCGCCGTCCTTGGAGTCGTCGGATCAGGGATCGGTGCGCCGACCGGGCGTGACGCCGAGCCCGCCGAGCGCCGTCCACGCGGCGCTGACCAGCACCACCGCGGCGACGCCCGGGACGACCAGGAGCAGCACCTGGAGCCGCAGCGCCAGCCAGGCCAGCAGCGCGGCGGCCACCCACCCGCCCAGCACCGGCACCGGCCGGCGGGCCGCGGCGAGGAACGCGACGACCCAGACGTTGCGCCACGGCGCCGCGGGCCGGTCGAGGATCAGCGCGACGGCGGCGGGCGCCAGCAGCACGGCGTTGGCGGCGACGACGGACCCGGCCAGCGCCGGCGCCAGGGCCGCCGCCGACCCCGTCCGCCCGTACACCTCGAAGGCCACCAGCGTCAGCGCGACGGCGACGGTGGCCGTCCACACGACGGCGACGGCCCGCATCCACCCAGGGGTCCGCAGGTCGCGGGTCCGCACGTCGCCGTCGACCACCAGGCGCTGCGCGACGATCGTCAGGGCGACGAGCGCCGGGGCGCCCACCAGGCCGGCGACGGCCGTCATGACCAGCAGGTGCCCGCCGCTGAGCCGGCTCGCGGCGACGACGGCGACGAGCACCGGGACCGACGCGGCCAGCACCCACGGCGCCCTGGGCCACAGCGCGCGGGCGCCGCGGCGCAGCCAGTCCTCCTCAGCGGCGGCGGCCACGAGTGCGATCGTCCGCATCGTCACCCCCGCAGCCCGGCCGTCGCCACCGACGCGACGAAGTTGCGCTGGAAGGCGAGGAACAGGACGAGGACCGGGGCCACGACCATCGCGATGGCGGCGAACACGACGGCCGCAGGCGCGCCGCCCTGCCCGCTCTGCAGCGTCACCAGCCCCAGCGGCAGCGTCATCTTCTCCGGGCTGGAGATGAAGATCAGCGGCCCGAAGTAGTTGTTCCACGACGCCTGGAAGCCGAGGATCGCCAGTGCCGACAGCGCCGGGCCGGACAGTGGGACGAGCATCCGGAACAGGATCCACAGGTGCCCGGCGCCGTCGATGCGGGCCGCCTCGTCCAGCTCGCGCGGGATCGAGTTGAAGTACTGCCGCAGGAAGAAGATCGCGAACACGTTGATCAGCGCGGGCAGCCACAGCGACGTCAGCGTGTCGACCAGGTTGAGGTTCCGCATCAGCACGAACACCGGGATGATCGTCAGCTGCGCGGGCACCATCAGCGCGCTCAGCATGACCACGAGCATCTTGTCGCGCCCGGTGAACGACAGCCGCGAGAACGCATACGCCGCCAGGACGGCGACCAGCAGCGAGCCGCCGACGCTGATGACGGCGACGATGAGGCTGTTCAGCGCCATCCGCCCGAACGGCATCAGCTCCAGCACGCGGGAGTAGTTCTCCGTCGAGAACGGCGACGGCAGCCACTTGGGCGGCAGCGTGAACGCCTCGCCCGGCTCGGTGGCGCTCGCGGCGAACAGCCACACCAGTGGCGCGGCCATCAGCAGGCCGACCACCAGCACCAGGACGTCGAAGGCGATCGCGCCGGGACGCCGCCGCCGGCGCCTGCGCTCGCGCGGCCGTTCGCGCGGCCGGAGCAGGTCGTTCGCGTCCACGTCGACGCGCAGGCTCATCGCTCGTACACCCACTTCCGCGCGACCAGGAACTGCAGGCCGGTCACCGCCATGATCACGACGAACACCAGGATCGCGATGGCCGACGCGTAGCCGATCTGGAAGGCCTGGAACCCGGTCTGGTACAGGAACATGACGATCGTCATCGTGGCGTCGTCGGGCCCGCCGCCGGTGATGATCTGGATCGGGTCGAAGATCTGGAACGCCCCGATGAACGTGATGATGACGGCGAAGAACAGCACCGGCGACATCATCGGGACGGTCACGTGCCAGAAGACCTGCCACCGGTTCGCGCCGTCGGTCCGGGCCGCCTCGACCAGTTCGGACGGCACCGTCTGCAGGCCGGCCAGCATGATGACGAAGGTGAAGCCGATCGTGTACCAGAAGTCGATCCCGATGATCGCCGGCAGCGACCAAGCCGGGTCCACGAACCAGTTCGGCGCGTCGATGCCGATCTTGTCCAGGTAGTACGCCACCAGCCCGAACGTCGGGTCGAGGACGTACTTCCACAGCAGCGCGACCGCCGCCCACGACAGCAGGTACGGGAAGAACACCGCACTGCGGGTGAAGTACGAGACGAACCGGTTCATCGGCCGGTTCACCGCCAGCGCCAGCAGCAGCCCGCCGAACACGTGCGTCACCACCGAGGCGAGCGAGAACAGGAACGTGTTCAGCAGCGCCTTCGGCAGCAGCGGGTCGGAGAACAACCGCCGGAAGTTCTCCAGGCCGACGTACTCGCGCGGCGTCAGCAGGTCCCACGAGTGGACGCTCAGGAAGATCGCGAACGCGAGCGGACCGGCGATGAAGACGAGGAACAGCACCAGCGCCGGGCTGAGGAACGCCCAGCCGGCCAGCGCCTCGCGGCGGCGGGCGCGGCGCCGCGGCGGACTGTCCGTGCCGAGGGCGACCGGGGTGGCGACGCCGGCCGTCATAGCAGTCCGGCCAGTTCCTCGTTCGCCTGTGCCAGGGCCGCCTCGGGCGACTCGTTCCCGCTCAGCGCCTTGTCCCAGGCGTTGATCATCGCCGTCTGCACCTCGGCGCCGCGGTCCGGCGACGGCACCGGGGTGGCATAGGAGATGGCCTCCGACAGCGCCGTCGTCCCCTCGGGCGCGTTGTCGGTGAACGCGGGGCTGTTCGCGACGGACAGCCGGGCCGGGACGATGGTGCCGCCGATCGAGGCGTAGTACTCGCTCGCCTCCTTCGACATCATGAACTTGATGAACGTCCAGGCGGCGTCCTTCTTCTCCGACGCCTTGGTGATCGGCCACGCGTCCCAGCCGACCGGCGAACCGGGCCCGGTCTTCTGCGGCATCGGCACGATGGCCATCTTGTCGACCAGCTCCAGCCGGCGCATGTCGATGACGGGCCAGCGGCCGCCCGCGATCGCCGCCAGCGTGCCCTTCGACAGCGCCTCGCCGGCGTCGAACGCGCCGCCGGGCTCGGGTGCGTACCCGTTGGCGATGAGGTCGCGGCAGAACTGCAGCGACTCGATCGACTGCGGCGTGTCGAACGTCGGCGTCGCCCAGTCCTCGTCCAGCGGCGAGCCGCCGTTTGTCAGCATCCACGGCATGATCGCGGTGAACGGGTCCGAGCCGATCGGCAGGATGAACACGCCGGCCGCCTTCAGCTGCTCGGCCGCGACCAGGAAGTCGTCCCACGTCCAGTCCGGCGCGGGCGGCGTGGCGCCGGCCGCCGCCCAGGTCTCGGTGTTGTACCAGAAGCAGACGGTGTTGTAGCCGCCCGGGATGTAGTAGGTCTTCCCGTCGTGCGACGCGTACTTCGTGTTCCACTCGACGAGGTTCGGGTCGATGTCGGCGAAGTAGTCGTCGACGACGTCCTGGTCGCGCTCCATGTACGGCTCGAGCGGTTCCAGCAGGTCCTTCGACGCGAAGATCCGCTGCCCCTCGGTCGCGATCTGGATGATGTCCGGCACCTGCCCGCCGGCGATCCGCGTCGCGACCGTGTTGGAGAAGTCGCCCCAGGTGTCCGCGGCGATGCCCTGGGCGCGCAGCTTGATGTCCGGCTCGACCTTGTTGAACTCGGCGAACAGCTTGTTGAACGCCTCCTGCTGGTTGGCGTCCCCGCGATACACGAACGTCAGGTTGTCGCCGCCACCGCCACCGCCACCGCCGCCCCCGCCGCTGGTCGAGCCGGGGCTCTCACACCCGGCGACCGAGCCGAGCACCGGCACCGTCGCAGCCGCGCCCATCAGCTGCAGCAACCGCCGCCGCGACAGCGCGCCGTTGTCCCTTCCGGTGCTGGTCAGGTCTTCGCAGGTCATGCGCATCGGATCCTCCTTGATCGACGACGGCGATGAGGGGTGGCGCCGGATCCGGGTATCGGAAATCGATTTCTGCGGAACGATATAACCGCCCGCGACCGGCCGTCAATAGGGGAGTGTGGGCCTGGCGTTCGCTGCCGAGAGTTCGACGTAAGGAGCTGCCTAGTTGGCCGCCCCTTGCCGCCTATGGTCTTGGCCGCGCGTACCCGCGCCTCGAGTCCGCGCCTCTGTTGCTGATCTTTGCGCGTGGCTGGGGGCTTGGACCTGACCCGCAGGTCCGCGGCCAAGAGCGGCCAACTATCACGGGGACGGGAGAGAGCGGGCACTTGGACTGACCATCTGTCCCCTCTCGTCGGCGGGGGTTCAAGGTCTGGGTAGGTGGCCGCTGACTCAGAACCTCTACACGGACCGTGGTGTGGCGTCGGCTGCTACGGCGAGATCCTCGAACGAGCGAGGTGAATTGTGGTCGTCAAGTAGTCGTTCGAACTTGCGACGATGATCCACATGACCGCTTGACCTGCTGGTGCCCGCGGTAGGATTCGAACCTACGGCCTTCTGCTCCGGAGGCAGACGCTCTATCCCCTGAGCTACGCGGGCTCGGGCCTGAGAAGGCTATCAGCACCGAGGGCCGCCGGGCGAACCCCGTCGGCTCAGGGGAGCGTGAGGATCCGCGGCCCCTCCTCGGTGATCGCGACGGTGTGCTCGACGTGGACGGAGCGGCTGCCGTCGTCGGTCACCAGGGACCAGCCGTCGTCGGCCATGTGGTAGCGGTCGCGGCCGCCGGCGAGCAGGCTCGGCTCGATCGCGATGACCAGGCCCGGCCGCAGTCGCAGGCCGCGGCCGGGGCGGCCCTCGTTGGGCACGAACGGCTCCTCGTGCATGGCCCGGCCGATGCCGTGACCACCGAAGTCGTTCTGCATGCCGTAGCCGGCGCCGCGGCCGACGGCGGACATCGCGTGACCGATGTCACCCATGTGCCCGCCCGGCACGGCCGCGGCGATGCCGGCGGCGAGGGTCCGCTCGGCGGTCTCGATCAGCGCCAGGTCCGCGGCCGACGCCGTCCCGACGACGAAGCTGACGGCGCCGTCGGCGTGCCAGCCGTCGACGTGGGCGCCGCAGTCGACGCTGAGGAGGTCGCCGTCGCGGAGGCGGTACGCCGTCGGCAGGCCGTGCAGCATGACCTCGTTGACCGACGTGCAGATGACGCCCGGGTACGGCGTCGCGCCGAAGCGCGGGTGGTAGCCCAGGAACGACGACCCGGCGCCGGCGGAGTCGATGACCTTGCGGGCCGCCTCGTCCAGCTCGGCCAGCGAGACGCCGGGTGCGGCCTGCGCGCGCATCTCCGCGTGGACGGCGGCCACGACGCGGCCCGCCTCGCGCATCGCCGCGATCTCAGCGGCGCTCTTCAGCTCGATCACGCCGATAACAATACCGGTATGACAATACGGACTCCTACGATGGCCGCGTGACGAAGACGCGGCTGCAGATCCGCTGGGGCTGGATCCTCGCCTGCATCGTGCTCGGATTCGCCGGGATCGTGACGGGCTTCCTGCTGGTCGCGCCGGAGGGCCGCACGGCCTACGTGGCCAGCGTCCTCGCGGGTGTCGGCACGACGCTGCTGCTGGTCGGCGTCGTCGTGCTGCTCGAGCGGCGCATCGTGGACACCGCCGCGAAGGCGGTCCGCGAGGCCGTCGACACCGAGTGGGCGACGACCAACGCGCGGATCCAGCGACTGACCGGCGAGCTGGAGGAACGGCTGGCCGCCGAGTGGGCGAAGGCCGACCCGGCGGACGTGGACGCGATGCTGCGGCGGACGGACCGGCTCACAGACGAGGCGATCGAGCAGATCACCGACGAGACGAACGAGTACGTCGAGGACCGTCGCCGCGACGCCCAGTAGGTGAAGCTCGACGCCCTCGGACGGGCCGCCGCGTGCCGCCGCTACTGGCCGACGAGGCTCAGCTCGCCGATCGCGGTGAAGTCGCGGCCGCCCGGGTCGGACACCTCGTCGAGGCGGACCCGGACCGTCGTCGTCTCGACCGGCGCGTCGAGGGTGAAGGTCTGCGGCTCGGCGGTCTCCTCCAGCCGGTAGGAGGCCTCGGTGCCGTCGTCGAAGATCCACGTGACCTCGAGGACGCGGCGGTTCTGGCCGTAGCGGCGGTCGCCGCTCTCGTCGTCGACCTTGGCGTAGCCGTTGACGATGCCGACCTCGGTGATCGTGCGGGCCGACGGCAGTGTGAGCACGATCTCCTCGCCCTCCGCGTCGCCCTCGACCCGCCAGGCGGTCGACGGGTCGCCGTCGACGAGGTTGGCGGCGGCGTAGCTGACCTCGTTGCCGGCGCCGTCGACGCCGTCCGGCGCGGTGCCGGGCACCTCGACCTCCGCCTCGGCGGCCACCTCGGCCGAGCCGGCGGCCGCGGGCTCGTCGCCTGCCTCGTTGGACGGGTCCTGGTTGATCAGCGCGATCGCGATCATCGTGACGGCGATCAGCGCCGCGATGGCCACGATGACCAGCACGGTCCGCGACACCGGATCCCGCTCGCGCGGCGGCGCCGGCGGCTCGGACACCGACGGTGGCGGCGGGACCGGGGCGGACCGTGCTGGTC
>NZ_POTW01000074.1 GCF_003236295.1 Jiangella anatolica
CGCCGCCTCCATCGCGGGGCTGTTCCTCACCACCGAGGCCGTCGTCGCGGACAAGCCGGAGAAGACCCCGGCCGCTCCCGCCGACCCCAGCGGTGGCATGGGCGGCATGGACTTCTGAGTCCCGCCGGGTCCAGCCCGCGACGCGATCCCCGGCCGGCGCCGCGCCGCCCGCCGCGGACGACGACGTCCGCCGGAGGTCCGATCAGGACGCCGCCGACGAGCGGGCCGGCGCCGAGCGCAACGGCAGACTCCCGCACTCGCGCACCGGCACGGCCTGGGTCGCCATCTGCGTGACGGTGCTGGTGCTCGCTGCGCCGGTTCCACCGCCGCGGCTGAGCGCCAGCCGCGTCAGGTGCGCAGCGTCCGGCCGGGCGACCGGCCGTACAGCTCGCGGTATTCCGCGGCGAACCGGCTCGGCTTCGCGAAGCCCCACGCGGCCGCGATCGCGGCGACGGTCGCGCCGGACGTGGGGTCGGCGGCCTGCAGCTCCCGGTGGGCGTGCTCCAGCCGGACGCGGCGCAGGTACGCCAGCGGCGTCGTCCCCAGGTGCCGGGCGAACGCGTACTGCATCGCCCGCACGCCGACGCCCGCGGCCGCGGCGATCTCGGCGACGGTGAGCGGCGCGGCCGCGTGCGCCTCGATGAAGGCCTTGGCCCGGCGCAGCGCTCGCGGCGCGACGTAGCCGGGTCCGGCGACGTGTGCGGCGGTCATGGTCGTGTTGGGGAACGTCGCCAGCGCCGCCGCGGCCGCGTGGCGGACCATCTCCTCGGCGATCAGCGGATGCGCCGCGGCCGACTCGTCGGCCATCAGTTCGCGGCCGACCGCCGCGCAGACGCTGCGGAAGTACTGCCCCAGCCGCGGCGTCACCGGCAGCATCGACTCGAACCGCAGGTCGGCGGCGTCGATGCCGAAGCGTTCGGCGGCCAGGTCGGCCGCGGTCGAGAGCGGCAGCCGCAGGATGCCGGCGTCGAGGTCGGCCCACTGCGCCGCCACCGGCGAGCCGGGCGGGAACAGCACGACGTCGCCGGCGCCCGCCCGGCACGCCTCGTCGCCGATCGCGACCGCGAAGATCCCGTTCACGACGGAGAGCGCGAAGAGGTAGTCGAACGGTTCGGTGGCGGTGCGGAAGTTGACGGTGACGTGCACCCGGTCGGCGCCGAGCGAGCCGGCCCGGACCGGGGCCCGCGCCGACACCACCCGGAACTCCGTCCCGGCGTGATCGCGGCCCAGCCGCGGCTCGTGGCCGATGTAGACCTGCCGGATCACCTCAGCCGACTCGTTCATGGTGCGCGCGACGATCATGGAACGTTCGACGGGCACGGTGCTGGTCGCCATGGGTCACCCCCGTGGGTGTGCGGCCGACGGCCCAGCGTACGCACGATCTGCCCGGATTGCGCAAGGGTGCGGCCCGCGGTTGTTCCGGCGGCCCGCCGGCCGGGATTACGGTGCCGATGCGGCCGATGCGCGGGGTGTTCGGGGGAGCGACGCAGGCCGCGGCGATCCGGGGGGTTTCGAGAGGCGGCTCCTCGGATCACCGTCCCCCGGCCGCGTCCGGCGCGAGCCGCCGAGGCAGGGGGCGCGGCCGGGGCCCACGGACCCCGCCGCCGGGCATCGTCATCCCGCCCAGGAGCCCGGCGGCGGCCCGCCGAGCACGGAAATAATTGACATGTCAACCTCGTTCGAGCTGGCATGACCAGCGACCTCAGCTTCGGGCTCGACACCTTCGGCGACGTTCCGGAGGGTGACGACGGCGTACCCGTCAGCCACGCGGCCGCGATCCGCCAGGTCGTCGAGGAGGCCGTCATGGCTGACGACCTGGGCGTCGACGCGATCGCGCTGGGCGAGCACCACCGCCCGGAGTACTCGATCTCGACGCCGGAGACGGTGCTCGCGGCGATCGCCGCCAGGACGTCGCGCATCCGGCTCGGTTCCGGCGTGACGGTGCTCAGCTCCGACGACCCGGTCCGGGTCTTCCAGCGCTTCGCCACCGTCGACGCGGTGTCCAACGGCCGGGCCGAGGTGATCCTGGGCCGCGGCTCGTTCACCGAGTCGTTCCCGCTGTTCGGCTACGACCTCGCCGACTACGACGAGCTGTTCGACGAGAAGCTGCAGCTGTTCGTGCAGTTGCTGGACGAGAAGCCGGTGACGTGGAGCGGGACCAAGCGGGCGGCGCTGGAGAACGCCGACGTGTTCCCGAAGACCGAGTCCGGCCGGCTGACCACGTGGGTCGGCGTCGGCGGCACCCCGCAGTCGGTCGTCCGGACCGCGTACCACGGGCTGCCGCTGATGCTGGCGATCATCGGCGGCGCGCCGGATCGGTTCGCGCCGTACCTCGACCTGTACCGGCGCGCGGCGGACCAGTTCGGCACCGTCGCGCACCCCGTCGGCATGCACTCGCCCGGCTTCGTCGCCGACACTGACGAGGAGGCCAGGGAGATCTACTACCCGCGGTTCAAGGTCAACCGGGACCGCATCGGCCGCGAGCGCGGCTGGCCGCCGATCACGCCGCGCGAGTTCGAGCACGAGATCGAGTCCGGCTCGCTCTACGTCGGCTCGCCGGAGACCGTCGCCCGCAAGATCGCCCGCGCCGTCCAGACCCTCGGCGTCGGCCGGTTCGACCTCATCTACACGGCCGGCTCGCAGCCGGTGAGCGCACGGCTGCGCGCCGTCGAGCTCTACGGCTCCAAGGTGGTCCCGATGGTGCGCGACCTGGTGAGCGCGCCATGACGACGATCGGGATCCTCGGCGCCGGCAAGGTCGGCACCGTGCTCGCCCGGCTCGCCGTCGCCGCCGGGTACCGGGTGCTGATCGCCGGCTCCGGCGCGGCCGAGAGGATCGCGCTGATCGTCGAGATCGTCACCCCGGGCGCGGTCGCCGTCACCGCTGCTCAGGCCGCCGCGGAGGCGGACGTCGTCGTGCTGGCGCTGCCGCTGGGGAAGCACCGCGACCTGCCCGTCGAGGAACTGCGCGGGAAGCTCGTCCTCGACGCGATGAACTACTGGTGGGAGGTCGACGGCGTCCGGCCCGACCTCACCGACCCGCGGACGTCGTCGAGCGAGCTGGTGCAGGGGTTCCTCGCCGGGGCGCGCGTCGTGAAGGCGTTCAACCACATGGGCTACCACGACCTCGACGAGGGCGCGCGGCCCGCCGGGACGCCCGGCCGCAAGGCCATCGCCGTCGCCGGAGACGACCCCGCCTCCGTCGCGGAGGCGGCGTCGATCGTCGACGCGCTCGGCTTCGACCCGGTGGTCGCCGGGCCGCTGGCCGAGGGCGTGCGGATGGAGCCGTTCGCCGAGGCCTTCGGCGCCAACGTCGCGGCGGACGAGCTGCGGGCGATGCTGGACCGGTTCCCGGACAGTCCGCGCGGACTCGAGGTGGCGGCGGCCCGCGCCGGTATGTTGACAGGATGACCCAGGGCCACGGTCGCGGTGAGGAGTTGCCGGCGGCCGAGCGGGCCGACATCCTCAAGGAACGCGTCTACATCACGTTCACCGCGCTGGCGGTCGTGCTGGCGCTGCGCGCCCATGCCGTCTCCGCCGGTGAGGCGGCCCTCTCCCTGGTCGTCGTCGTGCTCGGCACCGTGCTGGCCGTCTTCGTCGCCGACATCGTGTCGCACCTGGCCGTCCACGAGGCGCTGCCGGTGGGCAGCGAGCTGCGGCACATGGCGCGGGTCAGCCTCGGAGCGCTGGGCGCGCTGGCGCTACCGGCGATCTTCATCGGCCTCGCGGTCGCCGGCGTCTGGGAGATCGAGCCGGCGTTGCGGGCGGCCAGCATCGCCCTCGTGGCGGCGCTCGCCGGCATCGGCTACCTGGCGGTGCGCCGCGCCAGGCTGCCCGTCTGGCAGCGGGTGATCGTCCTGTTCGCCGAGGTGGTGCTCGGCCTCCTGGTCATCGGCCTGGAGCTGCTCGCCCACAACCTCTGAGGGCGAGCAGCTCCACGCCGTCACGCCTGCGGGCGAGGGGTGAGGACGGACGCGACGAGGGCGGACACCCCGGCCGCCACGGCGGCGACGACGAAGGCGTTGGTGAAGCCGTCGAGGGTGTCGCCGACGATGCTGGCGGCGGCGATGCTGGAGACGACGGCCGCGCCGCCGGCGGCGCCGAACTCGTGGAACGTGCTGACGATGCCGGAGGCGACGCCCGCCTCGTGCGGCGCGACCTGGCCCAGCGCCGTCGCCGACGCGACGACGAAGATGGCGCCGGTGCCGGCGGCCGCCACGGCGACGCCCACGACCACGACGGCCGGCTCGAGCCAGAGCGCCGGCACCGCGAGCCCGGCGGCCGCCACCAGCAGCCCGGCCACCGCGAGCGGACGCGCGCCGAACCGGGCGATCGACCGTCCGGTGAGGTTCGCGCCGGCCATCGTCGCCAGCGCGACCGGCAGGAACAGCAGCCCCGTCCGCAGCGGGCCGTAGGAGTGCGCGTGCTGGAAGTAGAACGTGCCGAGGAAGAACACCGCGATCATCAGGGCCGTCGCCAGCAGGATGAGGAACGTCCCGGTCGCCACCGGCCGCCGGGCCAGCAGGCGGACGTCCATCAGCGGGGTGCCGGCCCGCCGCTGCCAGGCGACGAACACCAGGTAGCCGGCCGCGGCGGCCAGCACCAGCAGCCCGGTCGTCGCCGTCGCCCAGCCGTCCTCGCCGGCCTGGATCAGGGCGTAGATCAGCGTGCCGGTCGACGCGGTGACGAGGAGCGCGCCCAACACGTCCAGCCGGCCGCGCGACGCGGGCACCACCGGGCGGGGCAGCATCCGGGCCAGCACCGCCGCGATGACCAGGCCGATCGGCACGTTGACGTAGAACACCCACGGCCACCCGGGACCGGCCGTCAGCAGCCCGCCGAGCAGCACGCCCAGCGCCGCGCCGCCACCGCCGAGCGCCGACCACACGCCGAGCGCCCGGTTGCGCTCGTCGCCGTCGAACAGCGTGACGACCAGGGAGAGCGCCGACGGTGACAGCAGCGCGGCGCCGACTCCCTGGGCGACCCGCCCGGCGATCAGCAGCTCGGACGAGTCGGCCAGGCCGGTGAGCAGCGACGCCGCCGAGAACACCAGCAGCCCGGCGAGCACGACCCGCTTGGCGCCGAGGATGTCGGCGAGCCGGCCGCCGAGCAGCATCAGGCCGCCGAACGCGAGCGCGTACGCGCTGACGGTCCAGGTCAGCGCCGCGCGGCTGGCGCCGAGGTCGGTCTCGATCTGCGGCAGCGCGATCGCCACCACGGTGACGTCCAGGATCAGCATCAGCTGGGCGACGCCCAGGAAGCCCAGGATCCGCCACCGCCAGGGGTGCGGCGTCACAACCGTCTCGTTCATCGCCTTCTCCTAACTCGTATGTGGAGGTACGAGATAGGGAACGGAGGCGGTTAACTCGTATATTCCCGTACGAGCTAAGATTTCTTCATGACCACCCGGACCCGCCGCCGCGCCGACGCCGAACGCAGCATCGCCCGCATCGTCGCCGCCGCCCGTGAGCTGCTCGGACGCGACCCGGCGGCGACGATCGACGAGATCGCCGCGGCGGCCGGCGTGGGCCGGATGACGCTGTACGGGCACTTCCGGAACCGGGTCGAACTGGTCGAGGCGGCCCTGACGGACGCGCTGGCCGAGGGCGAGCGCACGCTGTCCGCCGTCGACCTCGACGGGGATCCGGCTGACGCCCTGGACCGGCTGCTCGCCTCCAGTTGGGCGTTGGTCGGCGAGTCGTCGTCACTGCTCACGGCCGCGCAGGACGTGCTGCCGCCGGGCCGGGTGCGGCAGCTGCACGGCGCGCCGGCCGCCCGCCTGGAGGACCTGGTCCGCCGCGGCCAGCGGGCCGGGACGTTCCGCACCGACCTGCCGATCGGCTGGCTGGTGAGCGCCGTGCACCACCTGCTCCATGGCGCGGCGGAGGAGGTCCGGGCCGGCCGGCTCGACGCCGCCGACGTCGCGGCCGTCGTGACGGCGTCCGTCCAGTCCCTGCTCAGGCCTCCGCCAGCACCGCAGAAGTGACGCGGCGCGCCTCGGCCCGCACCCGGGGCACGTCGCTGTCGTACGTGATCAGCGCCTTCCACAGCGCCCAGCCGCGGGCCCGCGCCCACATCGCCTCGTCGGCCAGGCCGTCCAGCGACGCCCGGAACGCCGACCGCCCGTCACGCGACAGGAACGTCCACGCCAGGACGAGGTCGCAGGCCGGGTCGCCGACGCCGCAGGTCCCGAAGTCGATGACGGCGCTCAGCCGGCCGTCGCGGACCAGCAGGTTGCCGGGCGCGACGTCGCCGTGGAGCCACACCGGCGGGCCGATGAACGTCGCCGCCAGCGCCGCGTCCCACACCTTCCGCGCCGCCGCGACGTCGAGCCGGCCGGCCAGCGTATCCAGCGCGCGGGCGGTCTCGTCGCCGTAGAACGACACCGGGCCGCCGCGCTGGAAGTTGTGCGTGCCCGGCCCCGGCCCGCCGGACGCGTCGGCCGCCTGCGGGGCCCGCAGGAACCCGGCGACGTCCCGCGCGAACCCGACGTCGTCGAACCCGCCCGACGACAAGGCCGTCGTCCCCGCCAGCCAGCGGTTCACCGACCACGTCCACGGATACCCGCGGCCCGGCCGGCCGACGGCCACCGGCGCCGGGATCGGCACCGGCAGCCGCGGCGCCAGCAGCGGCAGCCAGCGCTGTTCCTTGGCGACCTGCTCGCGGTAGTGCGCGGCGCTGGGCAGCCGGACGGACAGCTCGTCGCCGAGCCGGAACGTGCGGTTGTCGACCCCCTGCAGCTCGACCGGGCGCACCGGCAGCCCGGCCCACTGCGGGAACTGGTCGGCGATCAGCCCGGCGACCAGGGCGGCGTCGATGTGCGTCATCGCGGTCAACGGTAGGGACCGCCGCCGTGCCGGCCAACCGGATTTCCGCCGGGGCGGACGTCAGGGCCGGGGCTCGTCGCCCTCCTGCTCGATCAGCTCGTCCAGCCAGGCGGCCAGCGCCTGCCGCTGGTCGCCGCCGCCCGCGCCGGTGCGGTGCGCGTACTCGGCGAAGTGCGCGGCCAGGCCGACGGCGTCGAGGTCGCCGTCCCACTCCGTGCCGGATGACTCCGGCCGTGACGTGGTCATGCGCCCCCCGCTCCGCCCCGCGCGCGCCGACGACCGTCCGTGTCGCCGTCCCGCCCCGGGCCGTTCCGAACTCTGGGTTTGCATGCTACCGGCCAATCCAGACGCTGGTGATCTCCTGGACGTACTGGCCGATACCCACGAAGGACCACCTCGACACCTGCCAGGAGCACGATCAGGGGTTGCCGAACGGATGGGCAAAGGTCGACGAAAGGCCAGCGCGGGGCTCCGATCCGGGACGACGATGGATCCGAGCGCGAAGGGCTGGGGGTTCGGCATGGCCGCAGGGGACATACACACGGTGCCGCGGGGCGATCGGTGGGCGAACGTGTTCGAGGACGGTGACCGGCTGATCGTCAGCGCGGGCACCAAGGAGACGGCGGCGCGCATGGGCCGCGAGCTGGCCCGGCTGCGCGGTGTCCGGCACATCATCCACGAGCCGGACGAGCGGGCCGACGCCGCCGGGCGGGCCCGCGACCTGGTGCGCGGCTGATTCCGGCGGGGCGGCCGCGCCTGTGGTCAGTCCACACGCGGTAGGTTCGCCTCGTGACCCCCGCCATCGACGTCGAGGCGCTGCGCGCCGCCATCGGCCCGGCCCACGTCAGTGACCGCATCGCCGACCGGGCCCGGATGGCGCATGACGCCTCCCACTATCTGCTGACCCCGGCCGCGGTGGTGACGCCGTCGTCGGTGCCCGAGGTGGCGGCGCTGCTGGCGACCGCGCACCGCGACGGCGTCCCGCTGACGTTCCGGTCCGGCGGGACGAGCCTGTCCGGGCAGGCCGGCACCGACGCCGTCCTCGTCGACACGCGCCGGCACTTCGGCGGCGTGACGGTGCTCGACGACGGTGCGCGGGTGCGGGCCGAGCCGGGCGCCGTCGTGCGCCGGGTGAACGCCGCGCTGGCGCCGTACCGGCGGCGGCTCGGGCCGGACCCGGCCAGCGAGGCGGCCTGCACCGTCGGCGGCGTCGTCGCGAACAACTCGTCCGGGATGACCAGCTCGACGACGGCGACGGCGTACCGCACGCTGGCCGGGCTGGAGCTGGTGCTGCCCAGCGGCACGTACCTCGACACCGCCGCGGCGGGCGCGGACGGGCGGCTGGCCGCGCTGGAGCCGGCGCTGCACGCGGGACTGGCCCGGCTGCGGGATCGGCTGCGCGCCGACGCCTTCCTGCGCGGGCGGATCGAGCACCAGTTCTCGATGAAGAACACGATGGGCTACGGCCTGAACGCGTTCCTCGACCACGACGCGCCGGTCGACATCCTGGCCCACCTGGTGGTCGGGTCGGAGGGGACGCTGGCCTTCGTCGCGTCGGCGACGTTCGACACGCTGCCGGTGCTGCCGCACGTCGCGACCGCGCTGCTGGTGTTCGACCGGCTGGACGCGGCCATCGGCGCGCTGCCGGCGCTGGTCGGGGCCGGGGCGGGCGCCGTCGAGCTGATGGACGCGACGTCGCTGCGGGTCGCGGCCGCGGACCCGGGCGCGCCGGCGGTGATCCGGTCGCTGCGGGTCGAGCAGCACACGGCGCTGCTGGTCGAGGTCGCGGCGGCGACGGCGGAGGAACTGGCCGTCCTGTCGGCGGCCGTCGGCGCCGTCGTCGCGCGGCTGCCGCTGAGCGGACCGGCGGCGCTGTCGTCCGACGCCGCGCAGCGGGCCGCCGCCTGGCACGTCCGCAAGGGCCTCTACGCGACGGTGGCCGGCGCCCGGCCGCAGGGCACGACGGCGCTGCTCGAGGACGTCGTCGTCCCGGCGCCCGCCCTGGGGCCGGCGGTTCGCGAGCTGCAGGGCCTGTTCGACCGGTACGCCTACGGCGACGCCGTCATCTTCGGGCACGCCCGCGACGCGAACCTGCACTTCATGATCACGCCGCGGCTGGACGACCCGCACGAGCTGGACACGTACGCCGCGTTCACCGAGGACCTCGTCGACCTCGTGCTCGGCGCCGACGGCTCGCTCAAGGCCGAGCACGGCACCGGCCGGATCATGGCGCCCTACGTCCGCCGCCAGTACGGCGACGAGCTCTACGCCGTCATGCGTGAGGTGAAGGCGCTGTGCGACCCGCGCGGCGTGCTGGCGCCCGGCGTCGTGCTGGACGAGGACCCGACGGCGCACCTGCGTCACCTCAAGACCGTGCCGGCGGTCGACCCGGCGCTGGACACCTGCGTCGACTGCGGCTACTGCGAGCCGGTCTGCCCGTCGCGGGATGTGACGACGACGCCGCGGCAGCGGATCGCGCTGCTGCGCGAGATCGCCGTCGCGACGCCGGAGGTACGTGCGGAGCTGGAGAAGGCCTACCGCTACGACGCCGTGCAGACCTGTGCCGCGGACTCGCTGTGCGTCACCGCCTGCCCGGTCCAGATCGACACCGGCGCGGCGATGAAGGCGCGCCGCGCGGAGTCGCTGGGGCCGATCGCGCAGCGGGCCGGCACGACCGCGGCGCGCCACTGGGGTGCGGGGGTGACGGCGGCCCGGGCCGGCCTGCGGGTCGCGTCGGCGCTGCCGGGTCCGGTCGTGTCGGGCGCGTCGTCGCTGGCCAGGGCGGTGCTCGGCACCGAGTGGATCCCGGCGGCGGACGGCTCGCTGCCGGGACCGGGGCGGCCGCGGCCGTCGGCGTCGCCATCGGGCGGGGCTGCGGAGGCGGTGTACTTCCCGGCTTGCATCGGCGCGCTGTTCGCGCCCGAGGGCGACGGCGACGGCGTCACGGCGGCGTTCCTCGCGCTGGCTCGACGCGCCGGTGTCGACGTCGCGATCGCCGAGCGGACGCCGTCGCTGTGCTGCGGCACGCCGTGGGCATCGAAGGGGCTGAAGGCCGGCGCCGCCGTGATGGCGCAGCAGGTGTTCGCCGCGCTCTGGCCGCTGACCGACGACGGCCGACTGCCGGTCGTCGCCGACGCGTCGTCCTGCTCGCACGGGCTGGCCGGTCTCGGGTCATCGCTGCCCGCGTCCGACGCCGCCCAGTGGGAGCGGGTGACGGTGGTCGACGCGGTCGCGTTCGTCCGGTCGTCGGTGCTGCCGCGGCTCGCGCCCGTTCCCGACGCACACCGGCTGGACCGCGTCGTGCTGCATCCGACCTGCGCCAGTGTCCATCTCGGCGACGTCGACGACCTGGTCGCGCTCGGGTCCGCCGTCGCGCGGGAGGCGGTCGTGCCGTCGGACTGGGGCTGCTGCGGCTTCGCCGGCGACCGCGGCCTGCTGCATCCCGAGCTCACCCGCGGCGCGACCGCGGCCGAGGCGGCCACCGTCGCCGCCGTGGGGGAGGCGGGCGGGTACGCGTCGTGCAACCGCACCTGCGAGCTGGGCATGACCCGCGCCACCGGCAAGCCGTACCGTCACGTCCTGGAACTGCTGGAGGAGGCCACGCGCCCGGCCTGATCGCGCAGCCGGTCCAGGCCGTCGAGCACGAGGTCGAGGGCGAACTCGAACTCGACCTGGTCGTCGCACCCCGGTCCGACCACGCTGCCGTGGTCGTGGCTGATGCCCATGACCAGCTCGGCGATGTGGGGGAAGCGCTCGGCGAGCTCCGGTGGCGGTGGGGGCGCGTCGGCCGGCCCGGAGTCCTCGAACAGCTCCTGCGAGAAGCCCAGCAGCCGGCTGCCCATGACGTGCATGGCGTGGTGGGTCAGGTCGATCGAGAAGCCACCGGCCCGGAAGACCCCGATCATCGAGTCCATGTAGGTCATCACCGCGGGGGTCGGGTCGGGCCGCGCCCTGGTCCGCTCCTCGATCACCCGGGACGCCCACGGGTGGCGCAGCAGGACGCGGCGGGCCGACAGCACCCGGCCGCGGACGATCGCCTTCCAGTCGGTCCCGCCGCCCGGTGGGTCGATCTCGCCGACCACGGCGTCGACCATGCCGTCGAGCAGCTCGTCCTTGTTCTGGACGTGCTTGTACAGGGCCATGGGCACGACGCCCAGCTCATGAGCGATCTTGCGCATGCTGAGCGCCTCGACGCCGCCGGCGTCGGCCAGGGCGACGGCGGCGGCGAGCACGCGCTCCTTGCTCAACGGCGCCCGGGGCCGCTCCCGCGTGGTCATCCGTCCATCCTCCCTTGACAGGTGTACGGCGTCCACCTAGCGTAGTGGACAACGGTGTACGCCGTACACCTGTCAGCAGGATGGAGGGCGAGCCATGGTGACCGCCGACTTCCGCGACGACGTGTCCGTCGCGTACGAGACCCGCAAGGAACTGGGGCCCGAGTACGAGCGCGCGGTGCTGGAGTCCTTCGTCGACCGCGCCGCCGCGGCCATCGACCAGCGGGTGGACGCCCGGCTGGCGCAGCTCGGCGTCGGCGCGGCGCCGGCGCCCGCCCGGCCGAAGCAGCGCCAGGGGGAGCAGCCCGACAACGCCTACGTGGCGGTGCCGGTCTTCTCGCTGATCTTCGGCGTCGGCGGCTCGATCTGGCTGACCGGCATCGCCCATGCCGATGCCGACGCCGTCTTCGCCATGTGGCTGGGGATCGTGCTGCTCAACCTCGTCTTCGCGCGGCTGGTCAGGGGCCTGCGCCGAGGAAGTTGATCTTGGAGTAAGGCCGGTATCTATCGGACAAATGCGCCTGCGATAGCGGCTTCACTCCAGATCAACGTTGATGAGCGGGGGTCAGGCCGACCACAGGCGTCGGCCGTCGCGGCTGGTGACCCGGCCGAAGCGCAGACCGGGGAAGTGGGCTCCGGCGCCGACGGTGCCGGGGCGTTCGAGCTCGGTCCAGAGCCAGGCGCGGCTGCGTTCGGCCCGCTCGGGGTCGACGTCGCCGAACGAGTGCCACGCCGGCTCGGTGAGCTGGGCCGGGACGGTGATCGCGTCGCCGGCCAGGATGACGCGGTCGCCGCCGGACGACACCACCACGGCGAGGTGCCCGGGCGTGTGTCCGGGCGTGGCGACGACGTCGACCCCCGGCGCGACGGCGCGGTCGCCGTCGACGGGCCGCAGGTCGGCGGACGTCGCGCGGAAGCCGGCGCGAACGTGCTCGGCCATCTCGCCGTCGCCGTCGACGAACCAGGCCCCGTCGGCCGCGCCGAACCACACGGTCGCTGCCGGGAAGACCGGCCGGCCGTCGTGGCCGAACAGCCAGCCGACGTGGTCGGCGTGCAGGTGCGTGCACACGACGTCGGTCACGTCGCCGGGATGCGTTCCGCCGGCCTGCAGTGCGACCGGCAACTGGCCCCCGACCAGCGCCATGCCGTCCGGAAGCGCGGTGCGCGCCGGGCCGAGGCCGGCGTCGATCAGGACCACGCGCTCGCCGGTGCGGACGAGGAAGCAGCCGATCGGCAGCCACGCGACGCCGCTGGCGTCGAACGGCTCCGGTGGGTCGTGGACCGGCTCGCGGGTGAAGTACGAGGGCCGGGCGACGAAGGTGCCGTCCGACATCGGCACCACGTCGATCTCGCCGAGCCGCATCGTGCCTCCAGGTCGTCAGCCGCGTCCTGATGCCGACTGTACGAACCGAGCCAGCTCGGCCGCCATGGGTGCGGACTCCCAGGTGTGGTCAGCGCCCGGCATCACCTTCTTCACGCTGCCCGGGATGGCGGCCAGCACCGAGGCGGCGGCGACGTGCATCTCGTCGAACGTCTTCTCGCCGAGCAGGAACGCCGTCGGCACCCGGACGTCCGCGAACAGCTCGGCCTGCGGCCCGGAGTCGGCCCAGACCAGCGACTCGCCGTCGGCCCGGTAGCTGACCACCTGGGCGGCGAACATCTCGTACATCGGATCCTTCTTCGCCTCCGCCAGCCACTCCGGCGGCATGTCCTTCATGTAATGGGTCAGCGCGCCGTCGCAGTCGCCGGCGTCCATCCGCCGCTCCACCTCGCCGATCCACTCCGCGACGGTGCCGACCGGCGCGATCGGCGCCTCCCACAGCGCCAGCGCGGTCACCGGCAGCCCGTTCGCGGCCGCGGCCAGGGAGATCGAGCAGCCGGACGAGTGCCCGCACAGCGCCGCCTCGCCGCCGAGCAGGTCCATCAGCGCGCGCAGCGCGGCGAGCTCGCGGTCCAGGCCGATGCGGCCGGTGGCCTCGCTCTCGCCGCGGCCGATGCGGTCGTAGACGATCGTCGCGATGCCCCGTTCGGCGGCCAGTTCGGCGGTCTCGGTGGTGACGGGGTCGATCGCGCGGAACGGCCCGGCGCCGGCGACGAAGATCAGCCCGGGGCCGTCGCCGTAGCGGTCGAAGGCGACCCGGTCGCCCAGGGCGGTGGTGACGTACTCGGTCATCTGATGCTCCTTCGTCGGGTCAGTGGCGGTGCTGGAGGTGGACGGCGACGTCGTCGCCGGCGCCCTTGCCGATGGCCTTCCGGACGGCGGCCTTGACCGGGACGATGTGCGTCCCGTCGCCCAGCGGCAGCAGCGTCGCTTCGAACGGGTGGCCGTCCATCGTGCCGGCCGTGCCCGGCATTGGAGGGGCGGGGCGCTGCGCCGGCTCCGCATTTCGTGGCGGAAAAGCATGCCACGAAATGCTCTTTAGACGCCGGCTCCGCACACCCGCCCCTCCAACGCCGGGCACGGCTCTCACCTCCGGGTTTGCTCATACTGGACCGTCCAGTATGGCCAGACTAGACTGTCCAGTATGATGACGTCAGCAACGGGATCCACGAGGGGAGCGACGATGGCGGAGGCCGGGGCACGGCCGTGGGCGCGATCGGACGAGAAGCACCAGGCGATCGTCCGGGCGGCGCGCGAGGTGTTCCTCGACAAGGGCTACCTCGGCACGAACATGGACCTGATCGCGTCCCGGTCCGGCGTGTCGAAGCAGACGGTCTACACGCACTTCGGCAGCAAGGAGGCGCTGTTCGTCGAGATCGTCGGCTCGATGACCGGCGCCGCCGGCGACCGCGTCCACCACGACCGCCCGGAGCTGGGCGACGGGGACCTCGAGGCGTACCTGCGCGCGTTCGCCGAGCGGCAGCTGCGCATCGTCACCGAGCCCGAGCTGCTGCGACTGCGCCGGCTGGTCATCGGCGAGGTGGGCCGCTTCCCGGAGCTGGCGAAGGTGCTCTACGAGCGTGGGCCGCAGCGGGCGATCGACGAGCTGACGGCGATGTTCGAGCCGCTGCGCGAGCGGGGACTGCTCGCCGGCGATCCCGCCGCGATGGCCGAGTGGTTCAACTGGCTGGTCATGGCGGCGCCGCTGAACCGCGCCATGATGCTCGGCGACGCCGCCGTCCCCGCCGACGACGACCTGCGCCGCCACGTCGCCGAGGCCGTCCGCATCTTCCTCGCCGCCTTCGCCCCATGATCATCGGCGATCCGCCACACCCCGCTGTGGGCGATCGCCGATGATCATGGGAGCGGGGCAGGACGGAGCGCACGGACGTGCGGCGCCGGTCCAGCCTCGGGCTTGCAGCAGTCGGGCCTGCTCGGCGGCGACGGCGCAAGGGTCGCCGAAGACGTCGGCGTGGCCATACCGCAGCGTGGCATGGCCGTCGATGGTCGCCCGGTTGTCGCGGCGTCGGTCACGGAACCGGCCCTCGCCGACGTGGCCGATGCGCACCTGGTACTCCGTGTAGTCGACGTCGATCCAGATGACCCGGTTGCCCGCGATGCGGCGCTGGCGGTGACCGGTGGGCAGTCCGTGGGCGCGTTCGACCCGGCGCAGGTGGCGCAGTTCCAGCGGCGACTGGGCTCCGGCGGCGACGTCGGCCAGCATGGCTTCGACCATGGGCCGCCAGCGGATCTTCTTGCGCCGGGCGAGCGCGTCGGCGAGGCGTTCCGGTGTGGAGAGGCGGCGTTGGCAGGCCGCGGTCACCCAGCCGTCGACGTCGCGTGGATGCGGTGCGACGTCGACGAGGTCGAGCACGGTCTCGTCGAGGCGGGTGCGCGGCGGGGACTTCGATGGGTGACGGGTGAGCGGGAGGCGGTGGGCGTAGTGGATGCGGACGCCATCGGTCTTACCGCGGACGTGCCGTTCGGCCGGCGCGGTCACGTGGACGACCGGTCCCGGGTCGTCGCAGAGTCCGTCGAGGTAGGCGGCGGTGCGGTGACTGGCCACGGCGCCTCGTCCGGCGCGCAGGATGGCTGCCCACACCTGCGCCTCGAAGGTCAGCGGACCCGTGAACGTCGCGTACACGCCGTGGTGGATCCGCCGCCAGCGGCAGGACTCGACCCGCCACTCGATGCGTCGGTCACTCAGCCCACACGCGTGCGCCTGAGCGCGGCCGATCAAGCCGTGCTGCGCCGCTAGGAGGCCATCAAGATCCACGCGGCCAGCCTGCGCGACCAGGTATCGCGGCCGCCACCCCGATTTCTCCGCCTGTGGATACCCATGATCATCGGCGATCCACCACACCCCGCTGTGGGCGATAGCCGATGATCATGGGGGCCGGGGATGTTGGTTAGGTGATCCTAAGTTAGGGTCGCCTCATGAACTTGTTCCGTTTGGTTCCTCTTGCGCTCGGGCTGACGGTGGCGCTGGCTGCCTGTGGCGGTGACGATGGTGACGCCGCGCCGGCGGCCGGCACGACCGACGCCGTCACCGTCGAGCACCAGTTCGGCACGACGGAGATCACCGGGGTGCCGGAGCGGATCGTCACCATCGACCTGCAGTGGACCGACGTCATGCTGGCGATGGGCGTCGAGCCGGTCGGGTACTCCGTCGACGCGTTCATGCCGGAGTCCGGCGTGCCGTGGCAGGAGCTGCCCGCCGACGCCGAGGCGCTGCCGCTGGTCGACGGCCCGCCGATCGAGCAGATCGCGGCGCTGGAGCCGGACCTCATCGTCGGCAGCTACTCGATCGCCGACCAGGGCGTCTACGACCAGCTCGCCGCCATCGCGCCGACCATCGCCGGCGCGGACGAGCTGCAGGTGACGCCGTGGCAGGACCTCGTGCGGACGGCGGGGGAGATCCTCGGCGAGCCGGACCGGGCCGAGGAGGTCATCGAGGACGTCGACGGCGAGGTGGCCGCGGTCGCCGCGGCGCTGCCCGGGCTGGCCGGGAAGACGTTCTCGCTGGCCCAGTACGTCGTCGGCGACTCGATGTACGTGGTCGCCGACGAGCAGGACGGGTCCAGCGTGTTCTTCCAGCAGCTCGGCATGACGATGTTCCCGGCGGTCCGGGACGAGGGCGAGGCGACCGGCGACACCCGGATCATGGTCAGCCCGGAACGCTCCGACCTGCTCCGCGCCGACCTGCTGGCGTTCCTCGTCAACGGCGGCGACGAGAGCGACCTCGCCGACATCGCCGGCTTCGACCAGCTGCCCGGCACCGTCGCGGTGCTCGACTACCCGACCATCGTCGGGCTGAACACACCGTCGCCGCTGTCGATCCCGTACGCGCTCGAGCAGCTCCGGCCCTACCTGGACGAGGCCGCCGGTGCGGCGGGGTGAGGCGCCGGCGCCGCGGGCGCCGGGCGTGCGGCTGTCGTACAGCGAGCTGCGGGTCGTCGGCTGCGCGCCGGTGACGCCGCGGATGCGCCGGATCACGCTGGCCGGCGACGGGCTGGCGGAGTTCACGCCGGTCGCGCCGGACCAGCAGGTCAAGTTGTTCTTCGCCCGTGACGGCGGGGTGCCGGAGGTGCCCGACCCGCCGGCCACCCTGGACGACGTCGGGAGCTGGTACCAGCGCTATCTGGCGATGCCGGACGAGCGGCGGCCGTGGCTGCGGACGTACTCGATCCGCCGGCACCGGCCCGCAGCGCGCGAGGTGGACGTCGACTTCGTCCTGCACGGCGACGGTGCGCACTCCGGACCGGCGGCGCGGTGGGCGGCGTCGGCGCGACCGGGAGACGTCGTCGGCCTGTACGGGCCGTCGGTGAGCCACCTGCGCACGCCCGGCCGGCACGACTGGAAGCTGTTCGCCGGCGACGAGACCGCGCTGCCGGCGATCGGCGCGTGGCTGGAGTCGCTCGGGCCGGACGAGCGCGCCGTCGTCGTGGCCGAGGTGGCCGGGCCGGCGGAGGAGCAGCGGCTGGAGTCGGCGGCGGACGTGACGGTGGTGTGGCGGCACCGCGGTTCCGTCGCCGCCGGGCGGTCGTCTGCGCTGATCGACGCCGTCCGCTCGCTCGACTTCCAGGACGGCGAGCCGTTCGCCTGGGTGGCCGGCGAGGCGTCGGCCGTGCGCGCCGTCCGGCGTCACCTTGTCGACGAGCGCGGGCTGGACCGGCGGTCGGTCGCGTTCGCCGGCTACTGGCGGGTCGACCGCACGCACGACGACGCCTCGACGGCGGAGGAGCTGGCCGACCACGCCGAGGAGGCGGCCGCGGCCGGCTGACGACCTGCCTCCCGCCGGCGTCAGCGGTGCAGCGCCTTGCGGGCCAGCCAGTTCCCGAGCAACTGGGCCAGCTGCACCATGCCGATGATCACCAGCACGGTCACCAGCGTGACCTCCCAGTTGAACCGCTGGTAGCCGTAGACGATGGCGAAGTTGCCCAGCCCGCCGCCGCCCACGTAGCCGGCCAGCGCGGACATGTCGACGATGCCGATCAGCAGGAACGTGTAGCCGAGGATCAGCGGCGCGAGCGCCTCCGGCACCAGCACCGTCACCAGGATCCGCAGCCGTGACGCGCCCATCGCCCGGGCCGCCTCGATCACGCCCGGGTCGGTGGCGACGAGGTTCTGCTCGACGATGCGGGCGGTGACGAACGTCGCCATGATCGCCATCGCGAAGATGACCGCGTCGTTGCCGATGGTGGTGCCGACGACGGCCAGCGTCACCGGACCGACCGCGGTGATGAAGATGATGAACGGGATCGGCCGCACCACGTTCACCGCGACGTTGAGGATCGTGAAGACGACGACGTTCTGCAGCAGGTTGCCGCGCCGCGTCGCATACAGCAGCACGCCCAGCACCAGCCCGAGCGCGCCGCCCACGCCCACCGTCACGCCGACGATGTACAGCGTCTCGCGCACCGACTCCCACAGGATCGGCGACAGCTCCGACCAGTCGCGGTTCATGCCGGCACCCCCGCCGTCCCCAGGTCTTCGACATCCGTGCGCGAGCGCAGGTCGGCCAGCAGCGCGTCGATCGCCGCGTCGGAGCCGGTCAGCTCCAGCGTCAGCGAGCCGAACGGGCGCTCGTCGATCTCGGTGATGCCGCCGAACACGATCGTGCCGTCGACGCCGTGCGCCCGCAGCGCCGCGGTGACGTCGACGCCGGCCTCGCGGATCGTGACGGTGACGATGCGGCCCGGGTGCCGGTGCCGCAGCCGCTCCAGCGCCTCCGGCGTCGGCCGGTCCTTCAAGGTCGTCGCGACGAACCGGCGGGTGGCGCGCTCGCGCGGCGCGGCGAACACGTCGTACACCGGGCCGTGCTCGATGACCTTTCCGTCCTCCATGACGGCGACCCGGTGCGCGAGCGAGCGGATCACGTCCATCTCGTGCGTGATGACGACGACGGTGACGCCCAGCTCGCGGTTGACGCGGCGCAGGAGCGCCAGCACGTCCTGCGTCGTGTCCGGGTCCAGCGCGCTGGTGGCCTCGTCGGCGAGCAGGATCCGTGGCTCGGTCGCGAGCGCCCGGGCGATGCCGACGCGCTGCTTCTGCCCGCCGGACAGCTGCCGCGGGTACGCCTTCGCCTTGTCCGCGATGCCGACGTAGTCCAGCAGCTCGGCGACCCGTGCCGCTCGCTTCGCCTTCGGCCAGCCCGCGACCTTCAGCGGGTACGCGACGTTGCCGGCGACGGTGCGCGAGTTCAGCAGGTTGAACTGCTGGAACACCATGCCGATGCCGGCGCGCACCCGCCGCAGCTGCGACTCGCCGAGTGCGGTGACGTCCTGGCCGTCGACGAGCAGACGGCCGGACGTCACCGGCTCCAGCGCGTTGACCAGCCGGACCAGTGTGCTCTTGCCGGCGCCGGAGTAGCCGATGACGCCGAAGATCTCACCGGCCTGGATGTCCAGCGTCACGCCGTCGACGGCGCGGACGGCCGTGGCGCCGGACCCGAAGACCTTGCCGACGTCCTGGAAGCTGATCAGGGGTGCCATCAGTGCGCGGCGAGGTCCGTCTGGATGCCGTCGAGGATCTCCGACAGCTCATCGGCCGGGTTGTCGGTGAACACCGCCGTCCCGCCGGACGCCGCCGCCGACGCCTCCTCGACCTCGGGCGAGTGGTACAGCTCGACCAGCCGCTGGAACGTCTCGTTGTCGACGTCCTCGGACCGGGCCACCCACACGTTGATGTACGGGCGCGCGCCGGGGGAGTCGGCCTGGTCCTGGTACAGCGCGTCGGCCGGCTCCAGTCCGGCGTCGGCGACGAAGTCGTTGTTGATCACCGACGCGTCGACGCTGTTCAGCGCGGTGGCGGTCTGCTCGGCCGCGACCGGCGTGACGGTGACCCGCGACTCCTCCTCGACGACGTCCGACGGCAGCGACGTCGAGCTGCCGCCGCCCTCGAGCGTGATCAGGCCGGCGTCCTGTAGGACGAGCAGCGCCCGGGCCTGGTTGGTCTCGTCGTTCGGGATGGCGACCTCGCCGCCCTCGGGGATGTCCTCCAGCGACTGGTGCTGCTGCGAGTACAGGCCGAGCGGGTAGATCGCGGTCGCGCCGATCGGCGCCAGGTCGTCGTCGTTCGACACGTTGTACGCGGCCAGGTACTGCAGGTGCTGGAACTGGTTGAGGTCCAGCTGGCCCTGGGACAGCGCCGGGTTGGGCTGCGTGTAGTCGGTGAAGTTCACCAGCTCCACGTCGATGCCCTCCGCGTCGGCCAGCTCGGTGAAGGCGGACCAGTAGTCCTCGCTGGCGCCGACCACGCCGATGCGGATCGGGTCGCCGGACTCGCCGGACGCGGTCTCGGTGTCGCCCCCGCCGCAGGCGGCCAGGACGACGGCGGCTCCGGCGAGTGCGACGGGCAGAAGGATGCGGCGGTTCATGGCGTGCGGGTCTCCTTGATGAGGGGTGTGGTTCGCGCGGGGTGGGCGCGGGGAGCGCGCCGGATCGCGGGCTCGACGGGGTCGCCGGCCGGTTCCGGGGCGGGGGCCTGCCGCTCGAGGTGACGTCAGGACGGCGTCAGCAGCAGCGGCAGCGGCGCATTCGCGGACACATGGACATGCCGCGGCGGGCAGCCGTGGTCATGATCCGGGCGGTGTCGGACGAAGCGCGAGACATGCGTCCATCTTCCCGACTGGACCAATGGTCTCCAAATAGAACGCGATGTGATCTCATATAGTGAACAAAACTCGATCAGAATGTGAGACGAATGACTCCGGGTGCGCTGGCACAATGCGTCCCATGCTGAGTGATCCACCCGACGCTGTCGAGCTCGTGGCGGGCAGCGATGCGATCGTGGCGCAAGGGCCGGACGCCCCGGCCGACGTGGCCGCGGCGGTGACCGCGGCACTCGAGTCACTGAAGGACGCGGCGGCGAACCAGGAGCGGCTGCGCGACCGTCTCCAGGCCTGCGTCTACCTGGCCGTCGCCGTGGCCTGGCTGAGCATCGGGGTGGGGCGCGAGTGGTCGAAGCCGTGGTCGTTGGGCCGGTTGTGGGGCGTCGTGGCTCCGCTGGCCGCGACGGCGTGGGTGGTGGTGGCCGTCGCAACCGTGACGATCGTCGTGCTCGTGGTGGCGCGGGTGCTCCGGCGCCGGCCCGGGCAGTCCACCAGATCGGCCCTCGTCGAGCTGTGGGAGTCCCTCGGGCGCTGGCCGGCGGATCGCCAGGATCAGTGGTTCACGATGTTCGGGCCACTGCTGAATGTCGCGGTGCTTGGTGTCGCGGGCCTGTTGCTGTGGCCCCGTGAGCCGTACGGCGACTGGAATGTCGTCGTGCCGCCGCTGGCGACCCTGGTGGTGCTCGTCGGACTCCTGTTGTTCGCGGAGGCGGTCGTGCTGGCGCGGCACCGTCAGGACCCGAGGGACGGCCTCGTCACCGCCCTCTACCAGACCTATGCGACCGCCGTCGGGGTCGCCATCAGGGCGGACGACCCTGTCGACTGGCGGCAATCGCGCCGCACGCGTGCCGATCTGGCGGGCGGGCTGAACCAGGCCGCGGTCGCCGCCGAACGCGACTTCAAGCGCATCGCACCGCACCGACTCGCCGATGCCCGGCGGCGGGCCGGCGACCTTGGGCAGCGAATCGCGGTCGGCTTCCGGGTGCACGCGAACGCCGTCCTGCTCGGCGGGCGGGATCGGGACGATCGGCTGGCGCCCGCCCTGGCCGCCGGGCTGGTGGCGGCCAGCCGCGGTCAGTGGGAGGAGCTGGCCAGGGCCGAGCCGGCCAGCGCCGCGCCGCGCATCGTCACGTCGATCGTGCGGCGTGTTTTCTTCGCCGCCCTGATCGTCGGCGCCGGCCTGCTGCTGTCAGCGCCGTTCGACGACGCTGGGATGCGGGAGCAGCTGCGCGGCGTCTTCCTCACCGCCGCGCTGCTCCCGCTCATCACTCCGCGCAGCGCGCTCCAGCAACTGGGCGACCAGGTGCGGCAGACGGCGGGTCTGGCATCCTGGCCGGCGTGACGAGCCTCCTCGCCGACGGCGCCGCGCTGGAGCGGCTGCACACCGGGACCGAGTGGGCGGAGGGCCCGGTCTGGCTGCCGCGCACCCGCCGCGTCCGGTGGAGCGACATCCCCAACGACCGCATCCTCGAGTGGGACGCCGCCACCGGCGAGACGACCGTCTACGGCAGCGGCGTCGAGTACACCAACGGCCGCACCCTCGACCTCGACGGCCACGTCGTGCAGTGCTCGCACGGCCGGCGCCGGGTGGAGCGCGACGTCGACGGCGTCGTCACCCCGATCGTCGACGCCGTCGAGGGACGGCGGTTCAACTCGCCGAACGACGTCGTGGTGGCCGGCGACGGCGCGATCTGGTTCACTGACCCGCCGTACGGCATCCACGAGAGCGGCCGCGAGGGTCACCCGGGCGAGCAGGAGTACGGCGGCTGCCACGTCTTCCGCTACGACGAGGCCGGCGGCGAGCTGCGCGCCGTCGTCACCGACATGGCGCACCCGAACGGCCTCGCGTTCTCACCCGACGAGTCGGTGCTGTACGTCGCCGACACCGGCGGGGACGAGCGCGCGATCCGCGCCTACGACGTGGTGGACGGGCGGTGCGGGAACGGCCGGATGCTCGCGACGGTGCGCCCGGGCGCGGCCGACGGCATCCGGGTCGACGAGGAGGGCCGGGTATGGGCGTCCAGCGCCGACTCGGTCCAGGTCTTCACGCCCGGCGGCGAACGGATCGCCGTCGTGCCGATGCCGGAGACCGTCTCGAACCTCTGCTTCGGCGGCGACGACGGCACCGAGCTGTTCATCACCGCCACCACCAGCCTGTACCGGATCCGCACCGCGACGCGGCCGGCGCCGCGGCACAGCGCCGCCTGAGCGGCCGGCTCAGCGGTCGGTCTCGGCCTCGTCCGCCGGCACCTCGGTCGGGACGCCCGGGCGATCCGTCGCGGCGGGGTCGTCGTCCGCGGGCGGCTCGGGGTCGTGCCACTCCTCGGCCCGGCTCGAGCGGTTGCCGCGGATCGTGCCGTCGAGCTCGTGCTCGAGCTGGTCGTCGGCGCGCGGGCCGTGCTTGTCGCTGCCTCGTTCCATCGAGATCCCTCCTGCCCGTCGCGTACCCAGGAGGGGCCGCCGCACGCGGGTGCCGGCGGCGACGCCGGTCAGCCGGCCGGGGTGTCGATCTCGATCAGCGTGGAGTCGCCGCCGTCGGTGGTGCTGTTGAGCAGCAGGACCGACGTGGCGATCATCAGAACCGCCATGACCAGCAGGACGGCGAGCTTGGCCGGTGACCCGGACTCGATGAGCCAGCGGCGCAGCGGCGCCAGAGCGTGGCGGTCGGACATCGTCGTCCTCTCGTCATGGGGCAGCGTCATTCCGACCGTATGTGACAAGGACCCTGACTGGCCAGCCAAATCCGTAGATCTGGAAGAAACCGCTCACTTCCGGCCGTATGCCTCGCCGAGCTCCGCCAGTAGGCCGGCGGTCAGCGGGCGTCCGGCGATCGCCGTCAGCGCCGCGCCCCACCCGGCCACGAAGTAGTCCCATCCGTCGACGGCGGCCACGCCCGAAGCGCGGGCGTCGGCGAGGAACGTCAGGTCGCCGCGGTAGTTGAAGTCCCAGGCCGTCGCGGTGGCGGGGAGGACGGCGCCGGGCGGCAGCGGCGAGCCGGGCCGGTCCTTGCCCAGCCCGGTCGCGTTGACGACGAGCGCGCGGGGCGGGATCGGCGCCGGCGTGCGGGCGTCGAGGAGGGTGAGCCGGTCGGTGACGCCGCAGCGCTCGGCGGTCGTGCGCAGGGCGGCCAGCGCCGCCTCGTCGGTGTCGAGGACGGTGACGCGGTGACGTCCGCCCCGCACCGGCGCGCCCGCGGCCAGCGTCGCCTCGACGTCCAGCGTGAGCGCCAGCAGCAGCGCCGTCCCGGCCCCGCCGGCCCCGTACACGACGACGTCGCCGGGTGCGGGCCGGTCGCGCAGGACGGCGGCGAGGGCCAGCGGGTCCCGTGCGTGCGCGTCGACGCCGTCGCCGGCGCGGACCAGCGTGTTCACCTCGTGCATCAAGGTCGTCAGCGCGTCGGTACGGCGGAACCTCCCTGTCGCCGCGCGGTGCAGGCGCAGCTTGTGGCTGGTGACGACCGCCCCGGCGACGCGCGGGTTGGCGGCGATCGCCTCGACCAGCTCGACATAGGCCGGCGCGGGCGTCGTCGGCGGGAGGTCGAGGCCGCGCAGCGTCCAGTCCGGCCGGCTCAGCGTCGCGGCCCAGGCGGGAAACGCGTCGTGGCTGCGCGACCCGCCCGTCGCGACGCCGACGAACACCACCAGCTCGCCCGGCCCGGCCCAGCGCCGCACTCCGCCGACGTCGATCAGCCGGTCATCGTGCGTCATGCCGCCAACCTACGGCCCGGCTGGGCTAGCGTGACGAGCCATGCCGGTCACCCGGATCCTGCACTGGAACATCCACTCCTGGCGCGACGACGCCGGCGTCCCGAACGTGGACACCGTCGCCGCCCTCGTCGAGGAGACCGATCCCGACGTCGTCTCGCTCGTCGAGGTCGACGAGCCCTGGCCGCGGCCGACGAGGCTGGCCGGGCTGGCCGAGCGGCTCGGCTACACCTGGCTCTTCCCGCCCACCGTCCACTACGGCGACGAGGCCGGCCCGCGCGGCGGCTACGGGAACGCGCTGCTGGTCAGGGCGCCGATCCTGGCGCTGCAGCAGTGGCAGCTGCGGTGGCCGCCGCGGCTCTACGACGGCACGGAGTCGTCGGAGGCGCGGACGATCGTGCTGGCCAAGCTCGACCCGGGGGTCTGGGTCGGCAGCACGCACCTGCCGAGCCGGTCCGAGCCGGCCCGCTCGGCCGCGCTGGCCCGGCTGCTGGCGCTCACCGGCGAGCTGGACGCGCCGTGGCTGATCTGCGGCGACTTCAACACCTCGCCGGCCGGCTGGATCCCGGTCGACGGCTCGGTGCAGGTGCGCCCCTGGCCGCCGGAGCCGTCCTACCCGACGCGGTCGCCGGCCAAGCCCATCGACTACGTCCTCGCCTCGCCGTCGCTGCCGCTCACCGCCGCCGTCCTCGGCCGGGCCGGGTCGGACCACCTGCCGCTGCTCGTGGAGCTCGCCGGTACCGGTCCGACGGGATGATCGCCCTCGTCGTGACCGGCGCGCCGCTGACCCGGCACGTCCACCGCGGGGTCGCGCTGGCCCGCGCCGGCGGCCGGCCCGTCGCCGTCATCGCGACCGCCGCCGCCGGCTCCTGGCTCGACCACGACGAGCTGGCCCGGCTCGACGTGCCGGTGCTGGACACGCACCGGCCGCCCGGCACGCCCAAGCGGCTGCCGCCCCCGGACGCCGTCGTGCTGGCGCCGGGCACGTTCAACACGATCAACAAGCTGGCCGCCGGGATCGCCGACACCTACGCGCTCAGCGTCCTCTGCGAGGCTCTCGCGACCCGCCACCCCATGGCCGTCGTGCCGTTCGTGAGCCGGTCGCTGGCCGGGCATCCGGCGTGGCCGCGCTCGCTGGCGACACTGGCGGAGGCCGGCGCCCGCCTGGTCGATCCACGCACCGGCGGACCGTGGTCCGGCGATCCGCTCGAGCCCGGCACCGGCGACACGGTCGCGGCCGCGTTCGACTGGCGGTGGGTGCTGTGAGCCCGCAGCCACTATTCTGTCGTCCGCTATGACCATGGATGACCTGCGATGACCGTGACCCAGGCGGGGGCCCGGCCGGGACTGGGCCGGACGCTGCGTTCCGCCGGCGCCGACCTGTTCGTCGTCGTGGGGCGGGCGGGGCGGTTGCTGGTACGGCACTGGCCGGTGCTGCTGGCCATCCTGTTCGCCGGCGAGGCCGGCCGGTACGCCGCGCTGTGGGCGGCGGTGGAGATCAGCGACCACAACAGCACGCTCGGCGTCCTCGTCCTGGTGCTCGGCCCGCTCGCGGCCGTGTCCGCGCTGATCGCGGCCCTCTACGCGCTGCGCCACTCCCTCCCGTCCCTGCAGGCGACCGCGGACGAGGCGACGGCGGACGAGGGAGCGGACGAGAAGCGCCCCACCAGCGTTGTCACCGTGCTCGGCAGCGTCATGATCCCGTTCCTCGCCATCTACGCCTCCTACGGCTACCTCTCCGAGGACGTCTTCCGGTTCGTGAACACCGCCGTCGCCGACGAGCTGTTCAACAACCCCGACCTGCTGCTGGGCACCGGCGAGGCCGACCCGAACCGGACCGCGCTGGCGACCGGCTGGCTGGCGATGGCGCTGGTGGCGATCGCGATCGTGCTGCGGTACGGCCTCACCGTCCTCGCCCAGCGCAAGCCGATGCGGTGGATCCCCTGGGTCGCCGCCTACGTCGAGGTGCTGTGGCTGGTCACGCTGGCCCGCATGCTCGTGAGCCACCAGGACGCCGCCATCCGGTGGGTGTCCGAGCGCCCGGCGGTCGAGGCGCTGGCAGACTGGTGGCGGACGGTGATCGACTTCTTCGGGCCGGTCGGCAGCGCAATCGACGCGGGCAGCCGGTGGCTGCTGGAGCTGCTCGGCCAGGCCGACGCGCTGCTGGTCATCCCGGTGGCGTGGCTGACGGTCGGCGCGGTGGTCTACGGGCAGCAGCTGCGCGACCCGGAGCGGCGGACGGCGTCGCACCGGCGGCCGCGCGGCGGACTGGTCCGCCGTATGCACGCACCGGCCCGGCAGGTCGGCAACGAGCTCACCGGCGGCCTCGGCGACCGGTTCGGCGCGCTGGCCGGCGGCCTGCGCCGCCTCGCCGTCGCCGGCCTGGCGCCGATGCTGCTGTTCGCGCTCGCGTTCGTCGTGGCGCAGCGGCTGGAGTACGCCGTCGACCTGCTGTGGCGGGAGCTGATCGGGCCGCTGCCACTGGGCGCCTACCTGGCCTTCGGCCCGCACACGTCGATGGTGTCGCACGTGATCGGCACGGTCGCCGTGGTGTGCCTGCTCGGCGCCGCCATCGACCGCGTCCTCGACCGCGGGACGCGCGACACGATCAGCCTGCGCTGATCAGCAGCCCGTCCGGCGGACCCCAGCTGAGCAGCACCTGCGTCACCTCGACCCCCTCGGGCAGTAGGACGACGGGGCTGACGGCCCACTCGTCGGGGCGGCGCGGGCCGGTGTCGGGGTCCAGGCCCTCGAACAGGTCCAGCTCCGGGCCGCGCGCGTCCGGCGGCACGCACGGCGACGTCGCCTGGCTGATCGACGGCGACGAGGACTGGTACTCGTACTCGGTCCCGTCCGCGTCGCGCAGCACCAGCGAGCAGCCGGCCAGCGGCACGTCCGGCGCGGCGGCGAGGGTGAGGTCGACGGCGACGGCCTGGACACCGTCGGGCAGCTCCAACGGATCCTCCGAGCCGAACGGCGCCGACGCCGTGCGCACCTCGTCGAGGCGCACCCGCACGGTGAACGGCACGTCGCCGGTCCGGTCGTACTGCGACGCGGAGAACTCCACCCACTCGCCGCGGGAGCCGTCGGCGAGGTCGCGCGGCTTCTCCAGCCACCAGTAGTCCTCGACGCGGTACGAGCTGGCCGCCAGCGCCGCGGCCGCCGCCACCGGGAGCGCCACCAGCCCCCAGCGGTTGCGCCGCCACCAGCCCGGCGCGCTCACGGCGCGGTCCCGTCGGCGGGGTCCTCGACAGGCAGGGGCTCCTCGGCGGCCGCCCACGCCTCCGCGTCGTCGGACGTGAGCCCGAGATCGACGACGGCGATGTCGTCGCGGCGGTGGTTCTCCGGGTTCTGCTCCATCGTGACCAGCAGCTCCGCGCCGGCGACGGCGTCGACCGGCACCTCGATCGCGGCCGTCACGCGGCGGGGGATGCCCGGCTGGGCGGCCCCGCCGGAGCTGTACGGGTTGCGCTCGACGCTGGTGCGGAACACCCGCCCCTCGGTGTCGCGGATCGCCACGTACGACGGGATCTGCGGCTCGCCGGCGGCCGTGTAGGTCCAGCCGACGACGACGTACACGCCGCTGGTCACGTGGACGGCGCCGTAGGGGTCCGCGATCCGCGTCGACCCCTCGACCGACGTCACCTCGACCTCGCCCCAGCGCAGCGCGATCTCGTCGCCGACGCCGCCGGTCCGCTCGAACGGCGCCGAGGCGTCCTCCGAGACCGGCAGCAGCTCCTGAACCGCGCGCCCGGTCGCGAGCGCGGCCACCAGCAGGACGGCGAACGCGGCCCGCCGTGGCAACCGGCCGAACCGGCTCGGCGGCTCCGCCCGCACGACCCGCCGGGCGCCGCCCATCAGGAGTCCTCCGCGGACGGCGCCGTCACCTCGAGGTCGCCGGCCACGATCGGGGCCGGGTCCAGCCACTCCATCGTGTGGTCGATCGAGCTCTCCCGCAGCGTCCGCCCGACCAGCACCAGCCGCGCCGACTCGGGCACGTCCGCCCGGCTGTCCTGCTCCCAGACCAGCGCGACCTCGTACTCCAGTCCCGGCTGGACGGCGTCCAGCCGGGTCCCGTCGGCCATGACGTAGACGTCGCCGGCCGGCACCGGCCCGTCCTCGGCGCCGCCGCCGGCCGGCACGCCGGGCACGCCGTCCAGCGCGACGCTCCCGGACAGCATCGAGCCGTACTCCGTGGTCGTCCCCGTCGCCGTGACGGTCGCGACCAGCGCCAGCACCCGCGTCTCGTCGTCGCCCTCGGAGATGCCGGGCAGCTCGTCGACGACGCGCAGCCGCTCGGGCGTGATGGTGACCGGGCCGAGGTCGACCGTCTCGCCGGCGGTCAGCGGCGGGACCTCGGGCGCCGCCGCATCCGCCAGCGGGTCGAAGCCGCCGGCCACGAGCACGGCCAGGCCCACCGCGCCCAGCGCGCTCCCCGCCAGCGCCAGGTGCTGACGCGAGGCGCTCAGGGCCACGCGTCGCAGCCGGCCCCCCGAGTCCGACATCACGGACCAGAGTGTAAGGCCGCCGGCCGCCGGGGGCCGCGCAACGCCTTGACACTCCGGCCGGGCGGGCGGCAGTCTGCGGGGATCATGACCGTGCCCGACGATCGCGCCGCGGAGATCGCGATCGTCGTCGGCGAGGCGCTCACCGACGTCATCGTCGAGCGCGACGGCGCCGAGGCCCGGCACCCGGGCGGCAGCCCCGCCAACGTCGCCTACGGGCTCGGACGGCTCGGCCGGGCGGCGACGCTGGTCACCGAGCTGGGCGACGACGCGGACGGCGCCGCGATCCGGGCCCACCTGGCCTCCGCCGGCGTCGACGTGCTGACCGGCGGGCCGGCCGCGTCCGCCGCCCGGACGTCGTCGGCGATCGCCCGGCTGGGCGCCGACGGCTCGGCCGAGTACGAGTTCGACCTCACCTGGGCGCTGCCGCCGGGCCTGCCGCTGCCGCCGTCGCCGCTGGTGCTGCACACCGGCTCGCTGGCGACGACGGTCGAGCCCGGCGCCGCCGCCGTCGCCCGGCTGATCGACGACGTCCGGCCGACCGGCACCATCAGCTACGACCCGAACATCCGGCCGGACCTCATGGGCCCGGCCGGGCCGGAACTGCGCGGCCGGATCGAGGCGCTGGCCGCCGTCAGCGACGTCGTCAAGGCCAGCGACCAGGACACGGCCTACCTCGTGCCCGGCAGCGACCCGCTCGACGTCGCCCGCGACTGGCTCCGGCTCGGCCCGGCGCTGGTCGTCGTCACGCTCGGCGGGGCCGGCGCCGTCGCCGTCTGCGCCGCGGGGGTCGTGCGGGTGCCGGCCGTGGAGGTGACCGTCGCGGACACCGTCGGCGCCGGCGACTCGTTCACCGCCGGGCTGCTCGACGGGCTCTGGGACGAAGGCCTGCTCGGCGCCGCGGCCCGGCCGCTGCTGCGCGCCGCGGGCACGGACATCGTCGAGCGTGTCGTCCGCCGGGCGTCGCTGGCCGCCGCCGTCACCGTCTCCCGGGCCGGCGCCAACCCGCCCACCCGCGCCGAGCTCGACGCGCTACGATAATTACTGGACAATCGTCCAGATAGTTTTTCGTGAGTGAGGCGGGACCATGACCTGGGTGTTCCTGACGCTGGCCATCGCGGCCGAGGTGACGGCGACGATCGCGCTGCGGTTCTCCGAAGGGTTCACCAAGCTCGTGCCGAGCATCGTGCTGGTGGCGGGGTATCTCCTCGCGTTCACGATGCTGTCGCTCGCGCTGGAGCGCGGCATGCGCATCGGCGTGGCGTACGGCGTGTGGGCGGCGGCGGGCGTCGCCCTGGTGGCGCTGATCGGCGCCGCGTTCCTCAGCGAGCCGCTGACGACGGTGCAGGTGGGCGGCATCGCGTTGATCATCGGCGGGGTGCTGGCGCTGGAACTGGGCGGCGCGCACTGACGTGGCGGAGACGACGGACGGACGGCGCTCGCGCGGGCAGCAGACCCGGCGGCGGCTGCTCGACGCGGCCATCCGGGTGGTCGGCCGGGACGGCCCGGCAGGGGTGACGCATCGCTCCGTCGCGGCCGCGGCCGGAGTGACGAAGTCGCTGGCCACGTACCACTTCGCCACCATCGAGGAGCTGCTGACGGCGGCGCTGGCCGAGTGCACCGAGGAGTACGCGGCGCGGCTGGCCGCGGAGCTCCCGCCGGACGCCGCACCGGCCGACCTCGCCCGCTACCTGGCCGCGTCGTTCGAGCAGGACCGGCCGGCCTGGCTGGCGTCCTACGAGCTGCTGCTGTACGCCGTGCGCCGGCCGGAGCTGCGCGAGGCCGCGCTCACCTGGTCGCGGTGGACCGCGTCGGTGGCCCGCCGCTACACCGACGACCCGGCCGCGGTCGACGCGTTCGTCGGCGCCGTCGACGGCGTCGGCCTGCTGGCGCTGCTCTCCGACGACCCGCTCGACGTGGAGCGGCTGGTGCGGCTGTTCGAGCGGCTGCTGGGCTGACGACACCCCGCCGCCGTCTCGCATGGTGAGAGCCGGGTCACAGTAACGGAACTGTAACCGGGGCGTCCCGGGCCGGCCGGCGGTGCGACGGTGGAACCGGGCCGGTCCCGGACAGCGGCTCCGCCCAGCTGTGTCAGCGGGCCGTCGCGGCTCGTACGCGGCGGCGCAACCGCTGGACGACGGCCCGGGCGTGTCAGACACGAGCCGCGGCGTTGTCAGCGACCGGACAACACGAGCGGCGACAGCGGACAGCCGCTGTCCGCCCGGCCCGCCGCCGCATCGGACGACACCGCGCCGGACGGCCCGCCGAACCGCCACCGGCCGCGTTGACACTGGTCAGCGGCCCGGCCTCTACTGGCGCCAGCCCCGGCAGTTCCAGAGCCGACCCACCGAGAGGACGGAAGCAATGACGCTCCCCACCACGGCCCGCCGCGGCATCCAGGCCGGCCTGGCGCTCTGTCTGGGCGCCACGATGGCCGCCTGCGCCGGCAGCGCCGACCCCGAGGAGTCCGCCGACGGCGGCAGCGGCGACGGGCAGACCGTCTCGTTCCGCTCCTGGAGCCCGATCGAGCAGACGACCCGGCAGATGATCGACTCGTTCACCGAGGCCAACCCGGACGTCACGATCGACTCGACGATCTTCAACTACCCGGAGTACCTGGTCGACCTGCAGACGCGGGCGTCGTCCGGGACGATGCCGGACATCGTCGGGCTGCAGCCGGGCGCGCTGACCCAGCAGTACCGCGAGAAGCTGATGCCGCTGGAGGAGTGCGCCGCCCGGGTCTGGGGCGATGACTGGGAGAGCAAGTTCCACCCGGTCGGCCTCGAGCAGGCCCGGATGGGCAACCCCGAGGGCGACGAGCACTACTACGCGCTGCCGCTGCTGGTGCAGACGGTGAACCTGTGGGCCAACTCCGAGCTCCTCGACGCGGCCGGGGTCGAGCCGCCGGCCACCTGGGACGACCTCAAGGCGGCCGTCGCCACGCTCGGCGACGCCGGCGACGCGGCCCCGTTCCTGCTGCCGGCGAAGGACGGCTGGCTGCGCAACGTCGTGTTCCTGCAGATCGCCAACAACCTCGAGCCGGGCCGCGTCTACCAGGCCGAGAACGGCGAGGTCCCGTGGACCGACGCGCGCATCGTCGAGGCGTTCGACTACTGGAGCCGCCTGTTCACCGAGGGCATCGCCCAGGACGGCGCGCTGGCGCTGGACTCCTACCCGAACGGCGTCAACCAGTTCGAGGCCGGCAACGCCGCGATGATCCCGCTCGGCGCCTGGTGGATCCAGCAGTCCGACCCGTCGAAGACCGAGATCCCGCCGCTGTCCGACGGCATGTCCGGCTACGAGCCGTTCCTCTTCCCGACGCTGCCCGGCGGCGCGCCGGAGTCCCAGCTGGTCGGCGGCATCGACGTCGCGCTGGGCATCTCCACCGACGCCGCCAACCCGGACCTGGCCTGCGACGTGCTCACCGACTGGATCGCCGGCGACGGCGCCCAGGTGCTGATCAACACGTTCAACGACCTGCCCGCGGTGACCGGGCTGGACCCGGAGGAGTTCACCAGCGACAAGCAGGAGCAGATCTGGACCCAGCTCACGCAGGACTGGATGCCCGAGGTGCAGTGGTCGCGGTACTTCGAGAGCCCGCAGATCGACACCGCGGTCGCCGACGCGCTCGCCGGCGTCGCCGCCGGTCAGCTCACCCCGCAGCAGGCCGCCGAGTCGGTCCAGGCCGTGCAGGATCAGCAGGGCTGATGGCCGCGTCCACCTCCGACGTCCCGGTGACCCACGCCCCCCGGGTCACCGGGACCCGGCCGCGCCGTCCGGCCCGCCGGTTGACCCGCGAGCGGCTGGTCGCGCTGGGCTTCATCGCGCCGGCGGTCGTGCTGTTCGCCGTGTTCATCGTCTACCCGATCGTCTTCAACGTGCAGTCCAGCCTGCTCGACTGGGACGGCGTCAGCGCCGGCACCCCGGTCGGCCTGGACAACTACCGCGACCTGTTCGCCGACCCGACCTTCCACACGACGCTGCGGAACTCGGCGTACTGGATCGTGCTGACGATCGTCCCGCAGGCCGCGCTCGGCTTCGCGCTGGCCTGGCTGCTCAACACCCGGCTGCGCGGCCGGACGGTGTACCGGACGCTGTTCTTCCTGCCGGCGGTGCTGTCGCCGGTCGTCGTGGGCATCGTGTGGCAGCGGCTGCTGGACCCGTTCAACGGCGTGCTCGCCCAGCTCGGCCGGCTCACCGGCATCGACGTGCTGACGCGCTCCTACCTGTCCGACCCGTCGACGGCGATCTTCGCGGTGATCGTGGTGAACGTCTGGATGTGGACCGGGTTCTCGATGCTCTTCTACCTCGCCGGGCTGCAGCTGGTCGACCACAGCGTCGTCGAGGCGGCCCGGATCGACGGCGCCACCGGCTGGCAGCTGATCCGCCGGATCGTGCTGCCGCTGCTCAAGCCGACCCACCTCGCGCTGCTGCTGCTCGGCATCATCGGCTCGCTGAAGACCTTCGAGCTGGTGTGGGTGCTCACCGAGGGCGGGCCCAACCACGCGTCGGAGCTGATGCCGACGTACCTGTTCAAGCAGGCGTTCCAGCTGCAGTCGTTCGGCTACGGCGCCACCATCGCCGTCGTCCTGCTGGTCGTCGCGGTCGGCTCGTCGCTGGCGATGCTGCGCACGTTCGGCTCCGGATTCATCACGGGGGACCGCTCATGAGACGCCGCATCAGGGACGTGGACGCGCCGCCGCGCTGGGCGCACTGGGTGCTCGGCCCGCTCGCGGTGCTGTGGATGATCCCCGTCGTCATGGTCATCGGCATCTCGCTGCTGCCGACGTCGAACCCCTCGACGACCGGGCTCGGGCTCGTGCCCGAGGAGCCGACGCTGCGCAACTACGTGACCATCTTCGAGACCAACCCGATCGCCCGGCACCTGGTGAACAGCCTGCTGGTGTCGGTGCCGTCGATCGTGCTGGTGCTGCTGCTCGGGTCGATGACGGCGTTCGCCCTGGCCCGGCTGCGGGTGCCGTTCAAGGGCGTGGTGTTCGTCGGTCTCATCCTGGCGCTGGTGCTGCCGATGGCCGGCGTCGTCACGGCGATGTTCAAGATCCTGCAGGGGCTCGGGCTCTACGACAACCTGCTCGGCCTCGTGCTCGCCTACACCGCGCTGGGGCTGCCGTTCGCCGTCATCATGATCCGCACCACCTACCTCGCCATTCCGGACGAGACGTACGAGGCGGCGCTGGTGGACGGCTCGTCGACGTGGACGATCTTCTGGCGGATCTACTTCCCGCTGGGCAAGGCGGCGGCCGCGGTCGTCGTCGTGTGGCAGCTGATGATGAGCTGGAACGACTTCCTGCTGCCGCTGGTCGCGATCGGCGACAACGACCTCAAGCCGCTCACGCTGGTGCCGCTGGCCTACCGCGGCATCTACCTGAGTCAGCCCGGCGCGCTGTTCGCCGTGCTGGTGCTGATCTCCGTGCCGATCGTGCTGGTGTACCTGTCGGTGCAGCGCTACCTGGTCAACGGACTGGCGGGGTCGGTCAAGTGAGCTTCCTGGGCATCGATCTCGGCACGACGGGTTCGCGGGTCGCGGCCTACGATGCGGACGGGCACGAGCTCGCGGCGCGGTCGCAGCGCACCGCCGTCGTGCGGCCGGCGCACGGACGCGCGGAGATCGACGCCGACGCCGTCCGGGCCGCCGTGGTCCGGCTGGTCGGCGAGGTCGTCGCGGACCCGGCCGTCGTCGCCGACCCGGTCGAGGCGCTGTCGTTCTCGACACTGGGCGAGGCGATCGTGCCGGTCGGCCCGGACGGCGCCGCGCTCGGCCCGGCGCCGCTGAGCATGGACCTGCGCGGGACGGCGTCGGCGGAGAAGCTGGCCGCCGCGCTCGGCGCTGACCATGTCCAGCAGCTCACCGGCCAGCCGCTGCACCCGATGTTCTCGGTGCACAAGATCCGCGAGCTGCTGCCCGGCGGCGCGCTGCCGGCGGCGGTGCGGACGGTCGACGACCACGTGGCCGGCTGGTTCGGCGCGGCGCCGGCGATCGACCTGACGATGGCGGCCCGGACCGGCGCGTTCGACGTCGACGCCGGGCGCTGGTCCGACGAGATCCTCGGCGCGCTGGGCGTGCCGGGGGCGCTGCTGTCCGAGCCGGTCATGGCAGGCACGGCGATCGGCGTCGTCTCGGCGGACGCCTCCGCCGCGACCGGGCTGCGTCGCGGTGTGCCGATCGTCGCCGGGACGCACGACCAGGCGGCCGCGTTCCTCGGTGGCGGTGGGCGGGCGGGGGAGCGGTCGGTGTTCTCCTTCGGCTCCAGCGACTGCCTCACCGTCGGGAC
>NZ_POTW01000075.1 GCF_003236295.1 Jiangella anatolica
GGTCGAACGTCTCGAGCACGGCGTTGAGGACGGTGCCTGGGGCGAGGTTCGCCCACGCCGCGCTGGGGTGATCTCCGGGGCCGGTCATCCCGTCACGCTATCGCACACACGTTCGAAGAAGCGACCACAAGTCCACTATCCGGCCGGACGCAGCACCGCCAGAACCGGCCGGTGATCGCTCCCACCAGCGGCGTCGAGCACGGAGAAGGACACGACCGACCAGGCCCGCGCGTCGGCCAGCACGTGGTCGATCGGCGCACCGGCCCACGACGGCCAGCCGGCCGGCCAGGTCCCGGCGCCGGCGGCCGAGCGGGCCGCGGCGGCGTCGGCGCACGGCGCGAGCGAGCGCAGCGCCGGATGGTCCAGCGTCGCGTTGAAGTCGCCGGCGACGATCGCGCCCTCGGCGCCCTTGCACCGGCGCACGGCCCAGACGGTGTCGGCCCGCCAGCGTGCCATCGCGTCGCGCGTGGGCGGCCAGGCGTGGACGGCGGTGATCGGCGGCCCCGCCGATCCCGGCGCCGGCCGGACGGTGAACGAGCCGAGCCCGCCCGACGGGTCCGGCTCCGGCTGGCCGTAGCTCCCCAGCGACGACGCCACCAGCAGCCCGGTCGCCGACGTGATGCCGTCACCGGCCTGGTGATGGAAGACCTGGAAGCCGCCGCCGGCCAGCTCGGCGGCGCGCTGCGTCGTCGCGGCGGACGTCTCCGGCAGCACGACGACGTCCGCGCCGGTCGCGGTCACCAGGTCCGCGACGACCTCGGGGCCGGCGCCGTCGAACAGCGTGTTGAACGCCAGCACCCGCACCTCGCCGGCCGGCCCGCCGCCGACGGCCGGGACGGCGTCCGGCGACAGCCCGCGCGACAGCAGCACGCCGCCGGAGCACACCGTCGCCACGACTGCCACGAACGCGACCGCCGCGAGCGGCCACCGCGCCCCGCGCACGACCACCGCCAGCACGGCCAGCAGCACCGCGAGCGACGCGCCGGCGACCACCGTCAGCCCGCGCACCGCGACCACCTGGGCCGGGCCGAGGGCGTCGGACAGCCCGAGCCCTTGTGGCCACACGACCACCGCCGCCAGCAGCGCGGCCGCCGCCGTCGAGCCGAACAGCCACGCCCACCGGCGCGGTGTCACGCCGAGACGGAGCCCAGCGCCAGCTCGACCATCTCGGCGAACGTCCGCTCGCGCTCCTCGGCCGACGTCTCCTCGCCGGTGACGAGGTTGTCGCTGACCGTGCAGACCGCCATCGCCCGGGCGCCGAACTGGGCCGCCAGCGTGTAGAGCGCGGCCGCCTCCATCTCCACCGCCATGACGCCGTACTGCGTCAGGCGATCGCGCAGCTCGGGCCGGGGGTGGTAGAACGTGTCGGTGCTGAAGATCTGCCCGACGTGGTACCGGGCGCCGGCCGCCTCGGCCTGCTCCACGTAGGCCCGGACCAGCGAGAAGTCCGCCGTCGGCGCGTAGTGGAAGCCCTCGAAGCGCAGCGCGTTCATGGACGAGTCGGTGGCCGCGGAGATGCCGATCACGAGGTCGCGGACGGCGACGTCGGCCAGCAGCCCGCCGCACGTCCCGACCCGCAGCAGCGTCTTCGCGCCGTACTCCGCCAGCAGCTCGTGCACGTAGATCGACATGGACGGCTGGCCCATGCCGGTGCCCTGGACGGAGATGCGCTGCCCCTTGTAGGTGCCCGTGAAGCCGAGCATGTTGCGCACCTGCGTGTAGCAGCTGACGTCGTCGAGGTACGTCTTGGCGATCCACTCGGCACGGAGCGGGTCGCCCGGAAGCAGGACGGTCTCGGCGATCTCGCCGGCCGCGGCGGCAATGTGGGTGCTCACGAGTGCACACGGTATCCGGCGTAGGGTCGTGCCTCGTGCACGAGGCCTATGTGTTGCCCGGACCGCTCGCCCTCTCCCGCTCCACCGTCGACCGCGCCGCCGACCGTCGCGACGACGCCGCCTGGCTCGACTCGCTCTGGGCCGACGAGGCGACCCGGGTGCTGCTGGTCGGCAACGGGACGGTGTCGGCCGACGGTGACGCGCTGCGGTTCGTGCCGCCGTCACAGGCCCCGGACGGGGACCGGTTCCTGCTCGGCCTGGACGACGGCGTCGCCTTCCTCGCCGTGCACGTCGACGGGATGCCGGCCGGCGGTGCGACGCTGCGCGAGGCCGGCGCGCTGCTCGGCGACCGCGACGCCGGGCTGGCCGTGCACGCGATCGCGCTGGCCAACTGGCACGCGGCGCACCGGTTCTGCCCGCGTTGCGGCGCCCGGACGCGGTCGGCGTCGGGCGGGCACATGCGCGTGTGCGAGGCGGAGGGGTCGCAGCACTTCCCGCGCACCGACCCCGCGGTGATCGTGCTCGTGGTGGACGAGCGGGAGCGCTGCCTGCTCGGCCGGTCGGCGGCCTGGCCGGGACGCCGGTTCTCGACGCTGGCCGGCTTCGTCGAGCCGGGGGAGACGCCGGAGCACGCCGTCGTGCGCGAGCTGTACGAGGAGGTCCGGGTGCGCGTGACGTCGTGCGCCTACGCGGGCGCGCAGCCGTGGCCGTTCCCGTCCAGCCTCATGCTCGGCTACTACGCGACGGCGTCCGGCGACGACCCGACGCCCGACGGCGAGGAGATCGCCGAGGCGCGCTGGTTCAGCCGCGACGAGCTGACCGCGGCGATGGAGAGCGGAGACGTCATCCCGCCCAGCGGCATCTCGATCGCCCGCAAGCTGGTCGAGGGCTGGTACGGCCGGCCGCTGCCGGTCGACGTCAGCTGGCGATAGCGGCCAGCTTCTCCTTGACCTGCGACGGGCTCGGGTTGGTCAGCGCGCTGCCGTCGGCGAACACCAGCGTCGGCACGACCGCGTTGCCGCCGTTGAGGCTCATCACCAGGTCGGCCGACGCCGGGTGGGCCTCGATGTCGACCTCGTCGAACGTGATGCCGTCGCGGTTCAGCGCCTTCTTCAGCCGGATGCAGTAGCCACACCAGGTGGTGCTGTACATCGTGAACCGCGACATCGACTCTCCCGTGCCGGACCTGTTTGCCGTGACAGCTATCCAGAACCGGCGGCAGGTCCGGATTGTTCCGTGAACCGCCTCGCACCCTGTCGGTGCCGGCTGCGAGGATGGGCCGATGCGCGCACCCGACGTCCTCTCCGGCCTGGACCCCGAGCAGCGAGCGGTCGCGACCGCGCTGACCGGGCCGGTCTGCGTCATCGCGGGCGCCGGCACGGGCAAGACGCGCGCCATCACCCACCGCATCGCCCACGGCGTGCACACCGGCGCGTTCGACCCGCGCCGCACGCTCGCCGTCACGTTCACCACCCGGGCGGCGGGGGAGATGCGCGGCCGGCTGCGCGCCCTCGACGCCGAGGGGGTGCAGGCGCGCACGTTCCACTCTGCCGCGCTGCGCCAGGCCCGGTACTTCTGGCCGCAGATCACCGGATCCGACCTGCCCGAGATCAGCTCCAGCAAGCTGCCCATCGTCGGCTCGGCCGCGTCGCGCTGCCGGGTGCCCACCGACCGCACGGTGCTGCGCGACCTCGCCTCGGAGATCGAGTGGGCCAAGGTCAGCAACGTGCTGCCGGAGTCCTACGTCACGGCAGCCGAGGCGGCGCACCGCGAGGTCGGCAACGTCGACCCCGAGTCCGTCGCGCGCGTCTACGCCGCGTACGAGGACCTCAAGACCGACCGCAACGTGCTCGACATGGAGGACATCCTGCTGGCCGCCGTCGGGCTGCTGTCCGGCCATCCCGGCGTCGCCCAGCAGGTCCGGTCGCAGTACCACCACTTCGTCGTCGACGAGTACCAGGACGTCTCGCCGGTGCAGCAGAAGCTGCTCGACCTGTGGATGGGCGATCGCACCGACGTCTGTGTGGTCGGCGACCCGGCGCAGACCATCTACTCCTTCGCCGGCGCCCAGCCCGACTACCTGATCCGGTTCCCGCAGCGCTTCCCCGGCGCCACCGTCGTGCGGCTGTTCCGCGACTACCGCTCCACCCCTCAGGTGGTCGAGGTGGCCAACGGCGTGCTGCGTGCGGCCCGCGACGCGCATGCCGGCGTCGTGCTCGAGGCGCAGCGCCCGCCCGGCCCGGCGCCGTCGTTCGTCGAGCACTCCGACGAGCTGGCCGAGGCGTCGTGGGTGGCCGAGCGCATCGCCAAGTTGGTCGCCGACGGCACGCCGCAGCGCGAGATCGCGGTCCTGTTCCGCGTCAACGCACAGTCCGAGGCGTACGAGCAGGCGCTGGCCGACGCCGGCATCGCCTACGTCGTGCGCGGCGCCGAGCGGTTCTTCGACCGCGGCGAGGTGCGGCAGGCGGCCATGCTGCTGCGTGCCGCCGTCCGCACCGCCGACGGCACGCCGGACGCGCCCGACGCCGCCGCGGCGACGGCGGCCGTGCTCAGCGCGGCCGGCTGGTCGCCGTCGCCGCCGTCCGGTGGCGGCCAGGCCCGGGAGCGGTGGGAGTCGCTGGCGGCGCTGGTCTCGCTGGCCGAGGAGGTCGTCACGGCCAAGCCCGGCGCCGGCCTGGCCGACGTCGTCGACGAGCTGGAGGCGCGCGCGACCGCCCAGCACGCGCCGGTGGCCGACGGCGTCACGCTCGCGTCGCTGCACTCGGCCAAGGGTCTGGAGTGGGACGCGGTCTTCGTCGTCGGCTGTCACGAGGGCACGCTGCCGCTGAGCTACGCCGAGACGCCGGCGCAGATCGAGGAGGAGCGCCGGCTGCTCTACGTCGGCGTCACCCGTGCGCGCGAGTTCCTGTCGGTGTCGTGGTCGCTGGCCCGCCAGCCCGGCGGCCGCGGCAACCGCCGGCCCAGCCGGTTCCTCGACGGCGTCCGGCCCGGCGGCGTCGCCCGCAGCGACCACCGTCCCGACCGCGGCTCCGGGGGCAAGGGCCGCAGGTCCGGTGCGCCGGCCCGCTGCCGGGTCTGCGGCGCGCCGCTCGTCGACGCCGTCGACCGCAAGCTCGGCCGGTGCGGCAGCTGCCCGTCGTCGATGGACGAGGCGCTGTTCGAGCGGCTGCGGGCATGGCGGCTGGAGCGGTCGCAGGAGCAGAAGGTGCCGGCGTACGTGGTGTTCACCGACGCCACGCTGATCGCGATCGCCGAGTCCACGCCGGTCAGCGAGACCCAGCTGGCGGCCATCCCGGGCGTCGGCCGGACCAAACTGGAGCGGTACGGGGCGGACGTTCTGGAGCTGTGCCGGGAAGTCGCCGAAGAATGAGCGTAAAAATAGGTTGCCCCTTACAGTAACGCCGGTTTAGCATTGCCGAGCGCGTTGCGATGCGACGTGCCCATGAGTCGGAGGGCCCGGCTCGGGACTGACGCCGAAAGGAGGAACGCATGATGGAGATCACGACTACCAGCCCGTTTGAGTGCGGTGTCGGCTTCGCGTATGTGCCTTCCCTCCGTGGCGTCTCTCTGAGCTTCGGTGCGTCCATGATCGCGCCCGTGACCGTCCCGCAGACGGGAGAAGTGCGTCCGCAGGCAGGCACCAATGGCGGCATGACGCACCTCGTCGATGGGGTCAAGCAGGACGTGCGAGTCCGCACCTGGGGTCCACCGGTCTAGCCATGAGACGACCGGCGCCTCCGAGGCCGCGGACCCCCACACCGGGATCCGCGGCCTTTTTGTTTGCCACCAGGCAAACAGTGTTTGCCACGACCGAACTGGAGGAAAGGAGGTGACCGAACTCATGATGCTGAGCAGCGTTCTCGACCGGGCCGTAGCGGCTGACGAGTCCATTCCCTGCCGGAAGGACCCGGAGCTGTGGTTCGCCGAGTCGCCGGCTGACGTCGAGGACGCCAAGCTGCTGTGCCAGGAATGCCCCGTGCGGGAGCAGTGCCTGGCCGGTGCGATGGACCGGGCCGAGCCCTGGGGCGTCTGGGGCGGAGAGCTCTTCGTCGCCGGCGCCATCGTGGCGCGCAAGCGGCCTCGCGGCCGGCCCCGCAAGAACGAGATCGCGGCGTAGTGAGGACCAGCACACGCCGGAACAGGGCACCAACGGCAGCTGCCGACGACCGATGACCCCGATGGACGGACCGACATGACCACGACCCGCCCGGCCGACGCGGCCGACCCGAAGACCACCACGACCGCCACCGTCACGAACCGAGACTTCAGGAGCACCGAGATGCATCTCATGAACGAAGCCCTCGCGCGCGCACACTGTATGGAGCAGCGCGAGCAAGCGATGAAGGAACAGCGCGTACGCCGCGTGCTGGCCGCTCGCCGGCTGGACCGCCGGGCGGCGCGCGCCGCGCAGCGGGCCAGGAACCTGGCCGCGGCCGCGGTGAGTCTGCGCAGCCGCACGTACTGAGCCGGCCCTGAGGTGGCGCCCGTCCCGATGACGGGCGCGCCTCGTGGTCGTGGACGTGCCGTCGAGTTCGATCTCCGGCCCCGCGTCGTCCCCAGGGACGGCGCGGGGCCGTCGTCGTTTCTCGCGCTTGTCCGGGGTGGTCGGTACCAGTCGTTGCGGCGGACCGGCGGCGGATCCGACGATGGCGGGCCGGGGTCCGTGTACCCCGGTTCTCATGGGGGGATCCAGCGATGACGACGACGAAAGAGGGCCGCGTGGCCGAGGCTGTGGCGTGCGCACACTGTGGGACGACAGCGGCGGAGCCGCCGCTGACGTGGGTGAGCAGTGTGGAACGGGGCCGGACGCTGTACTACTGCGACCGGTGCGCCCGCGACAACCTGCGCTCCATCGAGGCGCGGCTGGACACCGCCTGGTGGACGGACTGACCGTACCGGGAGTCTGCGCCGCTCAGCGCCGCGCGGCCGCCGTCAGCGCCGCGAACTCGTCGTCGGTCAGCTCGATGCCGGCCGCGCCGACGTTCTGCTCCAGATGCTCGACGCTCGACGTGCCGGGGATCGGCAGCATGACCGGTGAGCGGCGCAGCAGCCAGGCCAGCGCCAGCTGGGCCGGGGTGGCGTCGTGCCGGCGGGCGGCCGCGGCCAGTGGTCCGCCGTCGCGGGCCAGGGCGCCGGTGGCCAGCGGGTACCAGGGGATGAACGCGATGCCGTGCTCGGCGCAGTGGTCGACGACGTCCTCGGCGGACCGGTCGGCGAGGTTGTAGAGGTTCTGCACCGAGACGATCGGCGCGATCCGCCGGGCCGCCTCCAGCTGCTCGACCGTCACCTCGCTGAGGCCGAGGTGACGGATCTTGCCCTCGTCCTGCAGCGCCTTGAGCTCGCCGATCTGGTCGGCCAGCGGGACGTTGCGGTCGATGCGGTGCAGCTGGAACAGGTCGATGCGCTCCAGGCCGAGGTGGCGCAGGCTCAACTCGGCCTGCTGGCGCAGGTACTCCGGCCGGCCCAGCGGCTTCCAGCGGTTCGGGCCCTGCCGGGTGAAGCCGGCCTTCGTCGCGATGACGAGGCCGTCGGGGTAGGGATGCAGCGCCCGCTTGATCAGCAGCTCGGCGGTGAACGGCCCGTAGGAGTCGGCGGTGTCGACGAACGTGACGCCGAGCTCGGCCGCGCGGCGCAGCACCCGGACGGCGCCGTCGGGATCGGGGGAGTCGCCCCAGACGCCGGGTCCGGGCAGCTGCATCGAGCCGAACCCGAGGCGCACCACCGGCAGGTCGCCGCCGAGCGCGAACGTGCCGCTGCGCGCGGCGTCGAGCGTGCCGGGCATCTGTCTCCTTCGGTCAGGCGGTGAAGCCGGGCAGCCAGCGCTCGAGCTCGGCCTGGAACGGCGCCTCGCAGTCCAGTTGCGAGAGCACGCCGATGCCGCCGATCCAGACCCGGTGGATGAGCAGGTACGACGGTGGCAGGTTCAGCTTGAGGCCGATCGAGTAGCCGGGCCGGCGCGGGTCGTTGATGCGGGCGAACTGTTCGCGCATCCAAGGCCGGTTGAAGTGGAACCGGTCGACCCGCGCGGGCTCGAGGAACGGCGCGAGGTAGTCGTAGAGCTCCTCGGGCTTGAGGTTGATGTGCGGCTTGACGAAGCCCTCCTCGCGCAGCCCGTCGAGCATCTCGTCGGCCTGCCCGGCCAGCGCGCGGCGCATCAGCTGCCCGATCGACGGCGGCAGGCCTTCGGGCAGCCGGGCGACGGCGCCGTAGTCGAGCACGCCGAGCCGGCCGTCCGCCGTCATCCGGTAGTTGCCCGGATGCGGGTCGGCGTGCAGCAGCCCGGCCCGGGTCGGCCCGGAGAACAGGAACCGGACGTACAGCAGACCGGCGCGGTCGCGTTCCTCCTGCGTGCCGCCGGCGATGACCTTCGACAGCGGCAGCCCGTCGAGCCACTCCGACACGAGCACGTGCTCGGCGCCCTCGACCAGCTTCGGCACCGCGAACTCCGGGTCGTCGGCGTAGGCGATCGCGAACCCGTCCTGCGCATCGGCCTCCATGCGGTAGTCGAGCTCCTCGACCATGCGGTCGTGCAGCTCTTCCACCAGCGCCTTCGCGTCCATGCCGGGCACCAGCGCGCCGATCGAGCGGCCCAGCCGGGCGACCTGGCGCAGGTCCGCCCGCAGCGCGTCGCCGGCGCCGGGGTACTGCACCTTCACCGCGACCTCACGGCCGTCGTGCCAGACCGCCTTGTGCACCTGCCCGATCGACGCCGACGCCGCCGGCGTGTCGTCGAAGGACCGGAAGCGGTCGCGCCAGTCCGCGCCGAGGTCCGCGGCGAGGACGCCATGCACCGTCGCGGCCTTCATCGGCGGGGCGGACTCCTGCAGCTTCGTCAGCGTCGCGCGATACGGCGCGGCCAACTCCTCCGGGATGCCCGCCTCCAGCACCGACAGCGTCTGCCCGAACTTCATCGCGCCGCCCTTGAGCTCGCCGAGCACCCGGAACACGTGCTCGGCGGTGCGCTGCTGCACGTCGGCGCTCACCGACTCGGCCGACGCGCCGCTGAGCCGCTTGCCCAGACCCAGCGTCGCCCGGCCGGCCAGCCCCAGCGGCAGCGAGGCGAGCTTGAAGGCGCGGTTGACGGCGTTGCGTGGCAGGTCGCTCACATCACCCATTGTGCAGCCTCGCCCGCTCCGGCCGCCCAGCCACACCCGCATCGCGGATGCGGGCGCCAGCTCCGCCGCCGCGGCAGCCCCGACGGCAGCGTCACCTCCACCGTGCCGTCGACGGCCGCCGGGGCGAACCCGTCCAGGTAGGCAAGCGCCTGCGCCGCGGCCAGCCCCGCGACGACGGCGGCCAGCGCGCTGTCGCAGGCCGGCTCCGGTGGCGGGCGACGCAACGCCTGGTCGAGGACGAGCGGCCAGTGCGGGTCGCGGCCGGTGCGGTGCAGGTCGTGGCAGCGCAGGCAGGACGACCGGCCGGGGATCACGAGCGGGCCGACCACGCCCGTGAGCTCGATGACCGTGGCGAACAGGTGCGGGATGCCCTGCTGCAGCAACTCCGCGGCCTCCTCCCGGCCGGTCCCGGTGGTCGGCGCGAGGATCGCCAGATCGGGGACGGACGGAGTGCGCGGTCCGGCTGGGCGCTGCGGTGGAAGTGCCTTCGGGGCGATGCGGGCGCTGGAGTGCAGCCGGGGCGCCCGCCGCACTGCCGGTGCCGAGCCGGCCGGTGCTCCCTGCTGGGCCGGGGTCGCTGGGCCGGGCTCGGCGGTGCGGTGGTCGTGCGGTTGGGGCTCGGTTGTGGGGTGGCCGTGCGGTGGCGAGCCGGCCGGTACCCCCGGGTGGGCTGCGGCCGCTGGGCCGGGCTCGGTTGTGGGGTGCGCATGCGGGTCGGACTCGGCCGGTTCTCGTGGCGCGGCGCGGCGTGCTGGGTTGGCGTCCGCCGTCGGGAGAGCTGGCGCCACCGGCCGGGCTCGTGGCGCCGGCCGAGCTTGTGCTCCGGTCGCGTCGCGCTCACCGGCCGTCACGCCGATCCGCGGGCGAGCGGCGGGGCGGACCTCCTGGCCGGCCGTCCTGGATCGCGTCCCGGAGCCGCCGCGCCTCGACGGCGCCGCGTTGTCCAGGGCTGCGGCCCGCAGGCCGAGCTCGTCCCAGTCGTCCTCCCCGGCGTCGGCGGCCAGCAGCGAGGCGAGCGAGCGTCGCCGGGGCATGCCGACCGCGTGCCGTGGATGGCCGCCGGGGCTGACGTCGGCGGGGCGGACCGGATCGCCGTCGAGTATCGCGACCGTCCCGATCCCGGCGGCGGCCAGCAGCCGCGCGATCTGCGCCCCGATCCGGCCCGCACCATGCACGTCGACCCGCAGCCGGCCCCGGGCGGCCATCGTCTCAACGCCGCCGTCGGCCGACCGGGTCACCAACCCAGCACTGGAGCGGTCCGGTTGCCGCCACGGGTCGGCCGAGCCAACCGGCTCGGCCGAGGCAGCGGCACCGACCGGGCGGCCGGAGCCGGCTGAACCGGCCAGCTGAGCCGCGTGGCCCGGGTCGAGCCGGTCGCCGTCGATGACGGCGCCCGCCGCGAGCAGCAACCGGGTGAGCCGGTCGGCGGCGGAGCGGCCGAGGCCGAGCTCGGCCGCCAGCTCCCGCAGCGCAGCCAGATCGGCCGCGCCCGTCATCGCCTCGACGACGGCCCGTTCGGGCCGGCTCAGCCCGCCGACCACCAGCGCGATCCCCGGCGTCGCGCCCACCTGCACGGTGGACTCGTCACGCCAGGTTCGGCTGAGAGCGGGGTGGAGGATGGGACGCACAGCGGCATCTTGCCCCGTCCGGCGCCGCCGTGCGTTCCGTCATCCACAGGCCCGCGCGGAGCGGGCCGTCATCCACAGGCTCAGACGCGGCCGAGGATGCGGTTCAGATTGGTGGAGCAGACCGGGCAGACGGCCTTCGCCATCCGGGTGCCCTTGTCGTTGACGACGATGTCGCCGGTCGCCTCGCGCTTCTCCTTGCACTTCACGCAGTAGAACTCCCCCGTGTACGTCTCAGCCATTCGTGGCCTTCCTTCCCTCGTGAGCAGGAGTGGAAGCAGCAGGTCAGCCGCGTCCCCCGTGATGATTGAGCCGACACACTACGCCAGCCGGGCGAACTCGCGAGGCGAAAACCGGCGAGCAGCCGGGCGGATGGGATGCGCCCGGCGAGATCTCAGTTCCGCTGACGGTCGCGCGCATTCCCCGGACGCGCGGAGGTGTCATCGTTTTCCGAGATCCCGCCGAGCGGGATCGGGCGGCCCGTGCGAAGTGTGGTGTGCAAGGGATTCGAACCGCCGGACATGTCAGTGAACGTACGGGGATCCCAGGGTGGCGGCAACGGGAACGGCGGGGAACCGTCCCAAGGCTGTGGATAACTCTGTGGACGACTTGTGCAGGACTGCCGGGCAGCTTGTGGACCACCGGTGCGCAGTGTGTTGACAACCCGGCGGCGATGCCGCGATCACCGCTCTGACCTGCCTGAACGCAATCCACCACATGTGCACGAAGAAACCACGGCCGATACGGCGCGAGCGAAGCCGACCGAGCCGGGCATTGGCGTCGTAGGCGGCATTCTCGGCGAGTTATCCACATTGCATCCACGCGATCCCCGGCGGATGGGTCTACCGTGCAAGCATGGAGGCTCCGGACGTCGAGATACGGCGCTCGCTGCGCCGCCGGCGTACGGTCACGGCGTTCCGCGAGAACGGCCGCGTCGTCGTGTGCCTCCCGTCCCGGCTCAGCAAGGCCGAGGAGCGCCGCTGGGTCCAGGTGATGCTGGACCGGCTGGCGGCGCAGGAGAAGCGCCGCAGGCCCAGCGACGAAGGGCTGCTGGCCAGAGCCGGCGAGCTGTCGCGCAAGTACCTCGGCGGCCGGGCGACGCCGAGCAGCGTGCGGTGGAGCTCGACGCAGCGAGCACGGTGGGGCTCGTGTACGCCGAGCGACGGGTCGATCCGGCTGTCCAGCCGGTTGCAGGGGCTGCCGACCTGGGTGATCGACTACGTGCTCGTGCACGAGCTGGCGCACCTGCTGGTGAACGACCACGGCCCGGAGTTCTGGGCGCTGGTCGGCGAGTATCCGCGGGCCGAGCGGGCGCGCGGCTTCCTCGACGGCTACAGCCACGCGGCCGGCATGACCTCCGGCGCCGACGACGGGGACGCCGAAGCCGACGAGAACCCGGATTCCGCCGAGGCCGCGGCCACCTGAGGCAGGCGCGGCGGACAGCCGCCGAGGACCGGACCGGCCGGACTCCGTGCCCGATTCGGGTGGATTCGCCGGCGATCCTGGGTAACGTCCGGCGGTGACGTTGACGCAGGCGTTCGTGGGCATCCCCGCGGGCAGCATCACCTGGGAGGGGTTGCTGAGCGGCGCGCTCGCCGTCCCGGCCACCTTCCTCGCGGCGCTGCTGGCGTTCTGGCTGCAGTCCCGCCACACCGCGCGCCAGGGACTCGTCGACGCCGTCGAGTCGTTGCGGGAGCTGGTGATGCGCGTGGCCTCCGTGCCCGCTCAGCCGGAGGGCGCGTGGATGCCGGGCGGGACCCGCAGGCTGACCGAGTCAGAGGCGCGGCTCTTCGTCGACCTCGGCGAGCGGATCGCGCGGGTCCGGGCGCGCTGCGGCCGCCGCGACCGCGCGCTCGCCGCCGGGCTGCGGGACGCGCACCTCAGCGCCATCACTGCCGTCGTCACCGGCGAGACGACGGACGCGGCGGCGGTGTGGCGGTTCCTGGACGCGTGGCTGGACTCGCGCAGCGGCGTCCGGCGCGGCCGGATCACCATCGAGGCGCTCCGGCCCACCAAGAGCAGGACCGGCGAGAAGGTGCCCAGCCGCGGCTGAACGTCAGAGCGCGGCGCGGGCGGCCGCGACCAGCTCCACCACGCCGCCGCCGAGCGGGTTCGGCAGCTCGTCGTAGCCGAACCAGCCGAGGTCGTGCGACTCGTCGCTGATCGCGGCGACCGCGCCGGCCGGCGCCAGCGCCAGGAACTGCACGTCCAGGTGCTCCTCGGCGACACCGGGCTGACACGGCGCCGGATGCCGGTCCAGCTTGATCGGCTGCCCACCGGCGCCCAGCGTCAGCCCGGCGATCCCGCTCTCCTCGGTCGCCTCGCGCAGCGCCGTCGCGGCCAGCGAGCCGTCGCCGTCCTCGCAGTGGCCGGCGGCCTGCAGCCACAGCCCGGCCTTGGCGTGCAGGAGCAGCAGGACCCGCGAACCGGCGGGATCGACGATCAGCGCGCTGCCGGTGAGGTGCGCGGGCACGCAGGCGCGGCTCACTGAATCCGGCCGCGCCCGCAACAGCTCGAGGTACGAACGTCGCAGGACATCCTGCGACGGCGACGGCGCGGCCCACTCCGACAGCACGGCGACGGCGTCGGCGTGCAGAGGGTCGGCCGGCATCAGGACGGGCTGCCGCCGTTCTCGTCCTCCGGCGGCGCCGGTGTGTCGTCGAGCCCGGACATGTCCCACTGGTCGGCCACGAGGAACGCGGCCGGGTCGGCCAGGTCGTCCGCCGACGGCATCAGGTCCGGGTGCGCCCACAGCGCGTCGCGGCCGTCGACGCCGCGAGCGTCGCGGACGGCGGCCCAGAAGCTGGCCGCCTCGCGCAGCCGGCGCGGCCGCAGCTGCAGCCCGACCAGCGTCGCGAACGTCTGCTCGGCCGGGCCACCGGACGCGCGGCGACGGCGGACGGTCTCGCGCAGCGCCGCCGCGGACGGCAGCCGGTCGGTCGTCGCCTGCGTGACGACGTCGTCGACCCAGCCCTCCACCAGCGCCAGCGCCAGCTCGAGCCGGTCCAGCGCGGCCTGCTGCTCCGGCGTCGTCGGCAGGTCGAACAGCCCGCCCTCGAGCGCCTCCTGCAGCGCCTCGGGCCGCTGCGGGTCCAGCTCGCGCATCTTCTCCTCGATGGCGCTGGTGTCGACGCTGACGTTGCGGGCGTACTCCTCGACCAGCGCGACGATGTGCGCGCGCAGCCACGGCGCGTGCCCGTACAGCCGGACGTAGGCGGCCTCGCGCAGCGCCAGGTACAGCGTGACGTCGCGTGCCTCGACGCCGAGACCTTCGCCGAACGCGCGGACGTTGGCCGGCAGCAGCGCGGGGTGACCGGCCGCCAGCGGCACGCCGATGTCGGCCGAGCCGACCACCTCGCCGGCCAGCTTGCCGATGCTCTGGCCCACCTGCGCGCCCCACATCGAGACGCCGACCTGCTGCAGCATGCCGACCAGCGGGCCGGCGGCCTGCGCGACCTCCGGCGGCAGCGACGTGTTCATCGCCTCGGAGACGCGTGCGGCCAGCGGCTCGACGAGGTCCTTCCAGGCGGCCTGGGTGCCCTCGACCCACTCGGCGCGGCTCCAGGTGCGCGGCGCGCCGCCGGTGGACGGGAACGTGGTGGCGCCGTCGAGCCAGGTGTCGGCGAGCCGGAACGCGTCGTCGACCTCACGGCGATCGGTGCCGCTGACGGAGCGGTCGCCGGCCGCGGAGACGACCTCGCGGGCGGCCTGGTTGGCGAGGTCCCAGTTCACCGGCCCTCCGGACCAGGAGAACATCTGGCCCAGCTGCTGGAACATAGCGCCGAGGTCGGGCGCGCCGCCGGGACCGCCGGGGCCACCCGCGCCGAACATGCCGAACAGCCCGCCGAACGGATCGTTCGGACCGGGACCGCCGGTCCCGCCGGCGCCGGGCTCCGGCTTCTCCGGCCGGTTGTCATCCGGGTCGTCGGAGGAACGGAAACCGAAGGGGACGTCATTCATGGCAGCGCCTCGGGCAGGATGGGAAGCGTTCGGGAGCGCCTCATGCGTTCCACGGTAGTCGTTGAAGGGGATTTCGTGGGCAGAGAGTCGCGCCGGGTTCGCGCTGGGCGCAACGGTACCGACGGCCTGGTGGTCGCGGTCACCGGCGCGTCCTCCGGTGTCGGCCGGCTGCTGGCCGCCCGGCTGGCGGCCAGCGACGACGTCGCCGAGGTCGTGGGACTGGACGACTCCCGCGGCGACGTCGACGGCGTCACCTGGCGCGTGATGGATCTCACCGATCCCGCCATCGTCACGCGGCTGGCCGGGGTCGACGCCGTCGTGCACGCGGCCGTCGACATCGGCATCACCGACGATCCCGCGGTCCGCTCGCACCGCAACGTGCGCGGCACGCAGACGATCCTGACGGCGTCCGCGGCCGCCGGCGTGCGGCACGTCGCCGTCGTCACCAGCGCGATGGTCTACGGCGCGCAGCCGGACAACCCGGTCCCGTTGGACGAGGACGCCCCGCTGCGGGCCGAGCCGGACGGCTCGATCATCAGCGACCTGCTGGAGATCGAGGACCTCAGCGCGCGGGCGCCGCGGTCGCACCCGGGCATGTCGGTGACGGTGGTCCGACCGGCCGCGGTCGTAGGCCCCGGCGTCGACACCGTCCTGACCAGGCACTTCGAGGCGCCGCGGCTCCTGGTCGTGCGCGGCAGCGAGCCGGCCTGGCAGTTCTGCCACGTCGACGACCTCGCCTCCGCGCTGGAGTTCGTCGTCCTGCACGACGTCGCCGGGCCGGTCGCCGTCGGCAGCGAGGGCCACCTCGACCAGGCCACCGTCGAGGAGCTGTCCGGCCGCAGCCGGATCGAGCTGCCGGCGTCGTTCGCGTTCGGCACCGCACAGCGGCTGCACCGCCTCGGCGTCACCCCGGCGCCGGCCAGCGAGCTGCACTACGTCACCCGGCCGTGGGTCATGGCGGCCGAGCGGTTGCGCAAGGCCGGCTGGCAGCCCGCGCACGACAACGCCGAGGCGCTGGCCGCGCTGATGGAGGAGGTCGGCGGACGGCACGCGCTCGCGTCGCGGCGCATCGGCAAGCGCGACGCGGCGACCGCGGCCACGATCGGCGCCGCCGGCGCGACCGTCGCGATCCTCGGCACCGCGGTCGTGATCCGCAAGGCACGCCGCCGGAAGCGGAGCTGACCATGGACGTCATCAGGCTGCTGGACGTGCGGCACGAGCCGCTCTCCGTCGACGAGGTGCTGACCGCGGTGACCGACCGCGGCGCCGGCGGGACCGTCGTCTTCGTCGGCACCGTCCGCGAGGCCGACGGTGGCCGCGGCGTCACCAGTCTCGACTACGAGGCGCACCCGACGGTGTCCGAGGTGCTGCGGTCGGTCGCGGAGAAGGTCGCCGCCGGCACGCCGCTGCGCGCGCTGGCCGCCGTCCACCGCGTCGGCCACCTCGAGATCGGCGACGTCGCCGTCGTCGTCGCGGCGGCCGCCGACCATCGGCAGGAGGCGTTCGCCGCCTGCCGTCAGCTCATCGACGACCTCAAGCGCGAGGTCCCGATCTGGAAGCACCAGCGCTTCGACGACGGCGGCGAGGAGTGGGTCGGCTCGCCCTGACGGCCGCACCGACCCGTACGCTTGGTGAAGACCGTTCCCGTTCACCGTGAGGACCGCCGACACCGATGACCCGCCGATCCGCGACGCTGGCCGTCGCCGGTGCCCTGATCGTCGCGCTCGTCGCGGTGGCGTCCATGCTGAACCTGCCCTACGTGGTCTACTCGCCCGGGCCGGTGGAGGACACGCTGGGGGAGTGGAACGGCCAGCAGGTCATCCAGATCGAGGGCGCCGAGACCTACCCCACCGAGGGCGTGCTCGACCTCACCACCGTCGGGGTGACCTCCGCCGACGCCGACCTGGACCTGCTGACGGCGCTGCGGGCGTGGATCGACCCGGACCGCGCCGTCATCCCGCGTGAGCTCGTGTACCCGGAGGGCACGACGGCGGAGCAGTCGCGGCAGCAGAACGCCGCGATGCTGGCCAGCTCGCAGCAGAACGCCGAGGTCGCCGCGTTGCGCAAGCTCGGCTACGACGTGCCGCAACGGGTGGTCGTCGACGCGGTCGTCGCCGACGCGCCCGCCGATGGCGTCCTGGAACCGGGCGACGTCGTCATCTCGGTCGACGGGTCGCTGGTCGACGCGCCCGAGGACGTGGTCGAGGCCGTCACCGCGCACGAGCCCGGCGAGTCCGTCACCTTCGTCGTCGACCGCGAGGGGCAGCAGCTCAGCGAGGACATCACCACGATCGCCGCCGAGGACGACGGCCGGGCGCTGGTCGGGTTCAGCCCCGTCCTCGGGTTCGACCTGCCGGTCGACATCGCCATCGGCATCGACGAGCGCATCGGCGGCCCCAGCGCCGGCATGATCTTCGCCGTCGCGATCTACGACACGCTGACGCCGGGCGCGCTGCTCGACGGCGTCCACGTCGCCGGCACCGGTGAGATCAGCCCCGACGGCGACGTCGGCCCGATCGGCGGCATCCAGCAGAAGATCGCCGCCGCCAACCACGACGGCGCGGCGCTGTTCCTCGCCCCGGCCAGCAACTGCGACGAGGCGGTCGGCGGCAACAACGGCGACATGCAGGTCGTGCCGATCGAGACCCTGGACGACGCGGTCAGCACCATCGAGGCGTTCGTCGCCGGCGACACCGACGAGCTGCCGGCCTGCCCGGCCTGACGCAAGCGGCTCAGGCGAACGTCTCGGCCAGGGCGTTGCCCAGCTCGGGCGACAGCTCGGCGCCGCGGATGAGCTCGTCGTCCGCCTCGTGCCCGCGGATCCGCAGCACCGACGCGCGGCTGCCGTCGCGCATGACGCCCACGACAACCCGGACGTCGGAGCGGTCCGGGTGCTCCTGAGCCCAGCGCGTCGCCGCGCCGTCCTCGTCGGGCATCTGCTCCTCCGCGCCGGGCGGCAGCACGATCCGCTCCAGCACCAGCGCGCAACCGGTCACCGTGTCCGGCCAGGCGATCTCCAGCAGCAGGTCCTCGATCGGCCGGCCGGAGACGTCCTGCTCGATGGGGGTGAGCGAGTCGGCGGGCGCGTCCTCGTCGATGCCGATGCGCGCGGCGAGGTCCGGCTCGCGCGACAGCAGGTCGGCGGTCGGGGCCAGGGCGTACAGCCGGGCCGGCTGGTCCCACCCGTCCTCGCGGACGTGCTGCTCGATCTCCGCGATGGCGCGCACCAGGGCGCTCGGCTGGTCGTTGCCGCTCATGCCCGCATCGTCGCACGGCCCGCGGCCGGCCACGAAAGCCGGTCACGATCGGGACACGGACAGCCTTGTTCGACCGCGGGTCGGAACCGCGCAGGCCGGTGAGATAGTTTTCCAGGGGTGAGCCAGGACATGCCCCGACCCGCCGGACCTTTCCGCGGCGCGCCACAACGACGTTCGCGCGCGCTGCTGCCCACGCTCATCGTGCTCGGCGTCCTCATCGCCGCCTACGTGCTCCTGGTGTCGTTCTGGACCGACCGGCTGTGGTATCAGTCGGTCGACTTCACCCAGGTGTTCACGACGCAGCTGGTCACGCGGATCGGGCTGTTCCTCGTCTTCGGCCTGCTGATGGCGGCGTCGGTCGTCGTCAACGGCATGGTCGCCTACCGGGTCCGGCCGCGGTACCGGCCGATGAGCGTCGAGCAGCAGAGCCTGGACCGCTACCGCGACGCCATCGACCCGGTCCGGACGTGGGTGCTGACGGCGGCCGCGATCCTGCTCGGGATCATGGCCGGCGCGAGCGCGGGCGGGCATTGGCAGACGTTCCTGCTGTGGCGCAACGGTGGCGAGTTCGGCCAGACCGACGCCCAGTTCGGCGTCGACCTCGGCTTCTTCGCGTTCGACTACCCGTGGTGGCGCTACGTCGTCAGCTTCGGCTTCGCGGTGGTCGTGCTGGGCCTCGTCGTCGCCGCGATCACGCACTACATCTTCGGCGGCATCCGGCTGCAGACCGCCGGGCAGAAGGTCAGCCCGGCCACCACGGCGCACCTGTCCGTGCTGATCGGGCTGTTCGTCCTGCTCAAGGCCGTCGCCTACTGGCTGGACCGGTACGCGCTGGTCATGCAGGACAACGACCGCTTCACCGGCGCCTCGTACACCGACATCAACGCGGTGCTGCCGGCCAAGACCATCCTGATCTTCGTCGCGTCGATCTGCGCGATCCTGTTCTTCGTCAACGTCTGGCAGCGCAGCTGGATGCTGCCGGGCATCGGGCTGGGGCTGCTGGTGCTGTCGGCCGTCCTGCTCGGCGGGCTGTGGCCGTTCCTCGTCCAGCAGTTCCAGGTGCGCCCGAGCGAGGCGAGCCGGGAGGCGCCGTACATCGAGCGCAACATCGAGGCCACCCGCGACGCCTACGGCATCGAGAGCGTCGCGACCGAGGAGTACCGCGCCACGACCTCGGTCAGCGAGGGTCAGCTGGCCGAGGACTCCGCGACCATCCCCGGTATCCGGCTGATGGACCCCAGCGTCATCCCGCCGGCGTTCCAGCAGCTGCAGCAGGTCCGCGGCTTCTACACGTTCAGCGACCCGCTCGACGTCGACCGCTACACCGTCGCCGGTGACGACGGCGTGGTCGCGGAGCAGGACATGGTGGTCGCCGTCCGCGAGGTCGACGCCGACGGGATCCCGGCCGAGCAGCGCAACTGGATCAACGAGCACACCGTCTACACCCACGGCTTCGGCGTCGTCGCCGCGTACGGCAACACCCGCGAGTCCGACGGCTCGCCGAACTTCGCCGAGGAGGACATCCCGACGCAGGGCGTCCTCGGCGAGTACGAGCCGCGGGTCTACTTCGGCGAGAACTCGCCCAGCTACTCGATCGTCGGCGCGCCCGAGGGCACGGACGACGTCGAGTACGACATCCCCGAGGACCCCGATACCGGTCAGGAGCGGCGCAACACCTACAACGGCGACGGCGGCGTGCCGATCGGCTCGTTCTGGAACCGGCTGCTCTACGCCACCCGGTTCCAGGAGGCCAACTTCCTGCTGTCCGACCGCATCAACTCCGAGTCGCGGCTGCTCTACGACCGCAACCCGCGCGAGCGGGTCGAGAAGGTCGCGCCCTGGCTGACGGTCGACGCGAACCCGTTCCCGGCAGTGGTCGACGGCCGGGTGGTCTGGATCCTCGACGGCTACACGACGCTGAACTCGCTGCCGTACAGCCAGCGGGTGTCACTGAGCGAGGCCACCAGCGACTCGCGCACGGCCCGGCCGGCGCTGGCCGCGCAGCCCGACGACTTCATCAACTACGTCCGCAACTCCGTGAAGGCCACCGTCGACGCCTACGACGGCACCGTCACGCTGTACGCCTGGGACGAGGACGACCCGGTCCTGCAGGCGTGGATGAACGCGTTCCCCGACACCGTGCAGCCGCGCTCGGACATCCCGACGCCGCTGATGGACCACCTGCGCTACCCCGAGGACCTGTTCAAGCTGCAGCGCAACATGCTCGAGCAGTACCACGTGACCGACCCCTCGACGTTCTACGGCGGCCAGGACCGCTGGGTGGTCCCGGCCGACCCGTCGTCCAACGTCGACGTCAAGCAGCCGCCGTACTACCAGACCATCCAGCTGCCCGGCGCCGACGCACCGATGTACTCGCTGACCACGACGTACACGCCGCGAGGACGGCCGAACCTGGCCGCGTTCATGGCGGTCAACGCCGACGCGCGCAGTGAGGACTACGGCCAGCTGCAGATCCTGAGACTGCCCAGCAACACGCAGATCGACGGTCCCGGCCAGGTCGCCAACGACTTCGAGTCCAACGCCGACGTCGCGCAGGAGCTGACGCTGCTGAGATCCGGCGACGCCGAGACCCAGCTGGGCAACCTGCTGACGCTGCCCGTCGGCGGCGGTCTGCTGTACGTCCAGCCGGTCTACGTCGCGCGGGCCACCGGAGAGGCCGCGTACCCGCTGCTGCGCCGGGTGCTGGTCCAGTTCGGCGACAGCATCGGCTTCGACGACACGCTGCAGGGCGCGCTGGACCAGATCTTCCAGGGCGACGCCGGCGCGGGCACCGAGGAGCCGCCGGTCACCGAGGAGCCGCCCACCGACGAGGAGACGCCGCCCAGCGAGGAGCCGTCGGAGGAGCCGTCCGAGTCGCCCACCCAGCCGGCCGACCTGGAGGCGGCGCTGGCCGACATCCAGGCCGCCTGGGCGGAGGCGCGCGCCGCACAGAACTCCGGCGACTTCGCCGCCTACGGCGAGGCGCTGGAGCGGCTGGACGCGGCGATCGAGCGGGCCGAGGCGCTCACCGGCGGCGAGGGTGCGGGCGGCACGCCGGCGCCGTAGCCGTTTCGTTCGCCGGCGGAGCCGTCACCCGAGGTCAGGGTGGCGGCTCCGTCCGCGTTCACGGGGTCAGACGGCGCGCTGGTAGGCGATCAGCAGGAAGTCCGGGATCGGGTAGTGGTCGCGCTCCGGGGTCCGGACGAACCCGAGCCGCTCGTACAGCCGGTGCGCGGTGTGCATCCGCGGCAGCGACGACAGCACCATGGTGTGGTCGCCGTGCTCGCGGGCGAGGTCGAGGCAGGCCTGCACCAGCGCCGCGCCGACGCCGCGGCCACGGGCCGCCGGGTCGACCGCGAGCATCCGGAACTCCGCCTCGCCCGGCCGCGCGATCTCGACGTACGGGCTCGGCGGCCGGCAGAACGTCACCGCGCCGAGCACCGTCTCGTCCTCGTCGACCGCCACCAGCAGCGTCGCCTCCGCCGCCCGATGCGCGACGTCGGAGAGCTCCTCGGCATACTCCTCGTCGCCGTCGAGGAAGCCGTCGCGGTCGTACGCCGCCACCGTGATCGCGGCGACCGAGGCGTGGTCCGCCGGACGCGCGAGGCGCACCTGGATGTCCGTCATGTCGCATATTCTGACGCCCGTCACCGACACCGGTCCCGATTTGGCGCACCGGGGGCCGATCGCGTAAGCTGAACACACGCGACGCGGGGTGGAGCAGCTCGGTAGCTCGCTGGGCTCATAACCCAGAGGCCGCAGGTTCAAATCCTGCCCCCGCTACCAATGTGGTAAATCAGGACGGCCGGATCTACGAAAATGTAGGTCCGGCTTTCTGTTTCCTGGGTTGTGGGCCGTGCGGGCGTCAGGCGCGCCGGCGGTTGGCCACGAGATCGTTCGCGGAGCGGAGCACCGCCGGCGCGCGGAAGTCCGCCAGTGTGGCGTCGACGGCTCCGATCACCGTGAACCGCGTGCTCTGGCCGGGTAGCAGGGTCACCAGGCCGTCGTCGACCGACGCGCTCGGGTCGACGCGGTCGATGAGGAGCGTGAGGTCGCGAACCAGGGCGCCCGCCGTAACGTCGACCGTCCAGCCGGCCGCCGACCGGGTCGCCGTGACCGTGAGCGCCGCGGGTTCCAGGCCGCAGTCGCGGTACTCGGCGAAGAACCAGTGAGCTGTCGTGTCGCCGGACCGCGCGCGGATCAGCTCGTGTCCGCGCGACTCCGCGACGGCCACGGCGTCGTCGAGCACGACTCGGTGGCCGGTGCGCGCGCCGACGGCCGGCCTCGCCACCTGTCGCGCCCGGAGCTCGCCGGCGAAGGTGAGCCGCTCGACGATCACCTCCGCGGCCCACGGATCCGCGGTGTCGTTGACCAGAGCGAGGACGAGCCGGCCGTCGTCGGGCTGGATCGTCAGCAGGCGTTCGGCGTGGGCCTGTCGCAGCGCGAACAGCAGCGGCTTGGCGCGGCCGGCCCCGTCCACCGCGGCCCAGGACGTGACCGGCCAGCAGTCGTTGAGCTGCCACACGATGGAGCCGGTGCACAGGGGGGTCAGCGACCGGAACCACTCGATGCCGGTGCGTACGGCGACCGCCTGGTTCAGCGACATCGCCCAGTGCCAGTCGCCCATGTCTGACGGCAGCGGCAGGTGCGCGACCAGGCCGGCGGTCAGCTTGTCATGGCCGCGGACGGCCTTCTGGTGGGCGATCATGCCCGGTGACTCCGGCGTCAGCGGATCGTCGGAGACGGCCTCGGTGAGGGTGGTCCAGGTGGGTGGTCCCTGCCAGCCGAACTCGGCGACGAACCGCGGCCGGTGGTCGCGGTAGCGCGGGTAGTCCTTCTCGTTCCAGACGTCCCAGAGGTGGGTCGTCGCCGTTGCCGGGTCGTTCTGCGGGTCGCCGGGCTCGGGCGAGTACGGGCTGCCGGGCAGGTACGCGACGTGCGGTGCCAGCTCCGCGACGATGGCCGGGAAGAGCTCGTAGTAGTAGCGCGCGCCCCAGCTCCGGCCGTCGAGTACGGCGCCCCAGCCCCAATCCTGCCGGCCCCAGAGGTTCTCGTTGTTGCCGTTGAGGATGGCCAGCGATGGGTGCCGGGCGAGGCGGATGACGGCCTCGCGGCTCTCGGCCTCGACCTCGGACCACAGCGGCTCCTCCTCGGCGTAGGCCGCACAGGCCAGGAGGAAGTCCTGCCACACCAGGATCCCGCGCCGGTCGCACTCGTCGTAGAAGTCGTCGGACTCGTGGATGCCGCCGCCCCAGACCCTGAGCAGGTTGACGCCGGCGAACTCGGCGTGGTCCAGGCGGTGGGCGTACCTGCCGGGCGTGACGCGGTGCGGGAAGGCGTCGTCCGGGATCCAGTTGGCGCCCCGGACCAGGACGCGGCCGCCGTTGACGCGCAGCTCGAAGCCGACTCCGTCGCCGTCGGGCTCGGTGTGGACCTCGACGGTCCGGAAGCCGATCCGATGGGTCCCGCGGTCGAGGAGCCGGCCGCCGGTCGACAACTCGACGGTCAGCTCGTGGGTCGTGGGTGAGCCGTGGCCACGCGGCCACCACAGGTCCGCGCCGGGGACGTCGAGCCGGAGAACGGCGGAGGTGGCGTCGGCGGGGATGACGGCGCTCGCCTCGCGGCCGCGGACGCGCACCCGGGCGACCAGCGGGACCTCGGTGGATCGGTCGATCTCGACACCGACGCTGACGGCGGGGACGGCGTCGACGACGGTGGCGACGACGCGTGCCTCGCGGATGCGGGCGCCGGCCCAGGTCTCGATCCGTGCCGGTCGCCAGATCCCGGACGTCGCGGTGTCCGGACCCCAGTCCCAGCCGAATCCGCAGGCCATCTTGCGGATCGCGTTGTACGGGTGGTGGTTCGCGTGCGGCCGTTGGCCGAGGGCCTGGCTCGCCGCGTCGGCCTCCCGGACGGGCGACGAGAACGCGACGACGAGGTCGTTGCCGCCCTCGCGCAACAGCCCGGTCACGTCGAACCGGTAGCGGCGGTGCATGTTGCGGGTGGCGCCCACCGTGGTGCCGTTCAGGACGACCGCGGCCACCGTGTCGAGCCCGTCGAACGCCAGCTCCTGCCGGTCCGAACCGTCGTGCCGCCAGACCGGCCGGCACCGGTAGGTCCAGTCGGCGCCGCCGATCCACGCCTGCCGCAGCTCGTTGTCGTCGACGTACGGGTCGTCGATCAGGCCGGCGGCCAGGAGGTCGGTGTGGACCGTGCCGGGCACGGTCGCCGGGACCGCGCCGGCGGCCAGGACCGCGGCCGGGACCCGGCGGCCGCGTCCCTCGACGGTCCAGCCCTCGGTCAGGGGGATGCGCGTCGTCATGCCCCGTGCTCGCCCCTGGTGTGGGCGGCGCCGGCCAGGGCCAGCTCGCCGGCGTAGTGGCAGGAGGCGGCGTGGCCGGCCGTGACGTCCTGGAGCCGGGGCGCCTCGGTGTCGCATCGGGTGAGCCGGCGATGCGGGCAGCGGGTGTGGAACGGGCATCCCGGTGGGGGGTCGGCGGGATCCGGGAGGTCGTCGCCGAGCCGGATGCGGGCTCCGGTGTCGCGCAGGCGCGGGTCGGGTCGTGGGACGGCCGACAGCAGCGCCTCGGTGTAGGGATGGCGGGGGCCGGCGTACAGGGCGCCGGTGTCGGTCTGCTCGACGATCTTGCCGAGGTACATCACCGCGACCCGGTCGCAGAGGTGCTCGACGACCGAGAGGTCGTGGGAGATGAACAGATACGTCAGCCGGTACTCGTCCTGCAGATCGCGGAGCAGGTTGAGGATCTGCGCGCGCACCGACACGTCCAGCGCCGAGACCGCTTCGTCGGCGATCACCAGCCGTGGGTTGGTGATCAGCGCCCGCGCGATGTTGACGCGCTGGCGCTCCCCGCCGGAAAAGGCATGGGGGTAGCGGCGCATGTACTCCGGGCGCAGCCCGACGCGGCGGAGCATCTCGGCGACCTGGTCCTCGATGGCGGAGTCGGCGCGTCCGCTCCATCGGTTCCGGAGCGGTTCGGCGATGATCTGCAGCAACGTCTTGCGCGGGTTGAGCGAGCCGAAGGGGTCCTGGAAGATCACCCGGATCTCACGCCGGTACGGGTGGAGCTGGGTGTTCGTGAGCCGGGCCAGGTCGACCGGACGTCCGCCGGCCGGGTCCTGGTAGTGGATCTGGCCGCCGGTCGGATCGAGCGCCCGGGCGATGCACCGGCCCAGCGTGGTCTTGCCGCAGCCGGACTCGCCGACGAGGCCCAGGGTCTCGCCGGGGTGGATGTCGAGGTCGACGTCGTCGACGGCGCGCACGTGGCCGGCGACGCGGCCGAACATCCCCTTGGTGACGGGGAAGTGCATCCGGAGCTGCCGGACGGACAGCAGTGGCTGGTCGCCGATCTGCGGGTCGGGAGGGACGGCGTGATCGGGCTCGGTGATCTCGATGGCGACCGGCGCGACGGCGGGCGTGGGGGACGGTGGCAGGTCCGGGTCGAGCAGGTGACAGGCCGCGACCCGTCCGTCGCCGAGGTCGTGGGCGGCCGGCGGCGTCACGTCACACAGTCCGGGCATCGCGCTGCGGCAGCGGGTGTGGAACGGGCAGCCGGTGGGCCGGTCGTCCGGATGCGGCACCATCCCGGCGATCGTCCGCAGCCGGGCACGATCCCCGCGCCCGATGGCCGGGACCGACTCCAGCAGTGCCTGCGTGTACGGGTGTCGCGGCCGTTCGAAGATGTCCGTGACCGTCCCCCGCTCGACCACGGTGCCCAGGTACATGACGACGACCTCGTCGGCCATCTCGGCGACGACGCCCAGATCGTGGGTGATGAACATGACCGCCATGCCGGTCTCGTCCTGCAGCTCGCGGATCAGGTCGAGGATCCGCGCCTGGGTGGTGACGTCGAGCGCCGTCGTCGGCTCGTCGGCGATCAGCAGGGCCGGGTCGCAGGCCAGCGCGATGGCGATCATCGCGCGCTGGCACATCCCGCCGGAGAGCTGGAACGGGTAGGCGTCGAACCGCCGCTCCGGCTGGGGGATGCCGACCCTCACGAGCTGCGCGATCGCTCGCTCTCGTGCCTCCTTGGCGGACAGGTTGACGTGCAGCCGGATCGCCTGGGTCAACTGGTTTCCGATCGTGTACATCGGCGACAGCGACGCCATGGGCTCCTGGAACACCATGCCGATCTGGTTGCCACGGATGTTCCGGATCGGCTCTCCGCGCGGGTCGAGGCCGGCCAGGTCCAGCGGCGCCGTCCCAGGGTCGGGTCGCCACCAGATGTGGCCGGCCTCGATGCGGCCGGGCGGGTCGACCAGGCCGAGGACCGACCGTGCGGTGACCGACTTGCCGCAACCGGACTCGCCGACGACGCAGACGGTCTTCCCCCGCGGCACGGTGAGGCTGACCCCGTCGACGGCCCGCACGACACCCTGTTCGGTCCGGAAGTGAGTCCTCAGATCGTCGATGGCCAGCACGACCGACTCACCGACCTCGAGGCCGGTCGGTGCGGCTACGCGTGCGTCGTTGGTCTGCGAAGTCATGCTCGAGATCCCGTCATCGTCGGTAGGGGTCGGCCGCGTCGCGCAGACCGTCGCCGAGGAAGTTCAGCGCCAGCACGACGCTGACGACCGCGAGACCCGGGAGCAGCAGCCAGGGTGCGCTGGAGATCACCCGTATCTGCTGGGCCTCCTGCAGCAGGACGCCCCACGACACGACGGGTGGCTGCAGACCGAGGCCGAGGAAGGACAGCGCGGTCTCGGCGAGGATCATCGCGGGGATCGACAGCGTCAACGTCGCGATCAGGTGACTGGTCAGAGACGGCAGGATGTGCCGGAAGATGATGCCGGCCCGCCCGACGCCGTCGAGCAGGGCGGCGGTGACGAAGTCCTCCTCGCGCAGCGACAGGAACCGGCCGCGCACCTCGCGGGCCAGGCCGGTCCAGGCCACGAACGACAGCACGACCGTGATCGCGAAGTACCGCGTCAGCGGCCCCCAGTCGCGCGGGATGGCCGCGGCCAGCCCCAGCCACAGCGGCAGGGTGGGCAGCGACATGAAGAACTCCACCATGCGCTGGATGACCGTGTCGGTCCGTCCGCCGACGTATCCGGACACGCCCCCGAGGACGATGCCGAGGACGAACGCCACGGCCACGCCGACCAGTCCGACCGACATCGACACCCGAGTGCCGTGCACGATGCGGGACACGAGGTCGCGACCCAGCCGGTCCGCGCCCAGCAGGTACATCGGCTGGCCATCGGGATCGGCCGGGCCGATCAGGTGGATGTCGGTCTCGAACAGCCCGAACAGCTCGTACGACGGGCCCCGCGCGAACAGCCGCACGGGGATCCTCGTCGACTCGTCGACGGTGAACGTCTGCTCCAGCGTGTCCGGGTCGCGTTCGCTCAGGTACCCGTTGACGTAGAGTCCCCAGTCCCAGCCGTCGCCGCTGGTGTCGACGACCTTCAGTGCCTGGGGAGGGGCGTAGGTGTAGTCGGCGTTGAAATGGCCGGAGTCGTACGGCGCCAGGAAGTCGGCGAAGACGGCGACGAAGCAGAACAGCCCGGTGACGACCAGCCCGGCCATGGCGAGGCGGTGCTTGCGGAACCGCCACCACAGCAGCTTGCGAGGCGGCGCGACCGAGGTGGCCCGCGGTTCGGCGGCCACGGTCGCGCCGGGCTCCGGAGTGGGCTGCGTCATCTCACCTCACCTGCCCGTCCGGAGGCGGACCCGAGGGTCGAGCCAGGCGAGGGCGACGTCGGAGATCAGCGTGCCGATCACCGTCAGCACGCTGAGGATCAGGATGATCGATCCGGCCAGGTACATGTCCTGGCTCTGCAGCGCGCTCAGCAAGAGCGGGCCGACTGTGTTCAGGTTGATCACCGTCGCGACGATCACCTCACCGCCCACCAGGCTGGGAAGCAGCCAGCCGACCGTCGAGAAGAACGGGTTCATGGCCACGCGCAGCGGATACTTGACCAGGAGCCGCCGTTCCGGCAGGCCCTGCGCGCGCGCCGCGACGACATAGGGTTTGCGCAACTCGTCCAGCAGGTTGGCGCGCAGGATGCGGATCAGGCCGGCCGTGCCCGCGGTTCCCAGGACGCCGATCGCGATGGCGAACGTCACCGGGTTCGGCCGGCCCACCGACAGCCCGAACGTGCTGAAGGCGATCCACATCAGCAGCAGGGCCAGCAGGAAGTTCGGCATCGCCAGGCCGAGGAAGCCGAGGGTGGTCGCCACGTAGTCGCCGACGGAGTACTGCTTGACCGCCGAATAGATGCCGATGGGGAACGCCATCAGCCAGGTGAACAGCACCGTCGCCCCGGCCAGCGCGATCGTCAGCGGCAGCCGGTCGGCCAAGAGGTCCGCGACCGGCCGGTTCCACTCGAACGACTGGCCGAAGTCCAGGTCGGCGACGATCCCGGAGATCCACTTCCAGTACTGCACGTGAAAGGCCTCACCCAGCCCGTACCGGCTCCGCAGCCCCTCCAGCTGGGTCTGGTCCACCGTCTCGCCCTGCGCCTCGAGCCGGGTCACGAGCGCGGTCAGGTAGTCACCGGGCGGCAGCTGGATGATCGCGAACGACACGACGGAGATCAGGAACACCGTCGGGATCATGTACAGGGCGCGCCGACCCAGGAAGCTCAGCATGTCGATCAGCCCATTTCCAGGTCGATGACATGCAGCGCGCTGGGCCGGCCCGGTGCTTCGGGCGCCTCCTGCGCATAGACCGACAGCACCCGCTCCTGGCGCCACCGGTACGGGTCGAGTCGCGGCTCGCCGACGAACGAGGCGGCGGACCGGTGCAGCTCGTGCCAGTCCGACCAGCCTGCCTCGGCCGACGCCGTCCAGGCGAGGAGCGGGCCACCCGGGTCGGTGCCGTGATACTCCGGGGTGCCGGGCTTGGTGAAGACGAGCACGAGGTTGTCGTGGTCGTCGGCGACGACGGACGGCTTGCGGCCGAACTCCGGCAACTGCCGATGCCGCCACCGAGCCTGCTCGTCGCGCCAGTAGTGGACGAAACGCCAGCTGGACAGGTCGTCGGATGCCTCGGGCGCGTCCGGAGGCTGCTGCCACATCACGACGTGGACGCGACCGCGGCTGTCGACGGTCTGGGTGAGCTGGTTCATCATTCCCCAGCGATAGGCGATCGCCTGGACCGTGATCCCGGCGGAGTCGACGTGCATCGGCTCCTCGCCCGCCACGCCGATCCGGGCGCCGTCGTTGTTGTGCCAGGTGCGGCCGCCGTCGTCGCTGTAGGCGTACTGCAGGTCGTGGTTGCTGCTGAGTTCCGGGGCCTCTCGCCAGACCCAGGTCGTGTGCAGTCGGCCGCCGGTGCCATAGTCGAAGCCGTTGTGGTAGGCGTTGCGCGAATCGCTGTCGCGGAACCGGCCTCGGCGGCTCACCACCTGGCCCGTCAAGGACCAGCCGCCGCGTCCGGGATCGTAGGCGGCCACGTGGGTTTCGCCGTCGCCGCTGCCGCCGAGGCGGTAGAACAGCTGCAGGCCGCCGGCGGGTGTGGTGACGAAGCTCGGGTAGGTCAGCATCGTCAGCGGGTGACCGTCGACCAGCTCGGAGGTGATGGCGCCGAACAGCGTCGGGGACCACTCCACCCGGGACGGCGCCGTCGCGACACCGGCGCGGCTGACGCGATAGTGGAGCGGGCTCACGTGGTGGTCGAAGGCGAGGTGGATCGTGCCGTCGGCCGGGCAGACGCCGATGACGGGCACATTGTGGACGTCGGTGTGGTCGATCGTGTGGTCCTCGAAGGCGATGCGCTGCCACTCGCCGCCGGGAAGTTCCCTGCGCGCGACACAGACGCGGCGCTCGTGGTCGATGTACGTGGCGTACTGCCACCCGCCGAAGCTGACGACGGCCTCGATCTGGTACGTCTGGCCGTTGAAGCAGGTGCCGAACCGGCCGTGGGCCAGGTTGAGCGCTTCGGGCTCCAGGATCGTGTCCTGCATCAGCGTCAGCTCCACGTGTCGAGCGTTCGTCGTCACGAGCCGGAGATGAAGTACTGCTCCGGGTTGGTGGCTCCCGGGCTCGGGAACTGCCCGCCCGTCTCGATCATCGATGCGGGCACGTTCTTGAAGTCGTTCTTCACGATGCCGTAGTCGCCGACGGGAAGGACCGTGCCGATGGCGTAGAACTCGTCCTTGGCGATGCGGAGGATCTCGCGGAAGATCTCCATCTGCCGGTCGCGGTCGAGCTCCTGTTGCAGCTGGCGGTACAGCGCCTGCTGTTCCTTGACGGTCTCGGGCGGCTCCTCGGCGACCCCTTGGCCCGTGCCGTTGTACCAGTGGCCCCAGGTGACCGCGTAGTCGGAGTTGCTTCCCGACGTCGGCAGGTAGCAGCGCGGATCGAAGAGCGCGTCCGTGAGACCGGCGCTGCCGTACCAGACGGCCGCGTCGTGCTCGTTGGCCTCTTTCCGGGTGAAGAGCAGTGAGCGGTCCTCGCCCGCGATCCGGATGTCGATGCCGACCTCGGCCCAGTGCCCCTTGATCAGTTCCAGGGAGTCGACCCAGGCCGGGTCGTCGTTGGTGACCTCGACCGAGAAGCGGATCCGCTGCCCGTCGGGGCCGAGCCGGAAGCCGTCGCCGTCGCGCTCGGCGTAGCCGGCCCGGTCCAGCCGGCTGTTCGCCTCGTCCAGGTCGTACTCGGTGTACTGCTTGGCCAGCTCCTCGTCGTAGAACGCCGCCTCCTTGCGCGGCGCGACCTGCCACGCCTCGCCCTGGTCCTGATAGACGGCGGCGATCAGTTCGTCCCGGTCGATCGCGTGCGACAGGCCGATCCGGAAGTCCTTGTTCTGGAAGACCTCGCGCAGCACCGGGTTCTTGTGCGTGAGGTTCAAGGAGATCATCATCAGGTTCATCGTCGAACGGGTGAGATCGAAGAACTCATAGCCCCCGTTCTCCCGGTTCTGGGCCAGGACGGGCTTGTTCGTGAGGTTGTTGATGTGCCTCATGTGCATGTCGAGCTCGCCGTTGGTGGCCCTGAGCAGGATGGTCTGGTCCTCGTTCACCACGTCGAAGACGACGTTGTCGATGTAGGGCAGCTGGCGCCCCTCGGGATCGACCTTCCAGTAGTACGGGTTGCGCTCGGCCATCACCCGGGGGCCGGCGCCCAGTGGCTCGACGATCATCCACGGGGCCACGGTGGGCCGCTCCGGGTTGCCCCATGTGTCGGACTTGGCGTCGAACAGGCCGACCCAGTCGTCGTAGCCCTCGTTCGCGGCGAGCGTGGCGACATCGGGGTTGTAGGTGGGATGGAACTGCTCGAGGTAGTGCCGCGGGGCGCCCACGAAGGAGTCGGCCGAGGCGAAGTACTGCAGCAGGATGCCATTGGGCGCGGCGAAGTCGAGCTGCACCGTGTGGTCGTCGACCTTCTGGATGGTGGCCGGCTGGCCGTCCGCTCCGCTGGTCAGCTGCGCGGGCACCATCAGGCTGGGATACTGCTCGTTCAGCAGGACGTCGTTGTACCAGAAGACCAGGTCGTCGGCGGTGAACGGGGCTCCGTCCGACCACTTCATGCCCGGCCGGAGTTTGATGACGAAGGACCGGCCGTCCTCGGAGCTCTCGATCGACTCCGCGACGTTCGGTTTCGGTTCCGTGAAGTCGATGTCCCACCGCATCAGCTGTTCGTAGCCGATGGTCCGGCCGAGCCACGCCACGTCGGCCGCACCCTGCAGGACGGTGTCCCACTGACCGCCGTACTCCCCGAGCTGGTCGGTCGGCTCGACCACCGGCGCCCGCTCCGGAAGTCGCTCTCCCACCGGCGGGAGCTCGCCGGCGGCGACCCGATCGGCGAGCATCGGCGCCTCCATCGCATCGGCGTCGGCCGGGCCCGGCGCCTCCCCTCCGGAACCGTCCCCGCCGGAGCCGGAACAGGCGCCGGCAGTGGCGGTGACGACGAGAGCCGCACCGCCGGCGTACAGCAGTTCGCGCCTGGTGAATCCACGCCGTACGGCGGCGACGCGCTGGCCTGACTTCATCGTCAACCCCTCCTGCTTTTCACATGCGACGCTCGGTCGAGTGGTGCCATGGTGTTACGAGGAGACGTTCAAGTCCAGGCAATGATCGTGATGCTGATCATCAGAAATCTCTATGATCGTGACGGTGTCAGCCAGGGGGTTGCGCACCGGGTGGGCGAGGACCGTCGCGGATGAACGTCAGCAGTGCGTGTGCGGCCGGCGAATGCGTTCGGCCGGTGACCCACCAGACGGCCACGTCGCGGAACGCCATGGGGGCGTCGATGTCCTGGATCACCAGGCCCTCGGTCGCCGCGACGTTCAGCGAGAGCTCGTTCGTCACACCGACGCCCAGGCCGCGCCGCACCAGTTCGATCAGTGACTGCGGCTGGGTGACCTCGTAGGCGAGCTCCGGATAGCGGCCGAGGTGATGCCAGAGCGGATGTTCGGGGTTGGCCAGCTCGCCGTGGCCGGTCATGATCAGCCCGTGGTCGGCGACGGCCGCCAGCGAGATCGGACCTGGCCGTTCGGTCAGGGGATGAGCCGGATGCAGCACGACCTTGTACCGCTCCCGCCAGAGCGGCTGACTGCTGAAGGTCGACGCGGACAGCGGCGGTGTCGTCGGTCGCAGCATCAGCTCGACCTCGCCGTCGAGGGTCACGCGGGCGAGGTCGTCGGCGCGTGACTCCACCAGCCGGACGCTGACGCCCGGATACCGCGCCCGGAAGCGTTCCAGGAGATCGGGAACGTAGGCGGCGGTCGCGCTCGGGTAGGAGCCGAGGGTGACCGCCCCGCGTCGCAGTCCGAGCACTTCCGCGACGCTGCCCTTGGCCGCCTCGACCTCGCGGACCAGGGCCCGGGCATGAGGCAGGAACGCCGCTCCGGCCTGGGTCAGCTCGACCGGCCGGCGGTTGCGGTGCAGCAGCGAGGCGCCGAGCTCTCGTTCGAGGGAGGCGACGTGGTTGCTGACCGTCGGCTGCGAACAGTGCAGGAGCTCCGCGGCCCGTCCGAACCCTCGGTTGTCGACGATCGTCAGGAAGGTCGTCACCCAGTACAGCTCCATCGGGGCCTCCTCGCTCCATCAGAATCGTTGATGATCAGTATCAGGATCATTGCCTGGACTTGACCATGTCACTGCTCCACGATGGCAGCAAGCCAGGCCGCCAGGTCATCTCAGACCGCTTCCAGCGCACCGGCCGGCGCTTCGTCCGACTGACCTTGTGAAGGTGACGACCCGTGACTCTGATCAGCCACATCGAGGCAGCAACGGCGGTGGTGCCGCTTCCCACGCCGGTGGCGTTCTCCGGCAGGAAGGTGACCGACCGGTGCTACACGCTGGTCCGGGTTACGGGCGACGACGGGGTCACCGGCATCGGGTTCTGCTACCCCGGCGACCGCGTCGGCGGCCTCGCGACGCTGGCCGTCACCGATCTCCTGGGACCGATCCTCATCGGCTCCGACGCCCATCACGTCGAGGACAGCTGGGCACGGATGTACCAGGAGAGCCTTCTCCACGGCCGGGCCGGCTCGGTGATGCGCGGGCTCTCCGCACTCGACATCGCGCTGTGGGACCGCAACGCGCGCGCCGCCGGGCTCCCGCTGCACAAGTACCTGGGCGGCCGGGCCGATCGCGTGCCGGCCTATGCCAGCGGCGGCTACTACCTCGACGGCAAGGGTCCTGACGAGCTCGCCGAGGAGATGCTCGGGTACGTCGCGGCCGGCTTTCGCGCGGTCAAGATGAAGGTCGGCCGGGTGGACCCGGCCGAGGATGCCAAGCGGCTGGCCGTCGTCCGCGAAGCGGTGGGTCCCGACGTGCTCGTGATGCTCGACGCCAACAACGCCTTCCGCGACATCACGGAGGCCGTGCGCGCGCTGCGCCTGTGGGAGCCATACGACCCGTACTGGGTCGAGGAGCCGTTCGGGCCGGACGACCTGGAGAACCATGCCCGGCTGGCGCAGTCGACGTCGGTCCTCGTGGCCACCGGGGAGATCGAGGCCGGCCGGTGGAGGTTCAAGTCTCTGCTCGACGCCGTCGACGCCGTCATTCTGCAGACCGACGCCGCGGTCTGTGGCGGCATCACCGAGTTCCGCAAGATCGCGACGACGGCGGACTCCTATGGCATCACGCTGTGTCCGCACTGGTTCCATGACCTGCACGCGCCACTCGTCGGCGCGCTTCCGAACACGCGCTACGTCGAGTACTTCCCCACCGGCGAGGTCGCCAACTTCCGCCTGATCATCGACCGTCAGCTCGCGGTCGAGGGCGGAATGCTGCGCTTGCACGACCGGCCCGGACTGGGCTTCGACTTCTCCGACGACGCCGTGGCCGCCTACCTCGTCGAGCCATGGCGTCGCGTCTCGACCAGCCGCTAGCCCCGTCCGCCACTCCCTGATTCCTGGTCCCGATGAACGGTTTCGTGTCTCGAGGAGGAGCCATGACGTCCCACCAGCCC
>NZ_POTW01000076.1 GCF_003236295.1 Jiangella anatolica
CCCCCTGCCCGCCGCCCCATGATCATCAATGATCCGACCACCCATAGGGGGTTGGATCATTGATGATCATGGGAGCTCGGGGGCCGGCTCGGGATCGACGATGAGGACGACGGACGGCAGCAGGGCGTGCGGCACGTGCGGGGTGCGGGCCGTGCGGCGCCGGGCCCGGGCCGCGGTCACCAGCCGGACCCCCACCCACGCCACGGCCATGAGGGCGGCCGCGACCACCGGTGCGATCAGCACGACGGCGCGGAAGAGGAACACCACCGGCAGCGCCTCGCCCAGGCCGGCGCCGGCCAGCATGAGCGCGCCGACCAGCGCGGTCTCGGCCGAGCCGATGCCGGCCGGTGTCGGCGTGGCGGCCGACAGCGCGGTGCCGGCGAGGTAGGCGGCCATGCCGACGACGATGCTGATCTCGACGCCGAAGCCCTCGGCGGCCAGCGCGAACCCCGTCGCCAGGCACAGCGCCGCGGTCAGCTGGGCGCCCAGCGCGGCCACCGCCAGGATCGGCCGGGCCCGCACCGCCGCCACGACCTCGCGTGCCGTCGCCCGGACTCGCTGCAGCTTGGTCGGCTGGCCGGCCGGCACGACGACGGGCACGGTGGACGGCGTCCGGGCGGCGCGCCGCGCGGCCAGCCGGCGCACCAGGAACCGCACCGCGAACACGACCACCGTCGCCACCGCGACGACGGTGAGCAGCCCGCTCCAGCCCTCCCGCAGCCACGCGACGCCGAGCAGCAGGCCGGACGCATGCGCCAGCCCGCCCGCCACCGCCCACAGGGCCACCACGCCGGCGGCCGCCGTGTTCGAGGCGCCGCCACGGTGCAGCGCGGCGACGAAGACGCCGGCCGCGCCGACGCCGGCCGGGACCACCCGGTTGGCGACCGTGCCGCCGATGTGCGCGGTCGCGGCGCCGGACCAGGTGAGGTAGCCCGAGGCGATGGCCCGCTTGCCGGCGATGGCCGCGGTCGTCGCCATGATCCAGAACAGCGCGACCAGCAGCGGCACGTACGGGTTGCTGCGCGTCGCGGAGATCAGGTTGGGCAGCATCGAGGGCACGATCACGACGCACACGACCACGAGGATCGCGATCACGACCAGCAGACCGACGACCCGGCGAGTGCTGCCTGAAATCGCACTCCGCCGGGTCCGTGTGGTGGTCGTGTCCTCGGTCGCCACACCCCTATGGTGACCGACAGAAACGACCACAGTCTGTAGTAGAGGCGTACAACTGGCATCGAAACGGCTTCTCACCTGCAACGATGATCCAGAAAATTCATCCGGCAACGCGCCGCAACCAGGTGAATCCGGTGTTCTCGCCGAGGCAGGTCTGCAGGATCACGTCGCACCGGTCGCCACAGGTCCACTGCTCCGCCGGTCCCAGCTCCGAGGCCCGGCCGGGCGCGATCACCCGGTCCACCACCTCGTACAGTCCGGCCTGCTCGCCGGTGAGCTGGACGTAGGACTGCAGCGGCAGCTCGTTCCACCAGGCGTTGCCCAGGAAGTCGTGCCCGACGACGAACACCCCGGCCGCCACCGAGGTGTAGTGGCAGCCGACGCCGTGCGGCAGCGCGTCCACGTCGGCCTGGCCGGCGCACGAGCGCACCGGGATCGTCGCCGCCTCGACCGCGGTCACGGTCAGGTCCGCGCTGGTCACCGGCAGGTAGCGGGTGCCGCCCGGGTAGACGGCCCGGTAGGTCGTGGGCGCCGACGGGGTCACGGTGGCGGTCGCGGTCCCGTCGGCCGACGTCGCCAGCGTCGACACGACCGTCCAGGAGTCGCCGGCCAGCGCCTGCAGCTGCACGTCGCCGATGATCGGCACGCCGGCCGCGTTGTGCCAGCCGATCGTCAGCGTCACGGCGCCGCCGGCGACCACCGGTGTGGCCGGCGCGGACACCGTCAGCGCCGACTCCAGCCGCGTCGCCGCGATGACGGCGACCTCGGCGGAGACCTGCGGGGCCAGCTCGTCGCTGCCCGGGTAGAGGAGCCGGTAGATCGCCGACGCCGCCACCGTCACGCCGGTCGAGGCGCGGCCGGTCGACGTGGTCAGCTCGGCGACGGTGACCCAGCCGGCGCCCTCGGCCCGCTGCAGCAGCACGACGCCGTCGACGCCGTAGCCGTCGCCGTCGATCCAGGTCGCGGTGAACACCTCGGTCGCGCCGGGGTCGGTCAGGCCGGGCGCGGTCAGGTACAGCTGGGTCGGCGCCGGCCCCGCCGGTTCGGCCGGGCCGGCCGGCGACGACGCGGGCACGGACGGGACGGGCGTGGGCACGGGCGGCGCCGGCGTCGGGACCGGCGTGGCCGGCGCGGACGCGGACGGACGCGGCGCCGGCGTCGGCGCGGGCGCCGCCGCGCCGTCGGCGGTGTGCGCGGTCACCGGCTGCGCGGCCGACGGCACGTCGGGCAGCGCCGGCCGGTCGGCCGAGGACACGTAGAACGCGATCGCCGCGGCGACGGTCAGGATCGCCAGCACGATGCCGAGGGCGCGGTTCACGGCCACTCACCCCCGGGCGTGCTCGTCGGCGGGCCGATCGACGGCCCGGTCGGGGTCGGCGACGGTGTGTCCGACGGCGTCGGCGACGGGTCCGGCGTCGGCGGCGGCCCGACCGCGACCACCAGCGTCACCGTCGAGCCGAGCCGCAGGCTGGTCCCGGCCGCCGGCTGCACCTCGAGCACCGTCCCGGGCGGCTCGCCGGCCACCTCGACCGGCGTCTCCTCGACGGCGAACCCGGCATCCTGCACGCGGGCCCGGGCCTCGCCGATGCCGAGGCCGCGCGCCTCCGGGACCAGCTGGTTGCCGCTGGCCAGCGTCAGCGTGACGACGGCGCCCGGCTGCAGCTCCACGCCGACGGCGGGCTCGCTGGCCAGGACGGTGTCCGCCGGCCGGGCGGAGTCCTGCCGGTCCAGCTCGCCGAGCGCCAGCCCGGCCCGGTCCAGCAGCGACCGCGCCTCGGCCAGCGTCGCGCCCTCCAGCTGCGGCACGGCCACCGACGGCTGCGCCTGCGGCCCGCCGGAGACGATGATCAGCACCGCGGAGCCGGCCGGCACGGACGCCCCGGCGGCCGGGTCGGTCCGCACGACCAGCCCGGCCGGCACGGTGTCGTGCGCCTCGGTGCGCACACTGCCGTCGCGCGTCCCGGCCCCGGCCAGCGACTGCCGGGCCGCCTCGGCGCTCTGGCCGGCGACGTCGGGGACGGTGACCGTGGCGGGCGCCTCCGGGCGCGGGCCGGCGAACAGCCACAGCAGCAGCGCGACCAGCCCGGCGGCCGTCATCACCAGCAGGGTCACCGGCCAGAGCGCCGACCGCTCCGCCGGCGGCTCCGGCGCGACCGGCGGCTGCGCCCGGACCACACGCGGCGGCTCCTGCCGGCGGCGCTCGGCCAGCTCCTGCGCGACCGGGACCGGCACCGTCGCGGGACCGGCCGGGCGGCGCACCGGCGCGAACGCCGTCGTCGTCGAGACGCGCGGGATGACCTGGGTGGTGCTGTGGTCAGGCGCGGGCGCGCGCAGCTCACCGGCGACCCGCAGCACCTCGTCGCGCAGCTCCCTCGCCGTCGCCGGGCGATCGCCGGGCCGCTTGGCCAGCGTCCGCACCAGCAGCGCGTCCAGGGCCGCCGGCACCCCCGGCAGCCGCGCCGACGCCAGCGGCACGACCGCGGTGACGTGCATCAGCGCGACGTCGCGGACCTCGTCGGCGACGTACGGCGGCGCGCCGGTGACCAGCGCGAACAGCAGGCAGCCGACGGAGTACAGGTCGCTGCGGCGGTCCACCGGCAGGCCCTGCGCCTGCTCCGGCGACACGTAGGCGACGCTGCCGTGCACGACGTCGGACTCGCCCTGCTGCTCGCCGACCGCCGCGATGCCGAAGTCGAGCACCTTGACCGCGCCGTCGTCGGTGATCATGACGTTGCCCGGGCTGATGTCACGGTGCACGACGCCACGCAGGTGGGCGTGGTCCAGCGCGGCCAGCACGTCCGCCGTCAGCGTCAGCGCGTCGACGGGGTCGAGCGGCGGCGCCGCGCCGGCGGCCAGGACGTCGCGGACGGTGCGGCCGCGGACCCGCTCCATCGCGATCCAGCAGATCAAGGACCGGCCAGCTGGACCTTCTAGCTCGTCGGCGCCGACGTCGTGCACCGTCACGATGCCGGGGTGCGACAGCATCGCCGCCGCCGTCGCCTCGACCTGGAACGCGGCCTGCGCGGCGGAGTCGGCGGCCAGGCCGGGCCGGAGCACCTTGACGGCGACCGGCCGGCCCAGCCGGGTGTCGCGGCCGGCGAACACCGTCGCCGACCCGCCGCTGCCCAGGACCTCGCCCACCTCGAACCGGCCGCCGAGCACGGTGCCCGGCGGGACCAGCGGCGGAACGGCGAGGTCGGTCATGGGGTCAGCTCCAGCTGGCGCGGGCGTAGCCGTTCGCGGTCTCGAGCACCCGCGCGGCGTACTCGGCCGACCGGTTGTAGGTGAGGACGGCGCGCTGCCAGGCCGCGCCGTCGGTGAGGTCGCCGCCGTCGGCGCACAGGTAGCGGCCGGCCGCCAGCGCGACGTCGTCGAGGTTGTGCACGTCGCTGACGCCGTCGCCATTGCCGTCGGCGCCCCACCGCCGCCAGGTCGACGGGATGAACTGCATCGGGCCGACGGCGCGGTCCCACACCGTGTCGCCGTCGAGCTCGCCGCCGTCGGTGTCCGCGATCGCGGCGACGCCCTCGCCGCCGTCCAGCGCGATGCCCACGATCGGGTCGGCGGTGCGGCCGTCGGCCCGGACATGGGTGCCGCCGTAGCTGCCGTGGTGCGACTCGACCGCGCCGATCCCGGCCAGCGTCGGCCAGCCGAGCCGGCACGCCGGCTGCTCCTCGGCCAGCCGCAGCGCCGCTGCGGCGTACGAGGCGAGCGCGCGGGCCGGGATGCCGGTCCGTGCGCCGACGTCGGACGCCCACTGCGCCGGCACTCCCGGCGCGGACGCATCGGCCGCCGCGTCCGCGGCCGTCACCGCCCCGGCCGGCGCCGCGCCGATCACCCCGTCCGTCACCGGTGCGACGACCAGCGGCCCGACGCCACCGCCGGGCACCGTCCGGGACACGACGAGCACCAGCCCGACGACGGCGACCAGCACGAACGCCGCCAGGACCGTCATGCCGCGCCCCGGCCCGGTCACCCGAACCGTCCGTGCACGTAGTCGCTGGTCCGCTCGTCCTGTGGGTTCTCGAACATCACCGACGTCGGCCCGTGCTCGACGATCACGCCCGGCGTGCCGTGCGAGGCGAGGAAGAACGCGCACCGGTCCGACACGCGCGCGGCCTGCTGCATGTTGTGCGTGACGATGACGATGGTGACCTCGGCGACCAGCTCCGCGATCGTCTCCTCGATCCGCCGTGTCGACGTCGGGTCCAGCGCCGAGCACGGCTCGTCCATCAGCAGCACCCGCGGCTGGATGGCCAGTGACCGGGCGATGCACAGCCGCTGCTGCTGGCCGCCGGAGAGCGCGCCGCCGGGCTGGCGCAGGCGGTCGCGGACCTCCTTCCACAGCCCGGCCTTGGTCAGGCACGACTCGACCAGGTCGTCCTTGGTCCGCCTCGACGCGCGCAGCCCGGTCAGCTTCAGCCCGGCCACCACGTTGTCGTAGATCGACATCGCCGGGAACGGGTTCGGCTTCTGGAACACCATCCCGATCTGCCGCCGCGCGTCGGTCAGCCGCCGGTTCGGCGCGTAGATGTCCTGCCCGTCCAGCATGACCTCGCCGGCCAGCGCCGCCGACGGGATCAGCTCGTGCATCCGGTTGAGGATCCGCAGGAACGTCGACTTGCCGCAGCCGGACGGCCCGATCAGCGCGGTCACCTCGCCGGCGTGCATCGTCAGCGACACCCGGTCCAGCACCTTGTGGGTGCCGAACCAGGCCGAGATCGACCGCGCGTCCAGCCCCGCCAGCGACCCGGCGTTCGCCGCCGCGCCGTTCGGCGACGGGCGGCTCGCGTGGACGGCGGGGAGGGCGGTGGTGTGGTCGGCCTGAGCGGTCATCGGGTGTCCTTCGCGGTTGACTCGGATCTAGATCAGGTTGGGAAGCAGCCGGGCGACCTGGTCTGCGGTCGTCAGCCCGAGCGCGACGAGGACCGGGATGCCGAACACCCAGGCCTGCCAGCGGCCGAGGCGGTTGCGAGCCCACACCGTCGCGGCGACGGACAGCAGCAGTCCCTGCCCGAGCAGGACCAGCGGGTACCAGGCCGCCTGGTCGGTGGCCATGGTCTGCTCGGCCTCGGTCAGCAGCGGCGTCGTCAGCACCTTCGGCGGCGCCGGATGCGCGTCCGACACGAGCTCGGCGTCGACCCGCAGCACCCCGGACGGCAGCAGCGGCCGGCCGTCGGCCGTCACCAGCGTCAGCCGGCCGGCGCCGTCCGCCACCGCCGGCAGCAGGGGGTCGCCCTCGCGGCGCACGCCGAGGACCTCGTAGAGGTGCTGGCCCTGCCCGGTGACGATGGTGATCTGGTCGCCGCGCTCCAGCGTGTCGATGCGGCCGAACGGCCCGCCGTAGGTGGTCCGGCGGCCCATGATCACGCTGGTGCCCTCCTGGCCCGGCAGCGGGGTGTCGCGCCGGTGCGCCGGCCCGGACCGCATCACGTCGGACGTGGTGCCCTCCAGCACGACCTCGGTGAGGCCGAGCCGCGGGATCTCCAGCACGGCCACCGGCGTGCCGAAGGCCATCAGCCGGTCCTCGGCCTCCTCCTGCCCGCCGCTGTCCTCGCCGGGGCGCGGGACCCCGGGTGGCTCGGGCGGCTGGAGCTGGCCGACCGGCGCGATGCCGAGGGCGAGGTCGGCGCGGAAGTCCGCGTAGAGCGTCTCCTGGTCGCGGTCGTGCTGGAGCTGCGACACGAGCACGACGTCGACGATGAACCCGAGCGCGACGATCGCGAGGATCTGCAGCGCGACGGCCGGGACGTACGCGGCGGCCGACGGGACCCGCACGCGCCGCCGCTGCCCGCCCCTGGGCAGGGCCGAGCCGGCGGGCGGCGGACCGCCCGGCCCGCCACCCACTCCGCCCCCGGGCGGGTCACCGGGGACGGAGGGTGGCGGTGGCACGCGCGTGGAGTGCGGCGCGCCACCGTCGGCCGGGCCGGGATCGGCCGGCTCGGCCCGCTCCGTGGTGCCCGGCGGCAGCAGGGTGGTCACGTGGCCCTCACCCCGTCACCGTGCGGGTCGCTCATGAGGACGTCGCGAACCGAGTTCTTCGCCATCGTGAACGCCAGACGGACATCGTGGTCACCCGCGATGGCCGTTCGCCGTCGCATGGTCACGGCTCGTCGAAGGTCAGCAGCTCGTCGCGGCGGCCGCGCCGGACGAACGCGTAGCCCGCGCTCACCGCGGCCAGGCCGAGCAGCACCGCCGGCCCGACGAGGAACACGCCGGTCTGCGCGAGGCTCCCGGAGCCGCCCGACGACCCGCCGGCCGCGCCGCCCGCCGCGCCCGCGGCGCCGCCGGTGTCCGTCCCGCCGGCCGCGTCACCGCCGGCCTCGGTGCCATCGTCGCCGTTCTCGCTGCCGGCCGGGTCCGCGATCTGGAACTGCCAGCTCAGCGTCTGGCTGGCGGCGGCGAAGTCCAACTGGTGCTGGCCCGGCGCGAGGTTGGCCGCGGTGAACTCGGTGGTGACGGTGCCTTCGTCGTCGGCGGCGATCGGGTCGCCGAGCTGCTGCGGCTCGTCGCCCTCCGGGTCGAGCGTGACGGTGACCGCCTCGTCGGCCTGGTAGCCCGGCGCCGTCAGCGTCACGACCTGCCCGTCGGCCAGCGTCGGGTTGGTGCCCAGCGGGTTGCCCTCCGCGTCGGCCGCGGTGATCTGCGGCCCGGGGTCGCCCTCGCCGACGGTGTACGTGACCGGCGCCGACGTCGAGTCGGTGAACGCCAGCTCGTCCGTCGGGGCGAACGCCGCCCGCAGCTCCAGCTCGCCCTCGGGCAGCTCGGACGTGGTGAGGACGGCGGTGCCGCTCTCCAGCGCCACCGGGTCCTCGAACGGCTCGCCGTCGACGCGGAACTGGACCTGCCCCACGGCGTCGGCCGGCGCCACCGTCGCGGTGAGCGTCACGGCCGTGCCGGGCTCCACCGGCGACTCCGGCGTCACGGCGAGCGTGGTCGTCGTCTGCACCGCGTCCGGAGCCTCGACCGTCAGCGGGATGGCGGACGTGGTCGACGACTCGGCGAACTCCTCATCGCTGGGCTCGAACGTGGCGGTGAGCGCGTACGCTCCCGCCTCCAGGTCGTCGACGGTGACCGTCGCCGAGCCGTTCGAGACGGTGGCGGTGCCCAGTGACACCGGCTGGTCGGCGGGGTCGTTGGGGTCCTCGGCGAACACCTCGACGGAGCCTGGCGCCTCTGCCGGCGTCGTCGTCGCGATCACGTCGACCGGCTCGCCCAGCGGCACGGTGTCCGCCGCCGCGCCGTCGACCTCGGTCCGGAGGTTCACCGACGTCAGCGTCGCCGTCGGCTCGTCCGGCGTGATCTGCCAGCCGGTGTCGTCCCAGGTCAGCCACGCGGATGCGGTCGGGGTCCAGACCGCACCGCTCGGGTCCGCCGCGAACAGGACGATCTCGTAGCTGCCCGGCTCCACCAGCCCGACCTGCAGACCGCCGAGGACATGGCTGGCGAATCCCTTGGGCGGGTCGCCCAGGAAGATGAGCGGAGTGGCGATCAGGAACGTGCTCGGGGAGTAGGTGTAGACGCCGGGCTCCGACAGGGTGCGGATCTCCATGCTGCTGGACGTGCCCCACGTCAGACCCTCCGCGACGAGTTCGGCCTCCATACCGCCGTCGGCCCAGAGGCCGCCGGCCGGAGTGGCGGTCAGCGTCGCCAGCTCTGGCGGCTCCGGCGACGCGTCCGCCCGGGTCGTGAGGCCGGCGGTGAGCATCGCCACCATCAGCCCGGCGGCGGCGGCCAACGCCGCGGCCCACCGCGCGCGCGGATACGCCAGGGTCGTTGTTCTCATCGCACTTTCCTTTCTGGTCGTCGCGCCGGGAATTCCTCGAATTGATAAAATCGGGGTGGCGGTGCGTCCGGGCGACCACATTTCGCCCGGACGCACCGCCTCTTTCAGTTCATCGCCCCAGCGATGCGGACGACGTATCGCACTGCCGCACTACGGCAGCAGGTTGGGGTAGGCCCGCAGCGCGGCGTCGCCGCAGTTCCACGGATCGGTGGGGTTCGCCGTGAGCAGGATGAAGCCCAGCGAGGTGATCGCGGACGTGTTCGTGCAAGTGGGCGGGGCGTCCGCGGTGGTGCCCGGGGTCGGGTCCCAGAACGCGAACTCGGTGTTGTTGTTCTTCGGCAGACCGTTGAGCTGCGCGGTCGGGACGATGTTGAACACCGGCCGGGTCACCGGGAAGTTCGGGTTCGTCGTGAACGGGCCGGTGCCGTTGGTCGCGTTGACGCCCGCGATCTGGTGCAGGACGGCGCCGTGGCGGCGGTCGGACGAGGCCGTGCCGTTGGCCTGCGCCACCCACTGCGCGATGCTGTAGGGGGTGATGGCGGTGGCGTTCAGCGAGGTGACGGTTCCGTCGTGCTCCTGGTTGATCGAACCACCAGTGGTGACCGGCTGGCCGGTGGTGGTGTTGTAACGGTCGAACACGCAGGGGCCGAAGCCGGCCGGAGCGACCGTCGTCTGCCAGAAGCTGCGCGTGCCCGAACCGGACTGCGGGGCGAACAGGTCGACGTTGCCGCCGGGCTGGCTCGGGTTGAGCGTCGTGGCGCCGACGGTCACCGTCGCGCAGTCCTCGTACAGCGAGTTCAGCTGGGCCACGGTCAGGCTGACCCCGCTCAGCGCGCCGGGCGCGGTCGCCCAGCTCACCGCGTCGAGCGCGAACGGGATGTAGGTGACGTCACCGGACGCCGACACCTCAGCCGACGGCGGCTGGCTGGACGAACGGGCGAAGCCGAGGATTCCGCTGCCCACAGGCACCGACCGGTCGACGCCGCCCTGGACGGCCCAGGACGTGGTGACGTTGGCGCCCATCGACCGGAACAGGGCGTCCCGGCCCTCGCTGGAGCCGTTCGGCCGGGTGATGGTGACGCCCTTGACGACGATGGGGTCGTGGATCACGGTCACCGGCGGGGTGCCCACCTCGCGCGAGGCGTGCCAGTTCTCGATCAGGCCGCTCGAACCCGCCGACAGCGCCTGCACGACGTCCTGCGTCGTGTCCGAACCGGTGCCGGACAGCGCACCGGTGGGCGGCGGGTCGGCCTGGGCCGGCACCATCGCGGCGCCGACCATGGCGGTCGCCGCGAGCGCGATGCCCGCACACTTGACGAAAGTAGCTCGCACTACTTTCTCCCTTCTGTTCACCACTCTTTCGAGTGGTGGTGGCCCCACCCTGCGTGGGACTGATCATCAACCTATTCACGAAGTCACATTGTGGCAATGCATTAATGCGGTCGGACACCTGTACGTGAGGTCACGAGAAGGTAGCGTCCTGGTTAACCCGCTGGCGCACGCGGCCCCAGACGCAGCAGCGCCGGGCCGGCGAGGGCCCCGGCGAGACCGACGATGAGGACGACGAGCAGTGCATACTGCATCGGGCCGACCGGCTCGCCGGGCGTGGACTGGGCCACGAGCACGTCATCGTCTCCGCTGGGTGGCGCCGGGTTCTCGGTGCCGCCGCCCGGAGCCGGGGGCGCGGTCCCGCCGGTCGGGTCGTCACCGGCGGGCGACAGCGACGCCGGATCGGGTGCGTCGCCACTCCCGGGCGCGCCGTTGCCGGCCGGGTCGCTCCCGGGCCCGCCGGACGCGTCGCCACCGGGCGGCGGATCCTCGCCGTCCTCGCCCCGGCCCCCCGGCGTCAGCCCGGGCGGCTTCTCGACGGGGTCCTCCTGCACGAGCTGGGCCGCGACCGCCAGCGTCTGCTCCCGCATGTACTCGGGCAGCGGCAGATAGCCCTCCGGCAGCTCTCCAGGCGACCACCCCGGGGTCTGACCGGCCCCGGCCGCGTGCTCGAGGAAGGTCGAGTAGTCGGCCAGCGCCTCGTCCTCCTGCTCCACCCGGACCGCGGCATACGTCACCGCCGGCAGCGGGTAGGCCGCCGGATCGGCCGCCTCGGGATCGACCTGGAGGACGCTTTCGATCTCGTCGCCGGGCAGCATCGCCTCCACGCCGGCGGCGATCCCGGCCTCCGTCGGCGCGACGAACTCGCCCGCGGCGTTCAGCAGCGCGGCCGTGCCGATACCGTACTGCGCCGCCGATACGCTGTCGGTGATCGTCAGCGCCGCGCCGGACGGACGCGGCTCCGGCCGGCTGTACCAGCCGCGACCCTGACCGCTCGGCGGCACGGCATTCGGATCGTAGGCCCAGAAGTTGGTCTCGAAGATGCTGTTCCTGCGGGCGCCGTCCTCGAACCCGTTCGTGTACGGGAGCAGGTCCAGGCTGCAGTAGCGGGGACGCCGCGCGGACTCGTCCTCCTCCGACAGCACCTCGAAGCAGTACTCGACGTCGCGCGGCACGAAGTCCGGCGCGGTCCCCGCCTCCAGATGACCGGTCAGCACCTCGCCGAGAACCGGGTTGACCCTGATCCCGTTCTCATCGGGCTCGCCGCGCAGCCAGGCCGCGGCCTCCTCGTCGTGGAAGATCCACCGCCAGAGGTCGCGGACCGCGTCGGACGGCTCGACCGGCACCTTGAGCAGATTGGACGCATGCAACCGGAAGACCCCTGGGTCGACGTCGGGGTTGAGCTGCTGGAACCCGGGGTCGTCGAGGACGGTCTCCGGGTTCGCGCGGATCCACTCCGGCCGCTCGTCGGGCTGCCCCGCCGGTGGCGGCGCCGGCAGGCCGGGCAGGTCCCGCCAGTACGTCTGGGTGAGCAGCTTCGCCACCAGCAGCGGCGTGAGCCGCAGCTCGTCGATGCGCTCGCCGTCCGGCGCCACCAGGTTGAACCCGATGGCCAGGCCCGAGATCGCCACCGGCGCGTGCACCACCGGGGCCGGGCCGTCGCTCTCGGTGACCGGCGCCGACGTGAAGCCCAGCCCCGGATTGCCGGGCAGGCCACCGGCCACCGTCTCCCGGGCCGTGGAGTCGCCCGCGGGGGTGAACCCGTAGACCGCGCCGTCGTCGGCGCAGAGCGCGCGCTGCCAGGAGTACATGGCCGCGCCCATGAAATCCGAGCCGATCGTCGGACGCTGCGCGGCCTCGATCGGGCAGAACAGGCCGATCGGCGCGAAGTCGAGCCGCACCTGAATGCGCTGGGCCCAGTTCGTAGGTGACAGCGGAGAGGTCCGCAGCATGGATGTCCCTGTCGGATCGTCGGTGACGGCGAATCCGTCGACCTCGTGCGTGCCGCGGGGTACGACGACCAGCCAGCAGTCGCGCACCTCCCCGTCCTCCAGCGTGCGCCCGCAGCCCAGGTGCGACGCCTCCGTGCCGTCCTGAAGGGTGAAATGCCGCTCACCGGTGCCGTCGGCCCTGGTCATGCCGAGGCGGAACTCATTGGTCGTCCACCGGTCGTAGTAGCTGACCGGGTCCCATACCGGCTCGTCTGCACTGGCCGCCAGGAACGGGACCCGATGCCGGTTGATGGTCGGATCGAGGTACCCGGCCAGTGTGTCCTCGTCCAGCAGCGGATCGGCCGGCGCGGTCGCCAGCGACCTGAGCCCCGTGTCCCCGGGCATCGACGCGGTCCCGGGGAGACCGTCGGCGCCCCAGACACACGTCTCCGGGTCCGGTCCGGCGTTCTCGTCGCCCCAGCACTGCATCAGCTGCAGGTAGCCGGCAGCGGGCTGATTGCCACCACTGGTGATGACCGTGGGCACCCCGCCCGACCAGGTGACCTGCACTGACTGGGCCCGCACGTCCTCGGTCTGCGAGACGGTCACCTCGAGGTCGGCGAAGTCCTCGTACATCGGGTGGTCCGGGTCCCGCGGCGCGACGATGCTGTCGTCGGCGCCGACGATCCCTTCGGACCACGCGTACGTCCGCGCCGAGTCGCTCAGGTCGTCAGCCGTGGCGGCGTTCGCGGGCGGTGTGGCCGGCTGGCAGGCCAGCAGGCCGGCGCCGGCGACCAGCGCCAGCGCGGCGGACACTGTCCGGATGCGGAGGGCGGGCGAGACCTTCATGGCGTCCTCCCAGGGGTCGCGTTGCGTGGGCCGAGCAGCCGGGTGATCAGGGGCGGGCCGATGACGACGCCGAGCAACAGCAGGCCGGCCAGCGCCATGAGCGTGTGCTGGAACCGCCACCCGGACGACGCCTGCAGCGACACCGGCACGGCGGACACGTTCTGCCCGCCGCCCGCGTCGGTGCCGTCGCCGCCGATGACCTCGCCGGTCTCCGGATCGATGACGGGCGCGCCGGTGTCGGTTCCGTCGGCCGCGCCCGACGCCGTCCCGCCCGCGTCGGTGCCGGACGCGGTCCCGCCGGCGTCGGTCCCGGTGGCCGCGCCACCGGTGTCCGTCCCGGTGGCGGTGCCGCCGCCTCCGTCGGCTCCGGTGGCCGCGCCACCACCGCCGTCGCCGCCACCGCCGCCGCCGGTCCCGCCGTCGCCGCCGCCCTCGGTCCCGCCGCCCTCGGCGCCGCCGCTCGGCGGCGTGTCACCGGGCGCCCCGCCGGTGCCGGTCGAGCACTGCACCGAGCCCGGCCGGTCGCAGTCGGGCGGGTACGGCGCGTTCTCGGCCAGCACATTGGTGGTGCTGTCGCCGTCGGAGGAGAACGTCGGGTTGTTGCAGGCCGCCACGTTGATGTCGACGTCCTGAGCGCCCGGAATGCGCTCGACCTGGTCGAAGCCGGCGAGGACCAGGTTGATCGGCAGCGGCGAGTAGCCGAGTGCGGGCGCCTGCTGCTGGCCCTCGCAGAGGAAGTGCTGGGCGAAGGTGCCGAGCGTGTACCCCTTCTGCTCGGTGAAGCCGGACTCCAGCTCGGTGGGCAGGATCATGTAGGAGTACGACGAGATCGGGTACGACCGCGGGTCGGCGTTGCGATAGACGTTCGTCAGGTCCTGGGTGAGGTAGTTCACCGACGCGGCGTTGTCGTTGATCTCGGCGCGGAGCAGCGCGACCGCCACCGCCTCCGGCGTCGGCTCGATGTAGTAGCCGGCGTCATTGAGCACCTTGGCGACCGGGAACCCCTGGTTGATGGCGTAGGAGTACTCGACGTAGGTGATGGCGCCGGCCGCCTGGGACACGTAGCCGGCCACGCCGTTGGAGCCGGACTGTGAGATGAACGCCGAGCCCGGCAGGACCGGATAGTTCGACGTCTGGGTGCACGGGTTGCGGCCGGCCGCGGCGCAGTAGGCGTTCCAGATGTCCGTCTGCTCGCTCACCATCCACGCGGTGAACTGCGCCGACGTGCCGGAACCGTCGGAGCGCACCACCGGCACGATCTGGATGGCGGGCAGGTTCAGCTGCGGGTTGTCCTCACGGATCGCCGGGTCGTTCCAGTGAGTGATCTGACCGGTGAAGATCCGGGCGATGGTCGCGCCGGACAGCCGCAGGTTCGTGACCCGCTGCGCCCCGATGGTCAGGTTGTACATGATCGACGTGCCGCCCGCGACGATCGGCATGTAGGCGTAGGCACGCGACGGCGGCGGGTCCTCGTTGTTGCCGTCGCGGATGCCGTACGGGATCTCCGAGACCCCGAAGTCCACGGTCCCCTCGCGGAACTCGGCCCGGCCTCGCGACGAGCCGTTCCCGGCGAAGTTGACCGTCATGCCGAACTGCTCGACGTTGCGCCGCCACGCCTCGACGGCGTTCTGGCTCCAGGTGGAGCCCGAGCCGGAGATCGTGACGTAGCTCCCCTCCGCCCGGGCGCCGGGTGCGGCGCCGGTGAGGACCGTCTGGACGATCAACGCCACCGCCAGCAGGCCACCGGCCCAGCGCAGCACCAGGGCGCGGCCCCGTCGCCTCGACGTCATCGGTCGTGTCCTTCCTGACTGACGGCCGCCGGCCGGGCGGCCTCGTAACGGCGGAAGCGCTCGGCGTCGTGGCGCGAGGCCAGCACGCGGCGGTGCTGCTGGCGGCGGCTCAGCTGGCCGGGGCCGCGTCCGCCCAGCGCCCGGCCCACGCCGAACAGCAGCAGCACCAGCAGCATCAGCGCGGCGGCGGTGCCGAACCCGCGCGCCACCATGTCCGGCTGCGGGTACCTGACCAGGTCGAAGACGAGCAGCGGCATCGAGACCATCGGCTCGTGGAACGGGTCGAGGTTGACCGCCGCGGTGAACCCGGCGGTGAGCAGCACCGGCGACGTCTCCCCGATGCCGCGCGCGGTGCCCAGGATGACCGACGTCGTCAGTCCCGACCGCGCCGTGGGCAGCGTGACGTGCCAGACGGTGCGCCACTGGCTCGCGCCGACGGCGTAGGAGGCCTCCTTCAGCGTGCCCGGCACCAGCCGCAGCACGACGTCGGCGGCCCGGATCACGATCGGCAGCATCATGACGGTGATGGCGAGCCCGGCGGCGAAGCCGGACTGGTCGAACCCGAGCGCGATGATCCAGGTGGCGTAGATGAACAGGCCCGCGACGATGGAGGGCAGCGCCGTCATCGCCTCGCAGATGGTGCGCACGAGCCGGCTGAGCCGGCCGGGCAGCTCGCTCAGGAACACCGCGCAGACGACGCCCAGCGGGATCGTGATGGCCAGCGCGATCGAGATCATGATCAGCGTGCCGATCAGCCCGTGCAGCATGCCGCCGGCGTCCAGGCCCTGCAGCGGCCCGGCGTCACGCATGTCCGCGGTGTAGAAGTTCGGGTACGGCAGCGCCTCGAGGCCGCGCAGGATCGTGAAGCTCACGACGAAGACCAGGCCGATGCCCATCAGCAGGGCCAGTCCGTGCACGGCGACCGCGGCCACCTTGTCGCGGATCGCCGGCCCGTCCTCGTCCAGCGACACGAGCAGCGCGTAGACCCCGAGGAACAGGAGGTACGCGACGACGACGAAGCCCAGCGTGCCGTCGAGCGGCAGCAACTGGACGAACAGGACGTAGGTGAGCGCCAGCGCGGCGGCCGCGGAACCGAGCAGGGCGAACAGGTCGCCGGCCCGCAGCGTCGTCAGGCCGCGCCGCGGCTCCTCCGGGCTGCCGGGCGGCACCGGCGGCGGCAGGGTGGTGCCGCCCGGCGCCGGGGTGTCGGTGACCAGGCCGGACGGCCGGGTGTCGAGGGCGGTCATGTCGTCTCCTCTACGCGTCGCTCACGGCGCCGGAGCGCGACCGGGCGATGATGGACGAGGCGGCGAAGTTGACCACCAGCGTCATCAGGAACAGCGCGAGGCCGGCGGCCATCAGCGCGGAGAGATGGAAGTCCGACGCCTCGCCGAAGCGGAGCGCGATCAGCGACGACACCGAGCTGGCGCCGCTCTCGAGAATGCGGGGCTGGATGACGAAGATGGGCGAGATGACCATGTAGACGCCGATGGTCTCGCCGAGTGCCCGGCCCAGGCCGAGCATGGTCCCGCCGATCATGCCGCCCTTGCCGTACGGCAGGACGACCGAGCGGATCATCCCCCACTTGGTGGCGCCGAGCGCGTACGCGCCCTCACGCTCACCGGCCGGGGCCTGCGAGAACACCTCCCGCATCACCGAGCAGGCGATCGGCGTCACCATCATCGCGACGACGATGCCGGCGATGAAGGTGGACGCGGTGTAGACGGTCTCCGTCGCCAGCGGGTCGCGGGGGTCGGTCCCCTCGACGGACAGGAACGGGATCCACCCGAACCACGTCGAGATCCAGCGCGACAGGCCGAGCACGTTCCACTGCAGGAAGAACGCGCCCCACAGGCCGTAGACGACGCTCGGCACCGCCGCCATCAGGTCGACCATGCTGATCAGCGTCGGCTTGATCCTCGCCGGCGCGTACTCGGAGATGTAGAGCGCGGTACCGATGGCCAGTGGCACCGCGAGGCTGATCGCCACGAGCGCGATCAGGATCGTGCCCACCAGGACCGCGGCGATGCCGAACTCACCGGCGTCGGGCTCCCACGACTCGGTCGTCACGAACGACCAGCCGGCCTCCCGCAGCGCCAGCAGAGCGCGATAGGTGAGGAAGACGCCGATCAACGACATGATCGCCAGCACGGCGATCCCGCCGCCCCGCGAGACGCCGCGGAAGATGCGGTCACTGCGGCCGGTGGCGGCCCGCAGCGCGCGTGGCGCGTCCTCGGCGACCTCACTCGTGGGCTCGACTCGTGTCGTGGTCGTCGACATCAGCCAGAGTTCTCCGTCACTCGCGTCCCCTGCACACGTATGTCCCCATGAGCTGAATGGAGGTGATTTACATCGCCATGATGCATCATGCTCACATTGCCACGATGCAGGATCCGGGCCAACGAGGTGGCGATGAACGCTCGGTGAACGGCGACCGCCGCCCGGCGCGAACCGGGCGGCGGCCTCCAAGAGGAGCGATCAGTCGACGACCTGGTCGAGCAGGCGGGGCAGCGAGGTCGCGATGCCGTCGACGCCGAGCCCGGCGAAGAAGGTCATCCGGTCCGACGTGTCGACGGTGTGCACGACGAGCTCCAGACCGAGCTCGTGCGCCCGGTCGACGAGGGCCTGGTCGGTCCACCGAGCCTCGACGTCGACGCGGTCGAGCGTCGCCGCGTTCTCGACCAGCGTCTCGTCCGCCGGCCGGAACTCGTGGATCACGCCGACACGGACGCCGGGGAGCAAGTCGTGGAAGCCGCTCACCACGCCGGAGTCGGTCGACTGCACCAGCAGGTTGCCGTTGCGCTGGACGCAGTTCAGGTACCACGAGTGGTCGAGGAGCTCCTCGGCGAGATCCTGCTCGATGCCGGGGTGGACGAAGGCGGCCGAGAGGTCGACGACCAGGCCGCGGTAGGCCCCGACCTCGTCGATGACCTGGTCGAGCGTCGGGACCCGCTGGCCGGCGAGCCGCGGGTCGAACCACGAGCCGGCGTCCAGCTGGCGGATCTCGGCGGCCGTGAAGGTGTCGACGTCCCACGGCGCGCGGTCCGGGAAGACCTCCTCGACGTTGGTCGTGCGGGCCAGCGACCGGTCCTGCAGCGCGACGAGCACGCCGTCGGCGGTGCGCTGGATCTCGATCTCGACGGCGTCGGCGCCTTGGTTGAAGGCACGCCGGATCGCGCGGAGGGTGTTCTCGGGCGCCTCGCCGGAGGCGCCGTGGTGCGCGATGTTGTCCGGCTCGTCGTGGTATCCACTGGCCTGGGCCGGCGCGACGATTCCCGTCGCGCCGACCGCAGCAAGAGCTGACACCACGAGGGCGCGCTTGAGCAGGGTCTTTGGCATCTGACTGCCTTTCGGGCTGGTGCGGCTTGGACAGTCAGAGCCTGTCGATCAACAGTGTCACTCAGGTGTCTATGTCCTGAATTGTCACAAAATAGATCGGCCCAATCTACTCGAACGGCGCCATGAACTCCGCCGGCGCCAGTGCCCGCCGGCTGATCCGGACGTCGCCGAGGAAGCCGTAGAAGCCCTGGCCGAAGCCGAGGTCCCAGCCGGTCGCGCCGAGCGTGAACGGCCGGCCGAGGGTGGCGATCCCGTGCGCCGGCTGACTCGGGTTGCGCGCGATCGGCGAGCCCTCGACCCACACGACCGTCCGGGCCCCGTCGTTGACGACCGCGACGTGGAACCAGCGGCCGACCGGGAGGGCGTGGCTCCACGACGTCGGCGAGGCGTCCTCGACGTGCGGGTAGAGGACGTACTGGAGGTAGCGCTCGGGCGAGAGGTTGAGGCTGCAGGTCGGCTCCAGCGGCGAGTAGCCGGCCGTCTTGCCCGCGTCGCCGGCCCGGCCCTGCCAGCTGAGGATGCCCATCCAGGCGTGGTTGCCCTCGAACGGCTCGGGCAGCTTGACGAACACCTCGATGGTGTAGCCGCCGAGGAACTTCTCGGAGTTGATCGGCGCCGTCGCGACGGCCTCCAGGATCGCGCCGCGGTTCGGCGACTGGCCGCCGTCGAAGCGGAGGCTGGCGTGGGCCGGCGCGCCGTCGTGGTGGTCCAGGGAGCGCGTGAGCAGACCCGGCGCCGTCGAGTGCAGCCGGCGCACGACCAGGTCGTTGCCCTTGCGGGTGAGGTCCTGTGCGACGGCGCCGTCGGCCACCGTCAGGCCGTCCTCGACCCGGCCGCGCAGGCCGAGCGTGTCGAACCGCCAGTACGCGACGGTGTCCCGGCCGACGACGCGGGTCGGCGGGCGCGACGGCGGCAGCTGCTCCGGCGCGAACCCGGCGAACCGCTCGGCGAAGTCGACCGGCAGGCTGAACCGGTCGACGTCGCCGGTGAGCTCGATGACCTCGGCGCCCAGGGGCGGCCGCTCCCCCGCGTCGCGCTGCAGGAACCACGGCGCGAACGTCTCGACGTCGATGGTGTTGCGGACCAGGTCGAACTGGTAGAGCCGGATCATCCCGGCGCCGCCGTAGTAGCGGTCCTGGTAGTTGGTGATGTGGACGTGCACGTCGTGGCCGGCGTCGTTGGTGAGGACGGTGCGCCCGGGCGGCCAGTAGTGCCCGCCGAGGGCGAGGACGATCTGGTCCTTGCCGCGAATCAGCCCGTCCCACAGCCGCTGCCCGTTGCCCGACAGCGTCGCCGCGCCCGCGTCGTCGGCGTAGGCGAGGTCGTGCGTGGTGACGATCGCGGGGAGCTTCGGGTGCGCGTCGACGACGCCGCGGGCCCAGGCCAGGCCCGCGTCGGAGACCCGCCAGTCCAGCGCCAGCACCAGCCACTCGCGGCCGGCGGCGGGGACGACGTGGAAGCTGTTGTAGCCGTCGGGCGAGCTGCCGCCGAACGTCGGGCTGGCGGTGAACCGCGACGGGCCGAACGCGCGCAGGTACGGGGTGTCGCCGCGCTGGTCGTTGCCGCCGGGGATGTCGTGGTTGCCGGCCAGCACGCTGAACGGCACGACGCCGTCGATGGCCTCGAACGTCTGGTCCGCGAGGTCGATCTCGTCCTGCGTGCCGTGCTCGGTGACGTCGCCGAGGTGGGTCATGAACGCGACGTTGGCGACACCGCGCTGCTCGGTGAGATAGCGGAACGTCGAGGCCAGCGGCTCGGGGTCGGAGCGGTCCTCGTCGAAGAGGTACTGCGTGTCGGGCAGGACGGCGAGCGCGAACCGCGGGCTGTCCGGGTCGAACCCGGCGGGCGTGGGCGGGACGACGGGAGCGGCGGCGGCCGTGCCGTTCGCGCCGGCGCCGATCAGGCCCGGGACGGCGAGCGCGGCCGGTGCGGCGACGGCGCCCTGGAGCAGACGGCGGCGGGCGACGCCGCGGCCGGCGGGGTTGTCAGGCATCTGCGGGACCTCCGATGGGGACACGTGATCCCGCATATCGGACCAATCGGAGGTGACCGACCGGCAGCTAGCACATGACCCCGCGCGTTCGCCCGGACGAACGCTGCCTCCCCATGATCATCAATGATCCAACCCCCTATAGGTGGTTGGATCATTGATGATCATGGGGTCAGGCGTCGCGGGTCAGCGTCGACGCGACCGTCATGCGGCGCAGCGCGGCGGCGGGGACGAGGCTGGCCAGCACCGGGACCGCGGTGCCGCCGGCGATCGTCAGCCCCGCCGCGACCAGCAGCTCCGCGCGCAGCTCGCCGGCCAGCCCGGCGGCGACGGCCAGCCCGGCGAGGGTGCCGCAGACCGCGCCGGTGCAGCCGATCAGCGCCGCCTCGGCCAGCACGACGCGGCGCACGCGCCCGTCGCCCCAGCCGACCGCCTGCAGGACGGCGAACTCCGCGCGCCGGTCGCGCATGTTGAGGAAGACGACGTCGGCGACGGCGATGCTGGACAGCAGGATCGTCACCAGCACGGCGACGTAGTCGATGTCGCGCGCCCTGACGGAGACCGCGTCGCCCAGCACGGACCCGACGACGGCGCCGTTGAAGGCCAGCGTGATGCCGAGCAGCGCCGTCAGCGCCGCGCAGCCCAGCGCGACCGCCAGCACGCCCAGCCCGGTCCGCCCGGGCGAGCGGACGACGTTGGCGACGGCGAGCGAGCGCACCCCGCGCACCAGCGGCGAGCGCTGGCCGGGCCGGATCCGCGGCTGCATCGCCCCGGCGATGGACGGCCGCGACGCCCGCCAGGCCGGCCACGCCGCGGCGACCAGCGCGACGACCACCGCGACCGGCACGGCGACGGCGGCCCGGACCGCCGTCACCTCCAGGCCGGTGACCCAGCCCATCGCGACCGACAGCAGGGCGCCGACGACCCCGGCGGCGCCGCCGACCAGCAGCACCTCGGCCAGCAGCAGCCGCAGCAGGTGCCCGCGGCTCCAGCCGACCCGGCTCAGCACCGCCAGCTCGCCCCGCCGCGACCGTGCCGCCGCCGCCGAGACGTTCGCGACGAACAGCGTGCTCACGGCCAGGACCAGCACGAACAGCGCGACGCTCTTGTGGTCGATGGTCTGCATGACGGCCGCGACGACGCCCTGGCGCATCCAGGTCTCGGCCAGCGCCAGCTGCGGCCGGCCGAACGCGCCGGCCGGCAGCTCGACGGTCTGCTGGGTGGCCGCACTGCCCAGGACGATGTCGACGTCGAGACCGGTGCGCAGGCGGATCTGGTCGGCCACCAACCGGACCCGCTCGCGCTCGACCGCGCTGACGCCGTCGACGCCGGCCACCCGCACCCGGATGGCGCTGATCGGCGCGTCCTGGTCGGCCAGCTCGATGCCCGAGCCGGTGAACGTGTCCAGGTCGGAGAGCCGCATGAACGCCGTCGGCGGGCCCAGGTGGTAGGCGGCCGGGCTGCCCGACGGCAGCAGCGGCAGCCCGCCGAGCAGCGCCTCGCTCCGGGCGTCGGCCGCGGGCAGACCGGGCGTGCCGGCGAACCCGGCCGCCTCGAAGTCGGTGGAGTCGAACGTGCCGACGATGCTCAGCTGCGGCAGCATCGCGCCGCTCTCGGATATCGCCGAGCCCTGGTGCGGGCGCACCTCACGGAACCCGGTGTCGGCGACGATCGGCGGCGTCGGCACGTAGCCCTCAGTGCGGACCGACGACTGCCAGACGTCCTGCGGGTTGCCGACCGGACGCGGCTCCAGCACGCCGCCGGCGCCGACGTCGTACGCCGTCGGCTCGGTGGTCCAGAAGCTGTCCACCAGGATGCTCACCGGGCGTTCGGTCGCCTCGCGGATGAGCTCCTGGTAGGCCTGGTCGGCGGTGATCGTGTCGGTCGCGACGACCGCCCCGGGCGTGGCCAGCAGCGCGCCGACCTCGTCGAGACCGAGGCCGGTCGCGAACTCCGCGGCCGCCTCGTCGGGCAGCAGCCGCACGCTCACCTCGGCCTGCGCGTCGACGCGCGGCTCGGACGCGACGACGACGGGGACCGGCCGGCTGCCGGTGCCGGTCGCGGCGCCGGAGCCGGCCAGCGCCCGCAGCGACGCGGGCACCTCGTCGCCGGACAGCGCGGCCTCCTGCTCCGGGTCGACCGCGGCCACCAGCACCGGGAACGACCACTCCAGCTCGACGGTGCGCCGCGGCGGCGCCTGCAGGTTGCGGGTGGCGGGGTCGGCGCCGGGCCGGGTGGTCGCGCAGGTGCTGCTGCGCTCGCGGGCGGCCTGGGCCGGCGAGCCGGCGATCTCGCCGCCGAGGGCGCGGGCCGGGCAGACCGGCACGGTGGACCCGTCCGGCCGGATCTCGGCGATGCTGTACGGCTCGCCGCTGTCGTCGAGCTGGCCGAGCACGGTCACGGGGTTCGGGGTGACGTAGGAGAACGACGCGGACGGCTGCTCGATCCGGGTCAGCCCGCGGTCGCTGGTGTGCATGACGTCGGCGACCAGCAGCTCGCGGCCGGCGTCGGTGCGCGGGCCGGCGTCGATCTCGACCTTGGTCGCGGTCATGATGTAGCCGACCATCGCGACCGGCGCGGCCACCTCGACGCCGCCGAGGGAGCGGATCGCGTCGTAGTCGGCCATAGAGATGCCGCCGAACTGGCCGGAGAGCTGGTACGGCCGGACCAGCCCGCGGTCGGCCTCGAGCTCGCTGCGGGTGCCCGGCGGGCGGACGAGGATGTGGTAGTCGCTCTGCGCGGCCACCACTTCGCCGCGCAGCTCCAGCCGCTCCACCTCCGACGCGCCGGTCAGCACGGTGAACACCGAGGTCGCGGCGACGACGCCGAGGCCGAGCGCGAGCGCGCGGCCCCAATGCGCCCGCAGCTGGGCTCGGACCAGCGGGCCGACGCCCGGCGCGGCGTCGCCGGGACCGGCGCCGGACCGCCGCCGCAGCCGGGCGAGCAGCCGGCGGACGGCGTCAGCGCGCGGCGGCATCGGCCGGCCTCCCGAACCCCTCGGCCTGCCGGCGGTACAGCCGGGCGTACTCGCCACCGGCGGCCAGCAGCTCCTCGTGCGTGCCCTGCTCGGCGACCCGGCCGCCGGCCAGCACGACGATCGCGTCGGCGTGCCGGACCGCGCTCAGCCGGTGCGTCACCAGCAGGCAGGAGCGGCCGCGCCGCTCGGTGCGCAGGTGCTCGTACAGCGCCGCCTCGGCGTCGGCGTCCAGCCCGGAGCTGGGCTCGTCGAGGATCATCAGCTCGGCGTCGTCGCGCAGCAGCGAGCGGGCCAGCGCCACGCGCTGCCACTGCCCGCCGGACAGCTGCACGCCGTCCGCCTCATCGGCGCCGCCGAAGGCCCGGCTCAGCATCGTCGCGTACCCCTGGGGCAGCCGGTCGAGGACGGTGTCCGCGCCGGCCAGCCGGGCGGCGGCGCGCAGGGCGGGCTCGTCGCCGAGCCGGCGGACGTCGCCGAAGCCGATGTTGTCCGCGGCGGTGAGGTCGTAGCGGACGAAGTCCTGGAACAGCACGCCGATGCGGCGGCGGACGGCGTCGGGCGGCAGGCCGGCGGCGTCGCGGCCGTCCCAGCGGATGCTGCCCGACATGGGCTCGTAGAGCCGGCAGAGCAGCTTGACGACGGTGGACTTGCCGGCGCCGTTGGCACCGACCAGGGCGACCATGGCGCCCGGCGGGATGGTGAACGTGACGCCACGCAGTACCGGCGCATGGTCGGGAGCGTAACCGAAGGCCAGGTCACGCACCTCCACGGTCGAGGGCCGGACGGCTCGCCCGAGCGGCCCGAGTGGTGGGGCCGGCGCGGCGGCGGCCGCGGCCGCCGTCGCCAGCACCGCCTCGAAGTGCCCGAACACCAGCGCGCTGTGGTGACCGTCGCCGGCCGAGCGGACCATCCCGGCGGCCGCGGCACGCAGCCCGGCCAGCCCGGTGACCAGCATGCTCAGGTCGCCGACGGTGATCGCGCCGGCCACCGCCTGGACGGCGCCCCACACCAGCGCGGCGGCGCCGAGGAGCGCGCCGGCGGCGGCCAGCCCACCCTGAGCCAGGGCAGCCCGCCGATCCACCGTCCGCTGCGCCCGGGCGATCGCGCGCAGCTCCGCGGTCATCCGCTCGTGCAGCAGGTCGCCGAGGCCGAAGACGCGGATCTCCTTGGCCGCGCCGGCGTCGGTGAGCAGGCCTCCGTAGAACATCTCGCGGCGGAAGCCGGGGGTGATCCGCCAGAGCACGCGGGCGCGTTCCCGGCTCTCGGCGAGGGCGGCCGCGACGGCGGGCAGGGCGCCGGCGAGCGTCAGCGGCACCAGCCACGGGTTGACCGCGGCCAGCACCGCGACCAGCCCGGCTGCGGCGACCGCCGCCCGCAGGGCGCCGAACACCGCCTGGACCAGCACCTGCGGCGCGCCGGTGCCGGCCTGCTCGGCCAGCCGCAGCCGGTCCAGGAAGGCCGGCCGTTCCAGCAGCTCCAGGCCGCCGATGCGGGCGACCGCGCTCAGCAGCGTGCTCTTCGCCCGCAGCGCGACCCGGCGGGCCAGCTCGCTCTCCGCGTACCTCGTCAGCGCCGCGACGACCGCGGTCGCGACGGCCGCCACGCCCAGGAGCGCGACCACGACGACAGCGGTCGCGCTGCCGTCGGCGACGGCGTCCAGCGCGCGGGACAGCAGCCACGCGTCGACCGGCACCAGCACGCCGGCCAGCAGCGACAGCGCGGCGAACCCGGCCGACCAGCCCGGGGCCGCCGACCACAGCTGGGCGAGCGCCCGGCCCGCCGCGGCGGGTGTCGCCCTGATCGCGCCGGCGTCCGGCTCGGTCACCGCACCGGACGCGGGAGCTCGTCGACCGACGGCGCGACCGCCTCGACCAGCCCGTCACCGGTGACCAGCACGTACGTCGGGAACACGGCGATGCCGTAGACGTCGGCGAGGCCGGCGGCCCGGTCACCGACCAGGACGTGCGCGACGCCCGCGACGGCGGTCTCGATGTCCGTGCCAGCCGCCGGGTCGCCGACGATCGCGACGACGACCCGGTCCGCACCGCCGAGCAGCCGTGCGTACGCGGCCAGCCGCGGCAGTCCGTCGCGGCAGGCCCGGCACGTCGCGGAGGCGAAGGCGACCAGCCGCAGGCCGCCGGCGCGCGGCGGCGGCACGCCCGGCACCGCCGGGGCCGGCGCACCGAGCTCCGGGCCGTTCGGCGGCAGCTCGACCGGGTGCTCTTCCGGGTGCCCCGCCCGGCGCCCGTCCACGGGCGGGTGCTGCTGCGGGGGGTGCAGTGCGACCCGGCGGGCGGCGAGCAGCAGCGCGGCCGCCGTCACGGCCGCCAGCAGACTGGTCGCGGCGCCGGTGCCGCCCACGGCCGCGTCTCCTGCGCCCGTCCCGCCGACGTCCGTCCGGCCGGCCAGCGCGAGCGCGGCGCCCGCGAGCGCCGTCAGCCCGGCGTTGCGCAGCACCGTCGTCCAGCCGACCGGCGCCGAGCCGGCCCCGAAGCACCGGCACGGCAGCGCGTCGGCACGCCGCGCCAGCACGATCGTGCCGGCGGTCAGTCCCGCGCTCAGCGCGCCCGCCGCCAGCAGGCCGGCCGTCGCCGTCGCCGGTACCGCCACCAGCCCTGCCACGGCCGCCTCCGCCGTCAGCAACGCCACCGCCGCCGGACCGGCCAGCCGGGCCGGGACGTGCAGCCCGGCCCGCAGCGTCGCCGCCAGGCCGGACAGCCCGTCCGGCCACACCAGTTTGCCGATGACCGCTGCGGCGAACACCAGCACGAGCGCCCAGCGGGCCAGCTCGGCAACGAAGGCGATCATCGCTCAGCAGGCCCCGATCTGCTGCCAGGCGCCGCAGTAGTAGCTGCAGTCGGGCCGGTAGCAGCACTGCCGGCGCAGCAGCACCCCGCCGGAGCACACTGTTTCGTACCGGCAGTCGGGCGAACATTCGCGCATCGCGCTGACCGGCGCGAACACGGACCTGACCCTGGTCATCAAGCTGGCAGACATGGCGCTCCCCGAGATGTGCTTCTGGCGTTATGTCCCGTTTCTACCTTGCGCCTAGGTAGAAGGCACCCGCTCGCGCCGGACTGTCACGGACTGTTCGCCTGGGCGCGGCGCACCGCTCACCCACATGATCAGTCCAGTGAACGTCAGCCCAGGCCGGTGGCCCGCCGCAGCGTCTCGTCCGGCTGCGGGTCCCACAGCGCGTGGTCCGCGACGACCGCACCATCGCGGAGGCTGACCAGCCGCGAGCACTGGGCCGCGACCGCCGCCTCGTGCGTCGCCAGGACGAGCGTCATGCCGTAGTCGGCCTGCACCTGCGCCAGCAGGTCGAGGACCTCGTCGCCGGTGCGCGAGTCCAGCGCGCCGGTGGGCTCGTCGGCCAGCAGCAGTTTGGGCCGCGCGACCAGCGCGCGAGCGATCGCGACGCGCTGCTGCTCACCGCCGGAGAGATCCGCGACGCGGGCCGCGTGCTTGGCGCCGAGCCCGACCGCGTCGAGCAGCTCGCGGGCCCGCTCGTGCCGGTCGAAACCGACCTGGATCGGCATCAGCGGCACGACGACGTTGTCCAGCGCGCTCAGCTGCGGCAGCAGGTGGTAGTGCTGGAAGACGAAGCCGATGCCGCGCCGGAACACCGCCGCGGCCCGCCGGGACAACTGCTCGACGCGCGTGCCGCCGACCTGGACCGTGCCCGTGTCCGGACGGTCCATACCGCCGATGACGTGCAGCAACGTCGACTTGCCTGACCCCGACGGCCCGACGACGGCGACCGACTCGCCGGCCCGTACGTCGAGCGTCACGTCGACCAGGGCGGGCACGTGGGCGCCGCCCTGGCGGTAGAAGCGCGTCACGTTGCGCAGCGAGATGGGCGCGCCCGGGAACCGGTCGTGACCCCCCGACCGGACGTCCCCGGCGTCGCCGGGACCCTGCCGACTCATGTGATCATCATGCCCTCGGCTCAACACGACATACGGCCAGGGCTGATTCTCTCACCCCTCCGCAACCCCCGCGACTGACATGACAGCCGCCACGACCACGGTTTACGGCGCTTGAATGTCGATGGAACGGCCGGTTCACCCGTACAGTGTGAGGGTGCCGCTTCAGCATGCCGTTCTCGCCCTGCTGGCCGACGGACCCAGCTACGGGTATGAGCTCAAGGCGAACTTCGAGAAGGCCGTCGGACCCCAGTGGGGTGGGCTGAACATCGGCCACGTGTACCAGATCCTCGACCGGCTGCATCGCGACGGCATGGTCAGCTCGCACACGGTGCCGCAGGACTCCCGGCCCGACCGCACCGTGTACCTCATCACGTCGGCGGGCCGCAGCGACCTCGACGAGTGGCTGGCCACCCCCACCACGCGCACGTCCGGCTACCGCGACGACTTCATCCTCAAGGTGCTCGCCGCGGGCCGCCGTGGCCCCGACGCCATCCGCGAGATCTGCCGCATACAGCACGAGTCGCGGATGGCGGAGCTGCAGACGTTGCGCACCAGCCGGCGCACCCACCAGCACGACGCGCTGGCGGCGCTCACCATCGAGGCCGCGATCCTGCACACCCAGGCCGACATCAAGCTGATCGAGGCGGTCGAGGCACGCGCCGACGAGCCGGTGACGCCGGTCGCCCAGGCACCGGGGGCGCAGGCCAAGGAGGCCGACGGGCCGGCCAGCAAGGCGCGGCACGCCTCCTGACCGGCGGTCAGGAGGTCGCGGGCCCGCCGCGGCCACGTCCCGGGCACGCCGCCGCGGACGTCGGCGGCATGTCCGGCGCAGGACACCTGCCGTTCGCCGCCGCGCCACCGCGCCGCTACTCTCGCCGCTCAGTCTGAGCCGGTCGCGAGTCCTACGTGCAGGGGTGAGCGTGACGTGATGAGTTCCAGGACCCGGCCGACCCGGCGCCGGGTGACCACCGGTGCGCTGCTGGCGACCGCGGCGCTGCTGGCGACGGCGTGCTCGGCGACCACGCGGAGCGACCCGCCCGAAGTCGGCGGGACGCTGCACTACCTGAGCAGCGCGCTCGAGATCCTCCACCTCGATCCGCAGCGCATGTACCTGCCCGAGGACATCGCGTTCGCCACGGCGTTCCTGCACCGGACGCTGACCGCGTACTCGTACGACGCCGACCCCGCCGACGTCGACCTGGTGGCCGACCTCGCCACCGACACCGGCACCCCGAACGACGACGCGACCGAGTGGTCGTTCACGCTGCGCGACGGCATCCGGTTCGAGGACGGCACCGACATCACCTGCGCGGACGTCAAGTTCGGCGTGTCCCGCGCGTTCGACCCGGGGTTCATCCTGGCCAGCGGCGTGCCGCGGGCGATTCGGCTGCTCGATGTGCCTACCGGGCCGGACGGCAACCCGGCGTACGCCGGTCCGTACGCGCCGGACCCGGGCGACGTCGCGGCGTTCGACCGCGCCGTCACCTGCTCGGCCGACGATCGCACCGTCACGTTCCGGCTGGCCCGGCCGGCCGCCGACTTCGATCACGCCGTCAGCACGACCGTGTTCGGCCCGGTTCCGACCGGCACGCCGGCCGGCGACGGGTACGACCGGTCGCCGGTGTCGTCGGGTCCGTACCGGATCGCCGACGCGGCCATCGACCACCTCACCCTGGTCCGCAACGACGCGTGGGACGCCGGGAGCGATCCGCTGCGGCCGGCCTACCCGGACCGGGTGGAGGTCCAGCTCGGTCTCGACCTCCTCGCGCTCGACCAGCGGATGGCGGCCGACGAGGGCGCCGACCAGGCCGCCATCGCGTCGGCTCCGGCCCCGGTCGCGACGGAGGACCCGACCGGCGCGGTGGACGAGGAGCGGGTCGTCAGCGGCCCGGGCCTCGGCGTCCGCTATCTGGCGATCAACACCGTCCTGGTGCCGCTGGCCGACCACCGCCGCGCCATCGCCGCCGCGATCGACCGGGACGGGGTGCGCGAGGCGCTCGGCGGCGACGTCGCCGGGACGCCGGCGGCCGGGATGCTGCCGCCCGGGCTGCGCGCCGACGACGCGTCGGCCGCGCCGAGCGGCCCGCCGGGCGGCGATCCGGAGCGGGCCCATGCCCTGCTGGCGGACGCGGGCGAGCCGATGCCGCCGCTGCGCTTCGCCTACATCGACTCGCCGGTCAACGCGGCCGCCGCGGAGGTGCTGCGCGAGTCGCTGGACGCGGCCGGGATCGCGCTGGAGACGGTGTCGCTCGCGCCGGCCGAGTACTATCCGGCGGTCCAGGACCCGGCCAGCCCGTACGCGCTGATGCTCAGCAGCTGGGCGCCGGCGTGGCGCGACGCGGCCAGGATCGCCGACCTGCTCACCCCGATCGGCGGCGCCGCCAACCTGGCCCGCTACGACGACCCCGCGTTCACCGCCGACGCCGAGGCGGCCGCCGCCGAGCTCGACGACGACGCCCGCGCCGCGGCGTGGACCGAGCTGGACGCACGCGCCGTCGCCGACGCCGTCCTCGTGCCGCTCCGCTACGACCGGCAAGTTCGCGTCGTGGGCTCGCAGGTACGGAACGCGCATGCCTGGGCGCCGTACGGGTCGATCGCCTTCGGCGCCCTGTGGATCGACTCCGACGACTGACCATCGACGACCGCCGTCGGTGCCGCTGGTCCTGGTGCCCACACCGCCGGCGCGCTGTTGATCGAGCCCGCCGGCTGACCGTCGGAGCCGCGGCCGGGCCCACCTGGCATGCTGTGCGGGTGCGCGTCGTACTTGCCGAGGACTCCCTGCTGCTTCGTGAAGGACTGGTCCGCCTGCTGGGCGAGGCCGGCGCCGACGTGGTCGACGCCGTCGGCGACGGCGAGACGCTGGTGCGGTCGGTGTCCGAGCACCGCCCCGACGTCGCGATCGTCGACGTCCGGATGCCGCCGACGTTCACCGACGAGGGCCTGCGAGCGGCGCTGGCCGCCCGTGCCGCCGTCCCCGGGACCGGCGTGCTGGTGCTGTCGCAGTACGTCGAGGAGTCCTACGCCGGCGATCTGCTCGCCGACGGCGCCGGCGGTGTCGGGTATCTGCTGAAGGACCGGGTGTCCGCGCTGGCCGACCTCTCCGACGCGCTGGAGCGGGTGGCGTCCGGCGGGACGGTGCTGGACCCGGAGGTGGTGGCGCAACTCTTCGCCCGGCGCCGGCGCGATCCGCTGCAGACGCTGACGGCGCGCGAGCGCGAGGTGCTGGCGCTCATGGCGGAGGGCCGGACGAACGTCGCGATCGCCCGCCTGCTCGTCGTCACCCAGGGCGCGGTCGAGAAGCACATCTCGTCGATCCTCACCAAGCTCGACCTCCCGCCCTCCGACGACGACCACCGGCGGGTTCTCGCGGTGCTGGCCTGGCTGCGCGCGGAGCACTGACGCCGTCGCCGCGTCCCTGGTGAGACCCGTCCCACACCCACATCGGGGGCGTTCGTCGCAACACGCTCGTGACAGGATCTGTGTCACTCTGTGCGGGTGTCGTTTCTCATGCGCGTGGTCGTGCCGGACCGTCCCGGTTCGCTCGGAGCCGTCGCGACGGCCGTCGGCGCCGCCGGCGGTGACATCGTCGGCGTCGACGTCGTCGAGCACCGCGGCGACGGCTTCGTCGTCGACGATTTCCTGGTCGACCTGCCGGGCGGACGACTGCCGGACTCGCTGGTGACGGCATGTCGCTCGGTCCCGGACGTGACGGTGGAGTTCATCGGGCACTACTCGCCCGGTGCCAGCCTGCACCGCGACCTCGAGGCCGTCGAGGCGATGACGGACGATCCCGAGCGGGCCGAGGAGATCCTGGTCGACCTCGTGCCCGGCATCTTCCGGTCCGGCTGGGGCCTGCTGCTACCGGCCGCCGGCTCGACGTTGAAGGTGCAGCGCGCCAGCGGCGGCGCCCCCGAGGACGACGGGTACGAGGCGCCCTGGCTGCCGCTCACCGAGCCGTCCCGCATCACCATCGGCCCCGACGCCCCCGAGCCCTGGCAGGACGTCGTCGCCGTCGGCGTCCCGATCGACGACACCGGCCGCGCCATCGTTTATGGCCGCGACGGCGGGCCCCGCATCCTCGACTCCGAGCTCGCCCGGCTGGTTCACCTGGTGGCGCTGGCCCAGGTGATCCGCCGCACCGCTCCCGCCCTCGACACCGACGCCCGCGACGCCGCGACCGGCTGACAGGGCCTGCTGAGCCAGCTGGCCGCTCCTGCTGTCGTTGGTCGCGGCCCCAGCCCGCGGCTCACGGTGTGCGCCGCAGACTCTCGTCCTCAACCACGCACAGCCGCGGTACAACGCCCGGCTGGGCGACCGGTCAGGCGCGGGCCAGGCTTCAGGGACAGGTTCAGCGTCCGGCTCAGCCGGCGCTGGCCAGGGCGAACGGCAGCACCTGTCCGGCCCCGGCGCGTCGCACCTCCTTTCCTGCCACGGTGAGGGTCCAGCGCGAGTCGGCGAGGTCGTCGACCAGGAGGACGACCGGGTCGGGGCCGAGCGAGGCCAGGGCCGCCTGCGCCGCCGGGCCGACGCGCCAGGCGTCCCAGACCGACGCGAGGCGGAAGGCGCTGTTGCCGCCGGGCTCGGTCCCCGCGGCGGGACCGGCGCCGGTCGGCTCCAGCTCGCCGAGGTCGGCCAGCCCGCCCCTCGACGCCAGGTAGCGGGCGACGGACCCGACGAGTTGCGGGTGCCGCCGCGACGGCACGCTGATGACGGCATCGGGCCGGCGGTCCCATCGCCACTCGCGCAGCACGTCGATGCACGCCGCCAGCAGCGACTCCGGGGCGGGCGCGTCGTCGGCGTCGAGCAGCGACCGCAGCCGCTGGCCCCAGCCGAGATCGGTGAGCCGCGCGACCACCCGGCCCGGCTCGACCTTCTCGTCCGGGCCGATCTTGCCCTTGACGTCGACGCCGAGGCGGGCCATGCCGGACGGCCACTGGACCCGCGGCTCCAGCAGCACGCCGGCCCGGGCCAGCGTGGTGCGCGCCGACGCCCGCGCCTCGGCCGGGACCTCGTCGGTGTACCAGGGCCCGGCGCAGACGTCGCAGCGACCGCACGCCGCCGCGCTCGGGTCGTCGAGCGCCGCCTGCAGGAACGCCATGCGGCACTGCTCGCCGCGCTGGTAGACCAGCATCGACCGCGCCTCGGCGTCGCGGGCGGCGGCGACCCGCTCGTACCGCTCGGCGTCGTAGACCCAGTCCTGCCCGGTCGCCTGCCAGCCACCGCGGACCCGCTGCACCGCACCGTCGACGTCGAGCACCTTGAGCAGCAGCTCCAGCCGCGTCCGCCGGACGTCGACGACCGTCTCGAGCGCCGCCGTGGACATCGCCTCGCCCGCGGCCGACAGCGTCCGGATGACCGCGGCCGCCTGATCCTCCCGCGGCATCGACACCGTGGCGAAGTACTGCCAGATCGCCTGGTCCTCCGCCGCCGGGAGCAGCAGCACGTCGGCCCGCTCCGTGGCCCGGCCGGCGCGGCCGACCTGCTGGTAGTACGCGACCGGCGACGACGGCGCGCCGAGATGCACGACGAAGCCGAGGTCGGGTTTGTCGAACCCCATGCCCAGCGCACTGGTCGCCACCAGCGCCTTGACCTCGTTGTGCAGCAGCGCCCGTTCGGCCTCGATCCGGTCGGCGGGATCGGTGCGGCCGGTGTAGGCGAGCACGTGGTGACCGGCCTCGCGCAGCAACGCGGCGGTGTCCTCGGCCGCGGACACCGTCAGTGTGTAGACGATGCCGCTGCCGGGCAGCTCACCCAGATGCGCGGACAGCCAGGCCAGCCGGTGCTCGGCGTCGTCGAGGGAGAGGACGCCGAGGCGCAGGCTCTGCCGGGCCAGCGACCCGCGGATCGTGGTGACCTCGGCGCCGCCGGCGCCCAGTTGCTCGGCGACGTCGGCCACGACACGGGCGTTCGCCGTCGCCGTCGTCGCCAGCACGGGCGTGCCGGCTGGCAGCGTGCCGAGCAGGTCGCGGATGCGCCGGTAGTCGGGCCGGAAGTCGTGACCCCAGTCGGAGATGCAGTGCGCCTCGTCGACCACGATCAGGCCGGCGCTCGCGGCGAGCGTGGGCAGCTGCTCGTCACGGAAGCGCGGGTTGTTCAGCCGCTCCGGACTGACCAGCAGCACGTCGACGGCGTCGTCGGCGAGCTGTTTGGAGACCTCACCCCACTCGTCGGCGTTGGCCGAGTTGATGGTGACCGCGCGAACACCCGCCCGCCCGGCCGCCGCCACCTGGTCGCGCATCAACGCCAGCAGCGGCGACACGATGACGGTCGGCCCGGCGCCGCGCGCCCGCTGCAGACCCGTCGCGACGAAGTAGACCGCCGACTTGCCCCAGCCGGTGCGCTGCACGACCAGCACCCGGCGCCGGTGCTCGACGAGGTCGCGCACGGCGTCCCACTGGCCGTCGCGGAACTCGGCCGCGTCGTTGCCGACGAGCCGCCGCAGCAGCGTTTCTGCTTCGTCCTTCAGATCCATGCGTTTCTCCTATGTCAAGCCGCTGCTGCGAGGTTCGGCGGGGTTGCGGTTGATGGGTTGTTCTTCAGGGTGTTGAAGACGGTTCGGGCGAGTCGTCGTTTGAGGGCTCGCAGGGCTTCGGTGGTGGTGTCGCCGGTGGTGATGCGTTTGTTGTAGTAGGCACGGCCCAGGCCGTGCAGTCTGATTTGGGTGACCGCGATGCGGTGCAGGGCGGCGTTGAGTTGCCGGTTGCCGGATTTGTTCATGCGCACGCGGCCCTTGGTCCGGCCCGACCACACGGGGACGGGGGCGACACCGGTGTGCATGGCGTACTTGGCTTCGCTGGCGAACCGGGTGATGCCGGCGGTCTCGCCGACGATCTTGGCTGCGGTCAGCTCCG
>NZ_POTW01000077.1 GCF_003236295.1 Jiangella anatolica
CCGGAACACCGACGACCAGCGCGAAGTCGGGCACGTCGCGCGTGACGACCGCCCCAGCCGCCACGGTAGCCCACCGGCCCACCGTGACAGGCGCCACGCACACCGCACGGGCGCCGATGGAGCAGCCCTCGCGCAGCGTGACACCCACCGCGTCCCAGTCCGAACCGCTCTTCAGCGAGCCGTCGGGGTTGACCGCGCGCGGGAACGTGTCATTGGTCAGGACCACCGCCGGGCCGATGAACACGCCGTCCTCGGCGACCGCCGGCTCGTAGACCAGCGCGTAGTTCTGCACCTTGCAGTTGTCGCCGAGCCGCACGCCGGTGCCGATGTAGGCGCCGCGGCCGATGACGCAGTTGCGGCCCAGGACCGCGCCCTCGCGCACCTGTGCGAGGTGCCATACCGAGGACCCGTCGCCGATCTCGGCCCGCGGGTCCACGTCGGCGGTGTCGACGATCCGGGCACTCACGCTGCCACAGCCTCCATGTCCTGTCTGTTACGTCCGGGAAACGGGGGTCAGCCTACCCCCGGCGCAGCCGTGTCCCGGCTGCCGCCCGCTGTCAGTTGATGACCACCGGCGTGCCGTCCGGCCCGGTCTCGACGGCCTCCCACGGCGACGGGTCCGCCGGCGGCTCCGGCCGGCGGCCGGCCAGCCGCGCGTAGAGGTCGGCGAACGTGCGCGACTGGGTCTCCCACGACAGGTCGTCGAGCATCTCGTCGGTGATGTGCGCCCGCGCCTCCTGCTGCCCGGCCAGCGCCTTCTGCACCGCCTCGGCCAGCGACTCCGGGTCACCGGCGGTGAAGACCTCGCCGACGCCGGTCCGCCGCACGAACTCCGCCATCGTGCGCAGGTCGCTGACGACCAGCGGCAGGCGGGCGTGCAGGTACTCGGGCAGCTTGGTCGGCAGCGAGTCCTCCTGGCTGGGGTGGCGCAGGCCGGGGAAGATCCCGATGTCAGCGGACGCGAGGTAGGCCGGCACCTGGTAGGGCGCGACGTACGGCGCGGTGTGCACGCGGTCGGCGACGCCCAGGGCGCGGGCGGACGCCAGGATCTCTCCCAGCGTCCCCGCCGCGGGGTCGGCGGACGTGACCAGCGCGACGTGGACGGACGGCAGCAACGGCAGCGCCTCGACGAGCGTGGCGACGCCGCGCCGCGCTTCGAGGTAGCCGCTGTAGACGACCAGCGGCGCGTCGGCGGGCACGCCGGCGACGTCGCGCAGCCGCGGCGTCCCGGCGGTGTCGACGTGGCGGATGGGGACGTTGCGCACCACCAGCGGCCGGGCCGCCAGGCCGTGCTCCTGCTCGAGGGCGACGGCGAGCTCGTCGCTGACCGTCACGACGGCGTCGGCCTGGTGGATGTACTCGGCCTCGTACTGGCGGTACACCGCGCTGCGTGCCTCGGTGCCCCAGTCGACCGCGGACACGTGCTCGTGCGCGTCGTAGAGCCAGCGCACGTCGCGGCCGGCCGCGCGCATCCGGCGCACCGCCTCGGCCGTCACACCGATCATGATGGCGTCGTTGGAGTGGACGACGTCGGGCGCCAGCTCCTCGATGACCGGCCCGAACGTCTCCTGCCAGTCCACCAGGATCGGCCAGTCGCGCCGCCACTGGACCGCGTCGGGCGAGACGTCCGGCTCGACGACGGTCTCGCGGCCGGCGCCGACGCGGCGCAGCCGGTGCACCAGACGGCGGGCGAGCAGCTCAGCCTCGGCGGCCAGCCGGCCCGCGCCGCGAGCCCCGGACAGCCGGCGCTCCCGATGGCGCCCCAGCCGGGCGCCGGCCTCCGCCGCCTCCGACGGGCCGTGGTAGGCGATCGGCGAGCGCCGCCCGGTGACGGTCCGCATCGCCGCGAGATACGCCTCGTGGTGGGTGCGCACGATCGGCACCCGCACCACCCGGACATCGTCCAGCGACGTCTCCAGCCGCTTGCGCCGGGCCTGACCGAGCAGGGTCACGCGGTAGCCGGCCCGGGACGCGGCCAGCGCGGTCTTGATCACCCGGGAGTCGCCGGTGATGCGGTTGGGCACGACGACGAGCAGGTGCGGCCGGTCCGTCGTCACGACGGAGCCTCCTCCCGCAGCGGCAGCAGCCGCCGCACGATCGTCGCCTCCGGCCGCCACGCCTCCTCGGGCAGGCCGCCGAGCAGCTCGGCGTAGATCTCGCGGATCTTCTCCGCCTGCGCGGCCCAGGAGAACCGGTGCCGCAGCTTGTCGTCCTCGGCGATCCGCTTGGTCAGCTCCGGCAGCCGGTCCAGCACCTCGCGCAGCGCCCGGGCGCAGTCGTCGACGTCGTCGGCGCGGTGGACGGCGCCGATGCCGAACTCGCGCACGAGCTCGGCCTGCGCCTGCGTGTCGCTGGTGACGATCGGGATGCCCGCGGCCAGGTACTCGCAGAACTTGTTCGTGATGGCCATGTCGTGGTTCGGCGCGTGCAGCAGCGGGCTGACGCCGATGGTGGCCGAGCGGAAGTAGCGCGGCACCTGCTCGGCGGGGACGTACGGCGCGAAGTGCAGCCGGTCGCGCACGCCGAGGTCCTCGGCCAGGTGCTCCAGCGCGATGGTCGCGGTGTTCGGCCGCTTGACGACGACGACCAGGTGGACGCCGGGCAGCTGCGGCAGCGCGCCGACGACGGTGTGCACGCCGCGCTCGTAGACCACGCCGCCGCCGTACACCAGCAGCGGCACGTCGGCCGGCGCCTCGGCCGCCTCGCGCACCGAGGGCACGTCGTCGTCCGGGTCGCCGGCGACGGTCGCGTTGAGCACGACGTCGGGCGTCACCCGCAGGTCGTAGTCGGTGCGCAGCACCTCGGCGATCTGCGGCGACACGGTGATGATCCGGTCGGCGTCGGCCAGGTACTCCCGCTCCAGCGCGCGCATGGCGGCGACGCGGCGCGGCTTCACGTTGGCCACGCCGAGGACGTACTCGTGCGCGTCGTAGACCACCTTCACCGACCGGCCGTCGAGCGCGGCCCGGTGCGCGTGCTGGGCCGCGACGCCGAGCAGGTACACGTCGTGGACGTGCACGACGTCGGGGCGCAGCGCGTCGAGCACGGGGCCCAGCGCGAGCTCCTGGTCGACGATCTCCGGCGCGACGTCGCGCCAGCGCGCCAGCCGGGGGAAGCGCTGGTAGAACGCCAGCCGGTTGCCGCTGCCGCGCAGCGTGGACGTGCGCGCCTTGGACCGGCGGCGCTGCTTGTACCGCAGCGGCGTCGCCATGGCGGCCAGCGCGTAGCGCTGCAGCTTGCGGTAGCGCCAGCTCAGTTTCAGCAGCGGGCCGGACGGCGCGGGGAGCTGCGGCGCGGGCCCGGGCGGGCGCTGGCGGTCGCGTTCCTCGCGGCCGCGGACGGACCGGATCGCGCGGGTGGCGCGGTGCCACGGCGCGAGCCCGACGCGGTACTCCTCCTGCGTGACGTACCACGGCCGGATCGCCCGGAAGATCTCCGCGAACCCGTGCCCCACGCGGCGCACCCGGGCCCGGAAGCCGGCGTCGCGGTACCGCGACGGCACCGCGATCTGGGCGACGTCGAGGTCCTGGAAGAGCAGGTCGCGCCGGGACCGGCCGGACGCCAGCCCGACCGCCGTCACCCGGACGCCGAACTGCGCGACCGTGCGCGCGTACTTGAGCACCCTGGCGTCGACGACCACGGTGTTCGCGCTCATCATCACCACGTGCGGGCGGTCGTCGGGCTGCTCGTCGGGAAGGTCCGCCACGGTGTCGTCGGCCTCGCGCATCGTCTCGGTTCTCTCGTCGATCATGCTCATCGCGTGCTGTCGCCCTGCGCCCTGTCGTGTCGGTCAGCGAGTATGTCACGGTCCGGTCTCGGCCCGGCCAAGGTCTCGTAGAGCCGGCGGATCACGTCGACCTGTGCCGCCCACGAGAAGCGGTGCCGCAACTCGGCGTCGCCGCCGATCCGCGCCGCGAGGCGGTCCCGGCCGGCCAGCGCGGCGCGCACCGCGCGAGCACAGTCGGTGGCGTCGCCGGCGACGTGGACGGTGCCGAGGCCCAGTTCGCGCACCAGCGTAGCCTGGGCCGGCGTGTCGCTGGTGACGATCGGCAGACCCGCCGCGAGGTACTCGCAGAACTTGTTCGTCACCGCGACGTCGTGGTTCGGCGCCCGCAGCAGCGGGCTGAGCCCGAGCGTCGCCGACGCGACGTAGCCGGCGACCTGCTCCGGCGGCACGAACGGCGCGAAGTGCAGCCGGTCGGCCACGCCCAGCGCCGCCGCCCGGGCCCGCAGCCAGCGCGTCATCGAGCCCGGCCGGTTGACGATGACGGCGAGGTGGACGCCGGGCAGCTCCGGCAGCGCGTCGACGACGGTCTGCACGCCGCGCTCGACCACCAGGCCGCCGGCGTACACCAGCAGCGGCACGTCGGGGGGCAGCCCGACGACGTCGCGCACCGGCCGCACCTCGGCGCCGGCCGGCGCCTCGACCGGCGCGTTCAGCACGACCAGCGGCCGCTCGGCCAGGTGGTGGTCGCGCAGCAGCAGGTCGGCCAGCGGCTCGGAGACGGTGACGACGCGGTCGGCGGCGCCGATGTGCCGCTCCTCCAGGAGCCGCAGCGCGGCCACCCGGCGGGGCACGACGTTGGCCAGGCCGAGGACGTACTCGTGCGCGTCGTACACGACCCGGACGTGGTCGCCGGCCTCCCGGGCGTACCGGACCGCGGCGCCGAGCAGGTAGACGTCGTGGACGTGGACGACGCCGGGCCGGAGCCGGCGCAGTTCGGCCAGTACAGCGCGCTCCTGTCGCCGCACGTCGCGCAGCACCAGCCGGCCGGGCGCCAGCCAGGGCCGCCGCCGGTAGAGGTCGATGCGCCGCCCGCTGCCGCGCAGCGTGCCGGGCGTGCCGCGGCGGCGGGTGCGCAGCTCGCGGCCGACCCGTGCGGTCAGCCGGCGCCAGATCGCGGCCGGCGCGGCCGAGCGCGGCAGCGCCGCCTGGACGACGGGCACGCCGCCTGCGGTCGTCTCGGCGCGGGCGCCGTCCGGCGACAGGCCCACCGCGACGACGTCGTAGCCCAGCCCTGCGACGGTCGTGGCGTACTTGACCACGCGTGCGTCGTTGACGACGGCGTTCGCGCTGACCATCGCGACGTCGGGCGGCATGGCTGTAGCGGGTCAGGCGCCGAGGAACTCGGCGAGGACGGCGGCGGAGCGGCGGCCGTCGTGGATCTCGGCGGCGAAGTCCGCACCGGCGGCGGCCTTCTCCGCCGCGGCGTCGCGGTCCGCCACGAGGCCGAGGAGCACGTCCTCCAGCGTCTGCGGGGTGGCCTCGACCAGCGGCAGGTCCGTGCCCGTGGCGGCGCGGACCCGGGCGCGGACGTCGTCGGTGACGTGGCCGACGACGACGCGGCCGGCGGCCATCGCCTCGCAGGCGGCGACGCCGTAGCTGCCGAGCCGGAACTGGTCCAGGACGATGTCGGCGTCCTGGTAGATCCCCGGCATCGCGGCCGGCGGCACGCCCTCGACCCGGCGGTACTCGATGACGCCCTTGTCGGCCAGCCGCCGGGCGACCGGGTCGACCAGGTCCGAGCCCTTCATCGGCGAGTTGCTCGGCGCGTGCGCCACGACCGGTCGGTCGCGCCGCATCACCGGCAGGCCGGTCGCCCACCGGTTCACGTCGACGATGACCGGCAGCCAGGCCGCGTCGGGCAGGTCGTCGAGCAGGTCCGGCGTCGAGACGTACACCGGGCCGTCATGGGCGCGCATGAGGTCGCGGTTGGCGGTGGAGTTGATCTGCAGGCTGCGCAGGCGAGCCGCCGGCAGGTCGGCGAACGGCGACCACGGGTACCGCTCCTGGTGATCGGCCGGCACCCGCACGTCGGAGCCGTGCGCGACCATCGCGATCCGCAGGCCGGCGTCGCGCAGGATCGGCAGGTCGCCGGTGCAGCGGTCGCCCCACGGGTCGCGCGCGCCGAGCACCGGCCGGGCCGCCTCGATCAGCACGTGTGTGTAGGACCGGGTGACGAACGCGCGCTGCTGGCGCTGCCAGCGCGGCGAGACGAACGTCTCGCGGGGCACCGCGTAGTCGGCGTCGAAGTCGATGCGGTCGTTGAGGACGGCGAACGCCTGCGCGCCCACGGCCGGCCCGACGCGCTCGGCGGCGCGGGCCCAGGCCCAGCCCTGGCCGGCGAAGTTGGCCGGCCCGACCAGGAGCCGGACCGTGGTCTCCGGCACCGGCGGCCGGGTCGGCAGCGCGACCGGATCGCGCAGCTCGGCGACCCGCTTGCCCAGCCGGCGCACGCCACCGCGGACCCGGCGCAGCGGCGCCTTGACGTCAGGCATGGGCGTCCTGCCGGGCCAGCCCGGCCACCGCCGCGGCCAGCTGGTCGTAGGGGTTGGCGTCCTGCTGGGCGGCGGCCCAGTCGTGCGCGGCCTTGGCCAGCACGTCGAGCTCGGTGCGCGACTCTGCCCATCGGCGCAGCACGGCGGCCGCGTCGTCCGGGCCGTCGACGATGACGCCGGCGCCGGTCTGCTCGACCAGCGCGGCCTGCCGCGGCAGCCGGGTGGTGAGCACCGGCAGCCCACTGGCGAGGTACTCGTACAGCTTCGTCGGCATCGCCTCGCGGAACGCCGGGGTCTCGCGCAGGAACACCAGCCCGACCCAGGCGCCGGCGACGATCCGCCACGCCTCGGCCGGTGGCCTGCGGCCGTGCAGCCGCACCCGTCCGGCGACGTCGGCGCGGGCCAGCCGCTCGTCCAGCCGCTCGGCGTCGCCCGGCGCGACCGGGCCGATCAGGTCCAGCGTCCAGCCCGGCGCCTGCGCCACGGCCTCGACCATGTCGAACAGGCCGCGGCTCTCGCGCAGGTCCCCGACGTAGACCGCGCGCGGTTCGGCGTCGAGGGTGCCGGCGGGGTGCAGCAGACTGACATCGGGCATGTTCTCGACCACCATCCGGTGCCGCGCGGTGAGCGGCGGGATGTGGTGGTCGACGACGGAGGTGATGTCGGCCGACGCGGCCAGCTTGGTGCTGAGCCGGACGACGACCCGGGCGCCCAGGCCCAGCGCGCCGCGCGCCCAGGCGCGGTCGGCCAGCAGCCGGGCGTAGTCCTCGTGCACGTCGACGACGATCTTGCGGCCGCGCAGCGCGCCCACCGCCCGGGCGACCGGCACGACGTCGGGGTCGAGCGTGATCAGCACCTTGGCCCGGCACCGCAGCGGCGACCGGACGGCGCGGGCGGCGCGGCGCAGGAAGCTGCCGCGGGCCGACGTGACGACGCGCGCGCCGGGCGGACCGCCGTCGGCGGCGCCGAGCCCGTGGACCTCGAGCGTCAGCCCCTGCCGCAGCAGCGCCGCGGCGATCTTGTGCAGCCGGGCGTCGGCGACGTCGTGGCCGGCGGAGACGATGCCGACGTCGGGCCGGGGCGCGCTCACGGCCTCAGAGGTCCTCGAGGCTGAAGGCGTCCTCGCCGACTTCCAGGAACTTGTTGTACGCGGCGTTCACCTCGGCCGACGGCCCGCGCATCATCATCTTGCCCTTGTGCAGCCAGAGCGCCTCCTTGCAGAGGTCGCGGATGCTGGCGGCGGAGTGGCTGACGAGGAACATGGTGTTGGCGGTGCCCACCACATCCTTCATCTTGGCCGCCGCCTTCTGCTTGAACTTGGCGTCGCCGGCCGACAGCGCCTCGTCGATGAGCAGGATGTCGGGGTCCATGTTCACCGCGACGGCGAAGGCCAGCCGCTGGTACATGCCCGAGGAGTAGGTGCGCATCGGCATGTCGATGAAGTCGCCGAGCTCGGCGAACGCGGCGATCTCCTCGTACTTCTCCTGGATCTGCTTGCGGCTCAGCCCGCCGGCCAGGCCGCCGAGGACGACGTTCTCGCGCCCGGACAGCGACGCGTTGAACCCGACGCCCAGCGACAGCAGCGTGCTGACCCGGCCGTGCACCTCGATGCGGCCCTTGGTGGGCGGCAGGATGCCGGCCAGCATGCGCATCAGCGTGGACTTGCCGGCGCCGTTGGCGCCGATGATGCCCACGGTGGAGCCGTGCTCGACCTCGAACGAGACGTCCTGGACGGCGTGCACCTCCTTGACCGCCCGCTCGCCCCGGCCGAACCGGACGATGGCGCTCTTGAACGTCGGCACGCGTTCGAACGTGGTCCGATACGTCAGCGAGACGTTCTCGGCGCGTACCGCGAGGTCGCGCCGCTTCGCGGCAGGCACCTGGGTCACCTCAGAGACGGACGACAAATTCCCGCTCCCTCGACATGAAGTACCAGCCGCCGAGCACCATGGCGGCGATCGCCCACGCGGCGGCGGCGCCCCACAGCTCCGGGCCGGGGATGACACCGCGCACGATCAGATCGGTCCACCCGCCGATCATGGAGAACAACGGATTCAGGTACATGAGCCAGCCGACGTCGCCGAAGGCCCTCTCCAGCCGCTCTATACCCAGCTCCGGGTACCAGAGCACCGGCGACAGGTACAGCCAGATGCGCACGAAGTACGGCAGGAAGCTGGCGGTGTCGCGGAAATACACCTGCAGCGTCCCGAACACCATCGCCATGCCGGCCGCGAACAGCGTCAGCATGACGAGGAAGTAGAGGCTCAGCACCATCTCCCAGCGCAGCGGATGACCGAACGCCAGGTGGATGGGGACGTAGACGATGAGCGTCGGCAGGAACCGGAAGAACGCCGTGCGCACCGCCGACAGTGGCAGCAGCAGCTTCGGGAACGGCATGTTCAGCAGCAGGCTGCTTCCGCCTACGACACTGGAGGCGCCACCCTGCAGCGCGCCGGAGAAGTAGTAGAAGAAGAACAGCCCGGCGCACAGGTGGACGAACGTCTCCGAGGCGTTGCCCCGGCTGCCGCCGCTGATGATGGCGACCAGTATGTAGTAGACGATGGCCAGCAGCAGCGGGTTGATGACCAGCCAGAGCTGGCCGAAGGTCGTGTTCGTGTTGGCGGCACGCATGCCGGTGCGCGACAGCTCGGCGGCGAACTGACGGCGCTGCCACAGGGCCCGGAAGTACGGACCGAGCTTGGGCAGGCCCGCCCGGTGCGGTTCGTACACGTGCACGTACGAGGTGAACTCCTCGTCGACACGAGTGGCGTTCATCGAAGGGTTGCCTTTCTACCGCGGCCGGGCGCTGGACCGAGTGGATCCGTACCGGATCGGGTCAAGGGTAGACGACACACGGACGAAATATCGCACCCGTGGGCAGTGCGCGACGATGTCGGCCATCTCACGCCGCCTCCAGGTCCGCGTACACGTCGGCGAGCACACGGGAGTCGTGTTCCCAGGACAGTTCGGAGCGGGCCTTCCGCACCGCCTCGACGTGTTCAGTGTAGTCGGCCGCCACCGCTCGCACGGCCGTGGCCAGCGACGATGCGTCGCCCGGCTGGTACAGGCGGCCCAGTCCGTAACGGAGGACGACGGCGTGGAGTTCCGGCAGGTTCGCCGCCACCACCGGCACACCGGCGCGGACGGCGTGGAAGAGCTTGTTCGGCAGCGCCAGCCGGTGGTTCAGACAGGTGTCAGTAAGCGTGACCACTGCCACACCCACGTCCTGGTAGAGCCGGTCCACCTCGGCCAGCGACATCGGCGGCAGCACCTCCACGCCGGGGGCGTCGAGGCGGTAGCCGGGATCGGCCGGCCCGGCGACGACGGTGCGCAGCGGCGCCAGCGCGGCGGCGGCGCCGGCCACGGCCTCCAGGTCGCGGCCGGGGCCGATCCGCCCGGCGTAGGCCAGCCCGGCCGGCGTGGCGGGCAGGTCCGGCGGCTCGTGCCCGTCCAGCGGGAACGTGTTGCGGAGCAGGCGGACGTCGCGCAGGCCGCGGCGGCGCAGCCGAACCGCGATGCCCTCGCTGACGGTGAGCACGACCCGTGCGCGGGCGGCGAGCCGGGTCTCCGTGCGCCGGCCGCGCCAGCGGGCCAGCGGGGTGGGCCGGCCGGGCAGCCCGCGGTCGAACCAGAGCTCGTGGCTGTCGTAGACCAGCCGGGCGTGCCACCGCCCGGCCAGCTCGGCACCGAGCGCCAGCGTGTTGTAGTCGTGCGCGTGCACGACGTCGGGCGCCGGCCGGCCGGCCAGCAGCTTGGCGGCGTCGTCGCGCCAGTGCCGCTCGGTGCGCTCGCGGTGCTCGGGCAGCAGCAGCCAGCGGGCGGCCCGGCGCAGCGTGGTCCACGGCCCGGACGACGTCCTCACCGCGACGCCGACGCCGCGCGGGGTACCGGGCGGGCGCATGCCGCGCGACCGGCTGACCGACTCGACGGTGACGCCCTCACCGGGGTCGAAGCCGTCGGGCACGTCGCGGCCGACGATGTGCACGGAGTGCCCCTCGGCCGTCAGCGTGGCAGCCTCGCGGAGCACGCGCGAGTCGCCGGCCACCGGTGACTGCACGAGCATCAGGACCTTCACGTCGCCGGTCCCTCCGCGGCATCGCGCCGTGACCGGGCGGCGTCGCGCGATCCCAGCAGGAACCCGGCACCCCAGGTCAGGTGCATCGTGGCGAGGACGGGCGGCAGCCAGGCCCGGGCCCGGGCGGGCAGCCCGCGACCGGCCAGCGCGGCGGCGCCGACGACGCCGAGGACGTACCCGGCCGGCGCCAGCCAGCCGACCAGCAGCCACGACGGCCCGGCGAGGCCGGCCAGCCCGGCCACCGTCCCGGCGGCCACGGCCACCGTCACCGCGGGCGCGGCCAGGTAACGGACGTTGGCGGTGTCGGGGTAGCGGCGGACCACCTCGCGGCGCCACTGACCGGTCTTGAAGAACTGCCGGGCCAGCGCGCGCAGGTCGGGCCGCGGCCGGTAGCTGACGACGAGGTCCGGGGTGAACCAGACCGTCTCGCCGGCGGCCCGGATCCGGTAGTTCAGCTCCCAGTCCTGGGCCCGGACGAAGTGCTCGTCGAAGCCGCCGAGCCGGTCGAGCACGTCGCGGCGGAACACCCCCAGGTAGACGGTCTCGGCGGGGCCGGCCCGCCCGCCCAGGTGGAACTTGGCCCCGCCCAGCCCGAACGGCGACGTGTACGCCCAGGCGACGGCCCGCTCGAAGTCGGTCTGCCCCTCGGCGTTCATGATGCCGCCGACGTTGGCCGCGCCGGTGCGTTCCAGCTCGGCGACGGCGGTGCGGATGTAGTGGTCGGACAGCACGCCGTGCCCGTCGACCCGCACGACGATGCCGTGCCGGGCGGCGCCCAGCGCGGCGTTCAGCCCGGCCGGCGTGCGGCCGGCCGGGTTCGCGACCAGCCGCACCCGGGGGTCGGCGGCCGCCAGCTCGGCGGCGATCTCGTCGGTGCGGTCGCGGGACGGGCCGAGCGCCAGCAGCAGCTCCAGCTCGCCCGGGTACTCCTGCGCGAGCACGCCGGCCACGGCCTCGGCCAGGTGCCGCTCCTCGTCGAGCACGGGCATGATGACCGAGACGGCCGGCCACGCCCTCTCGTCGGGCGCGACCGGCCGGCCGGTACGGGTGGGGTCGGCGGCGTTCATGTCGGCGAGCACCTTACCCGGTGGATCATTCGTAGGAGCACACCGACGACATCTCGACCGGCGCCTGCTCCTCGGTCTCCTCGGGCTCGTCGTCCTCGGAAGCCTGCTCGCCCGGCTCCTCGCTCGTCTCGTCCTCGGCCTGCTCCGACGACGCCTCGCTGGGCGCCTCGCTCGGCGGCTCGGACGCGGACTCCGTCACCGAGCCGCTGGACAGCAACGCGTCGACCTCGTCGTGGATCAGCCCGATGTCCGGGTCGGCCGGGGCGATCAGCGGCGGCACGAACTGCAGCGAGGTGATCTCCTGGTCCTTCGCCTTCAGCGCCAGGTCGACGAGGTTGGCGAGGTCCTGGCGCGGGATGTCGGTGGTGATGACCGACTTCGACGCGTCGGCGAGCTCGACGAAGTTCGACAGGACCGTCTGCGGGTCGGCCTGGGCGACCAGCGCGCCGATGACGCAGCGCTGCCGCTCCATCCGGGCGTAGTCCGACGAGCCCTCGCGGGACCGGGCGTACCAGAGCGCGTGGTAGCCGTCGAGCTCCTGCAGCCCCGGCTCCAGCACCCGGCCCTTCTCCCCGATCGGCAGCTCCTCGTTGACCCGCAGCGTGATGCCGCCGATCGCGTCGATGATGTCGCGGAAGCCCTGCAGGTCGACGGCCACGTAGTAGTGCACCGGCAGGCCCAGCGTGCCCTCGACGGCCTGCTTGACCGCGGTCGGGCCCGGGCCGGACTCGCCGGGGAACAGCTCGGGGTTCTCCTCGCCGAACGTCCACGTCGCGTTGAGCAGGTAGTCCGACTCGTCGCCGTCGCCGGTGAAGCCCTGCGGGAACTCGTCGTCGGCCGGGGTGCCGTCGGGGAAGCGGGCGCTCTCCAGGTTGCGCGGCAGGCTGAACATCGCCGGCTCGCCGGTGCGGACGTCGATCGAGACCAGGTTGATGCTGTCCGGGCGGACGCCGACCCGGCCGTCGCCGGCGTCGACGCCGAGCAGCAAGATGTTCAGCCTGCCGTCGCTCGCGGCCGCGACCTCGCCGGACGGGAACATCTCGACGACGGCGTCGTGCGCGGCCGTCGCGTACCGGGCGGCGACGATGAACGGGCTGGCCACCAGCCCGGCCAGCGCGAGCGTCGCGCCGATCATGATCAGGCGGTGCTTCTGGTTCAGGCCCGGCGGATGGCCCAGCCGCCACGCGTCCAGCAGCAGCACGACCCACGCCGCGGCCAGCCCGAACGCGAGCAGCTTGAACGTCGTCAGCAGCCACGGCCGCACGGCCAGCCCGGCGAGGTCGGACAGCGGCACCAGCCAGAGCACCAGCAGCATCACGCCGATCAGGCCGCCGTAGACACCGAGCGCGATCTTGCCGGTCTTCTTGTGCCCGGCGATCAGCTGCGCGCTGCCCGGCGCGACGACGGACAGCGCGACCAGCGTCACCGAGCGGCGGAACCGGGCCGCCTCGGCCCGCTGGGCGCGCAGCGCGGCCATGGCTTCGCGCCGGGCCCGCACCCGCCGTGGATCCGGCGGACGTGCCGCTGTGGTCATGCACTTCCCCCATCGAACCGAGCTGCCGGCGGGTCCCCGATGCCCGCCGCTTGGCCAGTATCACCACAGGCCCGGTCGATTTCACGGGCGGCACGCCGAGCGCACGAGCCTCTTCTGCCACATCAGTAACACATCCGGACAAGCTGCCCCTTGGCCCCAGGCATGCGGGGCCGTCTTGCGGTAGTTGGCATGAGAGGCTGCGGACGTTGGCCGTCCCCCTGCTGCCCATTCTCTTAGCCGCGGAACCGCGCCTCAAGTCCGCGGCCTCTGGCTGTTCGCTGTTCGCTGGTGTTGGGGGCCACGTACTTGACCCGCGGTCCCGCGGCCAAGAACGGGCAGCTATCAGGGGGACGGGGGAGTGTGGCGACGCCCGTCGGGGCACGGCGTCGTGTTCGCGACGGTCCGGGCTCGCCGGCCTCCCCCGGCGGCCTGACGGGCGTCGGGTGGCGGGTGGTTCTGGTCCGCTGGCCTCTCCCCGGGCGGCTGTGGCGGCGGTTCGGTGTGGCGTTGCTGTCGCTGGGCGTCCACGTGGTGAGATCTCGCCGCGTTTTTCGGGCCGCCCACCAGGCCTACTCCCACACCCCTAGGCATGCATGGGTGGTAAAGCGGGAGAACGCCTAGTGCGAGACCAAAAGGTTGATGATCATGGGTATCCACAACGTCGCCAACGTCGCAAAACGGGCATACGCGGGCCGCTGAGGCGCGAACGTCGGCCGGAACGGCCGCGAAAGCGAGCCGGAGAGGCCCGAACGCGGGCCGGGAAAGCCAGCGCACGTGGGCCGGATGACGGTGCGGCGTGCCCACACTCCCCCGTCCCCCTGATAGCTGCCCGTTCTTGGCCGGGACGACGCGGGTCAAGTACGCGGCCCCCAACCACAAACCACACCAGCCACAACGGGCGCGGACTTGAGGCGCGCCGGCCCGGCTAAGAAAATGGGCAGCAGGGGGACGGCCAACGGTCGCACCCCCCTCAGGGCAACGAGCTACGTAGGGCCGGGGCCGGCGGCGAACCCCGCGCCGCCCTCGGCGACCGCGACCACCTCGAACGGCTCCTGCAGCACCGGCGCCGACCCGATCAGCTTCGACCCCGGCGACTCGGCCGCCGTCTGCGCGAACGACGCGGCGAAGGCGTCGCGGGCGGCGGCGGTCTCGAACACGTAGGTGCCCTCGAACCACTCGCCCGGCCGCATCCGCCACGTCTTGAACCGCAGCCCGTCCATGCCGGTGAACCGGGCCAGCGACGTGTCGCGGACGTACTCGCGCAGCGCCGCGTCGGCGCCGTCCGGCGCGTCGGCCAGTGACCAGCGCACAGCCAATCCGTACATGCGATGTCCTCCCGGAAGGGACGTCAGGAGACCGGCGCGCCGGCCTCGAGCCAGTACAGCAGGGCGCGCACGCCGAACCCGGTGCCGCCCTTGGTCAGCTCCAGCTTGTCGGAGTCGGCGCGGGCCGGGCCGGCGATGTCGAGATGCGCCCACGGCACGTCGCCGACGAAGCGCTGCAGGAACAGCGCCGCCATGATCGACCCGCCGCCGAGGCGCGCGGTGTCGATGTTCGAGACGTCCGCGATCGAGGAGTCCAGCCCGAAGCGGTAGTCGTCGACCAGGGGCATCCGCCACAGCCGCTCCCCCGCGGCCTCGCCGGCCGAGCGCAGTGCCGCCGCCAGCTCGTCCGACGGCGAGAAGAGCGCTCCGTGGCCGCGGCCGAGCGCCGTCGTGGCGGCGCCGGTGAGTGTGGCGACGTCGACGATGACGGTCGGCTCCAGCTCGGCGACCGCGTAGCCGATCGCGTCGGCCAGCACCAGGCGGCCCTCGGCGTCGGTGTTGAGCACCTCGACGGTGGTGCCGTCGTACTGCCGGATGACGTCGCTGGGCCGCTGCGCGGCGGCGCCGAGCATGTTCTCGGCGGCCGCGACCAGCCCGGTCACGCGCACCTCGACCCCGAGCTCGCGCACGGCCGACAGCACGCCCATGACGACGGCGCCGCCGGTCATGTCCGTCTTCATCGGCACCATGCCCTCGCGCGGCTTCAGCGACAGCCCGCCGGTGTCGTAGGTGATGCCCTTGCCGACGAGCACGACGTGCGGGATGTCCTTGCCCGCCTTCGGCGGCTCGTAGCGCATCGCGATCAGCCGCGGCGGCCGCTCCGATCCCATGCCGACCGCCAGGATGCCGCCGAAGCCCTCGTCGGCCAGCGCCTTCTCGTCGCGCACCCGCACGTCCAGCCCGTGCTCGGCGCCGAGTCGGCGGGCCTGCTCGGCCAGCCACTGCGGGTCCTTGACGTTCGACGGGGTCTGCGCGAGGTCGCGGGCGGTCCAGCCGGCCCGCGCGACGGTGGCCGCGGCGGCGACGGTGTCCGCATCGGCGCCGGCGCCGGCCAGCACCAGCGTGCCGAGCGGCCGCTTGGCCGCCGGGGCCGGCGTGCCGCGGAAGTCGCCGAGCGCGTACGTGGCGAGGACCGCGCCCTCGACGAACGCGCGGGTGGCGGCGTCGCCGGCGGTCGCGGTGACGGCGGACGCGAGCCGCTCGACGCCGCGGGCGGCCCGGGCCAGCGCGGCGCCGGCCTTCCGGTACGCCGCCTCGGACCCGTCGCCGAGCCCCGTCAGCAGCACCTTGGTGACGTCGACCTCGCCGTCGACGCTGGCGGCGCCCCGTCCCTCGGCGAACACCGGCACCACGACGATCTCGCCGGCCTTGCCGCTGGCGCCGTCACGCTCGAGGGCGGCGAACAGGTCCAGGCCGAGCGCCTCGGCGACCTCGGCGCCGCCGGGGCCGATCCAGGGCGAGCCGTCGCCGTCCGGGTCACCCTCCTCGTCCGGCCAGACGGCCAGCGCCAGCACGCCGGCCTCGGCGTCCAGCAACGGCCGCGGATCGACCACGACCTCGGTGGGGCGGACAGTGCTCTCAGCCGACACTCGTACTCCTCGTCCTACGCCGGATCCCTCCGGGCAGAGTAATGCCCTCGCCCAGCGCCGCCCGGCGCCGGACGAGGGCACCTATTCAATGCTCACGGCAACGACACGTCAGCCGACGACATCCTTCAACGCATCACCCAGCGCGCCGGCCTCGTCAGCAGTGAGCTCGACGACCAGACGACCGCCACCCTCGATCGGGACGCGCATGACAATGCCGCGACCCTCCTTGGTGACCTCGAGCGGCCCATCGCCAGTCCGCGGCTTCATCGCCGCCATCCGCGCACCCCTTCCTTCTTCAGGCGCACACCCAAACCCCCTGATGTCCAGGGAGCACCAGCCATGTGCGTCACGATGGAGGTCATTATCCCGCATGTTGGTCGTCGCGGGGAGACCACCGCCGGTATGTCCTCGCTGGGCGATACCCGCCGGGCCCGCGGTGGCTGTCGGTGCGGGCTGGCAGGATGGTGGACTGTGAACGCCAGATCCGCCCTGTTCGACCTCTATGGCGATCATGTGCGCTCGCGTGGCGGCCGAGCCCGGGTCGCCGCGCTCGTGCGGCTGCTCGCCCCGCTCGGCATCGCCGCGCCGGCGGTACGTACGGCCGTCTCCCGCATGGTGAAGCAGGGTTGGCTGAGCCCGGTCCGCATCGACGGCTCGCCCGGCTACGAGCTGACCGAGCGGGCCGACCGCCGGCTCGAGGAGGCCGCCGCCCGCATCTACCGCACCAACGGCCGCGGCGACTGGGACGGCCGCTGGCACGTCGTCGTGCCGGAGCGGTCGGCGCAGCGGGCCGCGCGCGAGCGGCTGCGCAACGGCCTGGCCTACCTCGGCTACGCACCGGTCGGCGACGGCACCTGGATCGCGGCCCGCCCGTCGCCGGAGCTGGGCTCGCTGTTCGACGCCGAGGAGCTGCGGGCCGAGCGGTTCAGCGCCCGCCACCAGGGCGACGACGCCGAGCTGGTCCGCCGCGCGTGGGACCTCGACGCCGTCGGCCGCTCGTACCTGCGCTGGCTGGACGACGCCCGCGGCCTGCTCGCGTCGCTGCCGGACGAGCCGAGCGACGAGGACGCCTTCGCCGCGCGCAGCCGGCTCGTGCACGAGTGGCGCAAGTTCCTGTTCACCGATCCCGGGCTGCCGCGCGAGCTGCTGCCCGCCGTCTGGCCCGGCGACGACGCCGCCGCCTTCTTCGACAAGCACGCCGCGCGGTTGCAACCCGCCGCGGGCCGGTTCGTCGACTCCTGCCTGTCCGGAACCAGCAAAGAAGGTGACCAGTGAGCCCGGTGCGCTACGAGGTCGACGACGCGGTCGGCGTCATCACGCTGGACCGGCCAGAGGCGATGAACAGCCTCGACACCGCCACGAAGGTCGCGCTGCGCGACGCCGTGCTGGCGGCGGCCGGCGACGACGGTGTGCGGGCGGTCGTGCTGACCGGCTCCGGCAAGGCGTTCTGCGTCGGGCAGGACCTCAAGGAGCACGCGCAGGCGCTGGCGGCCGGCGAGTCCGGCCTGGCCGCCACGGTGCGTGAGCACTACAACCCCACGGTGCTGGCGCTGCTGACGATGCCCAAGCCGGTGCTCGCCGCGGTCAACGGGGTGGCCGCGGGCGCCGGCGCGTCGTACGCGTTCGCCTGCGACCTGCGCATCGTCGCCGACACCGCCGGGTTCAACCTCGCCTTCGCCGCGATCGGCCTGTCGTCGGACACCGGGTCGTCGTGGACGCTGCCCCGGCTGGTCGGCTGGGCGAAGGCGCGCGAGCTGCTGTTCCTCCCCCGCACGGTCCGCGCCGACGAGGCGCTGTCGCTGGGGCTGGCGACTGAGGTCGTCGCGGCCGAGGAGGTGCTGCCGCGGACGCTGGCGCTGGCGAAGGAGCTGGCCGCCGGGCCGACCCGGGCCTACGCGGCGCTGCGGCGGGCGCTGGAGTTCTCCGCGACGCACGAGCTGGCGGAGTCGCTGGACCACGAGGCCGACATGATGGACTGGAGCGGCGCCTCCGACGACCACCGCGCCGCCGTCGAGGCGTTCCTGGGCAAGCGGCCGGCGGTGTTCCGTGGCCACTGACCTCGTCGACGGCCCCGACGGCCGGCCGCGCTGCCCGTGGGGTCTGAGCGCGCCGGAGTACGTCGCCTACCACGACGACGAGTGGGGGCAGCCCGTCCACGGCGACGTCGCGCTGTACGAGCGGCTGACGCTGGAGGCGTTCCAGTCCGGGCTGTCGTGGCTGACGATCCTGCGCAAGCGCGACGGCTTCCGCAAGGCGTTCGCCGGCTTCGATCCGGCCGCCGTCGCCGCCTTCGACGCCGCCGACGAGGCACGGCTGCTGCAGGACCCCGGCATCGTCCGCAACCGCGCGAAGGTGGCGGCCGCGATCGCCAACGCCCGGGCCCTGGTGGCGTTCCAGGACACCGACGGCGACGGCGCGCTGGACCGGCTGATCTGGTCGTTCGCCCCCGACGCGGCGTCGCGCCCGGTACCCGTCACGCTGGCCGACGTGCCGCCGGTGACCCAGGAGTCGACGGCGCTGGCGAAGGCGCTGAAGAAGCACGGCTTCGTCTTCGTCGGCCCCACCACCGCCTACGCGATGATGCAGGCCTGCGGCCTGGTCAACGACCACCTCGCCGGCTGCTTCGCCCGCTGACTCAACGTCGCTCGGCGAAACGGGCGAAGCGGCGCAGCGCGACGCCCAGGCCGAACCGCACCAGCGGCCGGACGAGCGGCCAGCCGGCCCGGCCGGCGGCGCCGAACGGCAGCTCCAGCCGCTCCTCCCAGGTCACCTCGCAGGCGCCCGGCCCGAGCGGCCGCACCGCGAACACTCCTGGCCCGCGCACCAGCCGGCCCGTGTGCAGCACCTCGCACCGGCGCGGCGGCTCCCAGGCGGTGACGACCATCGTGTCCAGGAACCCGGCCCGCCCCATCCCGGTCCAGGCGTCCAGTCGCGCACCGACCTCCCGGCCGTCACCCGGGCCGACGACGCGCACCGTCGTCAGCGGCATCCACGCGCCCTGGCCCGCCCAGTCGGTGAGGACGTGCCACACCAGGTCGGCCGGGGCCGCCACCCGCCGGGAGACGACGACGTCGGCAGTCATCGCCACCGGCCAGGCCGCCGCCGGCGGGGCCGTCGCCGTCCGCCGCTCACCACCGCCGCCACCGTGCATCCGGCACCCCCAAGCGCCCATGCCGTACCGTCAGTGCCCACCCAGTACCCCGTGATCGCCGGGTCAGCCCTCGTCGGGCGCACCGGGCCGGCGCCGCGGCAGCGGGGCGGCCGACCCCGGGATCCGCGCCTCCAGCTCGGCCAGCCGGTGATCGCGCCAGGCCAGCTCGCGCTGCAGCCGGTCGAGGACGGCGTCGACCTGGTCCATGCGGTAGCCGCGGTGCACGATCGAGAAGCGCACCTCCGCGATCTCGTCGGCGCCGACGGCGCCGGCCGGCAGCGGCACGGGCTCGCCGCCGACGACCTCGGGCCGCAGCAGGTCGCCGCGGCCCAGCACCAGCAGCACCGCGCCGAACAGCACGCCCGCGGCGACGATCACGAAGACGACGAACACGCCACAAGGGTGCCATGCCCGGCGTTCCACCTCCGCGCCGCGCCGGGCGGCCGGGCGTGCGAGGCTTGACCGCGTCCGCCCCCGACACCGAAGGAGTCCTGCGTGGGCGTCCTGCGCCTGGGCCGCTCGGCGTTCCCGCCGGGCCGGTTCGCCGTGATGGCGATCGTGAACCGCACCCCTGACTCCTTCTACGACCGGGGCGCGACGTTCGCGTTCGACCAGGCGTGGCGGCGAGTCGAGCAGGTGGTCGCGGAGGGCGCGGACATCATCGACGTCGGCGGGGTCAAGGCGGGCGCCGGCGAGCCGGTCAGCGAGGACGAGGAGATCGACCGCGTCGCCGGCCTGGTCCGGGCCATCCGCGAGACGTACCCGCAGATCGTCGTGAGCGTCGACACGTACCGGGCGCGGACCGCCGACGCGCTGTGCGAGGCGGGCGCCGACCTCGTCAACGACACGTGGGCAGGCGCCGACCCCGACGTCGCCGCCGTCGCCGCGCGGCACGGCGCCGGGCTGGTGTGCAGCCACACCGGCGGGATGGCGCCGCGGACGCTGCCGCACCGCGTCCGCTACGACGACGTGGTCGCCGACGTCGTCGCGCACACCGTCGGGCTGGCCGAGCGGGCCGCCGAGCTGGGCGTGCCGCGCGAGAGCATCGTCATCGACCCGACGCACGACTTCGGCAAGAACACGTTCCACTCGCTGGAGCTGACCCGCCGGCTGGACGAGTTGGTCGCGACCGGCTGGCCGGTGCTGGTGAGCCTGTCGCGCAAGGACTTCGTCGGCGAGACGCTCGGCCTGCCGGTCGGCGAGCGCCTCAACGGCACGCTGGCCGCGACGGCGATCTCGGCCTGGCACGGCGCCCGCGTGTACCGCGCCCACGACGTCGCCGCCACCCGCCAGCTGCTCGACATGGTCGCCTCGATCCGCGGCGACCGGCCGCCGGCCGCCCCGCTGAGGGGCCTCACCTGAGACTGAGGCACCTCAGAGCGTCCTCAGGACCCCTTACTCCGCCGAGTAAGGCCGTTTCACCTGCGAAGATGCGGCATCCGCCGCATGTGGCGGACACCCCTTACGGACCACACTGATCAGTGTCAGCAGACGAAGGCACTGAGAGAAGGTCCGGTCATGAACAGCACCTATGTCGCCCAGCTCGTCCACGAGGAGCGCGCGGGCCGGCTGCGGGCCGAGGCCGACGCCGATCGGCTCGCCCGCATCGCTCGCAAGGCCGCGAAGCGATCGGCTCGCACGTCGTCCGGCACCGCGTGGGTGGTCCGCCACCTGCCCGGCCGGCACGCGGTCTGAGCCTCCACTACCACCCAGGCCCCGGCGTCCGCCACGGACGCCGGGGCCTCGTCATGTTCGCCGGGACCGGCCCGGGCGTAGCAGGATGGAGTCCGTGGCGTTGGCAGCGACGAGTCCTCCGATGGTCGGCCGGGTCGACCAGCTCGACGGCCTGCGCTCGGCGCTGGCCGCCGCCACCGCCGGCACCCCTGCCATGGTGGTGCTGGGCGGCGAGGCCGGCGTCGGCAAGACCCGGCTGGTGACGGAGTTCGCGGCCGAGGCCGAACGTGGCGGCGCCCGGGTCGTCGTCGGCCAGTGCGTGAACCTCGGCGGCGACGGCCTGGCCTACGCGCCGATCACCGGGGCACTGCGCGAGCTGGCCGGACAACTCGGCGCCGACGCGCTGCTGACGGCCGCCGGTCCCGGCCGGGCCGCGCTGGCCGGGCTGCTGCCCGAGCTCTCCGGCGGCGACGGCGACGGGCCGCCCGACGGCACCAGCCCGGGCCGGGTCTACGAGGCGGTCACCGGGCTGCTGGAGCAGGTCGCCGCCGACCGCCCGCTGGTCCTGGTGCTGGAGGACCTGCACTGGGCCGACCGGTCCACCCGCCAGCTGCTCGGCTTCGCCGTCCGGGCGCTGAGCACGGCCCGATTGCTGATCGTCGGCACGTACCGCAGCGACGAGCTGTCCCGCGACCACCCGCTGCGCCGGCTGCTGGCCGAGCTGGAGCGGATCCGGACCGTGCACCGCATCGACCTGCCCCGGCTCACCGAGGAGGAGGTCGCCGACCAGCTGGCCGGCCTCGCCGGAACGCGTCCCGACGCGCGCGCCGTCCGCCGGATCCACGCCCGCAGCGAGGGCGTGCCATTCTTCGTCGAGCAGCTGGCCGACCTCGACGACGGCACCTCGCTGCCCGAGTCGCTGCGCGACCTGCTGCTGATCCGGGTCGAGCAGCTCTCCGACGACTCGCAGCGGCTGGTCCGGCTGCTCGCCGTCGGCAACGACCGGGTCGGGCATGACCTGCTGGCCGCCGTCGCCGACCTCGGCGCCGACGACCTGGACCGGACGCTGCGCGAGGCCGTGTCGGCGAACGTGCTGCGGGTCGACGGTGACGGCTACGCGTTCCGGCACGCTCTGGTCCGCGAGGCCGTCCACGACGACCTGCTGCCCGGCGAGCACGCCCGGCTGCACGCGCTCTACGCCGCCACGCTGGAGCGGCGGCCGTCACCTGGGCGCGGCGTCACCGCCGAGGCGGCGCACCACTGGTTCTGCGCGCACGAGCACGAGAAGTCGTTCGCGGCGTCGCTGCGGGCGGCCGCCGAGGCGCGGGCGCTGGCGGCCTACGACGAGGCGCAGCGCAACTTCGAGCGGGCGCTGGAGCTGTGGGACCAGGTGCCCGAGGCCGCCGCCGAGGCCGGACTCGACCACGCCGAGCTGCTGGCCCGCACCGCCTCGGCCGCCAGCAACGCCGGCGAGGTCGAGCGCGCGCTCGCGCTGGTCGAGGCCTCGCTGGCCGAGGTCCGCGCCGCCGGCGACGCCGTCGAGCCGAGCCGCCTCGCCCGGCTGCTGGGCTTCCGCGGCACGCTGCTCAGCGAGCTCGGCAGGCCCGGCGCCACCCGCGAGGTCGAGCGGGCGCTGGAGCTGATCCCGGCCGACCCGCCGACGCCGCAGCGGGCCCGGCTGCTGCAGAAGTACGTCTCGCGGCTGATGATGGACGGCCGGCAGGCCGACGCCCTCGCGCTCGGCCGTGAGGCCGCCGCACTGGCGCACCGGACCGGCGAGACGGAGTCGGAGTTCCGCGCGTACGTCGTGCTCGGCCCGTCCCTCGTGCACTCCGGTCACGTCGACGAGGGCCTCGAGGCGCTGGAGACGGCGCACCGGCTGGCCGGCGACCGGCCGGAGTGGCTGGTCAGCTACCACATCAACATGTCCGACTCGCTGCACCTGCTCGGCCGGTACACCGAGGCGGCCGAGGTCGCCCGCGAGGGCATCGACCGCGCCCGCTCCGTCGGGCTGGCCCGCACGCTCGGGACCATGATGGCCGGCAACGCCGCCGAGCCGCTGATGGCGCTGGGGCACTGGGAGAAGGCCGAGCGCATGGTCGCCCGCGCGCTCCTGCTCGACCCACCCGGCCGGCACGTCTGGCACCTGACCGGGCTGCGGTCCTGGCTGGCGCTGTGGCGCGGCGACGTCGAGGCGGCCTCCGGGTTCGCCGCGCTGGTGCGCGAGCGGCTGGCCGGCCACGATCCCGGTCCGCAGTACGTGCTGCCGGCGACCCGGGCGGGCGCCGAGGCGGCACTCGGCCGCGGCGAGCCGGACCTCGCCTGGCGGCTCATCACCGGTGCCGTCGACGCGACCCCCGGACAGCAGTACGGCTACGTGCTGCCACTGCTCGCGGCGGCCGGCTGGGCGCTGGAGGCGCGCGCCCACTCCGGCGACGCGACGGCGGACGACGTCGAGGCCGGCACCGCCTGGCTGCGGGACCGGCTCGCGCCGATCGGCGACTGGGGTCCGGCCCCGGTGTGGACGCCAGTGATCCGGGCCCACCTCGCCGGGCTGGCCGGGCCGGCGCCGGACGCCTGGCGGGCCGCGCTGGACAGCGTCGAGGCCGCCGAGGGGCCGGTGCACCTGCGGCCGTTCGCCGGCTACCGGCTGGCCGAGGCGTACGTGCGGCTCGACGACCGTGCCGCCGCCGAGGAGCCGCTGCGGCGGGCGGCCGACGAGGCGGACCGGCTCGGCGCCGGGCTGGTCCGCCGCTGGATCGACGGCCTCGCGCGCCGCGCCCGGCTGGGGCTGCCGCCGTCGGGGCCGGACGGACCGGGCGCTGCGTTCCCGGCGCTGACCGACCGCGAGCGCGAGGTGCTGCGGCTCGTCGCGGCCGGGCGGAGCAACCGGCAGATCGGCGAGGAGCTGTTCATCAGCGCCAAGACCGCCAGCGTGCACGTGTCGAACATCCTGGCCAAGCTGGGGGTGTCGGGCCGCGGCGAGGCCGCGGCCCGCGCCCATCGGGAGGGCCTGCTGGAGGACGACGCCCGGGTCAGTTGATCGGCCCGCCCACGCCCAGGTTGTCCGGGTCCTCCATGTCGCCCTGCGGGCGGTGCAGCCGCCGGTTGACCAGCCAGGTGACGAACCACAGCACGACGCCGATGGCGAGCAGGATGCCGGCGATGCGGTACTGCTCGTTGTCGCGGCCGGTCCACGGCGTGGCCAGGTACGCGCAGGTGATGGCGCCGATGATCGGGATGACCGTCGGCGTCTTGAAGTGCTTGTGCTCCACCGGCTGGCGGCGCAGCACCAGCACCGCGACGTTGACGACGGCGAACACGGCGAGCAGCAGCAGCGCCGTCGTGCCGCCGAGCGCCGGCACCTCGCCGACGAACGTGATCAGGCCGACGGCGAGGATCGTCGTGAAGATGATCGCCACCCACGGCGTGCGCCGCGTCGGATGCACCCGGCCCAGCGGGCCCGGCAGCACCCGCTCGCGGCTCATGCCGTAGACCAGCCGGCTGGCCATCAGCATGTTGATCAGCGCGGAGTTGGCGACGGCGAACATGGTGATGAACGCGAAGATCTTCAGCGGGAAGCCCGGCGCACCGGCCTCGACCACCTGCAGCAGCGGGGTGTCGCCCTCGCCGAGCTGGTCGACCGGCACCAGCGCGACCGCCGAGATGGCCACCAGCACGTAGATGACGCCGGTGATGATGAGCCCGGACAGCATGACCTTGGGGAAGATCCGCACCGGCTCCTTGCACTCCTCGGCCATGTTCACCGAGTCCTCGAACCCGACCATCGCGAAGAACGCCAGGGCCGTCGCGGCCGTGACCGCGCCGAAGACACCCTGGCCCTGGGTGTCGAACTCGGTGACACGGCCGAAATCGGCCTCGCCGCCGCCGATCGCCCACAGGCCGATCATGATGATGATCAGCAGGCCGCTCAACTCGACGCAGGTGAGCACGACGTTGGCCTTGACGCTCTCGCCGACGCCGCGGAAGTTCACCGCCGCGACCAGCAGGATGAACACCAGCGCGACCCCGGTGATGCCGAGGCCGGTGCTCAGTTCCACGTCGAAGGCCTCGGACAGGTTCGACGCGAACGCGCGCGACGCCGTCGACGCCGACGTGATGCCCGAGCACATGACCGTGAACGCCACGATGAACGTGACGAAGTGGACGCCGAACGCCTTGTGCGTGTACAGCGCGGCGCCCGCGGCCTGGGGGTACTTCGTCACCAGCTCGAGGTAGCTGAACGCGGTGAGGATGGCGACGACGAACGCGACGAGGAACGGCAGCCAGGCCGCGCCGCCCACCTCGGCGGCGACCTGGCCGGTGAGCGCGTAGACGCCGGTGCCGAGGATGTCGCCGACGACGAACAGCAGCAGCAGGCTCGGGCCCATCACCCGTTTGAGGCTGGGCTGTTCCGCGGGCTGACGGGGAGCCTCACCGGTCTGCACGGGCGCATCTGCCATGGGCGCCTCCAATCGTTGCCTTGGTCTACCCCGCGAAGGGGGCGACGCGCAAGCAGCGACGCGGCGATTCAGACAGTGCGCCGGGGGAATTCCGCGGCCATTACCGGCCCGCCGCGCGACGCGCTTCCTCGGCCCTGGCCAGCACGGACATCACTGTGTCGAGGTCGTCGGTGACGGTGAGCAGGTCGACGTCGACGGCCGAGATCTTCTTCTCCACGACCAGCGTGTCACGAAGCCAGTCGACGAGGCCTTTCCAGTACGACTCACCGACCAGAATGATGGGAAATGCGGTGACTTTGTGCGTCTGGACGAGCGTCATCGCCTCGAACAGCTCGTCGAGCGTCCCGTAGCCGCCGGGGAACACGACGAAGCCCTGGGCGTACTTGACGAACATCGTCTTGCGGGCGAAGAAGTACCGGAAGTTGATCGCGAGGTCGACGTAGGCGTTGATGCCCTGCTCGAACGGCAGCTCGATGCCCAGCCCGACGGAGGTGCCGCCGGACTCGTGCGCGCCCTTGTTCGCGGCCTCCATGATGCCCGGGCCGCCGCCGGTGATGACGGCGTACCCGGCGGCGGTCAGCCGCTTGGCGAGGTCGACGGCGAGCTCGTAGTACGGGTCATCGGGCAGCGTGCGGGCCGAGCCGAACACGCTGATGGCCGGGCCTAGCTCGGCCAGTGCGCCGAACCCTTCGATGAACTCGGACTGGATGCGCAGCACCCGCCACGGGTCGGTGTGCACCCAGTCGGTGGGGCCGGCGGTGTCGAGCAGGCGCTGGTCGGTCGTGGTCACGTCGTACTGCTTCCCTCGCTTGATCACCGGCCCGGCGTGCCTCTCCACCGGCCGTTCGAACTCCTCGTGTCCCTCCACAGGCGCCAGGCTAGCCGTCAGGTCGCCAGCCAGGCCCGCAATCGGGACTCACAGGCCTCGATCTCGGCGACGTCGACGCGCTCGTCGTCGGCGTGCGCGAGCTGCGGGTCGCCGGGGCCGTAGTTGACCGCGGGCACGCCGAGCGCGTCGAACCGGGCGACGTCGGTCCAGCCGACCTTGGCCCGCGGTTCCCCGCCGACGGCGGCGACGAACGCCGCCGCAACCGGGCGGTCCAGGCCCGGCCGGGCACCGGGTGCGGAGTCGAGCAGCCGCACGTCGTAGCCGTCGAACACCTGCTGGACGTGGTCCAGCGCCTCGGCCTCGGTGTGGCTGGGCGCGAACCGGTAGTTGACGGTGACCTGGCAGCGGTCCGGGATGACGTTGCCGGCGATGCCGCCGCTGATGCCCACGGCGTTGAGCCCCTCGCGGTAGTCCAGCCCGTCGACGGTGACCGTGGCCGGCTCGTAGGCGGCCAGCCGCTGCAGCACCGGCCCGGCGGCGTGGATCGCGTTGCTGCCCCGCCACCAGCGGGCGCTGTGCGCGGCGACGCCGGTCAGCTCGACGGCCACCCGCAGCGTGCCGTTGCAGCCGCCCTCGACCGCCGCCGACGTCGGCTCCATGAGCACGGCGAAGTCGGCCGTCAGCCAGTCCGGGTGGTCGCGGGCGACCCGGCCGAGGCCATTGCGGTCGGCCTCGACCTCCTCGTTGTCGTAGAAGACATAGGTGACGTCGCTGGCCGGCGCCGGGACGTGCGCGGCCAGCCGGAGCCCGACGGCGACGCCGCCCTTCATGTCGACCGTGCCGCGGCCCCACAGCACGCCGCCGTCGCGCCGGGTCGGCAGGTTGCCGGCGACCGGCACGGTGTCGAGGTGGCCGGCCAGCACCACCCGCGTGGCCCGGCCCAGCGCCGTCCGCGCGACGACGGTGTCGCCGTCGCGGTCGACGGTGACGTGGCCGAGCGAGCGCAGCGCCGCCTCGACGGCGTCGGCCAGCGGCCCCTCCGCGCCGCTCGGGGACGCGAGGTCGCACAGTTGCGCCGTCAGCTCCGGCGCGGGGAGGTCGAGGTCGAGAACGGTGCCCACAAGCGCCTCAGCCTACGTGCGCACGGTGAAGGCGCAGAACTCGTTGCCCTCGGGGTCGGCCAGGACGTGCCAGGAGATGTCGCCGCCGGGCTCGCGCAGCACGGTGGCGCCGCGGCCGGTGAGCAGCGCGACGTCGGCGACCTCGACGTCCCAGTGGACGCGGTTCTTCGCCGTCTTCGGCTCGGGAACGGGCACGAAGCACAGGTAGTCGAACGGCAGCCGGCCGCCGCTCTCCAGTGCCGCGTAGTGCTCCTTGGGCTCCCGCTCGGGCGCCAGCCCGAGCAGCTCGCCCCACCAGGCGGCCTGGGCGTGCGGGTCGGCGCAGTCGACGACGACCTCGTACAGCCGGCCCGGCAGCGACGGGCGGCCCGGCCGCAGGAACGCGCAGAACTCGCCGCCCTCGGAGTCGGCCATGACGTGCCAGGAGATGTCGTCGCCGGGCTCGCGCAGCACCGTCGCGCCGAGTGCCAGCAGCCCGTCGAGGTCGCCGGTCTCGACGTCGAGGTGCACCCGGTTCTTCGCCGTCCGCGGCTCGGGCACGGCGTCGACCCAGATCTGCTCGCCTTCTGCATCGCCGCGCAGGTGCGTAGGATCGTGGGGGTCAGGACGGCGGCCCACCGCCGCCGCCCAGAACTCGGCGAGTCGCGGCTGGTCACTCGCATCGAGGCAGAGGGCCTGCCAGGTGGCGACGGCGGGTGTCTGGCTCATGGCCGCAACGCTAGCCGAGCGCACCGACAGCCTTGTCCCGACGAGATACCCAGCCAGGTGACCCGACGACGATGAGCACCCTGCCGGCCGCTCCGCCCGACGACCAGCATCTCTGGTCGCGGGCGCGCCGAGGCGACCCGGCAGCGTTCGGCGAGTTGTTCACCCGGCACTCGACGGTCGTCTACAACTACTGCTTCCGGCTCACCGGCAGCTGGAAGACCGCCGAGGACCTCACGTCGGTGGTGTTCCTGGAGGCATGGCGCAAGCGCGAGGACGTCGCCGCCGAGGCCGGGTTCGTGCCGTGGCTGCTGAGCCTGGCCGGCCGGGTCGCGCGCAACAGCACCCGCGCCGTCCGCCGGCACCGCCGCCTGCTGGCCAAGCTGCCGCCGGCCGTCATCGCCGGCGGCGCCGCCGACGCCCTCGCCTCGCCGGACAGCGCGCACAGCCCCGGCGACCCGCCCGCGACCGGCGACACCTCGCCGGCCGAGGCGCGGGAGGCCGCCGCCCGGGCCGACGACGAGCGGCACATGAGGCAGGTCCTGAAGGTGTTCCGGCGACTGCCGAAGCAGGAGCAGGAGGTGCTCGCGCTGTGCGTGTGGGGCGAGCGCACCTACGCCGAGGCCGCCGTCGCCCTCGGAATCCCCGTCGGCACAGTACGCTCGCGTCTGGCGCGGGCCCGGGCACACATGGAGCGCCTCACCGAGGCCGCCGCCACGAAAACGGCCGAGCCGCGACCCGGCTCGCGTCCCGAAGGAGCGCACCACACATGAGTTCCATGAACCTCGCGTTCGACGTCCCGCCACGGCGCGAGCTGCCCGCCGAGCGGCGCGACGCCATGCGGCGCCTGCTCGAGGACGCCGTCGCGGGCCGGCCGGCCCGCCGTGCGCTCCCCCGGCCGGCCCTCCCCCGGCCGGCGCTGACCCGGCGGGCGCTGTGGCCGGCGGCCGGACTGGCGACGGCGACCGCGGTGGCCGCCGCCGTGCTCGTCGTGGGCGACCTCGGGTCCGACGGCGCCGACACCGCGTACGCGGCCACGCCGCCGGTACTCGCCGCCGAGCTCGGCATCGGCGGCCCGGCGCGGGCGCAGCTCCAGTCGCTGGCCGCGACGGCCGGCGCCGCGTCGCCGCAGCTCTACGCGACCGCCGCCGACACGACCGTCGTCACCGAGAGCTGGCTGCTGACGGTCACCGAGACCGAGGCGGCCGATGAGGCGCCGCCGCCCGAGGGCGCCGCCGCGACGCTCGCGATGGGCGCCGCGCCCACCGTCACCAGCGCCGTCGTGCCGGTGCTGCGCGAGCAGCGGCTGCTGGCCGACGGCTCGGTGCACGTCCGCGAGACACAGGGCGAGGCGCGGTTCCCGACCGCCGAGTGGAGCGCGGCCGACGACGCCGCCACGCCCGGCGCCGTCCTCCTGGACGAGACCATCCCGGCCGGCGGGCTGGCCTCGGCCTACCCGGCGCAACTGGCCACCGACCCGGCAGCGCTGCGCGAGCAGCTGCTGGCGGCCTGGCCGCAGGCCGGCGACCCGGCGGCGACGCTGTTCCGTGCGCTGCACGAGCTGGCCGCGAACCGGTCGCTGGACGCGCCGGTGCAGGCCGCGGCGCTGGCCATGCTGGCGCGGGAGCCCGGCGTCGTCGCGCTCGGCGCGGCGACCGACCGGCGCGGCCGGGCCGCCGTCGCGTTCGGCGCCGACAGCGCCGACTCCGGACTGGACCGCCGCCACGTGCTGCTGGTCGACCCGGACAGCGGCCGGCTGCTCGGCTACGAGGAGGTCCTCACCGGCGACCCCGGCGAACTGGACGTCAAGACCCCCGCCGTCGCCGCCTACACCGTCTTCCTCTGACGGCCGCCGCCGGTCAGCTGGTGCAGGTCCAGTAGCTCATCCGGTTGTCGGCGGAGGAGCCGACGTAGTTGTCGCTGGTGCCCGGCGTCATCGTCCACAGCCGGGTCCCGCCGAGGGTGTCGTAGGCGTGGTAGTTGCGGCTGGCGTGCTTGTTGACCCACGACGTCGCGTCGTTGTCGAACCCGTACGAGCTGGGGAAGGCCGAGCACGTGCTGGTGAACTGGTACCGGGCGCCGTCGAAGTTGGTCGAGGTGTAGAAGCAGTAGTAGCCCGACGGGCAGGTCGACGTGCTGCCCCGGGGCTGCACCGTGCCGCCCAGGTCGGCCAGCTCGGTGACGCCGAGCGCCTCGACCGCGTCGGCGCGCACGCCGTCGCCCAGCCCGACCGGCGACGCGTCCTCGCCGGGGCTCGGCCACACCACGATGACCTCGCCGTCGTCCCAGGCCATGGCGTTGTCCGAGAGCTGGACACCACCCGGCTGCTGCTCCAGCGCGTCCGCCATCTCGGCCGCGAGCGGCCCCGTGGGGGTCGCGTCGGTGGCGACGACGCCAGCGTGGGCACCACCCGCCGCCACCAGGACCGTCGTCGCCACTGCGGCAAGCGTGGCCAGCAGCCGTCGCGTCATCAGGTGCCTCCCGATCTCCTCGTGTCCCGCGGCGCGGCGCGAGTGCCGCGTTCCGTAGGCTTGAGCCCATGACCGACGAGCGACGGGCATGGGGTTTCGGCCTGGCCACCATAGCCGCAGATGGAACGATCTTGGATGTTTGGTACCCATCCCCCGCTCTCGGCAAACCGCCCATCTCCTCCGATGACGCCATGATCGAGCTGCGCGATCTCGAGGGCGACGACGTCGACCGGCAGGTCAGGCGGGCCGTCGTCGAGACGTCGATCGAGCTCGACGCGCCGCCGGCTGACGCCCGGGACGCGTACCTGCGGCTGCACCTGCTCTCGCACCGGCTGGTCGCGCCGCACGGGCAGAACCTCGACGGCCTGTTCGGCGTGCTGACCAACGTCGTGTGGACCAACCACGGCCCCTGCGCGGTCGACGGCTTCGAGCGGACCCGGCTGCGGCTGCTGCGCCGGGGCCCGGTCGTCGTCTACGGCATCGACAAGTTCCCGCGCATGGTCGACTACGTCGTGCCGGCCGGCGTGCGCATCGCCGACGCCGACCGCGTCCGGCTCGGCGCCCACCTGGCTGCCGGCACCACCGTCATGCACGAGGGGTTCGTGAACTTCAACGCCGGCACGCTCGGCTCGTCCATGGTGGAGGGCCGTATCTCCTCCGGTGTCGTGGTCGGCGACGGCTCCGACGTCGGCGGCGGCGCGTCCATCATGGGGACGCTGTCCGGCGGCGGCAAGGAGGTCATCACCGTCGGGACCGGCTGCCTGATCGGCGCGAACGCCGGCATCGGCATCTCGCTCGGCGACGGCTGCGTCGTCGAGGCCGGCTGCTACGTCACCGCCGGCACGAAGGTCGGGCTGCCCGACGGCCGCGTCGTCAAGGCCGCCGAGCTGTCCGGGCGCGACGGCCTGCTGTTCCGCCGCAACAGCGTCACCGGCGCGGTCGAGGCGCTGGCCCGGTCCGGCGACTGGGGCGGGCTCAACGCCGTCCTGCACGCGAACTAGCGCGGAACCCCCGGCCCGTCGACGGACGTTCTTCCGGTCACCATGAGTCGCGCTGCCCGCCTGACGGCCACCCTCGGCACCCTGCTCGCCCTCGGCGGGTGCATCGCCGCGCTGCTCATCTGGTGGGTGGGCCGCGAGGACGACCCGTTCTCACGGCGCAACGACTGCCGCGCCGTCGTCGACGGCCGCACCGTCGCGCTGTCGCCGGAGCAGGCCCGGCACGCCGCCACCATCGCCGCCGTCGCTATGGAGCGCGAGCTGCCCGCGCGGGCCGTCACGATCGCCCTGGCCACGGCGTACCAGGAATCGGACATCTACAACATCGACTACGGCGACCGCGACTCGCTCGGGCTGTTCCAGCAGCGGCCGTCGCAGGGCTGGGGCACGCCGGAGCAGGTGCAGGACCCCGTCTACGCCGCCGGCGCCTTCTACGACGCGCTGGTGCGGATCCCGAACTATCGCGAGCTGGAGATCACGGTCGCCGCGCAGGAGGTGCAGCGCAGCGCCTTCCCCGACGCCTACGCCGACCACGAGGACGACGCCCGGGTGCTGGCGTCGGCGCTGACCGGCAACTCCGAGGCGGCGTTCTCGTGCGCGTTCCGGCCGGCGTCGTACTCGGCGCAGGCCGAGGGCGAGGACGGGCTGACCGACCGCGCCCGCGCCGTCCGCGACGAGCTGGCGGCCACCTTCGGCGGCCTCGACATCGGCGGCTACCAGGCCGGCGGCATCGACTCCGGCCACGTCGAGGGGTCCGCGCACTACGACGGCCGGGCGCTGGACGTCATGTTCGAGCCCTACGACAACGCCGACGTCAACCGCCGCGGCTGGGCGGTGGCCCAGTGGGCCGTCGCGAACGCCCAGGAACTGGGCATAGCGACCGTCATCTACGACGACAGGATATGGTCAGCGCGCCGGTCCGACGAAGGTTGGCGCGCCTACACCCACCCGTCCGGTGACACCACGGACATCACCTTGCGCCACCTGGACCACGTCCACATCGACGTCGCCCCGGGAGAGTGATCAGGGTCGTGAGCATGCCGGGCCACCACGGCGGAGTGGTCGCCACGCCGCACACGCTGAGCACGCGCGCCGGCATCGAGATCCTGCAGGCCGGCGGCAACGCCGTCGACGCCGCGATCGCCGCCTGCGCCGTCCAGGGCGTGGTGGCGCCGGAGACCTGCGGCATCGGCGGCGACCTGTTCGCGCTGGTGCACCGCCCGGGCGACGCGGCGCCGCTGGCGCTGAACGCCTCCGGCCGGGCCGGCTCCGGTGTCGACGCGGCCGCGCTGCGGGCCGCCGGGCACACCGAGATCCCGCGCGGCCACCCGGGCGCGATCCCGGTTCCGGGCTGCGTCGACGGCTGGGACGCGCTGTCCTCGCGGCTGGGCCGGTTGGGGCTGGCCGCGTCGCTGGCGCCGGCGATCCGGCTGGCCGAGGAGGGCTTCCCGGCCAACGACGAGCTCGTGGCGGCGTTCCGATCGTCCGCCGCGGAGCTCGCCGGGGTCGAGGCGGCGGCGCCGCTGCTGCGCGCGTCGCGCGGGTCGACGATCGTCCGGTCGCAGCTGGCGGCGACGCTGCGGCTGGTGGCCGACGGCGGGCGCGCGGCGTTCTACGAGGGCCCGCCGGGCGCCGCGATCAGCGCCGCCGTCGACGGCGTCATCACCACGTCGGACCTGGAGCGCAGCCAGGCCGACTGGGTCGTGCCGGTGTCGGCGTCCGCGTGGGGCGTCACCGGCTGGACCGTCCCGCCGAACTCGCAGGGCTACCTGGCCGTCGGCGGCGCCGCCGTGCTGGAACGGCTCGGCTGGACCGACGATCCCGGCGACCCGCGGTCGTGGCACCTGCAGATCGAGGCGCACCGGGCGCTGGCCGCCGGGCGCGACTCGGTCGTCGTCGACCCCGGGCGGGTCCCGGTCGACGCCGGCCGGCTGCTCGACCCGGCCCGGCTGGACGCCGTCGCCGCCTCCGTCGACCCGTCCGCCGCGCGGGATCTCTACGCGCCCGCCGGGGCCGCCGGTGGCACCGCCTACCTGTGCGTCGTCGACGGCGCCGGGCTGGCCGTGTCGCTGATCCAGTCCAACTTCCACGGCATCGGCGCGCTGGTCGGGGCCGGGTCGGCCGGCTTCCTGCTGCACGACCGCGGCCGCGGCTTCAGCCTGCTGGAGGGGCATCCGGGCGAGCTGGGGCCGGGCCGGCGGCCGCTGCACACGCTATCGCCGACGCTGTGGACCCGCGACGAGCGGCTGGCGCTGGTGCTGGGCACCCGCGGCGGGCACGTCCAGCCGCAGCTGGTGCAGCAGGTCGCGGCGTTCGTGCTGGGCGCCGGCCTGGACCCGGACGAGGCGCAGGCCCGGCCGCGCTGGACGGTCGAGCCGGCGCCGACGCCGCCGGGCGCGCCGGTGCCGTCGGGGTGGCGGGTGCGGGTCGAGCCGGACGTCCCCGCGCGGGTCGTCGACGGGCTGCGCCGGCGCGGCCACCAGGTCGTCCCGGCCGACGGGCCGCAGTCCGGCTGGGGCCCGGTCTCGGTGATCCAGGTCGACGAGGCGGCCGGGTGGCGGCTGTCCGCGCGCGATCCGCGCGTGGCGACGACGGCGGTCGCGACCGCCTAGGTTGGAGATCATGAGCACGCCCACCCCGCCTCCGCC
>NZ_POTW01000078.1 GCF_003236295.1 Jiangella anatolica
GGGTTGGGTGGTGCTGGTGGCAGTCGGCTGGGCCGGGGAAGCGTTGGCGGGTTGGGTGGTGCTGGTGGCAGTCGGCTGGGCCGGGGAAGCGTCGGCGGGCTGAGCGGTGCTGGCGGCAGCCTGCGTCGCCCGGCAAGCGTCGGCAGCCGGCTGCGCCCGGCAAGCGTCGGCGGCCTGCGCACGGTCGCGGTCGTGGCCGAGGCCGGCTGGCGCGGGGATGGTGGTGGCTGCGGACACTGGGTGGCTCCCTCCGGGGCGGAATACGTCCACGCTCCCGAACCGCGCTTGCCCGGACCCTTGCCCGCACACCGTGTGCGCAGATCAGAGCGCTTGCCCGAGTGCTCGTGCCCTTGCCCGGGCAAGGGCACGAGCCGCTTGTCCACAGGCCGCACGAGTTCGCCGAGTTGTCCACAAACCGGCGGATCGCAGTTGCTCCGTCCGGTCGAGCGGAGCAATGTCGAGGCATGAGCAAGCCACATCCGCAGAGACGCCGCATCAGGCGGCGAATGGGCCGGCGACGCCGCGAGGAGGACCCTGCCGTCTTCACCAACCGTGACCGCGAGCTGGTCCTCGAGGCCATGGCGGCCGAACAGAACGGCGACCTCGCGCGGGCGTTCGGGTATCTGCACCGGACGCCGCACCGGCTCGGCAGTCCGTGGGCCGACGAGGTGGGCGCGCTGCTGACGCTCGGCGACCGCGCCGAGGCATGGCAATGGGCCAGGTTCGCCGTGTCCGCCGCCCAGCGATGGATCGGGGTGGTGTCGAGTCCGCTGACGGCCAGGGTCGAGCGTGAGGTCTGCGCCGGCGCGGGCATCTCCATGGCACCCGGCCGGGACGACCATTCCTGGCGTGGGCTGGCCGAGCGCACCGCCCTGGCCAGAACGGCGGCGAACGTGCTCCTCTTCGACGAGCTCCTGCTCGAGGTGTTCCTGGTCCGGATCGCGCCCGAGCTCGCCGAGCGAGGCGGCGGCGGCCGGAACTGGGCGGCGACGCCTGGGCGGGTGTACGAGCTGGGCGAGCTCACCGGCAACGAGCTCCGTGTCCGGGCCCACGGTTCGGGGAACTGGCAGTCCGTTCGGCACCTGGGCGAGGCGGTGGGGCCGGCCCCGGACGCCTTGCTCTACGGTCGGCTGCTCGAGGTGCCCGGCCTGCCGGCGCTGGTCTTCGCGAGCCCGCCGATCGTGGTCGACCAGGCGGCCGCCCAACGGCTGGAACGGCTCGACGAGTCACGCCCGCGCCGGCTCGTCGAACGGTGCAAGGCGCTGGGAGCCGCGGCCCGGTCCGGCGTCACGTACCTGCCGGCGCCGCCCGACTACGACGCGGATCCGGCGGCGGGCGTGCGGCTGCTGATGGAGCAAGGCCTGGACCGGGTGGCGGCCGAACAGTTCGCGGTGGTGCAGTCGATGGTGGCGATGCACGGGGTCGATCCCGATTCGACGCCGGTGTACGCCTATCACGCAGCCGGCGCCCTGTCCGATCCGCCGGTCGAGGTCGAGGTGCGCCGGCGGCTGGTCGGACCGGGGTACGCGGCGTTGTGGAAGGCCTGGGCGGCGGCCAGCAACGGGCTGGACCGTGAGCGCTTCCTGTCCCTCGCCGCGGCGGAGCCGCCGTGATCGGAGCCGAGTCGATGACGGGCGAAGCGGCGTCGGCCGGCATGGCGGGCGACCAGGGAGGAAGGTGATCGCGGGGATACGAGAGACTGTGCCCATGACGTTACGGGTGGCGGTGATCGGCGCGGCCGGTCGCATGGGGCGGCAAGTGATCGAGGCGGTCGAGCAGGCTGCCGACCTCGAGCTCGCCGGGCGGTTCGACGTCGGCGACGACCTCGGGGATCTCGGGAACGCCGACGTCGCGGTGGAGTTCACCGTGCCGGGCGCGACGCTCGCCAACGTGCTGCACTGCGTCGAACAGGGCGTGCATGTGGTCGTCGGAACCACCGGCTGGACGGACGAGTCGCTGAACCAGGTCAGGGCGGCGCTGGCCGTGCACCCGAAGGTGGGCGTGCTCATTGCCCCGAACTTCGCCATCGGGGCGGTCCTGACGATGCGGTTCGCCGCACAGGCGGCCCGGTTCTACGAGTCGGTCGAAGTGATCGAGCTGCACCACCCGGACAAGGTCGACGCACCCAGCGGGACGGCGGTCCGCACCGCCGAGTTGATCGCCGAGGCACGCCGGGCCGCGGACGTGCCGCCGGCGCCGGACGCCACGGCGAGCGGACTCGAGGGTGCCCGCGGCGCTCAGGTCGACGGCGTGCCGGTGCACGCGGTCCGGCTGCGCGGACTGGTCGCGCACGAGGAGGTGCTGTTCGGCTCACCGGGCGAGACCCTGACCCTGCGACACGACTCGTACGACCGTGCCTCGTTCATGCCGGGCGTGCTGGCCGGTGTGCGCGGCGTCGTCGATCGGCCGGGGCTGACCGTGGGGCTCGAGGAGATCCTCGACCTGTGAGGGGCGAACGGCGCGACCGGATCTGGGCCGCCGGCATGGCGGTGCTCGTCGGCGCACTGCTGGTGCTCGTGATGTGGCGCGGCGTGCTGCTGATCGGGTCCGGGTCGGTGGCCGGCGCGGGCATCGGCGTGGCGGTCGTGGTCATCGCGGTGGTCGGCGGCTGGGTGCTGTGGCGCTCGGTCCGGTTCGGGCTGCGGATGCAGACACTGGCCCGGGAGCTGGAGGTCGAGGGCGGCCTCCCGGTCGACGACCTGCCGCGGCGGCCCAGCGGGCGGGCGGAGCGGGCGGCGGCCGACGAGCTGTTCCAGCGGCGCCGTGCCGAGGTCGAGGCGAGCCCGGAGGACTGGCGGGCCTGGTTCCGGCTGGCCCTCGCCTACGACGACGCCGGCGACCGGTCCCGGGCGCGGGAGGCTGCTCGGCGGGCGTTTGCTCTGCATGGCTGAGGCCTGCTCGTGCGCGATGCGGCTGGGCGACGTTCGGGGAGGGCGCTGGGTGGCTGCTCGGTGAGCGTTGCTCTGCATGGCTGGTGCCTGCTCGTGCGCGATGCGGCTGGGCGACGTCCGGCGAAGGCGCTGGATGGCGGCTCGGCGAGCGTGTGCTCTGCACGGCTGGTGCCTGCTCGTGCGCGATGCGGCTGGGCGACGTCCGGCGAAGGCGCTGGGCGGCGGCTCGGCGAGCGTGTGCTCTGCACGGGCTGACTCCTGCACGTCCCGCGAAAGCGGCTGCGCGACGTGCACGGGCTGACTCCTGCACGTCCCGCGAAAGCGGCTGCGCGACGTGCACGGGCTGACTCCTGCACGTCCCGCGAAAGCGGCTGCGCGACATCCGGCGGGGGGCGTGGGCGGCGCGCGGGGCCTTCTCTCCGAGATCGAAACCCGGCAAGGTAGGGAGGGACACACGGGGGCTCGGTCAAGGAGACGGGTGATGGGTGTGCGCCGGAGCATGCGGACGACAGTGGCCCTCGTCGGAACGATCGCCGTGGCGGGGGTGGGTCTGCTCGCACCGGCGCAGGCGGCCCCGGATCGCCAGCAGAGCGACCCACCGCCCAAGCAACCCGTCGCGACGGGATCGGGCGGTGCGGTTGCCACGGTCGATGCGGACGCCACGGCCGCCGGGCTGGAGGTGCTGCGACGGGGCGGCAACGCGGTCGACGCGGCGGTGGCGGCGGCCGCGGCACTGGGCGTCAGCGAACCGTTCTCCGCGGGCATCGGCGGCGGCGGGTTCTTCGTCTACTACGACGCGAGGTCCGGTGAGGTCAGCACCCTCGACGGGCGGGAGAGCGCGCCGGCGACGGCGACGGCGACGCGGTTCATCAACCCCGCGACGGGGCAGCCGCTGGCGTTCCTCGAGGCGCGGGTGAGCGGTCTGTCCGTCGGCACGCCGGGCACGCTCGCCACCTGGGCCGAGGCGCTGGACCGCTGGGGCCGCCGCAGCCTCGCCCGCAACCTCGCCCCGGCCATCGACCTCGCGGAGGACGGGTTCGTCGTCGACCAGACGTTCCGGTCACAGGTCGAGGCGAACGCGGCGATCTTCGCCGACTTCCCCGCGACGGCCGAGCTGTACCTGCCCGGCGGAGCACCGCCCGCCGTCGGCACGGTGCTGCCCAACCCCGACCTCGCCGCCACCTACCGGCAGATCGCCCGGCACGGTACCGACGTGTTCTACGAGGGCCCGATCGCGGACGAGATCGCCGCGACCGTCCAGGACCCGCCGGTCCGCGACGGCGCCACGCGCGTGGTCCGCCCCGGCGACCTGACGGCCGACGACCTGGCCGGCTACGAGGTCATCGAGCGCGAGCCCACCCTCGTCGACTACCGCGGCCTGCAGGTCTACGGCATGCCGCCGCCGTCGTCGGGCGGCTCGACCGTCGGCGAGGCGCTGAACATCCTCGAGAACTACGACCTCGGCGCGATGGACGAGGCCCAGGCCCTGCACCACTATCTCGAGGCGACGGCGCTCGCGTTCGCCGACCGCAACCGCTACGTCGGCGACCCGGACGTCGTCGACGTGCCGCTGGACGAGCTGCTGTCGCAGGAGTTCGCCGACGAGCGCGCCTGTCTGCTCGACCCGGACGCGGCCGCGCCGAAGCCGGTGGCGCCGGGCGTCCCCGACGGCGACTATGGCGCCTGCGCGACCTCCGCCGAACCGGCCGCCGTCGCCGACGATGGCTCCACGACGCACCTGACGACGGCCGACCGCTGGGGCAACGTCGTCGCCTACACCCTGACCATCGAGCAGACCGGCGGCAGCGGTATCGCCGTCCCCGGCCGCGGCTTCCTGCTCAACAACGAGCTGACCGACTTCAATTTCGCCCCGACGCAGGGCAGCGCGCCCGACCCGAACCTGCCCGGCCCGGACAAGCGGCCGCGCTCGTCGATGGCGCCGACGATCGTGCTCGACGGCGACGGCGACCCGCTGCTGGCGCTCGGCAGCCCCGGCGGTGCGACCATCATCGGCACGGTGCTGCAGACCCTGGTGAACCGGATCGACCTCGGCATGGACCTGCCCACGGCGCTCGCCGCGCCCCGGCTCTTCCAGCCCAACGCCGTCAACACGTCGGCCGAGCCCGCCATCGACGGCGGCCCGCTCGGCGCGATCCTCGAGGACGTGTACAGGCACACGCTGATGCCGACGCCGGAGATCGGGGCGGCGACGGCGATCGAGTTCCTGGGCAAGCATCGGCTGCAGGCGGTCGCCGAACCGGTCCGCCGCGGCGGCGGCAGCGCGGCGGTGCTCCATCCGCGGCGCTGACCTCCGGGCGGCGACGCCGGCGGCGACGGCGCCCGCGGCGACGGCGCCCGCGGCCACCGGCCCGCCCGCCCTGGCCGACGTGCGGCGGGCGCTGCCGGTGCTCGCGGAACTACCGGACGACCTCGTCGGGCGCCTGGAGCTGACGGAGCTGCTCGTGCCGCCGCCGGCGCTCGCGGCGGCCCGGAGCCAACTGGAGGAACGGCTCGGTCACCACGTGGTGACCTACCACGCCGACCCGCCCGCGCCGGCGTCTGCCGGCGCCACCCTGCACCTCTGCACGCTGCTGCGGCCGGCGGCGCTGACCGGCGCCGCCCTGGCCGCTCTTCGTGCCGCAGAGACGGACTTTCCCGGCGTGGTGCTCGTCGCCTACGCGAAGCCGCTCAGGCTTCGCCCTCGGGGAGGAGCGGGCGCATGAACGTCCGCTCCCACCGCAGGACGCACCCGGTCTCGTCGCGCAGAGCGTCGGCGGCGACGAAGTCCGGGTGCACGCCGAACAGCGTCCGGTACTCCTCGTAGGCGGCCAGGCTCGGGAAGCTGAACAACGCCAGCGCCTGGTCGCTGGCGCCCTCGGACGGCAGGAAGTACCCGTGGTGGGTGCCGCCGTGCTCATCCACCAGCGCCAGCCAGCGCCGGGCGAACCGCTCGAAGTCGGCGATCTTGCGGGGATCGATCGTGTAGGTGACGACGCAGGTGATCACGCGGGCAGGCTACGTCAGCGCGCGCAGGACGGCCGTCACGACGGCGGCGACGACGATCACCACGAGGAACGACTGCCGCAGCACCAGCGCGACCACGCCGGCGCCGACCCCGGCCAGCAGCCGCAGGTCGAGGCCGAGCGAACCCGCGGAGTCGAACAGCTCGACGGCCACCAGGGCGGCCAGCATCGCCACCGGCAGCATCGTCGCCACGCGCTGCACGTCGTCGCGCTCCAGCACCGACGGCGGCAGCGACACGCCGGCCAGCTTCAGCAGGTAGCAGCCCACCGAGGCGACGATCACCGCGACCCAGACCCCCGTCATCGCGTCACCTCACGCCCTCGACGCGGCAGCAGACCCGCTACGACGGCGATCGGCGCCGCCGCGAGCACCGGCACCCCGGCCGGGACGAGCGGGATCAGCACCGTCGCCACCAGCGCCCCGCCGACGGCGACCCAGCGCCCTTCGGCAGTACGCAGCCGCGGCCACAGCAGCGCCAGGAACGCCGCCGGGATCATCGCGTCCAGCCCGAGCGTCGCGGGGTCGCCGATCGCCGACCCGCCCAGCGCGCCCGCCAGCGACCCGGCGTTCCACAGCAGGAACAGCAGCACGCCGGTGGCCCAGAACGCGTAGCGCTGGGCCGGCTCCTCGTCGTGCCCGACGGCCATGGCGGTCGTCTCGTCGATGACCAGTTGCGCCGTGACCAGCCGCCGCGGCCCGGACAGCGCCCGCCGGCCGAGGATGCGCGTGAGCGGCACACCGTAGAACGCGTTGCGCACACCGAGCAGCAGCGCCGTCGGGACGGCGGCCAGCCCGGCCCCGCCGCTACCGATGACGCCCACCAGCGCGAACTGCGACGCGCCGCTGAACATCACCAGGCTGAGCACCATCGTCTGCCAGACCGTGAGGCCCGACGCGACCGAGACGGCGCCGAAGGACGCGCCGAACGCGCCGGCGTAGCCGGCCATGGCGGCCGCGTCGCGCCGGATCGCTGCCCGCGATTCGTGACCCATGGGGGCAGACAGTACTCATTCGGTCCGACAGTGCTGCGCCAGTTCCGGATGGCGATACCGGTAGCCTGGCCGCGTGCTGTTCCAGAAGCGCTTCTGGCCGGGCCTCGCCGAGGGCACCATCACGCTCGCGTTCCGGCGCTGGTCGCGCCAGCAGGTGCTGCCCGGCCGCCCGTACCGCACGAACGGCGGCCGCATCGAGGTCACCTCGGTCACCGTCGTCGACCCGGCCGGCATCACCGACGACGACGCACGCGCGGCCGGCTTCCCCGACGCGGCCAGCCTGCGGGCCGACCTGCCCGGCGACCCGGCCAACCCGACGTACCGGGTCCAGTTCCACCCGGCGACGGACCCGGACCCGCGGAGCGAGCTGGCCTCCGGCGGCCAGCTCGACGCGGCCGAGATCGACGCCATCACCAAGCGCCTGGACCGCCTCGACCGCGCCTCGTCCTACGGCGCGTGGACCCGCGAGACGCTGCGGCTGATCGAGCAGCACCCGGAGCGCCGCGCCGGCGATCTCGCGGACATGGCCGGCCGCGAGCGGGCGCCGTTCAAGCTCGACGTGCGCAAGCTGAAGAACCTCGGGCTGACGCTGAGCTTCCCGATCGGCTACCGCATCTCGCCCCGCGGCCGCGCCTACCTCGACGCGACGGCCGACGCCACCGGCGCCACGAGCGCGACCGGCGCGACGCGCAAGCGTGCCACCACCCCGACGGACTAGCGGCGCGGCTGGTCCGACGGCCCGACGTGGTCGTCGAGCCAGCCCTTGAGCGGCGCCAGGTCGCGCCAGGCCGCCGCCACATGGGTCGCCGCGGCCGGCGTGTGCAGCCAGTCCGGCGCGCCGACCTCCAGCCAGGCGACCAGCGCCTTCTGCCGCAGCAGGTCGATGCGCGGATGGTCGGCGTCGTAGCCGCGCGGCCGCGTCTTCAGCGCGTCGCCGCCGACGACGTACCCGGCGTCGCGGATGTCCGAGACGATCGCGGCCAGCGCCTTGCCCCGCCGCTCCTCGTCGACGGCGGCGCGGTAGCGGGCGACCTGGTCCGGCGCCATCTGGTAGTAGCCGGCGGCGACGAACAGGCCGGGGGCGCCGATGTGCACGTAGCAGCCGCCGACGGTGACGCCCTGCTGGGTCTTGTACGGCGACTTGTCCGCGGCGAACCGGACGTCGCGGTAGGGGCGGAAGAACCGGACGGCACCGAACTCCGGCGCCAGTTCCTCGGCCAGCGCCCGCATCGGGTCGCGGACGCAGCTCTCGTACACCGACTTGTGCGCCGTCCAGAACGACTTGGTGTTGTCGTTCTCGAGGTCCTCGTAGAAGTCCAGCGCCTCGACCGGGATGCCGGCGAACGTCATGACGCGGCCTCCTCATCCGACGACAGGGAGGTGTGCAGCCGCACCTGACGCAGCGTCGCCGACCCGTCGCCGGTCAGGTCAAGGGTGCGGTGCGCGGTGTCCGGCGCCCAGCCGGCCGGCTCGAGGAACCCGCGCAGCGCGTCGTCGCCGACGACCAGCCAGATGCGGGCGCGGGTGAAGCCGTCGGCACGCAACGTGTCGGCGACGGCGGCCAGCAGCCGCGACCCGTGCCCCTCGCCGAGCGAGGCCGGGTCGACGTGGAAGGCGACCACCTCGCCGTCGCCGGGCTGCGCGTCGGGGTCCTCGGACGGCGCGGTGGCGGCGAACCCGACGACGCGGCCGGCCTCGAGCGCGACGAGCACGCGGTGCTGGGCCGACGGGGGACGGGTGACGGCCTCGCGCCAGGCGGCCGCGAACGTCGGCGCGTCGACGTCGGCCAGCACCGCCGGGGGGAGCAGGGAGCCGTAGGACGCCGTCCACGCCCGGGCCTGCACGGCACCGATCGAGTCGGTGTCGGCGGCCCAGGCGAGGCGGACGCTGCGATCGGCGACGGGCTGTTCGGACACCCGTCCTACTCTACGTGCGCGCGTGGTGCGGGCACTCGGCCGGGACGTCCTCGTTCACCGGCGGGGTCCAGCCGGTGGACGGCAGGAAGCCCGGCAGCTCCGTCGAGTCGTCGTAGTAGCGGTGGTACACCGGCGACGTCGTGCTGGACAGCGGCGGGACCACCCACGACCACTCCGCGTGCGGAACGCGGCCGGCCCGCTCCTCCTTGCCGACGAACCGCATGAACATCTCGGACTCGTGGTGGTGGTCGGCGATCTTCACACCGGCGGCGTCGAACGAGTGCAGCACGGCCCGGTTGATCTCGACGAGCACGCGGTCGCGCCACAGCGACCGCTCGTTGTCGACGTCCAGCCCGAGCAGCCGGCCCACCTGCGTCATGCGGTCGTACCGGTCGGTGTCGACGAGGTTGCGCGAGCCGATCTCCGTCCCCATGTACCAGCCGTTGAACGGCGCCGTCGGGTAGGTGATGCCGCCGATCCGCAGCGGCATCGACGAGATCGCCGGGACCGCGTGCCACTTGAGGTCCAGGTCGGCGAACCAGGGCAGCTCGGGGTGGACGAGAGGTACCTCGAGGACGGCGTCGCCGGGGATGTCGAACAAGCGGACGCCGTCCTCGAGGGTCTCGATGGCCAGCGGGAGGACGTCGAAGTCGGTGCCCTTGCCCGACCAGCCTAGGCCCTCGACCCAGCGGGTGAACTCGGTCTGCGCCGGATCGCCGACGACGGTGTCCATGCCCTGGTAGCCCGCGTACCGGATCAGCTGCGTGTTGCGCAGCCGCGGCGCCGGCCGGCCGGGCTGGTCCGGCGCGAACAGCGTCAGCACCGGGCGGATCCGGCCGCCGTTCGTGGCGACGCGCAGGTGCTCGACGCACTCGGCGGCCACGCCGTCGGCGCTGCGGACCGTGCGCCGGTCGCGGACGATCAGGCTGCGCCAGTAGAGCCGGCCGATGCACCGGTTGGCGTTGCGCCAGGCGACCTGGGCGCCGAACTCCAGCTCCTCGCTGGTGTGGCTGAACGTGCCGCGCCGGCCGAACTCGACCAGCGCCTCGCTGAACCGCACCTCGGGATCGGGTGCGTGCGGGTTCTCAGCGGCGTGCTGCCGGAAGAACGCCTCGGCTTCGCTGAGGTCGACGGAGTGGATAGGAACGTCTGGAAGGCCCGGATGGTGATGCGTCCCATCGGTCGTCACAGGGTCAGCTCCTCCGCAGTCGCAGGGTGGCAAATCGCCCCGAACATGATCATCGTGCCGGGAAAATGACACACCGTCACGAATGATCTCAGAGGGCGGACGGCGTCGTCCGGCGATCACTGGAATCGCCGCGGACTATCAGAACCCGGTCCGAATGGGACGCTGCAGGTCAGGGGCAAATAGGGGCATTTCGGGCACCCGAGCGCGCCCTGAGAGGCGAAAGTGACGCCCGTCACGCTGAGTGACGAGGCCAGGCGGCGGTGAAAACCGGTGGACCCGCGGCGGCGGCCGCGGATAGGCATGGACCATGACGGACGGTGGATCGCGGGCGGCGCTGGACCGGGTGCTGCGGCGGGTGGGCGGCGAGGACGTGCTGACGGCGTTGGCGGCGCTGCCCGGCTCGGACCTGACCACGCTGCAGCTGGAGCTGATGCGCCGTCGCGCCGCCGCCCTGACCCCGGCCGGCGTGCTGGAGCGCTACCGAGGCGACCGGTTCACCGCGCCGGCGGCGGTGCCGTTCCGCGACCTGCGCCGGGTCGAGGACGTGCTGCTCGACGTGCTCGCGGGACGGCCGGAGCCGGTCGACGTGGTGGCGCTCGCGCCGCTGGCCCCGCTCGGCACGCACTCGGTGCTGGCGACCGTCGACCAGAACAAGATCGTCACGACGGTGCGCGGCACGGACGTCGCGGCGGACCCGACCAACGGGCTGGCGCTGGAGGCGGCGGTCCGCCGGCGGAGCGACGCGGCCGGCGGCGTGGCCCGGCTGGCCGCGATCCAGCGCGTCGTGCGCGCCCAGCTGGCCGGCGGCCCGGCGCGGTTCGCGCACTTCTCGCTGTTCGCTCAGGTCACCGCCGGCCGGGACGTCGGCTCGCTGGGCTTCGAGCGGACGGCGCTGGCCGAGCAGCTCGCCGTCATCGACACGGCGCTGCGAAGACTCGGCGCCGGCGAGGTCGAGGTGCGGTTGACGGTGCTGGATCCGCGCTTCCAGCTGGTCGCCGACGGTGTCGAGGGCGGCGTGCTCGACCCGGACCGGGAGAGTGGCCGCGGCTACTACGAGGGCCTCTGCTTCAAGGTGATGGCCCGCCTGGGCGACGCGGAGCTGGTCGAGATCGGCGACGGCGGGTTCACCGGCTGGACCCGCGGGCTGCTCAGCAATCGGAAGGAGCGCCTGTTGATCAGCGGCCTCGGCATCGACCGGCTCGCGATGCCGTGACGCGTCAATGGTGTTACACACGACAGACAATCATGCTGGACAGGTGTCACATCGCGACCTAGCCTGGAGCCATGGCGCCAACCGACCAGCGAACCGACGACCGCGAGGCGGCGTTCTACGCGATCGTCGACTCCGACGGGCGCATCGAGCCGCGCGACGACATGCCGGAGGCGTACCGCAGGACGCTGATCCGGCAGATCGCGCAGCACGCGCACTCGGAGATCATCGGCATGCAGCCGGAGGGCAACTGGATCAGCCGCGCGCCCAGCCTGCGCCGCAAGGCGATCCTGCTGGCCAAGGTGCAGGACGAGGCCGGCCACGGCCTCTACCTCTACGCGGCGGCCGAGACGCTCGGTGTCAGCCGCGACCAGCTCCTCGACCTGCTGCACACGAGGAAGCAGAAGTACTCGTCGATCTTCAACTACCCGACGCTGACCTGGGCCGACGTCGGCGCGATCGGCTGGCTGGTGGACGGCGCCGCGATCACCAACCAGGTGCCGCTGACTCGCTGCTCGTACGGCCCGTACGCCCGTGCCATGGTCCGCATCTGCAAGGAGGAGTCCTTCCACCAGCGGCAGGGCTTCGAGTCGCTGCTGACGCTCACCCGCGGCAGCGCGGCGCAGAAGGCGATGGCGCAGGACGCGCTGGACCGCTGGTGGTACCCGAGCCTGGCGATGTTCGGCCCGCCCGACACCGGTGAGCAGGTCTCCGGCGGCCACACCGAGCAGTCGATGCGCTGGGGCATCAAGCGGTTCAGCAACGACGAGCTGCGGCAGCGCTTCGTCGACATGACGGTGCCGCAGTCGGAGGTGCTCGGGCTGACCATCCCCGACCCGGACCTGCGCTGGAACGACGAGCGCGGCCACTACGACTTCACCGCGCCCGACTACGACGAGCTGTTCCGCGTCATCAAGGGCGACGGGCCGTGCAACGAGCAGCGGCTGCGGCACCGCGTCGAGGCGCACGAGGACGGCGCCTGGGTGCGCGAGGCGGCCGGGGCGTACGCCGCGAAACAGCAGGCCAAGCGGGCGGAGGCCGCGGCATGAGCGCCGAGTGGCCGCTCTGGGAGGTGTTCGTCCGGGCCAAGCGCGGCCTGTCACACATCCACGTCGGCAGCCTGCACGCGCCCGACGCCACGATGGCGGTCCGCAACGCCCGCGACGTCTACACCCGCCGCGGCGAGGGCGTCTCGATCTGGGTGGTGCCGTCGGACCAGATCACCGCCAGCAGCCCGGACGAGAAGGACGCGTTCTTCGACCCGGCCGGCGACAAGGTCTACCGGCACCCGACGTTCTACGACGTGCCGGTGGAGGCGAAGCACCTGTGACGACCCAGCGGTACGCCCTCGCGCTCGGCGACGACGCGCTGATCCTGGCCCAGCGGCTGGGGGAGTGGGTGGCCCGCGCGCCGGAGCTGGAGGAGGACGTCGCGCTGGCCAACATCGCGCTGGACCTGCTCGGCCAGGCCCGCACGCTGCTGACGTACGCGGGCGAGCTGGAGGGCGCGGGCCGTGACGAGGACGCCTTGGCGTACTGGCGCGACGACCGCGACTTCCGCAACGTCCTGCTGGTCGAGCTGCCCAACGGCGACTTCGCGGTGACGATGGCCCGCCAGCTGGTCTTCGCCGCCTACCAGTACGAGCTGTACGACCGGCTGCGCGGGAGCGCCGACGAGACGGTGGCCGCCGTCGCGGGCAAGGCGGTCAAGGAGGTCCACTACCACCGCGACCACGCCACCCAGTGGGTGCTCCGCCTGGGCGACGGGACGGACGAGAGCCGTCGCCGCATGGTGGCCGGGCTCGAGACGGTCTGGCCGTACGTCGACGAGCTGTTCGAGCCGTTCGACGGCGCCGACGTCGACCCCACGGCGCTGCGCGAGCCGTGGACGGCCTACGTGCACGGCGTGCTGGCCGAGGCCGGCCTGTCCGTGCCGGAGCCGACGGCGTCACGGCGGGGCGGCCGCGACGGCCTGCACACCGAGCACCTCGGCTACCTCCTCGCCGAGCTGCAGCACCTGCACCGATCCCACCCGGGAGCGACGTGGTGACCGCCGTCCGCGAGGTCGTCGCCGCCGTCCAGGACCCGGAGCTGCCGGTCGTCACGATCGAGCAGCTCGGCATCCTGCGCGACGTCCGGGTCGACGACGACGGAGCCGTCACCGTCGACATCACCCCGACCTACTCCGGCTGCCCGGCGATGGACGCGATCCGCGCCGACATCGTCGCCGCGCTGGCGGAGAACGGCGTCGACGACGTCGACGTGCGGACGGTGCTGGCCCCGGCCTGGAGCACCGACTGGATCACTCCCGACGGCCGCGCCGCGCTCGCCGACGCCGGCATCGCGCCGCCGCACCCCGCGGGAACGGTCGCCCTCACGCTCACCGTGCGCTGCCCGCACTGCGGCTCGCCCGACACCCGCGAGCTGTCCCGGTTCGGCTCGACGGCGTGCAAGGCGCTGTGGGTCTGCCGGTCCTGCCAGGAACCGTTCGACCACGTGAAGGCGCTATGACGACGACCACCGCGGCGCCGCGGGAACGGCGCAGGCACTCGGTCACCCACCGGCTCCGGGTGGCGGCGGTGGAGCCGCTGACGGCCGACGCCGTCGCGGTGACGTTCGCCGTGCCGGCCGAGCTGGCCGCCGACTACGACTACGCCGCCGGCCAGCACGTCAACGTCTCGCTGCCCGGCGGCGACGGGGTGCGGCGCAGCTACTCGATCTGCTCGCCGGCCGGATCCGGCATGCTGCGGATCGCGGTGAAGCGGATCCCCGGCGGCGCGTTCTCGTCGCACGCCCTGCAGACGCTGGCGGCCGGCGACGAGGTCGACGTGATGACGCCGGCCGGCCGGTTCACGCCGTCGTTCGATCCGGGGCAGGCCAAGCACTACGCGCTGATCGCGGCCGGCAGCGGCATCACGCCGGTGCTGTCGATCGTCGCGACGGCGCTGGACACCGAGCCGGGCAGCCGGGTCACGCTGCTCTACGGCAACCGGACGTCGTCGTCGGTGATGTTCCTCGACGAGCTGGCCGACCTCAAGGACCGGCACCCGGACCGGCTGCAGCTCGTGCACGTGCTGTCCCGCGAGCCCGGGTCGACGCAGCTGCTGTCCGGCCGCATCGACGGCGACCGGCTCGGCCGGCTGCTGGACACGCTGCTGCCGCCGGACACCGTCGACGACTGGTACCTGTGCGGCCCGTACGAGCTGATCACGACCGCCCGCGAGGTGCTGGCCGCCCGCGGCGTCGACCGCGCCCACGTCCACGCCGAGCTCTACCACGTCGGAGACCCGCCGCCGGCGATCCGCGAGGAGGCCCGCCAGCAGGCCGTCACCTGTGCGGTGACCGCGTCGCTGGACGGCCGCCGCACCGAGGTCACCGTCGACGACCCGGACGAGACCGTGCTGGAGGCGGTGCTGCGGGTCCGCAACGACGCGCCGTTCGCCTGCAAGGGCGGGGTCTGCGGCACCTGCCGGGCCAAGGTCCTCGACGGCGCCGTCACGATGGAGCGCCGCTACGCCCTGGAGGACGACGAGATCGCGGCCGGCTACGTGCTCACCTGCCAGTCGCACCCGACGACGCCGACGCTCGAGGTCGACTACGACGCCTGAACCAGCCCGTTCTCGTATGCCGCGATGACGAGCTGGGCGCGGTCACGGGCGGCCAGCTTGGCCAGCAGGTGGCCGATGTGCGTCTTCACCGTCTTGATCGAGATGGCCAGCGCGGCGGCGATCTCGTCGTTGGACAGCCCGGCCGCGACCAGCGCCAGCACCTCGGTCTCCCGCTCGGTCAGCCCGTCCAGGCGGGCGGCGCGGCCGGCCGCGGGCCGATCGAGGTAGTGCTCCACCAGCCGGGTCAGGATCGCCGGCGCGAACAGCGACTCGCCGGCGTGCGTGCGCCGGACCGCGTCCAGCAGCTGCTCCGGCCGGGCGTCCTTGAGCAGGAAGCCGCTGGCCCCGGCCCGCAACGCCGCGTACACGTACTCGTCCAGCTCGAACATGCTCAGCACGAGGACGCGGACGCCGCCGAGGTCGCCGACGATCCGCCGGGTCGCCTCGATCCCGTCGCCGCCGGGCATCCGGATGTCCATGAGGACGACGTCGGGGCGCAGCTCCGCGGCCAGCGCCACCGCCTCGGCGCCGGTACCGGCCAGGCCGGCGACGGCGAGGTCCGGCTCCGCGTCGATCAGCAGTGCCAGACTGTGGCGCAGCAGCGGCTGGTCGTCGGCGATGAGGACCCGGACGGTCACGGCGCAGGCCGCTCAGGGAGCGAGGCGACGACGACGAACCCGGCGCCGCCGTCCGGGCCGGCCGCGAGCGTGCCGCCGAGCGCCGTCACCCGCTCCCGCAGGCCGGCCAGGCCGTGCCCGGCGCCGGGCCGGGGCTCCCAGCCGTCCGCCGGGCCGTCGTCGCGCACCGTCACGACCACCGCCGCGCCGTCGCGCTCCACGGCCACGCGGACCCGGGCCGGGCCGGCGTGCCGGGCGGTGTTGCTCAGCGCCTCGCGGACGACGGCACACGCCGTCAGCTGCACGCCCGGCGAGACGTCGTCCAGCGCCGGCAGCTCGAGGGACGCGTCCAGCCCGGCGCCGCGGGCGGCCGCGACGATGCCGGGCAGGTCGGCCAGCGACTCCGCCGGCCGCAGCGGCGCGGCGTCCGGGCTGCGCAGCACGGTGAGCATGCGGCGCAGCTCGGTCGTGGTCTCGCGGCTGACCGTCTCGATGTCGGCCAGCGCGGTCGCCTGCTCGGCCGGGCCGGCCAGCCGGGCGGCGACAGCGGCCCGGACGGTGATCAGGCCGAGCCCGTGCGACACGAGATCGTGCAGGTCACCGGCGATCCTCAGCCGCTCGGCCTGGGCCGCCCGCTCGCCGGCCCAGGCGGCCAGCCGATCCTCGTGGGCGCGCCGCTCCCGCCGGGTGCGCAGCACCGCCCACCCGGCGACCAGCACCGCGAGTCCCACGATGACCAGCGGCAGCAGCAGCTGCGCCGTGGAGCCCTGGTTGCCGACCGACATGAGGCCCATCACCAGCACGAAGAGCACGGCCCAGGCGACCGGCCAGGCCCGCGAGCTCCAGGTCGGGCGGCTCTCCATGGTCCGAGTCTAGGGACGGCCCGCGGCCCGGTCATCGGACCACGGTCCGAGCGACCCTGGCCCGATGACAACGCGTCCGCGCCACGCTGACATGGGCGCATGCTCCTATTCGACGATGTGGTGAAGCGCCGCGGCGCGCGCGACGTGCTGTCCGGCGTGACGTTCACGGCGCGGCCGGGGCGGGTGACCGGGTTCCTCGGGCCGAACGGCGCCGGCAAGTCCTCGACGCTGCGGATCCTGCTCGGCCTGGACCGGGCGACGTCCGGCACGGCGCTGGTCGCCGGCCGCCCCTACCGCGAGCTGCGGCATCCGCTGCGGACGATCGGGTCGGTGCTGGACGGCTCCGGCGCGCACCGGTCCCGCACCGCCCGCCAGCACCTGGCCTGGGTGGCCCGCAGCAACGGCATCCCGCGCCGCCGGGTCGGCGAGGTGCTGGAGCAGGTCGGGCTGGCCGACGCGGCGCGGGTGCGGGCCGGGCGGCTGTCGCTGGGGATGGGCCAGCGGCTGGGGCTGGCCGCGGCGCTGCTCGGCGAGCCGGCGGCGCTGGTACTGGACGAACCGGTGAACGGGCTGGACCCGGAGGGCATCCGGTGGATCCGCGGGTTGTTGCGCGCGCACGCCGACGCCGGCGGGACGGTGCTGTTGTCCAGCCACCTGATGAGCGAGGTGGCCGAGCTGGCCGACGACCTGGTCGTCATCGCCGCCGGGCGGGTGGTCGCGGCCGGACCGCTGGCCGCCGTCACGGCCGGGCACCGGACGCTGGAGGACGCGTTCTTCGCGCTGACGAGCGGGGGAGCGCCGTGATGGCGGCCGTCGCGGCCGAGCTGCGCAAGGCGCTCACGCTGCCGGCCGCCCTCGCCGGCCTGGCCGTCGCCGTGCTGGCGCCGGCGGCGCTGGCGGTGCTCTACGCCGCACAGGGCACGGCCGGCTCGGCGGCGCAGGCGGCGCTGGACGCGGCGCCGATGGTCACCATCGGCGCGATCGTGCTCGGCGTCGTCGCCGTCAGCAGCGAGTACGGCGGCGGCCGGCAGATCGCCGGCACGCTCGCCGCGATGCCGAGGCGCCGGACCGTCCTGGCCGCGAAGGCCGCGACCGTCGCCGTCCTGATCGCGGCCGCGGCCGCCGTCGCGTTCCCGGTCGCGCTGCTGGCCGCCCGCCTGGTCGGCGGCACCGGACCGGCGCCGGACGACGTCGTGGGCCGGGCCGCCGGAACCGGTGTCTACGCCGTGCTCATCGGGCTGATCGCGCTGGCGATCACGACGCTGACCCGCAACGGGATCGTCCCGCTGATCGTGCTGATCGCCAACGGCTCGGTGGTGTCGGTGTCGTTCCTGCTGTCCCTGGCGACGCCGCTGGCGCTGTACCTGCCGGACCTGGCCGGCATGCGGATGCTCGCCGGCGACGACCGGATCGCGATCGACGACGCACTGGCGCCGCTGCCCGGCGGGCTGGTGATGGCCGCGTGGACGGCCGCGCTGCTCGCCGTCGCCGCCGTCGTGCTCGGCCGCCGCGACGCGTGAGCACCCGATAGGGTCGGTCGTCGTGGCGCTCACGGCGGACGCGATCCTGCTCGACCTCGACGGGACGCTGGTCGACTCGACCGACTCCATCGCGCGCTGCTGGCTGCGCTGGTGCCGCGAGTACGACGTCGACCCGGCCGGGCTGGCGGCCGCGCACGGGCGCACCACCGCCGACATCGTCGCCGACCTGCTGCCGGGTCCGATGGTCAGCGCCGCGCTGACCCGCATCGACCAGCTGGAGATCGACGACGCGGTCAGCGTGCGGGCGCTGCCGGGCGCGGCCGCGCTGCTCGCGTCGATCCCGGAGGGCCGGCGCGCCGTCGTCACGTCCGGCAGCAAGGTCATCGCCGCCGCCCGGATGCGCGCGGCCGGGCTGACGCCGCCGTCCGTCGTCGTCACCGCCGACGACGTCCTGCGCGGCAAGCCGAACCCGGAGCCGTACCTGCTCGGCGCGCAGCGCCTGGGCATCGACCCCGCTCGATGCGTCGTCGTCGAGGACGCGCCCAGCGGCATCGCCGCGGCCCGGGCCGCCGGGATGGCCGTCGTCGCCGTCACCTCGACGCACGAGGCCCGGCAGCTGGAGGCCGACCTCGTCGCCGCCGGCCCGGCGCGGATCAGCGTCAACGGAACCGGCCCCCTGCTCGTGGACGTCGTAGCCGGATGACGACGACCGACCTGGCGGCGCACCAGCCGTGGAGCAGGCAGCAGCGCCGGCGCGTGTTCTGGCCGGTGCTCGGCCTGGTCGCGGCGGCGGCCTGCTCGGTCGCCGTGGTCGGCCTGGCCGTCGGCGACCTCGCGCCGTCCACCGTCGCCACCGCCACCCTGTTCGCGCTGCTGCCGGTCGTGGTGGTGGTCGGCGCGTTCCTCTGGCTGGACCGCTGGGAGCCCGAGCCTGGACGGACGATGCTGGCGGCCTTCCTGTGGGGCGGCGGCGTGGCGACGCTGGGCGCGCTGCTGGTGAACTCGCTGGTCGCGGTCACCTACGGGGACTACACGTCGTCGGTGGTCTCCGCGCCGTTCGCCGAGGAGGCGCTGAAGGGCGCGTTCCTGGTCGGCCTGCTGTGGTGGCGGCGCGACGAGCTGGACGGGCTGGTCGACGGCATCGTCTACGCGGGGTTGGTCGCGGCCGGGTTCGCGTTCGTCGAGAACATCCTCTACCTGGGCCGCGCCTTCGACACCGCGTCCATCGACGGCTACACCGTGTTCGTCGTGCGCGGCATCTTCTCGCCGTTCGCGCACCCGCTGTTCACCGTGTTCATCGGCATCGCCGTGGGTCTCGCGGCCGGCCGGCGGTCGGTCGCGGCGCGGCTGTTCCTGCCGGTCGTCGGCTACCTGCTGGCGGCCGGGCTGCACGCGCTGTGGAACGCGTCGGCGCTGTGGGACGACGACGGCAGCGGCTTCATCGCCGTCTACGTCATCGTCATGGTGCCGCTGTTCGCCGGCATGCTGGGCATCGCGGTGTGGCAACGCCGCCGCGAGCAGCGCATCGTCGCCGCCCGGCTGGGCGAGTTCGTGCAGGCCGGCTGGATCCCGTGGTACGAGGTCGACCTGCTGTCGACGATGCGCAGCCGGCGCCGCTGGACCCGGGCGATGCGCACGCAGTACGGCGGCGACGCGGCCCGCGCCGTGCGGGCCTACCAGGTGGCCGTCACCGAGCTCGCGTTCCTCATGACGCGGCTGCGGCGCGGCCGGGTCGAGGACCGGTCCGACCCGCGGGTGCCCGAGCTGCTCGCCGCCGTCGCCGGGACGAGGGCCCGCGCGGTCGCGCTGACCAGCGCCGGACGGTGAGGCGGTCGGTGCACGGCTCCGGATCACGGTAATCTGCCTCCATGTCCGACGAGCTCTTCACCCTCGCCGCCGCCACGTCCGGCGCGCCGGCGGCAGCACCCTTCGGCCGCGTGTCGGTCGCCATGGTCACCCCGTTCCTCGACGACGGCGGCCTCGACCTCGAGGGGACCGCCGCCCTGGCGGAGAAGCTCGTCGCCGACGGCTGCGACGGCATCGTGGTCGGCGGCACCACCGGGGAGAGCCCGACCACGTCCGACGCCGAGAAGGACCTCGTCCTGCGGGCCGTCCTCGAGGCGGTCGGCGGCCGGGCCCGCGTCGTCGCCGGCGTCGGCACCTACGACACCCGCCACACCGGCGAGCTGGCGCAGGCCGCGCAGAAGGCCGGCGCGCACGGCCTGCTGGTCGTCACGCCGTACTACAGCCGGCCGCCGCAGGAGGCGCTCTACCAGCACTTCACCGCCATCGCGTCGGCCACCGACCTGCCGGTCATGCTCTACGACATCCCGGCCCGCACCGGCGTGCCCATCGCCACCGAGACGCTGGTCCGGCTGGCCGAGCACGACCGCATCGTCGCCGTCAAGGACGCCAAGGGCGACGTGTTCGCGTCGTCGGAGGTCATGGCCCGCACCGGGCTGGCCTACTACAGCGGCGACGACGCACTCAACCTCGCCCTGCTCACGCACGGCGCCGTCGGCATGGTGAGCGTGGTCGGGCACGTCGCCGCCGCCGAGTACGCGCAGATGGTGCGTGCCGTCGACTCCGGCGACCTGCCGCGGGCACTGGGCCTGCACCGGCGGCTGATCCCGGCGGTGCGCGGCATCATGACCCGAACCCAAGGAGCCATCATGGCCAAGGCGGCCGTCGAGCTGCGTGGCGTCATCCGGAACCGCACGGTCCGTTCGCCTCTCATCCCCGCCACCGACGAGCAGGTCGCGCAGCTGCGCGCCGACCTCGCCGAGGCGGGGCTCGCATGAGTCATCCGCACCCGGAGCTGCCCTCGCCGCCGCCGCTGGACCCGGCGGCGCTGCGCGTCGTCCCGCTCGGCGGGCTCGGCGAGGTCGGCCGCAACATGACCGTGTTCGAGCACGGCGGCCGGCTGCTGGTCGTCGACTGCGGCGTGCTGTTCCCCGAGGACAACCAGCCCGGCGTCGACCTCATCCTGCCCGACTTCGAGTACATCCGGGACCGGCTCGACGACGTCGAGGCGATCGTGCTCACGCACGGGCACGAGGACCACATCGGCGCGGTGCCGTTCCTGCTGCGCGAGAAGCGCGACATCCCCGTCGTCGGCTCCCGGCTGACGCTCGCGCTGGTCGAGGCGAAGCTCAAGGAACATCGCATCGACGCCTACCAGCTGCAGGTCAAGGAGGGGCAGACGGAGCGGTTCGGCCCGTTCGAGGTCGAGTTCCTCGCCGTCAACCACTCCATCCCGGACGCGCTGGCGCTGGCCATCCGCACCCCGGCCGGCGTCGTGCTGCACACCGGCGACTTCAAGATGGACCAGCTGCCGCTGGACGGCCGACTCACCGACCTCAACGGCTTCGCCCGGCTCGGCGACGCCGGCGTCGACCTGTTCATGGTCGACTCCACCAACGCCGAGGTGCCCGGGTTCACGCCGCACGAGCGCGACATCGCCGACGTCCTCGACGGCGTCTTCGGCCGCGCGCCACGCCGCGTCGTCGTCGCCTCGTTCGCCAGCCACGTGCACCGCGTCCAGCAGGTCCTCGACGTCGCCGTCGCGCACGGCCGCAAGGTCGCCTTCGTCGGCCGGTCCATGGTGCGCAACATGGGCATCGCCCGCGATCTCGGCTACCTCACCGTCCCGGGCGGCACCCTCGTCGACCTCAAGTCGATCGACGACCTGCCGCCGGACAAGGTCGTGCTGATGTCGACCGGGTCGCAGGGCGAGCCGATGGCGGCGCTGTCGCGCATCGCCAACCGCGACCACCCGGCGATCCGGATCGAGCCGGGCGACGTCGTCGTGCTGGCGTCGTCGCTGATCCCGGGCAACGAGAACGCCGTCGGCCGCGTCATCAACGGCCTCACCCGCGAGGGCGCCACGGTCGTGCACAAGGGCAACGCCAAGGTGCACACGTCCGGGCACGCCTCGGCCGGCGAGCTGCTGTTCGTGTACAACCTGGTCAAGCCGCGCAACGTCATGCCCATCCACGGCGAGACCCGGCACCTGTTCGCCAACGCCGACATCGCGGTGGCGGCCGGGGTGCCGCGCGAACGGGTCGCGCTGGCCGAGGACGGCGTCGTCGTCGACCTGCTCGACGGGGTCGCGAAGGTGGTCGGCTCGGTGCCGTGCGGCTACGTCTACGTCGACGGCTCCAACGTCGGCGGCGTCGCCGAGGCGTCGCTGAAGGACCGCCGGATCCTCGGCGAGGAGGGCTTCATCTCCGTCGTCGTCGTGGTCGACTCCGTCACCGGCAAGGTCACCGGCGGCCCGGAGATCCACGCCCGCGGCTTCGCCGAGGACGACAGCGTCTTCGACGACATCCGGCCGGAGCTGGTGGCCGCGCTGGAGAAGGCGGCCGAGGGCGGCAACGCCGACACCTACCAGCTGCAGCAGACGGTGCGCCGCACGATCGGCCGCTGGGTCGGCGGCCGGCTGCGCCGCCGCCCGATGATCATCCCGGTGGTCGTCGAGTCGTAGCGAGAACGCTGCGGCATCGGTGTCGTGGGCGCGACAGTGATCTCACACCGTCGCCGCAGTGACCTCACACCGTTTCCAGTGTGGCGAGCTGCGGGAACGGACATTTCGGCCGACGCGCCGGGACGTGTGTGACTGAAGATGCGTCTGTGTCGGATGTAGTGTGATCTCCATGGCGACCCGAACAGCCACAGCACGGTCGCGAAGCTCGTCGGGTACCCCGAAGCGGCGTACCCCGGCTCGCGGCCGGAAGCGTCGCGCACCCGAGCCGCCCCCGCCGCCACCTCCGGAGCCGAGTCTCGCCGCGCAGTTCTTCAGCGGCATCGGCCGGATGTTCGTCGGCATCTGGATGGGCATCGCCCATCTGGTCGGCGGCATCGCGCGCAGCGTCGGGCGCACCGCCACCAGCCTGGAGGCCGACCAGCGCCGCGACGGCGTGGGGTTGCTCCTCATCGGGACCGCGCTCATCGTCGCGGCGTCGGTGTGGTGGACGCTGGACGGCAGGATCTACGAGGCCGTCTACCAGGGCATCGCGGGCGCCATCGGGACCGGCGCCTACGTCGCGCCGGTGCTGCTGGCGATGGCCGCGTGGCGCACGCTGCGCCATCCCGACCGCAACGGCCCCGGCGGCCGCCAGGTCATCGGCTGGGCCTGCCTCGCGCTCGGCACGCTCGGCCTCGCGCACGTCGCCGGCGGCATGCCGCGCCCGGTCGACGGGCAGGTGGCGATGGAGCGGGCCGGCGGCGCCATCGGCTACGTCTCCTCGACGATCCTCGCCGACCTGCTGACGGTGTACGTGGCCGGCCCGCTGCTCGGCCTGCTGACGCTGTTCGGCGTGCTGGTGATCACCGGCATCCCGTTGTACGAGGTGACGGCGCAGCTGCGCGCCGGCGCGCTGGTCGTCGGCGGCTGGCTGGGCTTCCGCCGTCCGGTCGCCGGCGACGACGCCGAGGGCGGCCGCGACCGGCTCGCGCCCACCGACGAGGAGCCGTACGACTCGCCCGTCCTGCGCGAGAAGCCCAAGCGCAAGCGCCGCCGCGAGCCCGAGGACGACGACGCCGACACGGCGGAGCTCGCCGGTGTCACCGACGAGGACCACACGCCGACCGAGCCGGCCGTCGTCGACCGCGAGCTGCGCAAGCGCAAGAAGGCCGCCGACGGCCCCACGGAGCCGCCGCCGCACACGCCGATCCCGCAGCGGGTCGAGCAGCTGGCGCTGTCCGGCGACATCACGTACACGCTGCCGTCGAGCGACCTGCTCCGGCAGGGCAGCCCGCACAAGGCCAAGTCGGCCGCCTCCGACGCGGTGGTCGACGCGCTCATGGGCGTGTTCGACCAGTTCAACATCGACGCCGTCGTCACCGGCTACACCCGCGGCCCGACGGTCACCCGGTACGAGGTGGAGCTGGGCACCGCGGTGAAGGTCGAGCGGGTCACCGCGCTGTCGAAGAACATCTCGTACGCGGTCGCCAGCGCCGAGGTGCGCATCCTGTCGCCCATCCCGGGCAAGTCGGCCATCGGCATCGAGATCCCGAACACCGACAAGGAGATCGTGAGCCTCGGCGACGTCATGCGCTCGGCGGTGGCCCGCAAGGACCACCACCCGATGATCGCCGGGCTCGGCAAGGACGTCGAGGGCGGCTTCGTCGTCACCAACCTGGCGAAGATGCCGCACCTGCTGGTCGCGGGCGCCACCGGCTCCGGCAAGTCCAGCTTCATCAACTCGATGATCACGTCGGTGCTCATGCGGGCCACGCCCGACGAGGTGCGGCTGATCATGGTCGACCCGAAGCGGGTGGAGCTGTCCGCCTACGAGGGCATCCCGCACCTGATCACGCCGATCATCACCAACCCGAAGAAGGCGGCCGAGGCGCTGCAGTGGGTCGTGCGCGAGATGGACATGCGCTACGACGACCTCGCCAACTTCGGCTTCCGGCACGTCGACGACTTCAACAAGGCGGTCCGGGCCGGCAAGGTGAAGGCGCCCGAGGGCAGCGAGCGGGTGCTGACGCCGTACCCGTACCTGCTGGTCATCGTCGACGAGCTGGCCGACCTCATGATGGTCGCGCCGCGCGACGTCGAGGACTCCGTCGTCCGCATCACCCAGCTGGCCCGCGCGGCCGGCATCCACCTGGTGCTGGCGACGCAGCGGCCGTCCGTCGACGTCGTCACCGGCCTGATCAAGGCCAACGTGCCGTCGCGGCTGGCGTTCGCGACGTCGTCGCTGGCCGACTCGCGGGTCATCCTGGACCAGCCGGGCGCGGAGAAGCTGGTCGGCCAGGGCGACGGGCTGTTCCTGCCGATGGGCGCGAGCAAGCCGATCCGCGTCCAGGGCGCGTGGGTGACGGAGTCCGAGATCGCGTCGGTCGTCGGGCACTGCAAGGAGCAGCTGGAGCCGTCGTACCGCGAGGACGTCACGGCGCCGGCCGCGGCCAGGCGGGAGATCGACGAGGACATCGGCGACGACCTCGACCTGCTCTGCCAGGCCGCCGAGCTGGTCGTCAACACGCAGTTCGGCTCGACGTCGATGCTGCAGCGCAAGCTCCGGGTCGGGTTCGCCAAGGCCGGCCGGCTGATGGACCTGATGGAGAGCCGGGGCGTCGTCGGTCCGTCCGAGGGGTCCAAGGCTCGCGACGTGCTGATCAAGCCCGACGACCTCGACGAGGTGCTGGAAACGCTGCGCGGTGGCTGAGCCCGTCCTGACCGAGGAACGGCCGCGCGGCGACGTCCGCGCGGCCGTCCTGCTGCTCCACGGCGGACGGTCGGAGAGCCGCGAGCCGGTGCGGCCGCGGCAGCCGTCGGTACTGCGGCTGCGGCCGTTCGCGTGGTCGCTGCGACGGGCCGGCGCCCCGCTCGGGCTGACGGTGTGGCGGCTGCGGTACGCGATCCGCGGCTGGAACGGCGCCGACGAGTCGCCGCTGGCCGACGTCCGTGCCGCGCTGGCGGCGGTGGTCGCGCGCGACCCGGGCGTGCCGGTCGCGCTGGTCGGCTACTCGATGGGCGGGCGGGCGGCGATCCGCGTGGCGGGATCGTCGGACGGCGTCGTCGCGCTGGCGGCGCTGGCGCCCTGGCTGACCCCGTCCGAGCCGCCGTCGCTGCTGGCCGGCAAGCACGTCCTGCTCATGCACGGCAGCGCCGACACGACGACCGACCCTCGGCTGACGGCTGCGCTGGCGGCCGAGCTGTCCGGCGTCGCGGCGTCGTGCCGGTACCTCCCGGTGCACGGCGACGGGCACGCGCTGCTGCGCCACCCGGCGGTCTGGCACCGGGAGGTCACCCGGTTCGTGCTGGCCCGGACGGGTCTGGCTCAGGCGCGCTGACGGCGCCCGGACCCGCCGCGCTGCCACGGACGCGGTCCGTCGAGCGGCCGGTAGTCGACGTCCAGCGCGGCCAGCCGCTCGAGGTGGGCGGGCAGCCGCCGCTCGACGAGATCGGCGGCGTCGCGGCGCTCCGGCGCCGTCCACGCGACCTCGGCCAGCGCGCTGAGCCGCGGGAACGCCGCGTACTCGACGGCGGCCGGCGTCGGCAGGTACTCCGTCCACAGCTGGCCCTGGACGCCGAGCAGCCGGCCGGGCCCGTCCCCGCCGGCGGGCTCCCAGGCCGCGACGTCCTCGACGGTCGTCAGCCCGCCGATCGCCAGCGGCTCGTCCGGGTCGCCGGCCTGGTAGTGGTCGAAGTAGGTGGTGTCCTCCGGGCACATGACGACGTCGTGCCCGGCCGCCATCGCCTTGACCCCGTGATCGCTGCCGCGCCACGCCATCACGACGGTGTCGGCCGGCATGCCGCCGTCCTCGGCGACTTCGTCCCAGCCGACGACCCGCCGGCCCCGGCTCGTCACGTACTCGTGCAGGCGACGCAGGAACCAGCTCTGCAGCTCGTCGACGGAGCCCAGCCCCAGCTCGGCGGCGCGGGCGGCCGCGGCCGGGCTCGCGCGCCACTCCGTCCGCGGCACCTCGTCCCCGCCGAGGTGCACCCACGGCCCCGGGAACACGTCGAGCACCGTGTCGAGGACGTCGCGCGCGAACGCCAGCGCCTCCTCCGTCGGCGCGAGCACGTTCTCGGAGATGCCCCACGTCCGCCGGACCTCGACCGGCCGCCCGGTGTTGCCCAGCTCCGGGTAGGCGGCCAGTACGGCCTGCACGTGCCCGGGCAAGTCGATCTCGGGGACGACGGTGATCGCGCGCTGCCGCGCGTAGGCGACGATCTCGCGCAGGTCGTCGAGGGAGTAGAAGCCGCCGTGCGGGGTGCCGTCGTAGCCGCCGTCCTTGCGGCCGACGACCGTTTCGGCGCGCCAGGCGCCCACCTCGGTGAGCCGCGGCCGCGACGGGACCTCGACCCGCCAGCCCTGGTCGTCGGTGAGGTGCAGGTGGACGACGTTGAGCCGGTGCAGGGCCGCGAGGTCGATGAGCTTGAGCACGAACGACACCGGCTGGAAATGCCGCGCGACGTCGAGGTGCACGCCGCGCCACTCGAACCGCGGCGCGTCCTCGATGTCGGCGCCGTCGATGCGCAGGCCGCCGCTGCCGACCGGGGCGCGGCGCAGGGCGGCCGGCGGCAGCAGCTGGCGCAGCGTCTGGACGGCGCGGGCCAGCGCCTCGGCGGTGCCGCCGTCGACCGTGATGCCTTGCGGGGTGACGGTGAGCCGGTAGCCCTCCGCGCTGTCTCGGACGAGGTCGCCGATGCGCAGCACGATCGACGCCGCCGGGTCGTCGGCCGGGACGACCAGGGCACGCACCCCGGCGCCGGCGAGGACGTCGTGCAGCAGCCACGCGGCCCGGCGGGCGTCGCCGTCCGCGCCGATGGCGGTGCCGTCGTCGACGGTGAAGGCGCCGGGGCGGGCCTCGTGGACCAAGGGCAGCGGGATCAGGCTCGGCATGGTCGACAACGGTAGAGTGGCCGGCGACATGAGCAAACATTCCGTCGCGATCGTCACGCTCGGCTGCAGCCGCAACGAGGTCGACTCCGAGGAGCTGGCCGGCCGTCTCGACGCCGACGGCTTCGAGCTCGTCGACGACCCCTCCGCCGCTGAGACGGTCCTCGTCAACACCTGCGGCTTCGTCGAGCAGGCGAAGAAGGACTCGGTCGACTCGCTGCTGGCAGCCGCCGACCTCAAGGAGTCCGGCGCCACCAAGGCCGTCGTGGCCGTCGGCTGCATGGCCGAGCGGTACGGCGTCGAGCTGGCCTCGGAGCTGCCGGAGGCCGACGCCGTGCTGGGCTTCGACGACTACGCGGCGATCGGCGAGCGGCTGCGCGGGATCCTCGGCGGGACGGCGCACGTCTCGCACGTGCCGCGCGACCGTCGCACGCTGCTGCCCGTCACGCCGGTCGAGCGGCAGGCCGCGGCCTACGCCGCGCCGGACCTGCCGGCCGGGATGTCGCCGGCGTCCGGGCCGCGGGCGGTGCGGCGGCGGCTGGACGGCGGCCCGATGGCGCCGTTGAAGCTGGCCAGCGGCTGCGACCGGGCCTGTACGTTCTGCGCGATCCCGATGTTCCGCGGCTCGTTCCTGTCCCGCCGTCCGTCCGACGTGCTGGCCGACGCGCGCTGGCTGGCCGGGCAGGGCGTGCGCGAGCTGTTCCTCGTCAGCGAGAACTCCACGTCGTACGGCAAGGACCTCGGGGATCTGCGGCTGCTGGAGACGCTGCTGCCCTCGCTCGCCGAGGTGGAGGGGATCTCGCGGGTGCGCGTCTCCTACCTGCAGCCGGCCGAGATGCGGCCCACGCTGGTCGACGCGATGCTCTCGACGCCCGGCGTCGTCCCGTACTTCGACCTCTCCTTCCAGCACGCCAGCACGCCGCTGCTGCGCCGGATGAAGCGGTTCGGCGGCACGGAGTCGTTCCTGGACCTGATCGCGTCGATCCGGGACCGCGCGCCGGGCGCCGGGATCCGCTCCAACGTCATCGTCGGGTTCCCCGGCGAGACCGAGGACGACGTCGCCGAGTTGGAGTCCTTCCTCGGCCAGGCCCGGCTCGACGTCGTCGGCGTGTTCGGCTACTCCGACGAGGACGGCACCGAGGCGGCGTCGTTCGACGGGAAGCTGGACCCGGACGAGGTCTCTGAGCGGGTCTCGCGGGTGAGCGACCTGGTCGAGGAGCTGGTCGCCCAGCGCGCCGAGGACCGCGTCGGCGAGACGGTGTCGGTGCTGGTCGAGTCGGTCTCCGCGGACGGCGTCGTGGAGGGTCGCGCGGAGCACCAGGGCCCCGAGGTCGACGGCACGACGACGGTCTCGGGTGCGCGTGCCGCCGTGGGCGACATCGTCACCGCGACTGTCACGGCGAGCGACGGCGCCGACCTCGTCGCCGTGCCCTAGCCTTTCCCCGTGGCCGAACAGTCGACCGTCCCGCCGAGCCCCTGGAACATCGCGAACGCGCTGACCATCCTGCGGGTCGTGCTGGTGCCGGTGTTCGGCTGGCTGCTGCTGCGTGAGGGCGGCGACGACGACGGGTCGCGCATCGCGGCGTTCGTCGCGTTCGGCATCGCCATGCTGACCGACCAGATCGACGGCGAGCTGGCCCGTCGCCGCGGACTGGTCACCGATTTCGGCAAGATCGCCGATCCGATCGCCGACAAGGCGCTCACCGGCATGGCCTTCGTCGGGCTGTCGATCCTCGGCGAGCTGCCCTGGTGGGTGACGGTGATCGTGCTGGTCCGCGAATGGGGCATCACGGCCATGCGATTCGCTGTCATCCGGTACGGCGTCATGGCGGCCAACCGCGGCGGCAAGCTCAAGACGGCGCTGCAGACGCTGGCGCTCGGCCTCTACCTGCTGCCGTTGCCCGGCTGGTTCGACCCCGTCGAGGCGACCGTGATGGGGATCGCGGTGCTGGTCACCGTCGTCACCGGGGTCGACTATGTGCTGTCGGCGATCCGGCTGCGCCGCAGCGCCACCTCATGACCGCGGGTCCCGATGCGGTCGCCGAGGCCGTCGCCGTCGTCCGCTCTTTGATCGCCCGCCGGCTGACCGTCGCCGCCGCCGAATCGCTCACCGGCGGCCTCGTCTGCGCCGCCCTCACCTCGGTCCCCGGAGCGTCGGCCGTCGTCCGCGGCGGCGTGGTCGTCTACGCGACCGAGCTGAAGGCGTCGCTGGCCGGCGTCCCCGAGCCGGTGCTCGCCGCCGACGGACCCGTGGCGGCGTCCACCGCGGCGGCGATGGCCAGCGGCGTCCGGACCAAGCTGGGCGCCGACATCGGCTTCGCCACCACCGGCGTCGCCGGGCCGGACGCCCAGGACGGCCACCCGCCCGGCACCGTCCACGTCGCCGTCGCGACCGCCGACGGCGTCCGCGTCCGCTCGTTCACCGGGTCCGAGGCGCTGCCCGGCGACCGCGCTGCCGTCCGAGCGGCGACCGTCTCAGCCGTCCTGGGCCTGTTGTCCGAGCTGTGAGACGCCGTCCCGGTGGCCGGGAATCCTGGAGCGTGCCGGGACGTTCCAGACCGTGAGATGAATTCTTCTGTGCACCCCTTCGTTCCCGGCGAGGCTGGAAACGCAAACGTACGAAACAGAAGGTACGGTGGACTCAAGCACAGTCGAGACGAATCGCGAGAGGGGTAGCCGATGGTTCTCATCAGACGGCTCGTCGGCGATGTCTTGAGGCGTCGCCGAATCGAGCAGGGCCGCACCCTCCGCGAGATCTCGGCCGCCGCGCGCGTGAGTCTCGGGTACCTGTCCGAGGTCGAGCGTGGCCGCAAGGAAGCCTCGTCCGAGCTGCTCGCGGCCATCTGCGAGGCGCTGGACCTGCCGATGTCCGAGGTACTGCGCGAGGTCAGCGACGAGATGATGCGCGTCGAGGCGGCGGCGGTGGGCGCGCTCACCGAGCTTCGTCCGCGCGAGTCCGCCCGTCCCCGCGACGTCGTCAAGGTCGGCTGACGCTGCTGCCGGAGTCCACGCACCGGCCGAAGCCTGCCCCGGAGTTCCGTGACGCCATGGCACGCCTCGCCGGAGGTGTGGCGTTGCTCACGGTGCTCGACCCGGTCGGGCGTGACTGCGGGCTCACCGTGACCGCCGTGTCGTCGGTGTCGTTGGAGCCGCCGCTCGTGCTGGCCTGCGTCACGAAGGACGGCTTCATCCACGACGCCCTGTTCGTCGCAGACGGCTGGTCGCTGTCGTTCCTCGCCACAGATCAGCTGGACCTGTCCGACTACGGATCGCGCGAGCGCCACCCCGGCGCCCGCGACGACTTCTCGCCCTGGCCGACCCGGCGGTCGGCCAGCGGCGAGCTGATCTTCACCGGAGCCGTCGCCGCCGTCGAGTGCGTGCCGTACTCCCTGGTCGACGCCGGCGACCACACGATCGCCATCGGCCGCGTCACCGCCGTCGCGCGGGACACCGTCGGCGAGCGCCCGCTCGTCCACGTCGACCGGCGCTACTACGAGCCCGGCGCCGAGGTCGGCTGACGTACGTCAGCGGATGGCCGCGACGGCGTTCGGGCCGGAGCGGATCATGAAGCGGTCCAGCGACTCGATCGGGCCGAACCCGAGCGGCGCGTACACCCCGTGCGCGTCGAGCGTGGCGAGCATCCAGCGCTCCACCCCGGCGTGCTCCGGGTGCTCCAGCACGGCGTTGACCAGCACGCGGGCCAGACCCTTGCCGCGATGCTCCGGCAGCACGAACACGTCGGCCAGCCAGGCGAACGTCGTGGCGTCGCCGACGACCCGGGCGAAGCCCACCTGCTCGCCGTCGGGCCCGTACAACCCGACGCCGAACGACCGGCTGACCGCCCGCTCGACCGTCTCGCGGGACCGGTGCTTGCTCCAGTACGTGGTCAGCAGGAAGTCGGTGATGACATCGAGATCGAGCCGGGCCGGGTCGTCGTCCACCTCGTAGCCGGCATGGGTCGCGAGGATCATCCGGCCAGGCTACGACGCGACGAGGCTCGGACGCAGGTCCGTGTCCACGAGCGACCGGCAGCCTTCCTCAGCTGCGCAGGCGCAGGCCGCGCGGGGTCACGTGGAAACCGGCCGCGGTCAGCGCCTCGCCCAGGGGCGTCGTCGTGACCTGCTCGCCGTCGGCGCGCTCGACCCGCAGTGCGCCCAGCGCGCCCTCGCGCACCGACAGCGCCAGCGCGTCGGCCGCTGCCCGCAGCCGGTCGGCGTCGTCGGTCCAGGAGAGCAGGGTCCGGCCGCCGCGCTCGACGTAGAGGGCGAGGTCGCCGTCGATCAGGACGACCAGCGCGCCGGCCTTGCGGCCCGGCCGGTGCCCGGCGGCGGCACCCGCCCCGCCCCGCTCCGGCCAGGGCAGCGCCGCGCCGTACGGGTTCGCCGGGTCGGTCGCCGCCAGCACCAGCGCGCTCGCCGGCCGGGCCTCGTCGACCTGGGCGAACGTGCGCAGCCGGTCGACCGCGCCCGGCGTGCCGAACTGCGCCGCGCCCAGCCCGGCGATGAAGTATCCGCGCCGGGCCCGGCCGGTGTCCTCGAACGCCGACAGCACCCGGTACGCCGCCGCGAACCCGCCGGGCAGCCGCTCGGCTTGCACGGCGCCGCGTGTGACGATGCCGTGCCGGTCGAGCAGGCCCTCGGCGGCCGCGTGCGCCCGCCGGGTCGTGTCGGTGTCGCGGTCGGGCAACAGCGACCAGCGCCCGGCCGCCGCCGGGGGACCGGTGCGCGACGGCATCGCCGGGCGGCCGCGGGCATAGCGCGACCGCGGCCGGGCCGACTGCCGCGACCGGTGCGTGGGCCGGCCGGTGAGCAGCGACCGCAACGGCGCCAGCGTGTCGTTCGTGACCAGCCCGGCCCAGACCAGATCCCACAGCGCCGCCGTCAGCGTCGCGTCCTCGGGCGGCGTCTCCACCAGCACGGACACCGCATCGCTGAGCTGGCGGAAGAAGTAGGCCCCGCCGCCGTCCAGGGTCGACAGGACCGCGGCGTGCAGCGGGCCCTCGGCGTCGGCGAGATCGACGTCGGGCAGGGTCAGATGGGCGGCGTCGGCCAGGTGCAGCGACACCCAGCCGTCGGACCCGGGCAGCGTCCCGTGCCCGGACCACACCACCTCGCCGGCCGCGGTCAGCTCGTCCAGCCAGGCCGGCGAGTACGCCGCGACCCGGGCCGGCAGCACCAGCGACTCCAGCGCGCTGGCCGGCACCGCCGCCCCGCCCAGCTGCTCGACCACCCGCAGCACCCCGTCGGCGCCGCGGAGCGCGCTGCCGACCGACTGCCACGCCGGCAGGAACCGGCCCAGCGTCGCCGCGTCGACCGGCTCGGCCTCCTTGCGCAGCGCCGCCAGCGACCGCCGCCGCAGCAACCGCAGCACCTCGGCGTCGCACCACTC
>NZ_POTW01000079.1 GCF_003236295.1 Jiangella anatolica
CACCCCGACGCGCCCGGCGGACGGGTCGCCTTGCCGCCCGGCCCACCCTGCAGGAACAGCAGCCACGGCAGCTCGCGGTCCGGATCGGACGCCGACACGACCTCCCGCGCGTACAGCCGGATCCGCTCGCCGGCGGGAGCGGCGTGCGACAGCGGCGCGTCGAACCAGTGGTCCCGGAGGACCAGCCCGCCCAGGCGCACCGAGCCGTCGCGCGCCGCCGGGATCACGCGCCCACCGCGTGCACACCGCCGTCGACGTGGATGACCTCGCCGGTCGTCTTCGGGAACCAGTCCGACAGCAGCGCGACGACGCCGCGGGCGCCGGGCTCGGGGTCGGACAGATCCCAGCCGAGCGGCGCCCGGTCGTTCCAGACGCCCTCGAAGTCGGAGAACCCTGGGATCGACCGCGCCGCCATCGTCTTGACCGGCCCGGCCGAGATCAGGTTGACCCGGATGTTGCGCGGCCCCAGGTACTTGGCGAGATACCGGGACGTCGCCTCCAGGCCGGCCTTCGCCACGCCCATCCAGTCGTAGCCGGGCCAGGCCACCTGCGCGTCGAAGTCCATGCCGACGACGGAGCCGCCGTCGGGCATCAGCGGCAGCGTGGCCATCGTCAGCGACTTCAGCGAGTACGTCGACGCGTGCACGGCGGTGGAGACGTCCTCGAACGGCGTCTCCAGGAACGAGCCGCCGAGCGCGGACTGCGGCGCGAACCCGACCGAGTGCACGACGCCGTCCAGCCCGTCGATGTGCTCGCCGACCCGGGCCGCGAGCGAGTCCAGCTGCTCGGTGCTGGTGACGTCCAGCTCGACGACGGGCGCCGGCGACGGGAGCCGCTTGGCGATGCGCTCCACCAGGGTCAGCCGGCCGAACCCGGTGAGCACCACCGTCGCGCCCTGCTCCTGCGCCAGCCGAGCCACGTGGAACGCGAACGAGGCCTCCGTCAGAACGCCGGTGACCAGGATCCGCTTGCCGTCCAGAATGCCCATCAGTGTCCCATCCCCAATCCGCCGTCGACCGGAATCACGGCGCCCGTCACGTACGACGCGTCGTCGCCGGCCACCCAGCGCACCACCCGCGCGACCTCGTCGGCGCTGGCGTACCGGCCCAGCGGGATGCCGGACAGGATCTCCTTGCGCCGGTCGTCGGTGAGCTCGGCGGTCATGTCGGACTCGACGAACCCGGGCGCGACGACGTTGGCGGTGATGTTGCGGCTGCCCAGCTCGCGCGCCATCGACCGGGCCAGCCCGACCAGCCCGGCCTTGCTGGCGGCGTAGTTCATCTGGCCGGGAGAGCCGAGCAGGCCGACGACGCTGGAGATGAACACCACGCGCCCCTTTCGGGCCCGCAGCATCCCCTTGGCGGCCCGCTTGGCCACCCGGAACGCGCCGGTGAGGTTCGTGTCGAGGACGTCGGTGAAGTCGGACTCGCTCATCCGCAGCAGCAGCGTGTCGCGGGTGATGCCGGCGTTGGCGACGAGCACCTCCACCGGTCCCTGCGCGGCCTCGACCTCGGTGAACGCCGCGTCGACCGACTCGCTGTCGGTGACGTCGCAGCGCACCCCGCCCAGCCCCTCGGGCGGCTCGCCGCTGCGGTAGGTGATGGTGACGTCGTCGCCGGCCTGCGCGAACGAGCGCGCGATCGCCAGCCCGATCCCGCGGTTGCCACCGGTCACCAGTACGGACCGACCCACGTCCGGCTCTCCTCTCCTCGGTGAACGTCGAGCGCCGACGCTACCGTCAGGCGTCCTCGAGCCGGAACCCGACCTTCATGCCGACCTGGAAGTGCTGGACCTCGCCGTCGACGATCTGGCCCCGGACCTCGGTGACCTCGAACCAGTCGAGGTGCCGCAGGGTCTGGGCGGCCCGGCCGATGCCGTTGCGCACCGCCTCGTCGATCCCCTCGCTGGACGTCCCGACGATCTCGGTCACTCGATAGGTGCGGTTCATGACGTTCCCCTCTGTCCGGCGCCGGGCCGATTGGGCGGCCCGGCCGCGCTGATCGTCCGATTCTGGCCTACCGTTGAGGGGTGAACGGTCACGGCGCGCGTCGTAGCGACCCTGTGCCGTCGGTCACGACGGCCGCGGCGCCGCGCAGCGACGACCTCGCCAGCCGGCAGCGCCGGTATCTGATCATGATGGGCATCCGGGTCGCCTGTCTGCCGCTGGCCGTGATCAGCCAGGGCTGGCTGCGGATCGTGTTCATCCTGGGTGCGGTGGTGCTGCCCTACATCGCGGTCGTCATCGCCAACGCGACCCGCCAGCCGCGGCACAGCGCCCTCTCACCGGTGGTTCCGGCACAGCGGCTGGAGCTTCCGCCGGCCCCGGTGGCCAAAGATCGAATCGAACATTGACAGGCCCTTCCGAAGAGGTTGAGGAACGTGCAATACTCCCCAGGCGCACGTTCCGTATTCCCCCGTCGGTGCGTTGCGTACCGGCGACGTCGGGCGGCTTCCCCCGTGGCTGCCCGGCGTCGTCTTCATCTACGGCGAATCTGCCGGATCTTCCCTGGTCAGCCGCAGGATTTGCGGTTTTCAGCCACCGATAGCAGACATCGGCCGCGACGGCTGGAGAAACCCCGGGTCATCGATGCCGTGACCGGCCGCCTTGCCGGCCATAGCGATCTTCCACCGGCGGGCCAACTCGGCGTCATCGGCGCCGGATCGCATGGCTCCGCGCAGGTCTGACTCCTCGCGCGCGAACAGGCAGTTGCGCACCTGACCCTCGGCCGTGAGCCGGGTCCGGTCGCAGGCGCCGCAGAACGGCCGGGTCACCGACGCGATCACGCCGACGCGGGCCGGACCGCCGCCGACCAGCCAGGTCTCGGCCGGCGCGCTGCCGCGGCCGTCGTCGCCGACGGGGGTGAGCGTGAACACCGACTGCAGCGAGGCCAGGATCTCCTCGGCCGTCACCATCGTGGCGCGGTCCCAGCCGTGCTGGGCGTCCAGCGGCATCTGCTCGATGAAGCGCAGCTCGTAGCCGTGCTCGAGCGCCCAGGCCAGCAGCTCCGGCGCCTCGTCGTCGTTGACGCCGCGCATGAGCACGGTGTTGATCTTGACGGGGGTCAGCCCGGCGTCGCGGGCCGCTGTCAGCCCGGCCAGCACGTCGGCGTGCCGGCGCCGGTGCGTCAGCGCCTCGAACCGGTCGGCGCGCAGCGTGTCGAGCGAGCCGTTGACGCGGTCCAGCCCGGCCGCGGCGAGTGCGGCGGCCGTGCGCTCCAGGCCGACGGCGTTCGTCGTCAGCGACAGCTCCGGCCGCGGCTCCAGCTGCGCACAGGCGGCGACGATGTCGACCAGCCCGCGGCGCAGCAGCGGCTCGCCGCCGGTGAACCGGACCTCGCGCACGCCGAGCAGCTCGACCGCGATGCGCACCAGCCGCACCACCTCGTCGTCGGTCAGGATGTCCTGGCGGGGCAGCCAGGCCAGCCCCTCCTCGGGCATGCAGTAAGTGCAGCGCAGGTTGCAGCGGTCGGTCAGCGACACCCGCAGGTCGGTCGCGACGCGTCCGTATCGGTCCACCAGCACTCAACCAGCCTAAGCCCCGCTGGACCCGCGGCGAGCCGCTCGGCGTACGGTCTTGGATGTGTACAGGTTCCTGGCGTCGCGGCGCTGGCTGGTGCGCACGCTCGCCGGGGTGCTGCTGGTGCTGCTGTGCGTGCGGCTCGGGCTCTGGCAGCTGGACCGCAACGAGCAGCGGCAGGACCGCAACGCCGTCATCGAGGCCAACGTCGGCGGCGACCCGGTCCCGGCCGCCGAGCTGGCCCCACCCGGCGAGACGCTTGCCACCGACGACCAGTGGCGCACCGTCGAGGTGACCGGCCGCTGGGACGTCGACGAGGAGCTGCGGCTGCGGCTGCGCCCGGTCGACGGCACCCGCGGCGTGCACGCGCTGACCCCGCTGGTCACCGACGACGGCACGGCGCTGCTGGTGGACCGCGGCTTCGTCGCGGCCGACGGACGCGACGACGACGAGATCGAGCTGGCCGCCCCGCCGGACGGCGAGGTCACCGTCACCGCCCGAGTCCGGCGCAGCGAGACCGGCCACGATGTCGACCCGTCGTCGGGCTCGGTGCGGTTCGTCGACGTCGAGGCGATCGCCGCGGGCCTGCCCTACCCGCTCTACGGAGCGTGGGGCGAGCTGATCGCGCAGGTCCCGGAGCCGGCGACGTCGCTGCAGCTCATCGAGCCGCCAGAGACCGAGTCCGGGCCACACCTGTCCTACGCGATCCAGTGGTTCCTGTTCGCCGTCGTCGGCGTCGGCGGTTTCATCCTGCTGATCCGCGGTGAGGCGCGCGGGAGCGAGGAGACCCCCGAGCGGCCCGCCGGTCGGGTAGACATTGAGGCATGACGGGGCTGATCGAGGACCACGGGCTGATCGGCGACCTCCGCACCGCCGCGCTCGTCGACCGTGACGGCACCATCGACTGGCTCTGCCTGCCCCGGTTCGACTCCGCCGCCTGCTTCGCATCGCTGCTCGGCACCGCCAGGCACGGGTTCTGGCGGATCGCGCCGATCGGCGCCGGGCCGGCCGACCGGCGCTGGTACCGCGGCGACACACTGATCCTCGAGCACGTCTGGGACACGCCCGACGGCAGCGTCAAGGTCATCGACTTCATGCCGCCGAGCACCGGCCAGCACGACGTCGTCCGCGTCGTCGAGGGGCTGTCCGGCCGGGTGCCGATGCACAGCGAGCTGCGGCTGCGCTTCGACTACGGCCGGTCGGTGCCGTGGATGCACCGCGAGCGCGGGCTGATCGTCGGCGTCGCCGGGCCGGACTCGGTCGCGCTGCACTGCGAGGTGCCGACGTACGGGCGGGGGCTGACGACGCACTCGGACTTCACGGTCGGCGCGGGCGAGACCGTCAGTTTCGTGCTGGGCTGGCGGCCGTCGCACGAGCCGCCGGACGAGCCCGCCGACGCGGCGCATGCGCTCGCGGCGACCGAGCGGTTCTGGACCGACTGGGCGGCCCGCTGCACGTCCAGCGGCCCGTACCGCGACGCCGTCATGCGCTCGCTGCTGACGCTCAAGGCGCTGACCTACGAGCCGACCGGCGGCATCGTCGCCGCGCCCACCACGTCGCTGCCCGAGGGCCTGGGCGGCGTGCGCAACTGGGACTACCGCTACTGCTGGCTGCGCGACTCCGCGTTCACGCTGGACGCGCTGGTCCGCAGCGGCTACGTCGACGAGGCGCGGGCCTGGCGCGACTGGCTGATCCGGGCGATCGGCGGCGACCCGGCCGGCCTGCAGATCATGTACGGCCTCGGCGGCGAGCGGCGGCTGGTGGAGTACGAGCTGGACTGGCTGCCCGGCTACGAGGGCTCCCGCCCGGTCCGGGTCGGCAACGCCGCCGCCGAGCAGCTGCAGATCGACGTCTACGGCGAGGTGATCGACACGCTGGCCCGGGCGCACCAGCACGGGCTGACGCTGGAGAAGCACGTCTGGTCGCTGCAGGAGAAGCTGCTGGAGCACCTGGAGGGCGCCTGGAGCCAGCCGGACGAGGGCATCTGGGAGGTCCGCGGGCCGCGCCAGCACTTCGTCCATTCCAAGGTGATGGCCTGGGTGGCCGCCGACCGCGCCGTCGCGACGCTGGAGAACGCGCACGCGATCGGCCAGCCGGACCGCTGGCGGGCGCTGCGGGCGACGATCATGAAGGACGTCCTCGACCAGGGCTACGACCCGCAGCGCAACACGTTCACGCAGGCCTACGGCCGGCCGGCGCTGGACGCGGCGCTGCTCCAGATCCCGATCGTCGGCTTCCTGCCGCCGGACGACCCGCGTGTCGCCGGCACCGTCGACGCCGTCGCGAAGGAGCTGTCGACCGACAGCGGGCTGGTGCTGCGCTACCGGCCCGAGCACACCGTCGACGGCCTGCCCGGCGACGAGGGCGCGTTCCTCGCCTGCTCGTTCTGGCTGGTCGAGGCGCTGCACCTGACCGGGCGGGAGGAGCGCGCGCGGGATCTGTTCGAGCACCTGCTCGGGCTGCGCAACGATCTCGGGCTGCTGGCCGAGGAGTACGACCCGCGCATCGGCCGCATGGTCGGCAACTTCCCGCAGGCGCTCAGCCACATCCCGCTGGTGACCGCGGCCTACCTCCTCACCGGGGTCGAGGGCCCGGCCACCGGCCACGCCTGACACACCCTAGGCTGGACGACCATGGATCTCGGCCTGAAGGATCGCGTCTACATCGTCACCGGCGGCACCCGCGGGCTGGGCCGGGCCGGCGCGGAGGCGCTGGTCGCCGACGGCGCCCGGCTGGTGCTGGCGTCGCGCTCCCAGGAGTCGGTCGACGCGGCGGTGAACGACCTGGGCGTCGGCTCCGTCGTCGGCGTGGCGGCGGACAACGCCGACCCGGAGACGCCGGAGCGGCTGGCCGACGTCGCGCTGGACCGGTTCGGGCGGCTCGACGGCGCCCTGGTCAGCGTCGGCGGCCCGCCGGCCGGCCCGGCCAGGGAGCTCACCGACGACCAGTGGCGGGCGGCGTTCGAGAGCGTCTTCCTCGGCGCGGTGCGGCTGGCCCGGGTGGTCGCGGCCCGGCTGTCCGGCGGCGGCGCGCTGGCGTTCGTGCTGTCCAGCTCGGTGAAGGCGCCGATCTCCGGCCTCGCGGCGTCGAACGGGCTGCGGCCGGGCCTGGCGATGGTGATCAAGCAGCTGGCCGACGAGCTGGGGCCTGACGGCGTCCGCACGATCGGCTTGCTGCCCGGCAGTATCGAGACCGACCGGCTGCGCGAGCTGGCCGAGATGTCCGGCCGCGACCCCGACGCCGTCAAGGAGACGGCGTCGCGGACCATCCCGCTGCGCCGCTACGGCCGGCCCGAGGAGTTCGGCAAGGTCGCCGCGTTCGTCCTCTCCCCCGCCGCGTCCTACCTGACCGGCTCCATGATCGCCGTCGACGGCGGCTCGATCAGGTCGCTGTGATCGTGCCGGCGTCCTGGAGGGCGAACTGGGTGCGGTACAGCTCGGCGTAGGTGCCGCCGGCGGCCAGGAGCTGCTCGTGCGTGCCGCGCTCGACGATGCGGCCGTCGTCGACGACGAGGATGGCGTCGGCGCCGCGGATGGTGGACAGCCGGTGGGCGATGACCAGTGACGTCCGGCCGGCCAGCGCGGTCTCCAGCGCCCGTTGGACCGCCACCTCGGACTCGGAGTCCAGGTGGGCCGTCGCCTCGTCCAGCACGACGACCCGCGGCGCCTTGAGCAGCAGCCGCGCGATCGCCAGCCGCTGCTTCTCGCCGCCGGAGAGCCGGTAGCCGCGGTCGCCGACGACGGTGTCCAGGCCCTCGGGCAGCGACCGGACCAGCCCGGCGATCTGCGCGGCCTCCAGCGCCGCCCACAGCTCGTCGTCGGCGGCGCCGGGCCGCGCGTAGGCGAGGTTGTAACGGATCGTGTCGTGGAACATGTGCGCGTCCTGGGTGACGACGCCGACGGCCTCGTGCAGCGACTCCAGCGTGACGGCGCGCAGGTCGCGGCCGCCGACCCGTACGACGCCCGCCGTCGGGTCGTAGAGCCGCGCCACCAGGTGCGTGATGGTCGACTTGCCGGCGCCGGACGGGCCGACCAGCGCGACCAGCTGGCCCGGCGCGACGTCGAAGGAGACGCCGCGCAGCACCGGCTCCGCCGACGCCGCGGTCGGCCGGGCGACCGACTCCAGCGAGGCCAGCGACACCTCGTCCGGTCCCGGGTAGCCGAAGTGCACGTCGTCGAACTGGACCGACAGCTGCTCGTCCCCCGCGGGCAGCGGCCGGGCGCCGGGCGCGTCGCGCACCATCGGCTCCAGGTCCAGCACCTCGAAGACGCGGTCGAAGCTGACCAGCGCGGTCATGATGTCGACCTGGACGTTGGACAGGGCGGTCAGCGGGCCGTAGAGCCGGGTGAGCAGCGCGGCCAGCGCCACCAGCGTGCCGACCTCGAGCGTCCCGCCGATCGCGAGCCAGCCGCCGACGCCGTACACGACCGCGGTGGCCAGCGAGGCCAGGAAGGTGAGGCCGAGGAAGAAGTAGCGGGCGTAGAGCGCCTGGACGACGCCGATGTCGCGGACGCGTCCGGCGGCCTGGCCGAAGTCGGCGTTCTCGTCCTGGTAGCGGCCGAAGATCTTCACCAGCAGCGCGCCGGAGACGTTGAACCGCTCGGTCATCGACTGGCTCATCGCGGCGTTGAGCTGCATGGCCTCGCGGCTGATGTCGGCCAGCTTGCGGCCGATGAAGCGGGCCGGCAGCAGGAACAGCGGCACCAGCACCAGCACGATCAGCGTGATCTGCCACGACAGCACGATCATCGCGCCGAGCGCCAGCACCAGCGTCACGGCGTTGCTGACCACCTGCGACAGCGTGCCGGTGAACGCCTGCTGGGCGCCGATCACGTCGCTGTTGAGCCGGGACACCAGCGAGCCGGTCTGCGTCCGGGTGAAGAACGCGACCGGCTGGCGCTGCACGTGGTCGAAGACCTGGCGGCGCAGGTCGAAGATCAGGCCCTCGCCGACGCGGGCCGACATCCACCGGCCGACCAGGCCGAGCACGACGTCGACGACGGCCAGCCCGGCCACCGCGAGCGCGGCCCAGACGACGACGGACCGGTCGCCGGCGCTGACGCCGCTGTCGATGAGCAGCTTCAGCAGCAGCGGGACGGCGGCCGCCGATGCCGCGGCGAGAACGGTGGTGGCGAGGAAGACGGTGATCTGGCGGCGGTAGGGACGGCCGTAGCCGGCGATCCGCTTGACGGTGCCCTTCGGCAGCCGCTGGCTGGTCACCGACTGGTCGCCGGAGAACGACCTCGACGCGCGCCAGGCGTGACCCATCCCCATCGACACCCGCGTCGACCTCCTCCTGTCCGCTGAACCCGCCGGAGGGAACGCCGGCCGGGCGGCGGTTTCTTCCCCCGTTCGCTCTGAGCGTGCCGGGCGGCTCCGTCACGCTCGGTGATCTTTCCGGGTGACCTCGCGCTCGTCCGCGGACACCCAGCGCGGCACAAGCCGTCACGCACGGTGACGAAGTACCCAACGCGGGTAGCGTTTCCGGACATGCTGAAGCGCCCGATCGGCCCATCGCAAAGAACGCGAACAGGCACTCACTCTGCCTTCACGTCACTCTGCGTGAAAGCGCACCGATAACTCGGTCAATGGCGTGAACCAAGATCAACAGCGCGGAGTGCGACGGTTTATCACTGTCCGTTATGTCGGACTTGCCCGCCCCACTCCGCGGGCGCTGACCAAGATCAACTCGTAATGGGAAGGAACCCCACGGGTTCGAGTACGACGACTCGAGAATCCGCCGAACGATTCACCGGCCGGGCTGCTCGGTGTTTCGCCCCCGCCGCCTGAACGGCGTGCGCGCCGGGGACCGCGCGTTGGGTGACGAGGCGTTTATCGGGGTGACCGAGCTGCTGGAGGCCACCCTCCTCCGGCATCTCGACCAACTGGGGCTGGTTCAGGCTTGCTTCTTGGCCTTGCCTCGAGTGGCGCCTCCACGGCCTCGTAGGTTGACACCGGACTCGGACAGAACCCGGTGGACGAACCCGTAGGAACGCCCGGTTTCGGTGGCGAGCTCGCGGATGCTCCGTCCACCTTCGTACTTCTTCTTCAGGTCAGAGGCGAGCTTGTCACGCTGCCCCCCACTGATCCGCGCGCCTTTTACCAACTTCTCGGCCACGCGTCCTCCCGTTTCGTTGTTCTGCATGACAGAGGACAATGATCCGCTCCATTCCGCTTTTTCGCCACTCGAAGGCGCGATCGTCCCTCCAGGGAACGAAAAAACGCAGGCTGGATCGACCTCTCTATGCGAGTGAGACGAGCTCCGCATAGTCGGGGTTCCACAGATCTTCGACTCCGTCGGGGAGCAGCACGACGCGCTCCGGGCCGAGCGCCTCGACGGCGCCCTCGTCGTGGGTCACCAGGACGATCGCGCCGGCGAAGGAGCGCAGCGCGGCCAGCACCTCCTCGCGGGAGGCGGGGTCGAGGTTGTTCGTCGGCTCGTCGAGGAGCAGCACGTTCGCGCTGGACACGACCAGCGAGGCCAGCGCCAGCCGGGTCTTCTCGCCGCCGGACAGCACGGCGGCCGGCTTGTCGACGGAGTCGCCGGAGAACAGGAACGAGCCGAGCACGCGGCGCGCCTCCAGCTCGGGGAGGTCCGGCGCGGACGTGCGCAGGTTCTCCAGCACGGTGCGCGAGGTGTCCAGCGTCTCGTGCTCCTGGGCGTAGTAGCCCAGCCGCAGCCCGTGTCCGGGCTCCACGACGCCGGTGTCGGCCGTCTCGACGCCGGCCAGCAGCCGCAGCAGCGTCGTCTTGCCGGCGCCGTTGAGGCCGAGGATGACGACCCGGCTGCCGCGGTCGATGGCGAGGTCGACGTCGGTGAAGACCTCCAGCGACCCGTACGACTTGGACAGCCCGGACGCCGTCAGCGGCGTCTTGCCGCACGGGGCGGGGTCGGGGAAGCGCAGCTTGGCGACCTTGTCGGAGCGGCGCTGCTCCTCCAGGCCGGACAGCAGCCGCTGGGCCCGCCGGTCCATGTTCTGCGCCGCGGTGGCCTTGGTGGCCTTGTAGCGCATGCGGTCGGCCTGCGCCTTGAGCGCGGCGGCCTTCTTCTCCGCGTTCGCCCGCTCGCGGTGCCGGCGGCGCTCGTCGGTCTCGCGCTGGGCCAGGTAGGCGGTCCAGCCGATGTTGTAGACGTCGAGCGTGGCCCGGTTCGCGTCGAGGTGGAAGACCCGGTTGACGGTCTTGTCCAGCAGCGCGACGTCGTGGCTGATGACCACCAGGCCGCCCTTGAAGGCGCGCAGGAAGTCCCGCAGCCAGACGATGGAGTCGGCGTCGAGGTGGTTCGTGGGCTCGTCCAGGAGCAGCGTCTCGGCGTCGGAGAAGAGGATGCGGGCCAGCTCCACCCGGCGCCGCTGGCCGCCGGAGAGCGTCTTCAGCGGCTGCGCGAGCACCCGGTCGGGCAGCCCGAGGCTGGCCGAGATGGTGGCCGCCTCGCTCTCGACGGCGTACCCGCCGGCGGCGAGGAACTCCGCCTCCAGCCGGGCGTAGCGGCGCATGCCGCGCTCGTGCTCGTCGGCGTCGCTGGAGGCCATCTGCTTCTCGGCGGTGCGCATGCCGGCCACGACGACGTCGAGGCCGCGGGCGCCGAGGATCCGGTCGCGCGCGATGACCTCCGGGTCGCCGGCCCGCGGGTCCTGCGGCAGGTAGCCGATCGGGCCGGTGCGGGTGACCGAGCCCGCGGCCGGCTGGCCCTCGTCGGCCAGGATGCGCGTCAGCGTGGTCTTGCCGGCGCCGTTGCGGCCGACCAGGCCGATCTTGTCGCCGGGGCCGATGCGGAAGCTGGCGTCTTCGAGCAACACCTGCGCGCCTGCGCGCACTTCGAGGTGGTGAGCGGTGATCATGTCAGGGTGAACTCTCCGTGGCCGGGGAATGGGTGGGCGATCGGTCAGGCACGATCAGTCCGCCACGGGCATCATGGTGTGCAGTCTACGCGGGAGGTGAATCGGCCATGAAGTTCAACCGGCGCGCACGCCTGGATCCTTCCCAGGTGTCCGACCAGCGCGGCCGCCGCTCGGCGGGCCGTACGGCCGCGGCCGGCGGCGGCATCGGCGCGGTCATCCTGACCCTGTTGGCGCTGCTCACCGGCACCAACCCGGCCGACCTCCTCGGCGGCTCCGACTCGCCCGCCGTCGAGGCGGCGCCGGGCTCGGAGGGCGAGCTGGAGCGCGAGTGCCAGACCGTCGCCGACATCGACGAGAACCAGGACTGCCGGTTCGTGCTGTACGTGAACTCGGTCCAGGCGTTCTGGGAGGACTACTTCGCCGCCGCCGGGCAGCGGTACACGCCGTCGACGACGACGTTCTTCACCACGTCGGTCACGACGCGCTGCGGCACGGCGTCGTCGCAGGTCGGGCCGTTCTACTGCCCCGGCGACCAGAAGGTCTACCTCGACCTGGGGTTCTTCGACCAGCTGCGCACCACCTACGGCGGGCCGAGCGGGCAGTTCGCCGAGGCGTACGTGCTGGCGCACGAGTACGGCCACCACGTGCAGAACCTCACCGGCCAGATGCAGCGGGTGCGCACCCAGTCCGGGCCCGACTCCGACGCCGTACGGCTGGAGCTGCAGGCCGACTGCTACGCCGGCATGTGGGCGCGCGCCGCCACGACCTCCGACGACGAGTCCGGCCAGCCGCTGATCACCGAGCTCACCGACCGCGACATCGCCGACGCGCTGGCCGCCGCCGGCACCGTCGGCGACGACTACATCCAGGAGCGCTTCCAGGGCACGGTCACGCCGGAGTCGTGGACGCACGGCTCCAGCGAGCAGCGGCAGGCCTGGTTCACCACCGGGTTCCGCTCCGGCGACGTCGCCGCCTGCGACACCTTCGCCGCGTCGTCCTTGTGATCGCCGTCGAGGGGGTCACGCACCGGTACGGCGACCGGGTGGTGCTGCGCGACGTCACGGTCACGCTGACCGAGCAGCGGGTCGGCGTCATCGGGGCGAACGGCTCGGGCAAGTCGACGTTCGCGCGGCTGCTCAACGGCCTGGTGCTGCCGACGTCGGGGTCGGTGACGGTGGACGGCCTGTCCACGCGCGGCCGGTCCGGCGCGGAGGTGCGGCGCTCGGTCGGCTTCGTCTTCACCGACCCGGACGCGCAGATCCTGATGCCGACGGTTGCCGAGGACGTCGCGTTCGGCCTGCGCGACCTGCCGCGGTCCGCGGTGGACGCCCGGGTGGCGGAGGCGCTGGAGGCGTTCGGGCTGGCCGGGCACGCCGACCACCCGGCGCACCTGCTCTCCGGCGGCCAGAAGCAACTGCTGGCGCTCTGCTCGGTCCTGGTGACCGAGCCGAAGGTGCTGGTCTGCGACGAGCCGACGACACTGCTCGACCTGCGCAACACCCGCCGCGTGCTGACGCTGCTGAGCGAGCTGCCGCAGCGGGTGATCCTCGTCACACACGACCTCGACGCCGTGCTGGCGATGGACCGCGTCCTCGTCTTCGACGACGGCCGCCTCGCCTTCGACGGCCGCCCGGCCGAGGCGGTGGCGCACTACCGGGAGATCTCCGGCTGGCCGTGAAGTCCAGGCAGGAGGACTGCTGTCGCCGACGGTGCGGTGCGGGGCCAGGTCCAGGCGTACCGCAGGATGAGGCCGAGAAGGATCACTTCCAGTGCGACGCCGAGGCCGTAGAAGAACAGCCAGGACTCGCCCACCGCGTTGAAAGCCGTGACGGGGACGTAGAGCGAGGCCACGATGAGGTTCGCGATGCGGTTCACTCTGGCGGGCAGCGTCATCGACAGCACGACCATGAGGATCGGGATGGCCACGAGGGTCAGCGCCGTGGTCGAAAAGGTCTGGGAGAGGTCGAACTCGAAGACCCTGCCGTCGAGGATGTCTTCGACGACGCCGGGCGTGAAGAAGTTGAGAACGTCCACGTAGACGTACAGGAACATGAAGCTCGTCCACGCTGCGGCGAGCTTGGCTCTCACCGGGATCGGCTGATCTTCCAGTGTGGTGGGCTGGGGTGTTCTCATCATGGGCTCCGTTGTTGTGCTGAGGATCGGTGGGTCCACGATCGCTGAGCCCGGCGGCGGGCACATCGGCCCGGAGGCCGGAGCTCGCCTGGCCGATGGATGGTCTGTCTCTCGTTCTTTCGGCGGGTACGCCGGGACGCGCCGATCCCTAGGCTGGAGCCGTGGTCACCGTCCGGCGCTCAATCTGGCAGGAGCCGCGGCCTGCTGACGCCCCACCCATCGGTCGTCTCGACCGGCTGCTGGTGGGCGGGTTCGCGGCCGCCGCCTTGGTCGAGGGCATCGTTCGGCCGGGCCTGGCCTGGCGACCCCTGGTGACGGTGCTCGCCCTGGCGCTGATGCCTGCCCTGCTCTGGCGGCGGGGCCGCCCCCTGATGGCCGCCCTGATCGGGTGGGGCATCGCCGGGCTGCTCTCGGTCCTCCAGTTGACTGCGCAGGCCGGGGACCTCGGCCTCTACTCCATGATGGCCATCCTGATCCTGCTCTACTCCCTGGTGCGGTGGGGCTCGGGACGGGAGATGGTCCTGGGGACGGCGTTCGTGACGGTCGTCATCGCGCTGGGGATGTACGCCTCCGCCGCGGGCTGGGCCGATGTTTTCGGCGGGAGCGTCCTCTTGCTGTTGTTCGTCGCCCTCGCGGCGGTGTTCCGTTACCGCGCGGACCTCTGGCATCGCCAACAGCGCGAGATCCGCAATCAGGAGCGGGTAGCGCTGGCGCGAGAGCTGCACGACACCGTGGCCCACCACGTCTCGGCCATCGCGGTGCAGGCGCAGGCCGGTGGAGTGGTCGCCGGCAGCCAGCCTGAGAAGGCTGCCGAGGTTCTGGCCGCGATCGAGTCCGAAGCGTCGCGAACCCTGGCGGAGATGAGATCCATGGTGCGGGTGCTGCGTGAGGAGGAAGCCGTCGCCTACTCACCGCAGCTGGGTGTCGCGGACCTGCCTGCTCTGGCGCGGGCCGACGCGACGCCCACCGTCGAGGTCTCGCTGGACGGCTCGTTGGCGCGGCTGGCACGACCCGTGGACGCGGCGCTCTACCGGCTCGCGCAGGAGTCGCTGACCAACGCCGTACGGCACGCCCGGAGCGCGACCCGCGTCGGCATCGACGTACGCCGGGAGGGCGGCGCCGTCAGGCTGCGCGTCAGCGACGATGGACGGACCGAGCCGGGGCCGGCCCCGGAGCCTGGGTTCGGCCTGCTGGGCATGGCCGAACGCGCCCAGCTCCTCGGCGGATCGCTCTCCGCGGGGCCGGCGCCCGAGGGTGGCTGGGTGGTCGAGGCCGTGCTGCCGGTGGAGGCGCTGGCATGAGCATCCGTGTCGTCGTAGCCGACGACCAGGACCTGGTCCGGACCGGGTTGGTGATGATCCTCGGCGCGCAACCCGACCTCGAGGTCGTGGGCGAGGCAGCAGACGGGCTCGCAGCGCTCGACCTGGCGACCCGGCTGCGTCCCGATGTCCTCCTCGTCGACATCCGGATGCCCGGGCTCGACGGCGTCGAGGTGACGCGGCGCCTGGCCGGGCCGGACGTGACGGACCCGATGGCGGTCGTCGTGATCACCACCTTCGACCTCGATGAGTACGTCCTCGGCGCCCTACGCGCCGGCGCCCGCGGCTTCCTGCTCAAGGACGCCGGGCCGGAGCTCCTCGTGCAGGCCATCCACGCGGCGGCCACCGGGGACGCGCTGATCGCTCCCAACATCACCCGCCGGCTGCTGGCGACCTTCGCCGACCAGGCGCCGGTCGCACCGGTCCAGCCCATCGACCCGCTCACCGGGCGCGAGGAGGAGGTGCTCGCGCTGGTGGCACGGGGCCGGACCAACGCCGAGATCGCCACCGAGCTCTTCGTCGGCCTGAGCACGGTCAAGACCCACGTCGCATCGTTGATGACCAAGCTCGGCGCCCGCAACCGCGTCGAGATCGCGATGTGGGCACACGACACCAGACGCCTGAGAGCCGATTAGCGGGTACCGGACATCACGACTAGCCGAAGTCGACGGGGTCGACGCGGACGCGGACGGTGCCGCCGGTGCGCCGGGCCGACCGGACGCCCGCCGCCGCGCGCAGGGCCGCGGCCAGCGCCGTCCCGAGGCCGCGCGGCGCCCGGATCATCGCCCGCGCGCCGTCGTCGACCGGGACCGGGCCGATCACCTCGGCGCCGTCGGGCAGCTCGGCGTGCATGAGCAGGTCGTCGACGTCGGCGGGCGCCCCGGTCAGCTCGGCCACCCGGGCGGCCGGCGGCAGGTGCAGCGACGCCCGCTCGGCCAGCTCGCGGCCGGCGAACCCGGCCGGGTCCCAGCGGACCAGCGCCTGCACGGCCGGCGCCGAGGAGTCCGCGACGAGGACGATCTCGCCGCCCATGGCGCCCGGCCGGACCAGGGCCGCGGCCCGCAGCCAGCGGCGCAGCGCCTCCTCGGCCGCGCGCAGGCCGGTCCGTGCCAGCAGCGCCGTCCCGTCCAGCAGCAGCGCCGCCGGGTACCCACCGTCGGCGACCGGCTCGGCGCCGGGCGTCGCGACGACGAGCGCGGGCTCGGACGGCACCGTGTCGCGGACGGCGTCGCCGCGCGACAGCAGCACCGGCACCCCGGGGAACGCCCGGCCCAGCTCCTCCGCCGTCCGCCGCACGCCGACGACGGTCGCGCGCAGCGTCGGGTTCCCGCACTCCCCGCACCGCCAGGACGGGTGCTCCGTCGCGCACCAGGCGCACCGCGGCGGCCGGTCGGCCTGGCCGAGCACCAGCGGGCCGGAGCAGGCCGTGCAGCGCGCCGGTGTCCGGCACCGCCCGCAGGCGACGCCGGGCAGGTAGCCGGCCCGCGGCACCTGCACCAGGACCGGCCCGCGGGCGAGCCCGGCCCGCGCCGTCCGCCACGCCAGCGACGGCAGCCGGGCGGTGCGGGCGGCCTCGTCGCGGGCCTGCTCGTGGTCGTCGCCGCTGGCGTGGATGCGCGGCGCCGCCGCCCGCACCGTCGGCCGCGACGGCGTGACGGGCCGGGCCCAGCCGGTGGTCAGCAGCTGCTCGGCCTCCGCGGTGCGGGCGAACCCGCCGACGACGGCGGCCGCGCCGGCCTGGTGGGCGCGCAGCAGCAGCACCTCGCGCGCGTGCGGGTACGGCGCCCGCGGCTCGGCGTGCAGGTCGTCGCCGTCGTCCCAGACGAGGACGAGGCCGAGGTCGTGCACCGGCGCGAACGCCGCCGACCGGGTCCCGACGACGGCCTTCACGGCGCCGCGGCGTACCGCCAGCCAGCGCTTGTACCGCGTCGACGGTCCGGCGTCGGCGGCCAGCTCGACGTGGCTGCCGGCGCCCAGCAGCGCCGTCAGCGCCGCCGAGACCTGCGCGAGGTCGCGGCCGTCGGGCACGACGACGAGCGCGCCCCGTCCGCCGGACAGCGTCGTGGCGACCAGCCGGGCGACGAGGTCGGGCCAGTCGGCGGCCGGGCCGGGATTCCAGACCGCGCGCGGCGCTCCCCCGGCGGCCAGCGCGTCCAGCAGCGCGGCGCCGTCGACGTGCTCGGCCCAGCCGCCGGGCTCGGGCCGGGCCGGCGGGACCGGCGGATCCGGCGACGCGGCCTTCTCGGCGGTCGCGTGCCGCGGCGGAACGGCGAGGCGCAGCACGTCGGAGACGGTGCCGGCGTACCGGTCGGCGACGGCGCGGGCCAGCGCGACGATCTCCGGCGCCAGCACCGGCTCGGCCGACACGACGCGACGTAGCCGGGCCAGCTTGCCCTCGTGGTCGCTGGCGTCGGTGCGGGCGACGACGAAGCCGTCGTGGTCGGTGCCGGCGAACCGCACCGACACGCGCGCACCCACGACCGCGTCGCCGTCCATCGAGGCCGGCACGAGGTAGTCGAACGGCCGGTCCAGGTGCGGCAGCCCGACGTCGACCAGCACCTGGGCCACCGGCAGCTCGGCCGCGACCGGCTCCGGTTCACGGGTGCGGAACCGGCGCCGGCCGGGCGCGGCGACCAGCGCCAACTGGTCGGGCTCGGCCGGCTCGGATGCGCTCACAGACCGTTTCTACCGCACCGGCGGACCCGGCCAGCGGTTGTCCACAGGACCGATCGGGCCGATCAACCCGCGGCCGCCTGCAGGGCGTCGACCCGGTCGGTGCGCTCCCAGGTGAAGTCCGGCAGCTCGCGGCCGAAGTGGCCGTAGGCGGCGGTCTGCGCGTAGATCGGCCGCTTCAGGTCCAGGTCGCGGATGATCGCGGCCGGGCGCAGGTCGAAGACCTCGCTGACGGCGCGCTCGATGCGCTCCAGCGGGACCGTCTCGGTGCCGAAGCACTCCAGGAAGACGCCCACCGGCTCGGCCTTGCCGATCGCGTAGGCGACCTGGACCTCGCAGCGGCGGGCCAGCCCGGCCGCGACGACGTTCTTGGCCACCCAGCGCATCGCGTAGGCGCCGGAACGGTCCACCTTCGACGGGTCCTTGCCGCTGAACGCGCCGCCGCCGTGGCGGGCCATGCCGCCGTAGGTGTCGATGATGATCTTGCGGCCGGTGAGGCCGGCGTCGCCCATCGGGCCGCCGATCTCGAACCGTCCGGTCGGGTTCACCAGCAGCCGGGCGTCGTGGCCGTCGAGCTCGAACTGCTCGAGCACCGGCTTGACGACCTGGTTGGCGATGTCGGGCGTGAGCAGCTGGTCGAGGTCGATGTTCGCGGCGTGCTGCGTCGACACGACGACGGTGTCGAGGCGGACCGGGCGGTCGCCGTCGTACTCGATGGTGACCTGGGTCTTGCCGTCGGGGCGCAGGTACGGGACCGCGCCGGAGCGGCGGACCTCGGACAGCCGCTGCGCGAGCCGGTGCGCGACGATGATCGGCAGCGGCATCAGCTCGGGCGTCTCGTCGCTGGCGTAGCCGAACATCAGGCCCTGGTCGCCGGCGCCCTGAAGGTCCAGCGGGTCGAGGTCGCCCTCGACGCGGTGCTCGTACGCGGAGTCCACACCCTGCGCGATGTCGCGCGACTGCGAGCCGATCGAGACCGACACGCCGCACGAGTACCCGTCGAAGCCCTTCGTCGACGAGTCGTACCCGATGCCGAGGATGGTCTCGCGGACGATCCCCGGGATGTCGGCGTAGCCCTGGGTGGTCACCTCGCCGGCGACGTGCACCAGCCCGGTGGTCACCATGGACTCCACCGCGACGCGGCTGTTCGGGTCGTCCTTCAGCAGCGCGTCGAGCACGGCGTCACTGATCTGGTCGCAGATCTTGTCCGGGTGACCCTCGGTGACGGATTCGGATGTGAACAGACGTAGAGACAACGCAAGCCCCCTCTTGGCACGCGGACCACCGTCCGGGCAGCCCAACTGTAGGGTAATGTCCCGCCGTCCGCGCCGGAAGGTCCACGGGCTGGACAATTTCCGGCCGCATCCTGAGACGGCGGCGTTTCAGAGCCTGGCGCGGACCAGATCCCACACGATGTGCGCGAGCGCCGTCTTCGGCCCGTTCGCCACGGTGACCGCGCTGCCGTCGGCACCGAGCACGACCGCCGCGTTGTCCTCCGTCTCGAACCCGCGGTCCGCGCCGACCTCGTTCACCACCAGCAGGTCGCAGCCCTTGGCGGCGAGTTTCGCCCGGCCGTGGTCGAGCACGGTGCCCGACGCGTCGCCGGTCTCGGCCGCGAACCCGACGACGACCTGCTTCGGGTCCGGCCGGTGCGCGGCCAGGTGGGCCAGGATGTCGGTGGTCCGCTCCAGCTCGATCACCGGCGACGACCCGTCCGCCGCCTTCTTGATCTTCGTGTCGGTGTAGGCGGCCGGCCGGAAGTCGGCGACGGCGGCGGCCATGACGACGGCGTCCGCGCCCGCCGCGGCGGCCAGCATCGCGTCGTACAACTGCGCCGCCGAGCCGACCCGGACGATGTCGACGCCGGCCGGGTCGGGCAGCGCCACGTTCGCCGCGACCAGCGTCACCTTCGCCCCACGGGCCGCGGCGGCCCGGGCCAGCGCGTAGCCCTGCCGGCCGGACGAGCGGTTGCCGAGGAAGCGCACCGGGTCCAGGTGCTCGCGGGTGCCGCCGGCGGAGACGACGACGTGCCGGCCGGTGAGGTCCGGCCCGGCCGTGCCGCGGGCCAGCACGTCGGTGACGTAGGCGAAGATGTCGGCGGGCTCGGGCAGCCGGCCCTTGCCGGTGTCGGCGCCGGTCAGCCGCCCGACGGCGGGCTCGACGACGAGCGCGCCGCGCTCGCGCAGGGTGGCGACGTTGGCCACCGTCGCCGGGTGCTCCCACATCTCGGTGTGCATGGCCGGCACGAAGATCACCGGCCCGCGCGCCGTCAGCAGGGTCGACGTCAGCAGGTCGTCGGCCAGCCCCGCGGCGGCCTTGGCCAGCAGGTCCGCCGTCGCCGGCGCGACCAGCACCAGGTCGGCCCGCCGTCCGATGCGCACGTGCGGGACCTCGTGGACGTCCTCGAAGACCTCGGTGCGGGCCGGCCGTCCCGACAACGCGGCCCAGGTCGGCTCCCCGACGAATCGGAGGGCCGACCTGGTGGGTACCACGGTGACGCCGTGGCCGGACTCGGTGAGCCGGCGCAGCACGTCGGCGACCTTGTACGCAGCGATGCCGCCGCCGACCCCGAGGACGATTTCGATTTGCCGGGTCATGCGACGTTCACCCGCGCTCTCTAGACATCCTCAGCCCTGGATCGATGGTCGGGAGGACCTGCGGCCCTCCACTCACCATCAATGTCGCCTGACCCGGCGGTTCGGCCATGGCGGGCCGGACCGCCGTCAGCTCTGCTGCTCGGTGGCGCTGTCGGCCGCCGGCGCCGGCGTGGCCGGGAGCTCGGCGTCGATGTCGTTCGGGTCGATGTGCTCGGCGGTGAGCAGGCCGGCGTCGATCTCGCGCAGCGCGATGGACAGCGGCTTCTCCTGCACGTGCGTCTCGACGAGCGGCCCGACGTACTCGAGCAGCCCCTCGCCGAGCTGGGAGTAGTAGGCGTTGATCTGCCGCGCCCGCTTGGCCGCGTAGATGACCAGGCCGTACTTGGAGTCGGTCTTGGCCAGCAGGTCGTCGATGGGTGGGAAAGTGATGCCCTCGGCAACGCCTTGGGTACCGGACACGCTCATGCCTCCGGGCTTGTCAAGTGGGGTGTACGCATCAAGGCTACCAACTCTTCGCAAACCGTCTCGACGTCGGTGTTCACGAGCGTGACGTCGAACTCGGCCTCCGCGGCCAGCTCCTCGCGGGCGGTGGTCAGCCGGCGTTCCCGTTCGGCCTCGCTCTCGGTGCCGCGGCCGATCAGCCGGCGCACCAGCTCGTCCCAGCTCGGCGGCGCGAGGAACACGAACAGCGCGTCCGGGATGGTCCGGCGGACCTGGCGAGCGCCCTGCAGGTCGATCTCAAGCAGCACCGAATGGCCGTTGGCGAGCGCGCGCTCGACCGGGCCACGCGGCGTGCCGTACTTGGCCCGCTTGTGCACGACGGCCCACTCGAGGAACTCGCCGTGCTCGATCATCTTGTCGAACGTCGCGTCGTCGACGAAGTGGTAGTGCTCGCCGTCGATCTCCCGCGGCCGCGGCGGCCGGGTGGTCGTGGACACCGAGATCCACAGCTCCGGGTGCGCCGCGCGCAGCTTCTTGACGACGGTCGTCTTTCCGACCGCCGTCGGCCCCGACAGGACGATGACCCGCGGGGCCGACCGCGGATGGGACGTGTGCAGGCTCAACCGCCGAAACGCTCGATCAGCGCTGCCGACTGGTTGTTGCCCAGGCCGCGCACGCGACGGGTCTCGGCGATGCCGATCTCCTCCATGATCTGCTTGGCGCGGACCTTACCGACGCCGGGCATCGACTCGAGGAGGGCGGAAACCTTCATCTTGCCGATGACCTCATTCTTCTCGCCTTCCTTGAGCACGTCACCGAGACGGGCTCCGGCGTTCTTCAGGCGGTTCTTGACCTCCGCACGCTCCCGGCGAGCTTCGGCAGCCTTCTCGAGTGCGGCCGCGCGCTGTTCGGGAGTCAGGTTAGGGAGCGCCACGAGCGGGTCACCTCTGTTGTGTCGTTGTGTGGATGTGGGTCCGACCACCGCTTGTGATGGCCTTGTTTCAGGAACCTAGCGAGTGAACCGCCAGGTCAGCAACGCAATCCACCGTACCTGTCCGGACGAATCCACGGTACGAGGTCCCCCGCGTGTCGCGCTGGAAGTCGCCGAATTCGCGCCGGTCAGGCCCCGGTGGAGGCACGAAACAGCAGGTCACGGACGTCGTCGATGGTCTTCTGGGCGGCCGCGCGGAGCGCCCGCGGATCCGGTCCGGCGGACAGGACCTCCCGTGACGCCGACGGCACGACCTGCGGCAAGGCCGCCCCGAACACCGTCGCGAGGTCCGCGACGGTGGCGCCCTGGGCCCCGATGCCGGGCGCCAGCAGCGGCCCGCCGACGGCGAGGTCCTCGCCGCTCCCGCCGGTCGCCGCCCCTCCTGTGGTGGCGCCGACGACGACGCCGACGGAGCCCAGCGGCTCGGCGCCGGCGTTCGCCGCCCGGACGTGGTCGAGCATCGTCCCGGCGACGGTGCGGCCGTCGGCGGTCGTCGCGCGCTGGACCTCCGGGCCCTCCGGGTTGGACGTCAGCGCCAGCACGAACACGCCGTTGCCGTGCGCCGCCGCGGTGTCGAGGACCGGCCGCAGCGACTCGAAGCCCAGGTACGGCGAGACGGTGACGGCGTCGGCGCACAGCGGCGACGCCGGGTCGCAGTAGGCATCGGCGTAGGCCTGCATCGTCGAGCCGATGTCGCCGCGCTTGACGTCGAGCAGGACGAGCGCGCCGGCGGCCCTCGCGTCGGCGATGACGTTCTCCAGCACGGCCACGCCACGGGAGCCGTGCCGCTCGAAGAACGCCGACTGCGGCTTGAGCAGCGCGACCGTGTCCCCCAGCGCCTCGACGGCGGTGCGGGCGAACCGCTCCAGCCCGTCGACGTCGTCGGTCAGGCCCCAGGCGGTGAGCAGGCCGGGATGCGGGTCGATGCCGGCGCAGAACGGCCCGCGGGCGGCCATCGCGGCGTGCAGCCGCGCCCCGAACGTCTCGGTCACTGGTCCTCCTCGATCAGGCGGGCGAGCTCGCGCTGGACGCGGGCCGGCCAGAACGGGCCGCCGTAGATGAAGGCGGTGTAGGCCTGGACGAGGGTCGCGCCGGCGCGCAGCCGCTCGTGGGCGTCCGCGGCGGAGGCGATGCCGCCGGCCGAGATCAGCGTCAGCCGGTCGCCGGCGGCGCCGTGCAGCAGCCGCAGCACGGCCAGCGACCGGTCGGCCAGCGGCGCGCCGGACAGCCCGCCGGCGCCGGCCCGCTCGACCGCGACCGGCGTGGAGCGCAGCCCGTCGCGGCCGATGGTGGTGTTCGTCGCGATGACGCCGTCCAACTCCAGCTCCAGCGCCAGCTTCGCCACCGCGAGCACGTCGTCGTCGCCGAGGTCGGGGGCGATCTTCACCAGCAGCGGCACCCGCCGCGACGTGACGGCGTCGGCCTGCGCGCGGACGGCGACCAGCAGCGGCCGCAGCTTCTCCACCGCCTGCAGGTCGCGCAGGCCGGGCGTGTTCGGCGAGCTGACGTTGACGACCAGGTAGTCGGCGTACGGCGCGAGCAGCCGGGTGCTGGCCTCGTAGTCGGCGATCGCGTCGGCCTCCGGCACCGCCTTGGACTTGCCGATGTTGACGCCGACGACGACCGGCAGCGCGCCGCGGCGGCGCCGGCGCCGGGCCAGCCGCGCGGCCACCACGGCGGCACCGTCGTTGTTGAAGCCCATCCGGTTGACGACGGCGCGGTCGGCCACCAGCCGGTGCAGCCGCGGCTTCGGGTTGCCCGGCTGCGGCCGTCCGGTGACGGTCCCGACCTCGACGAACGCGAAGCCGAGGCCGGCCAGGCTGTCGATGCCGGTGGCGTTCTTGTCGAACCCGGCGGCCAGGCCCAGGTGGCCGGGGAAGTGCAGCCCGAACGCCTCGACACCGGGCCCGCGCGGGGTGAGCCGGCGCCGTCCGTACGCCGCCAGCCCCGGCACCCGGGCGGCCAGCCGCATCGCGGCGAACGCGCCCCGGTGCGCCTTCTCCGCGTCGAGCCTCGACAGCACCCGCCGGAACAGCAGGTCGTACGCCGTCACGACCGCTCGGCCCAGGACTGCAGCGACCGGACGCCGACCGACTCCGCGCGCAGCGACTCGATCCCCTGCACCGCCGCGGCCAGCCCCTGGGTGGTGGTGATGCAGGGGATGTTGCCCTGGATGGCGGCGCGGCGGATCTCGTAGCCGTCGGCGCGGGGGCTGCCGCCGGTGGTGGTGCCGCTGGGGGTGTTGATGATGAGGTCGACGTCGCCGGCGAGGATGCGCCCGATGATGGTGGGGGTGCCGTCGGGTTCGTGGCCGACCCAGCGCTTGCGCACGACCTCGGCGGTGACGCCGTTGCGGCGCAGTACCTCGGCGGTCCCGGCGGTGGCCAGGATGGTGAAGCCGAGGTCGGCCAGCCGTTTGACCGGGAAGATCATGTGCCGTTTGTCGCGGTTGGCCAGTGACACGAAGATCGTGCCGGAGGTGGGCAGGGCGCCGAACGCGGCGGCCTGGGACTTGGCGAACGCGGTGCCGAACTGCTCGTCGATGCCCATGACCTCGCCGGTGGAGCGCATCTCCGGGCCGAGGAGGGTGTCGACGGTGCGCCCGTCCGGGGTGCGGAACCGGTTGAACGGCATCACCGCCTCCTTGACCGCGACGGGGGCGTCGGCGGGCAGGTCGACGGCGTCGCCGTCGGCCGGGAGCAGTCCCTCGCCGCGCAGGGTGGCGATGGTGGCGCCGAGCATGACCCGGGCGGCGGCCTTGGCCAGCGGGACGCCGGTGGCCTTGGACACGAATGGCACCGTGCGGGAGGCGCGCGGGTTGGCCTCCAGCACGTAGAGGACGTCGCCGGCCAGCGCGTACTGCACGTTGAGCAGGCCGCGCACCCCGACGCCGCGGGCGATGGCCTCGGTGGAGTCCTTGATCCGGGTCAGCTCGTCGCGGCCCAGCGTGATCGGGGGCAGCGCGCAGGCGGAGTCGCCGGAGTGGATGCCGGCCTCCTCGATGTGCTCCATGACCCCGCCGAGGTAGAGCTCCTCGCCGTCGAACAGGGCGTCGACGTCGATCTCGACGGCGTCGTCGAGGAACCGGTCGACCAGCACCGGATGCTCCGGCGACGCCTCGGTGGCGCGGCCGATGTAGTCGGCCAGGGTGTCGTCGTCGTAGACGATCTCCATGCCGCGCCCGCCCAGCACGTAGGAGGGCCGCACCAGCACCGGGTAGCCGATGGTGTGGGCGATGTCGCGGGCCTGCTCGAACGAGCTCGCGGTGCCGTGCTTGGGCGCGGGCAGCCCGGCCTCGCCCAGCACCCGCCCGAACGAGCCGCGGTCCTCGGCCAGGTCGATCGCGTGCGGCGAGGTGCCCACGATCGGGACGCCGGCGTCGGCCAGCGCCGCGGCCAGCCCGAGCGGGGTCTGCCCGCCCAGCTGCACGATGACGCCGGCGATCGGGCCGGCCTGCGATTCGGCGTGGACGACCTCGAGCACGTCCTCCAGCGTCAGCGGCTCGAAGTAGAGCCGGTCGGAGGTGTCGTAGTCGGTCGACACGGTCTCGGGGTTGCAGTTGACCATGACGGTCTCGTAGCCGGCCTCGTGCAGCGCCATCGCCGCGTGCACACACGAGTAGTCGAACTCGATGCCCTGCCCGATCCGGTTCGGGCCACTGCCCAGGATGATGACCGCGGGCTTGTCGCGGCCGGTGACCTCGTTCTCCTCGTCGTAGGAGGAGTAGTGGTACGGGGTCTTCGCGGCGAACTCCGCCGCGCACGTGTCGACGGTCTTGAACACCGGCCGGATCCCCAGCGCGTGCCGGACCCCTCGCACGACCTCGGCCGACGTGCCGCGCAGCGCCGCCAGCTGGACGTCGGAGAAGCCGTGCCGCTTCGCCTCGCGCAGCACCTCCGGCGTGAGCTGCGATGCGTCGCGGACCTGGTCGGCGACCTCCGTCAGCAGCAGCAGCTGGTCCAGGAACCACGGGTCGATCCGGGTCGCCGCATACAGCTCGTCGACGGTGGCGCCGGCCCGCAGCGCGTCCAGCACGTCGCGCAGCCGCCCGTCGTAGGGCCGCCGCACCTTCTCCACCAGCTCGTTCTTGTCACCCGGCGGGGTCGCGAAGTCCAGTGCGCCGTCGGACTTCTCCAGCGACCGCAGCGCCTTCTGCAGCGCCTCGGTGAAGTTCCGCCCGATCGCCATCGCCTCGCCCACGCTCTTCATGTGCGTGGTCAGCGTGGAGTCCGCGGCCGGGAACTTCTCGAACGCGAACCGCGGCGCCTTCACCACCACGTAGTCCAGCGTCGGCTCGAACGACGCCGGCGTCTCCCCGGTGATGTCGTTCGGGATCTCGTCCAGCGTGTATCCCAGCGCCACCTTCGCCGCGATCTTCGCGATCGGGAACCCCGTCGCCTTCGACGCCAGCGCCGACGAACGGGATACCCGCGGGTTCATCTCGATCACGATCAGCCGCCCGTCGGCGGGATCGACGGCGAACTGGATGTTGCAGCCTCCGGTGTCGACCCCGACCGCGCGGATGATCGCGATCGCCTGGTCGCGCATGACCTGGTACTCGCGGTCGGTCAGCGTCAACGCCGGCGCGACGGTGACCGAGTCACCCGTATGCACACCCATCGGGTCGACGTTCTCGATCGAGCACACGATCACGACGTTGTCCGCGCCGTCGCGCATGACCTCGAGCTCGTACTCCTTCCACCCGAGGATCGACTCCTCCAGCAGCACCTCGGTTGTCGGCGACGCGTCCAGACCGGCCCCGGCGATACGGCGCAGGTCGTCCTCGTCGAACGCCATCCCCGAGCCCGCGCCGCCCATCGTGAACGACGGCCGGACCACGACCGGATAGCCCAGGTCGGTGACGGCGGACAGACAGTCGTCCATCGAGTGGCAGATGTGCGACCGCGCGGTCTCCCCGCCGACCTCCTCGACGATCTTCTTGAACGACTCCCGGTTCTCGCCCCGCTCGATCGCGTCGATCGACGCGCCGATCAGCTCCACCCCGAACCGCTCCAGCACCCCCCGCTCGTGCAACGCGACCGCCGTGTTCAACGCCGTCTGCCCGCCCAGCGTCGCCAACAGCGCGTCCGGCCGCTCCAACGCGATGACCTTCTCCACGAACTCCGGCGTGATCGGCTCCACATACGTCGCATCGGCGATGTCCGGATCGGTCATGATCGTCGCCGGGTTGCTGTTCACCAGGATCACCCGCAGACCCTCCGCCCGCAGCACCCGGCACGCCTGCGTCCCCGAATAGTCGAACTCACACGCCTGCCCGATCACGATCGGGCCCGACCCGATCACCAGGACGCTGTCGATGTCCGTGCGCCTGGGCATCAGGCCTCCTTCTTCGCCGACATCACGTCGGCGAACCGGTCGAACAGGTACGCGGCGTCGTGCGGGCCGGCCGCGGCCTCGGGGTGGTACTGGACGGAGAAGCCCTTGAGCTCGCCGTTCCCGCCCCGCAGCGCCAGGCCCTCGACGACGTCGTCGTTGAGGCAGACGTGGCTGACCTCGGCCTTCCCGTAGGGAGTCTCGGTGACGGCGTCGCGGGGCGCGTCGACCGCGAAGCCGTGGTTGTGCGCCGTCACCTCGACCTTGCCCGTCGTGCGGTCCTGGACCGGCTGGTTGATGCCGCGGTGGCCGTAGCCGAGCTTGTAGGTGCCGAAGCCGAGCGCGCGGCCGAACACCTGGTTGCCGAAGCAGATGCCGAAGAACGGCAGGTCTCGCTCCAGCGCGGCCTGGACGACGCGCATCGGGTGGTCCGCCGTCGCCGGGTCGCCGGGGCCGTTGGACAGGAACAGCCCGTCCGGCTGCCGGCTCAGGACGTCGTCGATCGTCGCCGTGGCCGGCAGGACGTGCACCTCGATGCCGCGCTCGGCCATGCGCCGCGGCGTCATCGTCTTGATGCCGAGGTCGAGGGCGACGACGGTGAGCCGCCGCTCGCCGTCGGCGTTCACCACGTAGGGCTCGACGGTGCTGACCTCGGCGGCGAGGTCGGCGCCGAGCATCTCCGGGCTGTCCAGCACGCGCCGCCGCAGCGCGTCGGGGTCGGTCTCCGTGGTGGAGATGCCGACCCGCATAGCGCCGCGTTCGCGCAGGTGGCGGGTGAGCGCGCGGGTGTCGATGCCGCTGATGCCGACGATCCCCTGCGCGGCCAGCTCCTCGTCCAGGCTGCGACGGCTGCGCCACGACGACGGGCGGCGGGCCGGGTCGCGGACGACGTAGCCGGCCACCCAGATGCGGCCGGACTCGGGGTCGTCGTCGTTCACGCCGGTGTTGCCGATGTGCGGCGCCGTCTGCACGACGACCTGGCGGTGGTAGGACGGGTCGGTCAGCGTCTCCTGGTAGCCGGTCATGCCGGTCGAGAAGACGGCCTCGCCGAACGTCTCGCCGGGCGCGCCGTACGAGCGGCCGCGGAACGTCCGGCCGTCCTCGAGCACGAGCAGCGCCGGTGCGTTCGTCGTCATGCGATTCCCCCAGTCTGGTGCGTCATGCGGCCGCGCAGGAACGTCGCGACGACGGTTCCCGGCAGCTTCATCCCCTCGTACGGAGTGTTCCGCGACAGCGACGCCGATGCCGACGGGTCGACCGTGGTGGTGGTGGTCGGGTCGACGAGGGTGAGGTTGGCCGGCTCGCCGACGGCGATGGGCCGGCCGTGCGGCTGGTCGCCGCCGTCGCAGCGGCCGATGCGGGCCGGCGCGTAGGACATCCGGTCGGCGACGCCGGCCCAGTCGAGCAGACCGGTGTCGACCATGGCGTGCTGGACGACCGACAGCGCCGTCTCCAGCCCGAGCATGCCGAACGCGGCGGCGTCCCACTCGCAGTCCTTCGCCTCGACCGGGTGCGGCGCGTGGTCGGTCGCGACGATGTCGATGGTGCCGTCGGCCAGCGCCTCGCGCAGCGCGGCGACGTCGGCGGCGGAGCGCAGCGGCGGGTTGACCTTGTAGCGCGGGTCGTAGCCGGCCACCAGCTCGTCGGTGAGCAGCAGGTGATGCGGCGTGACCTCGGCCGTCACCGGCAGGCCGCGCTCCTTCGCCAGCCGGACGATCTCGACCGAGCCCCGCGTCGACAGGTGGCAGATGTGCACCCGCGAGCCGACGTGTGCGGCCAGCATGACGTCGCGGGCGACGATCGCCTCCTCGGCGACGCTCGGCCAGCCGCGCAGGCCCAGCCGGCCGGAGAGCTCCCCCTCGTTCATCTGCGCGCCCTCGGTCAGCCGCGGCTCCTGCGCGTGCTGGGCGATGACGCCGTCGAACGCCTTCACGTACTCCAGCGCCCGGCGCATCAGCTGGGCGTCGTGGACGCAGACGCCGTCGTCGGAGAAGACCCGGACGCCGGCGGCGGACTCGGCCATGGCGCCCAGCTCGGCCAGCCGTTCGCCCTTCAGGCCGATCGTGACGGCGCCGACCGGGCGGACGTCGGCGTGCCCGGCCTCGCGGCCCAGCCGCCAGACCTGCTCGACGACGCCGGCGGTGTCGGCGACCGGGTCGGTGTTGGCCATGGCGTGGACGGCGGTGAACCCGCCTCTCGCCGCCGCTCTGGTGCCGGACTCGACGGTCTCGGCGTCCTCGCGGCCGGGCTCGCGCAGGTGCGTGTGCAGGTCGACGAGACCCGGGAGGGCGATCAGCCCGGTGGCGTCGATGACGTCCGCGTCCTCCCGCGCTGCTCCGGTGCCGAGGGCGACGATGACGCCGTCGTCGATGAGGACGTCCTGCGGGTCGCCGCCGAGGACGCGGGCGTTCTGGATCAGGGTCGCGGTCACGCCGCCTCCTCGCTGTTCGTGCCGGCGAGCATCAGGTAAAGCACCGCCATGCGGACGTAGACGCCGTTCGTCACCTGCTCGACGATGACGGAGCGGGCGCTGTCGGCGACCTCGGCGGTGATCTCCATGCCGCGGTTCATCGGCCCGGGGTGCAGGACCAGCGCCTCGGGCGGCATCAGTCTCTGGCGCCTCGTGTCCAGGCCGTAGCGGCGGCTGTACTCGCGGGCGGACGGGAAGAAGGCGGCGTTCATGCGCTCGCTCTGGACCCGCAGCATCATGACCGCGTCGGCACCGGCCAGGGCGCCGTCGAGGTCGTAGCTGGTGGCGCAGGGCCAGGCGTCGACGCCGTTCGGGAGCAGCGTCGGCGGCGCGACCAGCGTGACGTCCGCCCCGAGGGTCGCCAGCAGCAGGACGTTGCTGCGCGCGACCCGGCTGTGCAGCACGTCGCCGACGATGACGATGCGCTTGCCGGCCAGCTCCCCCAGGTGCCGCCGCATCGTGAACGCGTCGAGCAGCGCCTGCGTCGGGTGCTCGTGGGTGCCGTCGCCGGCGTTGACCACGCACGCGTTGATCCAGCCCGACGTCGCCAGCCGGTACGGCGCCCCGCTGGCGGAGTGCCGCACGACGACACCGTCGGCGCCCATCGCCTCCAGCGTCAGCGCGGTGTCCTTCAGGCTCTCGCCCTTGGACAGGCTGGACCCCTTGGCGGAGAAGTTGACGACGTCGGCGGAGAGGCGCTTCGCGGCCAGCTCGAAGGACGTGCGGGTGCGGGTGGAGTCCTCGAAGAAGAGGTTCACCACGGTGCGGCCGCGCAGTGTCGGCAGCTTCTTCACCGCGCGGCCCTCGGTCAGCCGGGCCATCTCGTCGGCGGTGTCGAGCACCAGCGTCGCGTCGTCCAGGGACAGGTCGCCGGCGGAGAGGAGGTGGCGGATCATGGCGTGGCCTCCTGCTGCTCGTCCGGGGCCTGCGTGTCGTGGGCGGGCTTGTCGAGCAGGACGCCGTCGTGCCCGTCGGTCTCGGCGAGGCGCACCTTCACGCTCTCGACCAGCGAGGTCGGGATGTTCTTGCCGACGTGGTCGGCGCGGATGGGCAGCTGGCGGTGTCCCCGGTCGACGAGGACGACCAGCCGGACGGCGCGCGGCCGCCCGATGTCCTCCAGCGCCGTCAGCGCCGCCCGGATCGTCCGCCCCGAGAACAGGACGTCGTCGACCAGCACCACCGTCCGGTCGTCGACCCCGCCCGGCGGGATGTCGGTGGGCTCGAGGGCGCGGGCCGGCCGCAGGCGCAGATCGTCGCGGTACATGGTGACGTCGAGCGCCCCGACGGGGACGTCGATGCCCTCGGCCGCCGAGATGCGCTCGGCCAGCCGATGCGCCAGCGGCACGCCGCGTTTCGGGATGCCGAGCAGGACGAGGTCGGCGGCGCCTCTGTTGCGCTCCACCACCTCGTGCGCGATACGCGTCAGCGCCCGGGCCACATCGTCGCCGTCGAGCACTTCGCGCGCGCCGGATAGGTCGCGAGACATGCTTCGCAGGACCTCCTTCCCCGCCTCACGGGACGGGACTTAAAGGACGTCGGTCATCTGCGAGACTATCAGCGGCCCCGGCCCGACCCGCCGCGACCCGCTGTCGGCCCCGTCACACCCGACTCGGTGCGACGACGCGCAGCCCGGCGGCCCGCGCAGCCTCCGCCTGACGGTGGTCGTAGGCCACCAGCTCGTCGGCCTCCACCCGGATCGCGACGGCGACGTGCAGGGCGTCCAGGCTGCGCAGAGTCGCTCCCGGCAGCAACCCCGCCTCGACGTAGGTCGCCCGGTCCGGCTCGTAGAGGTCGAATCGGTCCAGCAGGTCGGTGACGCGGTCCTGCCCGATCCCGGTGCGGGTGGCCAGCCGGCGCAGCTCGGTCTCCAGCAGTAGGCTCGACACGAGTGGCCGGCCCGCGCGCTGCCGGTCGTCCAGGTAGTCCGCGAGCGCCGCCGACTCCGCCTCCTCGATCAGCAGCTTCGCCGCCGCCGACGTCTCGACGTAGACGCTCACCGATCGCCGCGCAGATCGTCGAGGAGATCCTGCACCGGACCGTCCAACCGGACGCGGTCGAGCTCGGCCAGCCCGCCGCGCACCCGGGCCGGGCGCACGCGCAGACCCGGCCGGCTGCCCGGCGGCACCAGGATCGCCACGATCTCGCCGTGGTTGCTGATGGCGATGCTCTCCCCCGCCTGCACCTCGCGGAGGACGGCGCTGCTGTTGTTGCGCAGCTCTCGATGCGGGATGGTCCGGGCCATCGCTCCCACCTCCTCGGGCTGTAGCAAACGTAGCACAGGTCCTCCTCCTGGGGTGCTCGACCTCTCACCTCCTATGGGTGCTTTCCAGAGGCTGAATGTGACGGGCGACGTGATGTCATGTCCCGATGAGGCTCAGCTGGGTCGACGGCTCCGGCGGCGGCGAGACGTCACTGACGGATGTCGGCCCGGTTCGGCATCGGCTCGCCGCGCTCGACGGCCACCACCGGACCATCGTGACGATCGACGGCGGTACCCGGCCAGGTATGTCGTCTCACTGGAGGTCGCCGTCGCGGCCGCCGAGCACTACGTGATCCATGGGGACTGCGCGCCAACCCTCAGCTGGGAGCGGTACTAGCTGTACCCGGCCAGGACGTTGGTAGCGGCGAGCCTGGTTGAACGAACGAGAACCTCCGAATGGGATGTGGCTTGTCGAAGGCCCACTCCACCCGGAGGTTCTCGTGTCCCACGGTAGTGCCCGGCTGACCGTGCATGGTCGCCGCCTGATCGTTCAACGCCACCGGGCCGGCTGGCCCCAGGCCCACATCGCCGCTGCGATGGGAGTCTCCC
>NZ_POTW01000007.1 GCF_003236295.1 Jiangella anatolica
AGGTGGGAGGATGCTCGGCGGTGGCCAGAGCATCCTGGTAGGCCTGACGCAGTTGGGCGACCCGGGGGTGCTCGTGCGGTGCCGCGGCCGGGGTGCCGGGCAGCCGGTGCCCCCGCCCGGCCGCGGCAGCGACCTTGACCTGGTAGGCCTCGAAGCGGGCGGCGGCGCGGGCGTGTTCACGCTCCCACCGGGCCCGCGCCACCGCCAACGGGTCAGCGGCCCTGGGCGCCTTGCCCGCCCGGGCCTTCCCGGCCGGGTCACCGGCCTGGGTGACATACTCCGCTGCCGCGGACCGCTCGGCCTCGTTCTGCTCGCGTTCGGCGTTCTTGCGCCGTTCGATCTCCTCCAACGCTTCGGTGATCCGCTGGGCGCGGCGGGTCCGGTCGGTCAGATCCTCGGGCAACTCGTCCCCGCGGGAGTCCTCACCGAACAGGGCGTCCTCGGCGTCGTCGGTCGCCGCCGCCGTGCCCAGGTACTGCTGGGCAAGCTTGCGCAGATGCTTCTCGGACCGGTTCGCGTCCTTGCTGGCGTTCGCGGCGATCTTGGTGCCGTCGAAGGCCACCGCGCCGAGCCGGACCATCCCCAGTTCCGCGGCCAGCAGCAACGACGCGGTCAACAGCTCTTCCAACGCGGCCTCGTGGTCACGGCGGAACCGGGCCAGCACCGTGTGATCAGGCGTATCGCCGGCGCAGACGATCCGGAACGCCACATCCGTGCCACACAGCCGTTCGATCTGCCGCGACGAGGACACCCCGTGCGCCATCGCATACACGAACAACGTGAGCAGCATGTCCGGGTCGAAACCGCGACGACCCACCGACCCGAGCCTGGCCCTCGCGTGGAACGCGGCCGTGTCCAACCGCTGAACCGCGGCGATCACGAACCACACCAGATGATCACCCGGGAGCCAGTCCGTCATCGACGGCGGCAACAAAAACGCCTGGTCACGATCCACCGACCGGTACTCCTTCGCCACGACCGCCACCCTCTCAAACCACGATCAACCAGGCCAGACGCCACACCGAGCCAAAACGCAACAGGCTCCAGGACACCCCGTTTGTTTGATGATCATGGGCCGGGCCTGGACGACGTAGCGTTGGGTGCCATGACGACGACGCCGGCCTCGTGGCGACACCAGTTGCCCGTGCTGGCCGCCGCGGGCTACCGGGCGGTGGCGATCGACGTGCTGGGGTATGGGCGCTCGTCGCGGCCGGCGGAGGTGGCCGCGTACCGGATCGGCGAGCTCGTCGAGGACAGCGTCGCGGTGGTCGAGGCGCTCGGCGGGGCGCCGGCGGTGATCGCCGGGCACGACTGGGGCGCGGTGATCGCGGCCAACTCCGCGCTGGTGCGGCCGGACGTGTTCCGCGCGGTCGCACTGCTCAGCATCCCGTACGCGCCGACCGGCGCAGGCCCGCGGCCCACCGACATGTACGCGCGGATGACCCCACCCGGCCACGAGTTCTACGTCACCTACTTCCAGCAGCCGGGCCGGGCCGAGGCCGAGATCGAGCCGGACGTCCGCGGCTGGCTGCTCGGCTTCTACGCATCGCTGTCCGCCGACACGATGGGCGGCCCGGACCGGCCCTCGCCGTTGATTGTGCCGGCCGGCCACGCGATGCGCGAGCGGTTCGCCGGCGGCCTGCCCGGCTGGCTCAGCGAGGCCGACCTCGACGTCTACGCCGCGGAGTTCGAGCGGACCGGGCTGACCGGCGCGCTGAACCGCTACCGCAACATCGACGTCGACTGGGCCGATCTCGCCGCTCACGCCGCAACGCCGATCGCCCAGCCGTCCCTGTTCATCGGCGGCGCGCTCGATCCCAGCGTGGCGGGGCTGGCCGCCGCGATCGACGCGTTCCCCAACACGTTGCCCGGGCTGCGCGGCTCGCACCTGCTCGAGGGAGCCGGTCACTGGATCCAGCAGGAACGCGCCGACGAGGTCAACGCGCTGCTGACCGGCTGGCTCGCGGGGCTGCCCTGACATGAGCGACGACGGCGACGCGGTCAGCCGCGCGTACCGCGAGGAGTGGGCCCGGGTGGTGGCGGCGCTGGCCCGGCGGTTCGGCGATCTGGACGTGGCCGAGGAGGCGGCGGCCGAGGCGTTCGCGATCGCCGTCGAGCGCTGGCCGGCCGACGGGGTGCCGGCGAATCCCGGCGGCTGGCTGACCACGACCGCGACCCGCCGGGCGATCGACCGGATCCGGCGCGAGAGCAAGCGCGAGGACAAGCACCAGGAGGCGCTGCTGGTGCACGACGACGGGCCGGCCGAGCCGCTCGGCGTCATCGACGACGACCGGCTGCGGCTGGTCTTCACCTGCTGCCATCCGGCGCTGGCGATGCCGGCCCGCGTGGCGCTGACGCTGCGCCTGGTCGGCGGCCTGACGGTGCCGGAGATCGCCCGCGCGTTCCTGGAGAAGGACACGGCGGTGGGTCAGCGGATCTCCCGGGCGAAGGCCAAGATCGCCGCGGCGCGCATCCCGTACCGGGTGCCGTCGGCCGCGGACCTGCCGGAGCGGGTGTCCGGCGTGCTGGCCGTGCTGTACCTCGTCTTCAACGAGGGCTACCTGGCCACCGGCCCGGACGCCGACCCGGTCCGTCCCGGCCTGACGGGCGAGGCGATCCGGCTCACCCGGCTGGTCCGGACGCTGCTGCCCGCCGACGGCGAGGTGGCCGGGCTGCTGGCGCTGATGCTGCTGACCGAGGCCCGCCGGCCGGCCCGCGTCGCGGCGAACGGCGAGCTGGTCCGGCTGGACGAGCAGGACCGCGCCGGCTGGGACGCGGAGCTGGTCGCCGAGGGGCACCGGCTGGTGCGCGAGCGGCTGGCCAGCGGGGAGGCGCCGGGACGGTACCAGGTGCTGGCCGCGATCAACGCCGTGCACACGTCGGCCCGCGAGTTCCGCGACACCGACTGGTCGCAGATCGTCGCGCTCTACGACCAGCTGGCCCGCCTCGACCCGTCGCCCATCGTCGCGCTCAACCGGGCGATCGCGCTGGCCGAGCTGGACGGCGCGGACGTCGGCCTGGCCGCCGTCGACCGGCTCGGCGAGGCGCTGGCCGGTTACCACGCCTACCACGCCGCGCGCGCCGACCTGCTGCGCCGGCTGGATCGCCGGTCGGAGGCACGGGCGGCCTACGACCGGGCCATCGAGCTGGCCGGCAACACGGCCGAGACCGCCTATCTGGCCCGCCGCCGCGACGAGCTGGCGTAGCGTCCGTCGACGGCGGCGAAGAACTCGGCGCGGACGGCCGGGTCGGTGCGCAGAGAGCCGGTCATCGCCGTCGTCCGCGTCCTGATGCCGGGCCGCCCGCCCGGGCCCGGGTGCGCGGCGTCGACCACCACGCCGACGCCGCGCGGCAGCAACCGCAGCTCCAGCAGGTCCGCGATCTGTCGGGTGAGCCGCTCCTGCAGCCGGGCCGGGCCGGCGTAGTGCTCGACGACCCGGGCGAACTTCGACAGGCCGACGATCCGCTCGCCGGGCAGGTAGCCGACGTGGGCGACGCCGCTGAACATCGGCGAGCGGAACGTGATGTGGTGGACCAGGACAAGCTCGTCGTAGCCGGCGTCGTTGTGGAACGTCGTCAGCTCGAACGCGAGCGGGTCCGTCGTCAACTGACGTCCCGGCGGCCCCGCGCCCCGGCCAGCTGGGCCAGCGCGAGCGCGCCGACGAGCAGGCCGAAGTCGCGCAGCGCGATGTCGTAGTAGTCCGGGATGGTCAGCAGGTTCACGATGATGCCGGCCAGCCACAGAGCGACGACATACGCGCCGATGCGCGGCGCCAGCGCGACGAGCAGGCCCGCGGCGATCTCGATCACCCCGACGATCATCATTGCGTCGTCCGCGCTGCCCGGGACGATGTCGTTGATCCAGGGCGCGAGGTAGATCGGCCAGTCGACCAGCCAGTTCGTGAACTTGTCCAGGCCGAACAGGATCGGTGCGACGGTGAAGACCGTGCGCAGCAGGAGGAAGGCGCGGCCCGCGGGCGTGCTCCACGTCCGGGCGGGTGCGGTACCGCTGGTCTGAGACATCGTCGGCTCTCCTTCTAACGGATGGATTTCTTCACGTTAGAAGCCCGAGGGTCTATCGTCAAGATGTCCGTCCGATACGACCGAAGGATCGTCCGTGACCGAGTTCGAGGACAGCCTCGCCGGCATCGGCGCGCTCGTCGACGAGACCCGGCGCGAGCTCTACCGGTACGTCTGCGCCCAGCCCGGCCCCGTCGGCCGCGACCAGGCCGCGGCCGCGCTCGATCTGCCGCACCACCAGGTCAAGTTCCACCTGGACCGGCTCGAGGAGGCGGGGCTGCTGCGGGCCGAGTACGCCCGGCTGACCGGGCGCACCGGCCCCGGCGCCGGGCGGCCGGCCAAGCTCTACCGGCGCGCGGAGACGCAGCTCGCGGTGTCGCTGCCGGACCGGCGCTACGAGCTGGCCGCCGAGCTGATGGCGCAGGCGATCAGCCGCTCGACGTCCACCGGCGCCCCCGTCGACGCCGAGCTGGCGCAGGCCGCCCGCGAGCACGGCCGCCGGCTGGCCGCGTCCGTGCCGGCGCCCGCGGCCGACCCGGCCGGCCCGGACAGCGCGCTGGACGCCGCGGCCGAGACACTGGCGCGGCACGGGTACGAGCCGCGCCGCCAGGACCACACCGTCGTGCTGGCCAACTGCCCGTTCCACCGGCTGGCCCGCACCCACACCGCGCTGGTCTGCGGCATGAACCACGCGCTGCTCGGCGCGCTGTCCGAGGCGCTCGCCCCCGGCACCCTCCACGCCCAGCTCGACCCCGCCGAGGGCCGCTGCTGCGTCGTGCTGACGGCGAGCGGTCAGCCGCGCAGTGGCGCGTGAGCGAACTCGGCGACGCCGGCTGAGAAGGGAACCCGGGCGCGGAAGCCGAGGACCTCGGCGGCGCGGGCGGGCGAGGCGACGACGTGGCGGACGTCGCCGAGGCGGTAGTCGCCGGTGACGACGGGACGGGGCGCGCCGGGGCCGAACGCCGCGCACAGGGCGGTGGCCAGGTCGAGGACGGTGTGCGGCTCGCCGCTGGCGACGTTCAGCGCACCGCTCCAGGCCGACCCCAAGGCCAGGACGTTCGCGGCGGCGACGTCGGCGACGTGGACGAAGTCGCGGAGCTGGCCGCCGTCCTCGAAGACGCGGGGCGCGTCGCCGCGGGCCACGGCGCTGCGGAAGATGCTGGCCACGCCGGCGTACGGAGTGTCGCGCGGCATCCGCGGCCCGTACACGTTGTGGTAGCGCAGCGCGCACACGGCGGCGCCGGTCTCGCGGCCGTAGACGAACGCCAGCTGCTCGGTGTGCAGCTTCGTCGCGGCGTAGACGTTGCGCGGATCCGGCGGCGTATCCTCGTCGACGCGGTCCCAGGCCAGCGCCGCGCCGCAGCGCGGGCAGGGCGGCTCGAACCGGCCCGCGTCGAGGTCGGCGACGGCGCGCGGACCGGGCGCGACCGGGCCGTGCACGTCACACCGGTACCGGCCCTCGCCGTAGACCACCATCGACGACGCGACCACGAGGCGCCCGGCGAACCGGCGCCGCCAGAGCGCGCGCAGCAGCACGGCGGTGCCGAGGTCGTTGTCGGACACGTAGTCCGCGACGTCGCCGAGGTCGACGCCCAGGCCGACCCGGGCCGCCTGGTGACAGACTGCGTCGACGTCGCTCACGGCGTGCGCGACGGCGTCGGCGTCGCGCAGGTCGGCGACCCGCAGGTCGACACCGGACGGTAGTGGCGGTGGCGAGTCGTGCGCGACCAGCGAGTCCAGCACGACGACGTCCGCGCCGGCCGCCACGAGCTGCTCGGCGACGTGCCCGCCGATGAACCCGGCGCCGCCGGTCACCAGCACCTTCACGAGAGCCTCCTCACCAGGGCGAGCGCAACAGGGCCTGCAGGACGACGGCGACGCCGGCCTGCACCGCGAGCCACCGCCGCGACGGCGCCAGCGCGGCGCCGGCCAGCAGGACGAGCGGCAGGAACGGCTGCCAGATCCGTTCGGTCTCCGCCTTCGACAGCCCGGACAGGTCCGCGACGATCACGGCGGCCAGCCCGGCGCCGACGACCAGCCAGGCCCGCCGGTCGCGCAGGCGGGCCAGGCCGGCGGCGGTCGCGGGCCCCGTGGCCAGCGCGAACACCGCCAGGTTGGCCAGCAGGAAGTACGCGTACGGCCGCTCGGCGCCGACGCCCGCGTAGTACTGGACCCGGGTCGCCGCCAGGCCGTCGAGCCACCAGAAGCCCAAAAGCAGCGGCAGCGCGACGACGACGGCGCCGGCACCGGCCGCGACGGCGAGCGTGGCCCACCGCCGCCGCCACACCGCGACGGCGGCGAGAGGCACCGCCAGCAGGGCGAGACCGTAGCTGAACAGCAGCGACATCCCGAACACGGCACCGCCCGCGGCGGCCATCGCCCAGCGCCGATCCGCGGCCAGGACGACGAGCGCGACGCCGGTGAGCGCCAGCCCGCCGAAGATCACGTCGGCGTTCGTGTGCCAGACCGCGGCGGGCGCCAGCACGACGAACGGCGCCGCGGCGCGCGCGAACCGCTCGGACACGACGTCGCGGGCGATCGCCAGGACCGCCACGGCGGCCGCCGCGACACCGGCCATCGCCAGCGCCGTCTCCCAGCCCGGCCCGGACAGCCCGATCCGCGACGACGCCCACAGCGTCAGCACGAGCCCCGGCGGGTGCGCCTGCAGATGGACGGGGACGGCGTCCTGGTGCTCGACGTACGTGCGCAGGAACGCCGCCGGCCCGCCGCGTTCGTCGACCAGCCCGATGTGGCGACCGTAGGCCTGCCCGATGTCGGCGAACCCGTGTGACCCGTCGGCGACGGCCAGCGCCAGGCTCCACGCCACGGCCGTCACCGCCACCAGCCCGAGCACCCGCCGCCACGGCCACCGCGCCGCGAGCACCGGCAGGGCCAGCGCGGCCGCCGCGCCGACGGCCACCGCCCCACCCACCCGCCAGACCGGGACGAGGTCCCACCGTCCGTACAGCGGCATCGCGCCCAGGTGCAGGTCGCCGGCCGGGAGCGTCCGCCCCCAGACCCACGCGGCGACGAGCAGCAGCGACCAGCCGCCGAGCGCGACCGGGACGGCCGGGATCCTCACCCGGGCAGCCGGACGGTGAACCGGCACCCGCGCTCGTGGTTGGCCACCTCGACCGAGCCGGCGTGCGCCTCGACCAGGCCGCGGGCGATGGCCAGGCCCAGCCCGCCGCCGGCGGCGTCGCGGCCGCGTGCGGTGTCGCCGCGGAAGGCGACGTCGAACACGCGGTCCAGGTCCGGTTCCGGTATGCCGCCGCACTCGTCGATGACCTGCAGCACCGCGCCATCGGAGTCGCGGCCGGACCGGACGACCACCCGGCCGCCGGCCGGCGTGTGCCGGATGGCGTTGTCGAGCAGGTTGTTCAGCGCGCGGGAGAACTCGCGCGCCGACACCTCTGTCGCGGGCAGGTCGTCGAGCTCCTCCACGAGGACCACGCCCTTGACCGAGGCCTGCGAGGCGGCGCCGGCCAGCGACTCCGCGACGGCGTCGCCGATCGACACCAGCTCCGGCCCGAGCCGCACCGAGCCGCTGTTGATCCGCGACAGCTCGAACAGGTCGTCCACCAGCACGGTGAGCCGTTCGGCGTCGCCGCGGATCTGCCGGTGGTAGCGCTGGACGGTGGCGGCGTCGTCGGCCACCTCGTCGTCGAGCGCCTCGGCCATCGCGCGGATGGTCGCCAGCGGGCTGCGCAGGTCGTGCGAGACCCACGCGATCAGCTCGCGCCGCGACGCCTCCAGCGCCCGCTCGCGGCGGCGGGACTCGTCCAGCCGGGCGGAGACGTCGGCCAGCTCGGCCGCGAGCGCCGCGAGCTCACCGGGTCCGGTGACCGCCGCCGGGCCGTCGCCGCCGTCGACCATCGTGCGGGCCAGGTGCCCGACCTGCCGCGTCCCGGCGCCGATGTCGTCGCCGAGCTGCAGCGCCGCGCCGACGGCCATCGCCGTGGCGATCGCGACGACGATGAACAGCGCCACCAGGTCGTGCGTCGAGATGAACATCGCCAGCGCCGCCGCGACCACGCCGGCCACCGTCGTCAGCAGCGACGACACCGCGACGACCAGCACCTGGGCGCGCACCGGCCGGCCGCGGAAGCGGCGCAGCACCGTGGCGCCGGCGACGAAGGCCACGCCGGAGGCCAGCGCCGTCACCGCGACCAGGATCGCGGTGTCGCGGGCCGGGATGCCGGCGGAGACGGCGATGACACCGGCCGCGACGAGGCCGGTCGCCAGCACGCCGGCGGTGGCGAGCTGCCGGGTCATGGCTCGAACCGATAGCCGACGCCGCGGACGGTGACCAGGTGCCGCGGCGCCGACGGGTCGGGCTCGATCTTCTCCCGCAGCCGCCGCAGGTGCACCGTCACCGTGGAGGTGTCGCCGAAGCGCCAGCCCCACACGGCCTCCAGCAGTTCCTCGCGACGGTAGGCCCGTCCGGGGTTCGTCATGAAGTGCACGAGCAGATCGAACTCCTTCGTCGTGAGCGCCACCAGCCGGCCGTCGCGGCGCACCTGGTGCGCGACCAGGTCGACCTCGCAGCCGGCGCCGGTGAGCCGGCGGGCGGTCGTGGACGGGGTGACCGAGCCGGCCGCGGCCCGCCGCAGCACGGCCTTGACCCGGGCGGACAGCTCGCGGGGCGAGAACGGCTTGGTGACGTAGTCGTCGGCGCCGATCTCCAGTCCCGCGATGCGGTCGTTCTCCTCGCCGAGCGCCGTCAGCATGACGACGGGGATCGGCGCGACCCGGCGCAGCCGCCGGCAGACCTCCAGGCCGTCGAGGCCGGGGAGCATGAGGTCCAGCACGATGAGGTCGGGCAGGGTGTCCAGCGCCTTCGCCAGCCCGGCGGTGCCGTCGGCCGCGTAGTCGACGACGAAGCCGTCGCGGCGCAGGTACCGCCCGACCACCTCGGACAGCGCCGGGTCGTCGTCGACCACCAGCACGCGCTGGGCCGGTCCGGGATCCATGGCACCACCATGCCACCGTTGCCGACCGCTTCGCCCCAGGTCGGACTGGTACGGCGGCAGAGTTTCGCGCTTCGTAAGAATCATGACGGCCGATGGAACCTACGGTCAGCAGGGTGATGAGGACCCAGGTGCTCGTGGTCGCGAAGGAGCCGGTCCCCGGCCGTGTCAAGACCCGGCTCTGCCCGCCGCTGACCCCGGCCGAGGCCGCGCGGGTCGCCGCGGCGGCCCTCGCCGACACGCTCGACGCGGTCGCCCGCTGCGGCGCCGGCCGGCGCATCCTCGCCCTCGACGGCCGGCCCGGTCCGTGGCTCCCGGCCGGCTTCGATGTGGTCCCGCAGGCGCACGGGTCGCTGGGGGACCGGCTCGCCGCCGCGTGGAGCCACGTCGACGGGCCGTGTGTGCAGATCGGCATGGATACCCCGCAGCTGACGCCGACGCTGCTCGACCACGCGCTCAGCCTGGTGACGGGCGGCGACGCGCGAACCGCGGCGCTCGGCCCGGCCGCGGACGGCGGTTGGTGGGCGCTGGGCCTGCGCCGGTGGCGGCGCGGCGTGTTCGACGGCGTGCCGATGAGCACGGCGCAGACGGCGGCGCGGCAGCGCGACCGGCTGACGGCGCTGGGCCTGACGGTGACGCCGCTGCCGGTGCTGCGCGACATCGACACCGCCGACGACGCGGCCGCCGTGGCCGCCGCGGCGCCGTCCACCCGGACCGCCGCCGTCCTGCGGCCGCTGCTGACGGTGGCCCGGTGAGACCGCCGCCCGCACTGGAGGCGGCCCGCGACGACGCGTTGCGGCGGCCCGTGCACGACGCCCGGACCGCTGCGATCCTGGGCATCGCGCTCGGCGTGTGCGTCCTGACCTGCTTCCTGACCGGGCTCTACTCGCACCTGCAGCAGCATCCGGTCGCGTGTCTGCCGATCCCGCCGCGGCCGGCGTCGCTGTACCGGGTCACGCAGGGCCTGCACGTCGCGACCGGGTACGCCACCGTGCCGCTGCTGCTGGCCAAGCTGTGGTCGGTCTACCCGCGGCTGTTCCGCTGGCCGCCGGTGAGCGGCGTCGCGCACGCCGCCGAGCGGCTGCTGCTGGTCCCGCTCGTGTGCGGCGCGGTGTTCCAGCTGTTCTCCGGGGTGGCGAACGTGTCGCGCTGGTATCCGTGGGGGTTCTACTTCCCGGCCGCGCACTACTGGGTCGCGTGGATCACCGTCGGCGCGCTGGTCGCCCATATCGGAGCGAAGGGCGCGGTCGTGCGGGCGGCGCTGCGGCGGCCCGGGCACCCGGTCGCGGCGGCCGCGCCGGGCACGCTCGGCCGGCGCGGCTTCCTGGGCGCGGTGGCCGTCGCGATGGGCGTCGTCACCGTGACCACCGCGGGGCAGACGCTGACGCCGTTGCGGCCGCTGACGCTGTTCGCGCAGCGCCGGCCCGACATCGGCGCCCAGGGCCTGCCGGTGAACCGCAGCGCCGTGCAGGCCGGTGTCGTCGACGCCGCGTCAGACCCGGGCTACCGGCTGCGGATCACCGGCGCCGTGGCCCGCCCGGTCGAGCTCACCGTGGCCGACCTGGACCGGCGGGCTCGCCGCGAGGCGGAGCTGCCGATCGCCTGCGTCGAGGGCTGGAGCGCGACGGCGCGCTGGCGCGGCGTGCCGGTGGCCGACCTGCTGGCCGACGCCGGCGTCGGACCGGACGACGACGTCGCCGTGCGGGTCGAGTCGCTGCAGGCCGGCGGCCGCTACCGCGCGTCGGAGCTGAACCGCCTGCAGGTCCGCGACGCCGACACCATGCTCGCGGTCGCCGTGAACGGCGAGCCGCTGAACCTGGACCACGGCTACCCCTGCCGGCTCATCGGGCCGAACCGGGCCGGTGTGCTGCAGACGAAGTGGGTCCGCGAGCTGGTGGTGATGCGCGCATGACGGAGCGGACGCCGTCGGGACCGTTCTTCTGGACCTGCCTGGTCGCCGGCGCCGGCATCGTCGGCTATGGCCTGGCCGGAGCGTGGGCCGATCGCGCCGACACGCGGCCCGCGGACCTCGCCGCGTGGCTGGCCGGCGCCGGGGCACTGCACGACGCGCTGCTGGCGCCGGCCGTCGTCGCCGTCGCGCTGGCGACCCGGTGGCTGCCCGGCGCCGCGCGGCTGCCGGTGCGGCTCGGGCTCGCCCTGAGCGCGTTGCTGACGGTGCTGTTCTGGCCGGTCGTGCGCGGCTGGGGACGCTCGCCGTCGGTGCCCAGCGCGCTGCCGCTGGACTACGGCCGCAACCTCGTCGTCATCCTGGCGCTGACCTGGCTCGTCGTCGGCGTGGCGATCGTCGTACGGGTGCGGAGAGGATGAAGGTGACGGTGCTGATGCGGGCCCGGGACGGGTGGACGCAGCCGCTCGCGGTCGCCGAGTGGACGGCGGCAGCGACGCCGGTGGAGCGGACGCTGCTGGCGTCGCTGCGCGGGCCGGTGCTGGACCTGGGCTGCGGGCCGGGCCGGCTGGTCGTCGCGCTCGCCGAGCGGGGAGTGCCGGCGCTCGGCGTCGACGCGTCCGGCCAGGCCGTCGACCAGGCCCGGGCGCGCGGCGCGACCGCGCTGCGGCACTCCGTGTTCGACCCGCTGCCGGGCGAGGGCCGCTGGCGCAGCGTGCTGCTGCTGGACGGCAACGTCGGCATCGGCGGCGCGCCGGTGCAGCTGCTGCGCCGGGTCGCGCGGCTGCTGTCCGGCGACGGGCGGGCCGTCGTCGAGACCGCTCCGCCCGGCGCGGGGTCGTGGGCCGGCGAGGCCCGGCTCGAGCGCGACGGCGAGGTCAGCGGCTGGTTCCCGTGGGCCCGGCTGGCCGCCGACGACCTCGCCCGCGTCGCCGCCGCGGCCGGGCTGCGGCCGTCCGGCTGGCACGTCGCCGCGGGCCGCTGGTTCGTCCGGCTGGGCCGGGTGAGCGCATGATCGACGTCGTTCTCCCGGTGCTGGATGAGGCGGCGGCGATCCCGTGGGTGCTCGCCCGGATGCCGTCCGGCTACCGGCCGATCGTCGTCGACAACGGGTCCGGCGACGGCTCGGCGGCCGTGGCCGCGGCGGGTGGCGCCACCGTCGTGGCCGAGCCGCGGCGCGGGTTCGGCGCGGCCTGCTTCGCCGGGCTGACGGCGGCGACCGCGGACGTCGTCTGCTTCATGGACTGCGACGCCAGCCTCGACCCGGCCGACCTGCCGCTGGTGGCCGGCCCGGTCGTCGGCGGCGAGGCCGACCTCGTGCTCGGCGCCCGGCCCGGCGCCGCGATGGCGCCGCACGCCCGGCTGGCCAACCGGTACCTGGCCCGGCGGGTCGCCGCCTACACCGGCGTCCGCGTGAGCGACATCGGGCCGATGCGCGCGGCCCGGCGCACCGCGCTGCTCGGGCTGGGGCTGGCCGACCGGCGCTCGGGCTGGCCGCTGGAGATGGTGCTGCGGGCCGCGCAGGACGGCTGGCGGGTCACCGAGCGGGCGGTGCCGTACCATCCGCGCACCGGGAAGAGCAAGGTCACCGGCACTGTCGGCGGGACCGTCCGCGCGATGCTGGACATGCGGCAGCGGCTCGCGGAGACGCGCCGGCTGATCCGGGCGGAGGAGACATGACACCAGAGATCGGGATCTTCGGTGGCTCCGGGTTCTACACGTTCCTGGACGACGCCGAGCCGGTGACGCTGGAGACCGAGTGGGGTCCGCCGTCGGCGCCGGTGACGGTGGCCGAGGTCGGCGGCGTCGGCGTGGCGTTCCTGCCCCGGCACGGTCTCGGCCACGAGCTGCCGCCGCACCGGGTCAACTACCGCGCCAACGTCGAGGCGATGCGCCGGCTGGGTGTGCACACGCTGGTGGCGCCGTTCGCGGCCGGCTCGCTGCGCCCGGAGATCCGCCCCGGCGACCTCGTGGTCGTCGACCAGCTCGTCGACCGCACCTGGGGCCGCGCGGACACGTTCCACGACCGCTTCGACGACGGCCCGCGGCACGTGTCGCTCGCCGACCCGTACACGCCGCGGGTCCGGCGCGCGCTGCTGGACGCCGGCCGGCGAACCGGGGCGACGGTGCACGACGGCGGCACCGTCGTGGTGATCAACGGGCCGCGGTTCTCGACCCGCGCGGAGTCGGCCTGGCATCGTCAGGCCGGCTGGCACGTCGTCAACATGACGCAGTACCCGGAGGCGGCGCTGGCCCGCGAGGCCGGGCTGGACTTCGGTGGCATCGCGCTGGTCACCGACTACGACACCGGAGTGGACGGCGACCCGGACGTGGCGCCGGTCAGCCAGGAGGAGGTCTTCGAGGTGTTCCGTTCCAACGTGGACCGCGTGCGTGCTCTGCTGTTCGCCGCGGTCGCCGACCTGGCGGTGCGGTGATGGGCGTCCGCGCCGGCCTGCTCGCCGTCATCGTCCTGCTGGCCGGGTGCGGTGCGGCGGAGGACGACGAGCCGGAAGCGGCGCCGTCGTCGCCGGCGTCGGCCACACCGTCGCCGACGCCGTCCCCGTCCGCGCCGGCCGTGACGCCGACACCGACGCCGACCCCGCCGGCCGTCGTGCCGGAGGAGCTGGACTTCACCGCCGCGACCGTCGGCGGCGGGACGTTCGAGGGCGCGAGCCTGGCCGGCCGGCCCGCCGTCCTGTGGTTCTGGGCGCCCTGGTGTCCGGTGTGCCAGCGCGAGGCGCCGCTCATCGCGGAGCTCGCGGCGCAGTACGAGGGCGAGGTCGCGTTCGTCGGCGTGGCCGGGCTGTCCGGCGACCTCGCCGCCATGGAGGGCTTCATCGCCGACGGGGGCGTCGAGGCCATCCCGCACATCGACGACCGCGACGGCGCCGTCTACAGCCGGTTCGAGGTGACACAGCAGTACGACTTCGGCCTCGTCTCGGCCGACGGGACCGTCGAGGTGGTCCGCGGTCCGCTGGAGGAGGACGAGATCGTGGCCGCGGTCGAGCGGCTGGCCGCGGGCTGACCATGGGTGACGTTCCGATCGAGTTCGCCCTGCTGCTCGGGTCGGTCGCGGCGCTGAACCCCTGTGGCTTCGCCCTGCTGCCGACCTACCTCACCCTGCTCGTGGCCCAGGGCGGGCCGCCGGGCACCGGCCCGGCCCTGCGCCGGGCCGGCGTCACGACCGCGGCGATGACGGCCGGATTCGTGGCCGTGTTCGGCGCGTTCGGGCTGGTCGTCGTGCCGGCGGCGGTGTCGGTGGAGCGGTTCCTGCCCTGGGCGACCATCGTGATCGGCGTGGCGCTGATCGGGCTCGGCGGCTGGCTGGTCACGGGCCGGGAGCTGGTCGTCCGGACGCCGCGGCTGTCCGGCGCGGCGCCGGCGTCGTCGGCGTGGTCGATGGCCGGGTACGGCGTCGCCTACGCGGTGGCGAGCCTGTCGTGCACCGTCGCGCCGTTCCTCGCGATGGCCACCGCCACGTTCCGGTCGTCGGGCATCGCCGCCGGCCTGGCCGCCTTCGTCGCGTACGGCGTCGGGATGGGGCTGGTGGCCGGTCTGCTCGCGGTCGCGGTCGCGCTGGGCAGCGACACCGTCGTGCGGCGGGCCCGCCGGCTGCTGCCGTACGTGTCGCGCGTGAGCGGGGCGCTGCTGATCCTCGCCGGCGGCTACGTCGCCTACTACGGCGGCTACGAGCTGCGCGTCCGAGCCGGCGGCGACCCCGCCGACCCCGTCATCGACGCCGCGCTGGAGATCCAGGGCTTCCTGGCCGGCCTGGTCACCGACCTCGGGCCGCGGTGGCTGGCCGCCGCTGCCGCCGTCGTCGCCGGCGCCGCCGTGCTCATGGTCCTGGTGCGGCGTCACCCGGCTCGGGTGAGGCCGCGGCCGGCCGATCTCCCGGAGGATGAGGCCGGAGCCCCCTGACGAAGGAGAGCCGGCCATGACCAGGAGATTCAACGGGACGATCGACGTCGACGCGCGGGACTCGACCCCGGACTGGGCGCCGTACCTGCAGCCGGTGGCGCCGGACGGCGCGCCCAACGTCCTGTACATCGTGCTCGACGACGTCGGGTTCTCGGCGATGGAACCGTGGGGCGGGCTGATCGAGACGCCGAACATCCGGCGGCTGGCCGAGCGCGGCCTGACGTACACGAACTGGCACACGACGGCGCTGTGCTCGCCGACCCGGTCCTCGCTGCTGACCGGGCGGAACCACACGACCAACGGGATGGCCTGCATCGCCGAGGCGACCGTCGGCTTCCCGAACGGCAACGGCCACATCCCGTTCGAGTGCGCGACGATCGCCGAGGTGCTGGGGGAGCGCGGCTGGAACACCTACATGCTCGGCAAGTGGCACCTGTGCCCGTCGGACGAGATGAACCTCGCCTCGACGAAGCGGAACTGGCCGGTCGGCCGCGGCTTCGAGCGCTACTACGGCTTCCTCGGCGGCGAGACCAACCAGTGGTACCCGGACCTCGTCTACGACAACCACCCGGTGGAACAGCCGGCGCTGCCCGAGGACGGCTACCACCTGACGACGGACCTGACCGACCGGGCGATCGAGTTCATCCGCGACGCGAAGATGATCACGCCGGACAAGCCGTTCTTCATGTACTTCTGCCCGGGCGCGACGCACGCGCCGCACCATGCGCCGCGGGAGTGGATCGACCGGTACCGCGGCCGGTTCGACGAGGGCTACGAGGCGTACCGGGAGCGGGTGTTCGCCCGGCAGAAGGAGCTGGGCATCTTCCCCGCGGACGCGGAGCTGTCGTCGCTGAACCCGTACGTGGGCGAGCGCTCGCCGGACGGGAAGCCGTGGCCGGCCCTCGACATCGTGCGGCCCTGGGCCGAGCTCCCGGACGAGGAGAAGCGGCTGTTCTGCCGGATGGCCGAGGTGTACGCCGGCTTCCTGTCGCACACCGACCACGAGATCGGACGGCTGCTGGACCACCTCGACGAGACCGGCGAGTTCGACAACACCGTCATCGTGCTGGTCTCCGACAACGGCGCCAGCGGCGAGGGCGGGCCGAACGGGTCGGTGAACGAGAACAAGTTCTTCAACGACATCCCCGACGACATCGAGGAGAACCTGCGCTACCTCGACCAGCTCGGGTCGCCGTCGACGTACAACCACTACCCGGTGGGCTGGGCCTGGGCGTTCAACACGCCGTTCAAGATGTGGAAGCGGTACAACTTCGAGGGCGGCGTGGCCGACCCGCTGCTGGTGTCGTGGCCGGCCGGGATCGCGGCGCAGGGAGAGCTGCGGCACCAGTTCCTGCACGCCACCGACATCGTCCCGACGATCTACGACATCCTCGGCGTCGACCTGCCCGGGACGGTGAAGGGCTACCCGCAGGTCCCCCTGGAGGGCGTGAGCTTCCGCTCGACGTTCCAGAGCGACGACGTCCCGACGCCGAAGGAGTCGGCGTTCTTCTCGATGCTCGGGTCCCGCGCGGTCTGGCACAAGGGCTGGAAGGCGGTCACCGTCCACCCGACGATCGCCGGCTGGGGCCACTTCGACGAGGACCGCTGGGAGCTCTACCACACCGACGTCGACCCGACGGAGACCCGCGACCTCGCCGCCGAGCACCCCGTCAAGCTGCAGGAGATGATCGGCCACTGGTTCCACCTGGCCGGGATGTACCACGGCCTGCCGCTGGTCGACGCGATGGCGGTCGAGGTGCTGGCCGACCCGACCCGGCCGCAGGTGGCGCCGCCGCGCGGGAAGTACGTCTACTACCCGGGCACGGCCGAGGTGCCGGAGTCGGCGGCGGTGAACATCCGCAACCGGAACTACTCCATCGCCGTCGAGGTGCACGTCGACAGCGTGGACGCGCAGGGCGTGCTGTTCTCGCACGGCGCCCGGTTCGGCGGGCACGCGCTGTACGTCAAGGACGGCCGGCTGCACTACGTCTACAACTACGTCGGCAGCAACGTGCAGACGGTCGTCGGCGACGCGCCGGTGCCGACGGGCGACGTCGTGCTGTCCGCGGCCTTCGTCAAGGACGGCGACACCATGCCGACCACCGGCACCGTCAGCCTCTACATCGACGACCGCCAGGTCGGCGAGGGTGTCGTCACCACCCAGCCGGGCAACTTCTCGCTGGTCGGCGAGGGCCTCAACGTCGGCAGCGACCCGGCCTCGCCGGTGACCGAGGACTATCCGGGAACCAGCCCGTTCGCGTTCACCGGCGGCACCATCAGGGCCGCGATCGTCGACGTCTCCGGCGAGCCGTTCGTCGACCTGGAGAAGGAGGCGACCGCGATGATGGCGCGGGAGTGACGAACGGACGACGCCTGCGCCCCGGCGCTCAGCCGGGGAGCGCGTCGCCCGGGAAGCCGAGGCACGGGTGGACCTCGCACAGGATCATCCCGGCCCGGACGCACGGGTCGGCGGCCATGATCTCCTCGGCCTCCTCGACCGGCACGGTCATGACGGCCGCGCCGGCCATCGGCCCGGCGGGGACCGGGCACAGGACCGCGATGGTCCCGTCGGCGCGCAACGACACCATCCGCCGCTGGTGCTCGCGCTCGATCTCCTCCGCGCCGTCCATGTGCCGCTGCGGGCCCCACCGCAGCAGTGCCAGGCTGTACGGCTTCGCCGACGCCGCCAGCTCCTGGACCTGCTGGTCCGTCACGGACGTGCTCATGCGCTCTCCTCGATCCGGTCCGCCGGGCGGTGCAGCGCAGTCTCTCACGCGGCTCGGCGGGCCCGCCTCGTGGCGCGGACGCAGCGCAGCAGGTACGCCGGGGTGGGCGGGATCCAGCCGAGCTGGATGGCCATGCCCTGGTCGTCGCGGACCGCCCAGTGCTCGACGACGAGCCCGTCCTCGATCCGCTGGAAGTGCGCCTGCCGGACGGTGAAGGTCCGGCCGGTCGGGGCGAACGCCCGCTCGACGGCGCCGCCGGGGGTCCAGACGACGAAGTCGCCGGTGTGCCGGCCCGAGAGGGTGCCGTAGGTGACGACGAGGTCGCCCTCGACGACGTCGCGCTCGGTGACCCAGACGAGGTCGTCGAACGCCGCGCGCAGCCACTGGCCGGTCGCGTGGAAGGCCTCGGGGCCGGCGCCGCGGGTGGCCGGCGGCTCGGTGGCTGCCTCCCGGTTGACGGCGTCGGGGTGGACGAGCGCCGCGAGGTCGGCCACCGAGCCGGCGAGGACGGCCCGGATGGACCGTTCGGCGATGCCGGCGAGGTCGGTGCGCGCAAGGGTCGTGGACATGATCGGCCTTTCGATACAGTGAGCTGGAATCAATTGGTACAGTAGGCTGTATCGAAAGTTCGCGCAACCCCCGGAGACCCGTGCCCTACGACAACAGCCTCCGCACCGCCGCGGCCAGGGCGACGCGGGCCCGCGTGCTCGCCGCGGCGCGCACGTCGTTCGTCGAGCGGGGGTTCGCCGGCACCACCATCCGCCACGTCGCGCAGCAGGCCGAGGTGTCGCAGGAGACGATCTACAAGTCCTTCGGCGGCAAGGCCGGGTTGCTGAAGGCGGTCTACGACACGTCGCTGGCCGGCGACGACGAGGACGTGCCGCTGGCGCGGCGGCCGGAGGCGCTCGCCGTCCTCGACGCCGCCGGACCGGCCGAGGCGGCCGCCGCCTACGCCCGGCTGGCCCAGCTGATCTCCGAGCGCGTCGACCCGCTGGTGCGGGTGCTGCTGGGCTCACGCGACACCGACGCCGCGCTGGCGGCGTTCGCCCGCACCATCGACGGGGAGCGACGGGCGGGCAGCGCCTTCTGGGTCGGCCACTGGCACGCCGCGGGCTGGCTGCGCGCGGACCTCGACGTCGAGAGGGCCGCGGACATCCTCTGGGCGGTGAACTCCAACGAGCCGCGCTGGCTGCTGAGCGACCGCGGCTGGACCGCCGACGAGATCGCCGCCTGGCTGGCCGGCACCATCCGGCACACCCTGTTCCGCTGACACCGGGATGAAATCCGTCCAAGACGGCGGGCGGGCTCGGGTCGCAGCGTGTCCGGAGCAGCCCGACACGCGAGGAGGGCAACGTGAGCGATCCCGCCGCGGCGCTGGCGAGCCAGGTCCGCACCATCGAGCGGTCCACGGGCCGGACCGTCGGCCAGTGGGCCGAGGTGGTCGCGGCCGCCGGCCTGGAGAAGCACGGGCAGATCGTGTCGTTCCTGAAGACCGAGCACGGTCTCACCCACGGCAACGCGAACACGCTGGCGCACCGGATCCGCGAGAGCAGCGGCGACGGGCCGCCGTCGGACGCGGAGCTGCTCGACGCCCAGTACCGAGGCGCCAAGGCGGCGCTGCGGCCGATCTACGACGAGGTCGTGCTCGTCGCGACGGGGCTCGGCGACGACGTGACGGTGGCGGTGAAGAAGACCGGCGTGAGCCTGCGCCGGAAGAAGCAGTTCGCGCTGGTCGAGGCCCCGTCGGCGAAGCGGCTCCAGCTCGGGTTCAACCTGCGCGGGGTGGCGCCGACGGACCGGCTGCGCGCGATGACCGGCATGTGCACCCACGCGACCGACCTGACCGACGTCGGCGACGTGGACGACCTGGTGGCGGGCTGGCTGCGGGCGGCCTACGACGGCGCCGGCTGACGTCGGCAGGCGGCGGGCGGCGGGGGCGGGGCACACTGGTCGCGTGGAGTTCCAGTTCGTCTCCCGCCGGCCGGCCGCGCTGGAGCGGTTCGTCGAGTCGGTCTGGTATGCCCGCGGCCGCATCGACTACACGTCCGAGCGGATCGCGCCCACCGGCTCCACGGTCGCCGTCGTCGTGCTCGGCGACCCGATCCGCGAGTGGCCCGCCGACGGCGCCGGCGACCCGCTGACCACGAGCACCGGGTTCCTCATCGGCCCGCACGACCGCCCGGTCGTCAACGAGCCGCTGGGCGAGACGCACTGCGTCGGGGTCGTGACGACGCCGGTCGGCTGCGGCCCGCTGTTCGGGCTGTCGCCGCCGGCGCTGCGCGGCCGGGTGGTCGAGCTGCTCGACGTGTGGCCGGCCGCGGCCGGGCTGCGGCGGTCGTTGCTGGCCCGCAACGCGTCGCCCGACGAGCTGCTGGACCTCGTCACCGCGACGCTCGCCGCTCAGGAGCCGCGCGCCACGGCCGCCGTCGACCGGTGCGAGCGGGCGGTCGCGGCGCTGGAGGCCGACCCGGCGCGCGGCATCGGGGCGCTGGCCGCCGAGCTCGGGATCTCGCACGGCCACCTGGACAAGGAGTTCCTCGACGTCGTCGGCCTCAGCCCGCGGGCGCTGGCCCGCATCCTGCGGCTGCGCGTCCTGCTGGCCCGGCTCGACGTGTACGGCGCGGTCGACTGGGCCGAGCTGGCCGCCGACCTGGGCTGGTTCGACCAGAGCCACCTCATCCGCGACTTCAGACGGCACACCGGCGTCACGCCGTCGGAGTACGTGGCGGCGCAGCGCGGCAGCTTCGCACCCGACCAGGCCGCGCCGGGGTTCGTGCCCAAGCGCTAGTCGGGACGCTGGACGAAGAACGAGCCGGCGACGATCAGCAGGGACACGACTGCGGCCAGCATCGCGGCCGCGTGCACGCCGTCCGCCGCGGCGGCGGGGCTGACGGCGCCGCCGCCGAGCCCGGGCCCGGACCACGCCGCGTAGACGGCCACGAAGACAGCGGTCCCGGCGGCGGCCGCGACCTTGTCGAACGTGTTGACGGCGACGCTGGCATCCGGCTGCAGCGCCGGGTGCACCGCGTGCAGCGCCGTCGTGATGATCGGCATGAACAGCGTGGTCAGGCCGACGTACAGGACGACATGGACGGCGACGGCGGCGGCCGGATGCGATGCCTCGGTGAGCAGCGTCATGCCCCACAGCGACAGGCTGACCAGGACGCTGCCGGGCACCGCGACGACGCGCGGGCCGAACCGGTCGTACAGCCGGCCGACGACCGGCGCGGTGAGGCCGCCGGCGACCGCGCCGGGCACCTGCAGCAGGCCCGCGTCGCCGGGATCGAGCTCCAGCGCCAGCTGGAGATAGAGCTGCAGCATCATGATGACGCCGAACAGCAGCGCCGAGCCGACGACGAGCAGCGCCATCGACACGGTGAAGGCGCCGTACCGGAACGTCCGAAGGTCCAGCAGCGCACGGTCGCGCCCGTGCAGCCGCAGCTGCCGGACCACGAAGCCGCCCAGCGCGGCGACGCCGATCCCGAGGCAGACCCACGCGGCGTACCCGGACCCGGATCCGGCGCCGTCGTCGGGCCCGGCGCTGGTGAGGCCGTAGACCAGCCCGCCGAAGCCCGCCGTCGACAGCAGCACCGACAGCGCGTCGAGCCGGACCGGACGGGGCTGCAGCACGTCCCGGCCGCCGCGCAGCCCGACGACGACGATGACCAGCGCGATCGGGAGGATCGCCCAGAACGTCCAGCGCCAGGTCAGTCGGTCCAGCATCAGCCCCGCGACCGTCGGGCCGAGGACGGGCGCGATCGCCAGCACGGCGGACACGGTGCCCAGCATCCGTCCGCGCTGGATCACCGGGACCACGATGATCATCACCGTCATCAGCATCGGCCAGAGGACGGCGCCGCCGGAGGCCTGGACGACGCGGGCCACGAGCAGCAGCTCGAACCCCGGCGCGAGACCGGCCAGCACGGTGCCGAGCACGAACGTCGCCATCGCGGCCGCGAACACCACCGTGGTGCGCAGCCGCCGCAGCAGGAACCCGGCGATCGGCGTCATGACGGCCAGCCCGAGCATGAAGCCGCTGGTCAGCCACTGGGCGGTGGCGGCGCCGATCTCGAGGTCGGCCATGATCGACGGCAGCGCCACCATCGTCATCGTCTGGCTCAGCAGCACCACGAAGGCAGCGCCGGCGATGACCCAGACGACGCCCACAGCGGCCGGTCTCCGCGTGGATTCCGCAACGTCGGCCACCGTTCGCCCCCGCCTCGTGGTCATTTGGTCGCAGGGCGAACGTATGCTCACGCGCGGCGGGTGTCAATGCTGATGTAACAGATGATCGGATGGTGGACATGTGCTCATTCGGTCCCGATACTGGGATGACGAGACCGAGAGGAGACCCCAGCCATGTTGTCGTCCGCGCAGGTCGAGGAGGCCAGGGAGTACGCCGCGCAGCGGTTCGCCGAGGCCGGGATCGTCATCACCGAGCCGGAGCGTGCCGCGATCGAGGTGTCCGACTTCGGCCTGTCCGACCTCGACCGCACGGGGCTGCAGCTGATCGTCTACGTCAACACCGACCGGGTGTGCGCGAAGGAGATCGTGCTGAAGCCGGGCCAGACCTGCCCCGAGCACCGCCACGTCGGGACCGGCGGCGAGCCGGGCAAGGAGGAGACCTTCCGGGTGCGACGCGGGACGGTGTACGTGTACACCGAGGGCACGCCCGCGGCCACGCCTTTGGCGAGCCCTGCTCGCCGGGAGCACTACACGGCCTGGCACGAGATCGTGCTGAGGGCCGGCGAGCAGCACACGGTGCCGCCGGACACGCTGCACTGGTTCCAGGCCGGGCCCGAGGGCGCGATCGTCAGCGAGTTCTCCACCCGCAGCACCGACGAGACCGACGTCTTCACCGACCCCGACATCGCCCGGCTGACCGTGGTCGGGTGAGGATCAGATCACCCGGTCGTTGCCGCCGTCGATCGGGATCTGCGCGCCGGTGGTCTTGGCGAACGCGGGACCGGTCAGCGCCAGCGCGAGCTCGGCGACGTCGGCGCTGGTGATCTGCGTGTGGAGCAGGTTGCGGGTGGTGTAGTCCTCGACGCTGAGGCCGTAGTGCGCCGCCCGCGCCTCCAGCACGCCGCCGGCCCAGATGCCGGTGTCGAACACCGCGTCGGGGTGGACGACGTTGACGCGGATGCCGTCGGCGGCCCACTCCAGCGCCGTGACCCGGGCCAGCTGGGTCAGCGCCGCCTTCGACGCGGAGTAGGCCGCGGCGCCGGGGCCGGGGGCGGCGACGTTCTTCGAGCCGATCACGACGACGCGGCCGCCGCCGGGCGCCTGCCGCAGCAGGGGATGCGCCTCGCGCAGCAGGTCGGCGGCGGCGTCGAGGTTGACGCGCATGACCCGCCGCCACAGCTCGGAGTCCAGCTCCGCGACGGGCGCGGCGGCGGGGAAGATGCCGGCGTTGAGCACGAGGATGTCCAGGCCGCCGAACGTGTCGGTGACGGCGTCCAGCGCGGCGCCGACCTGGCCGGCGTCGGTGACGTCGCACCCGAGGCCGAGCCAGGACGCGCCGTCGAAGGCGCCGGCCACGGCGGGATCGAGGTCCAGCCCCGCGACGGCGCCGCCGGCGGCGAGGAAGCGGCCCGCGATCGCCCGCCCGATGCCGCCCGCCGCGCCGGTGACCAGCGCGACCTGCCCGGCCAGCGGCGCGGGCCGGCCGGCCCGGCGCAGCTTGGCCTGCTCCAGGTCCCAGTACTCGACGTCGAAGATCTCCTGTTCCGACAGCGCGCGGTAGCCGCCGAGGGCCTCGGCGTTCAACACGATCTCGATGGTGTGCCGGTAGATGTCCTCGGCGGCCGCGGCGTCGGCCGCGGACCGGCCGGCGGTGACCAGGCCGAGCTCGGGGTCGAGGATCACCCGCGGCGCCGGGTCCAGCATGGTGACCTCGGCCCGCCCACCCGCCGCGCAGCGGTCGAAGTAGGCCGTGTAGCCGGCGGCGAACGCGGCCACGTCGCGGCCCAGCATGGGCGCCGGCTTGGTGCGGATCACGTGGTCGGGGGTCGCCGGGCCGCCGCCGGACAGGTCGGCCACCTTCGGGTGCTGCGCGAACGCCAGCACGGCGTCGTCGTCGTGCACGCTGACGATCATCGGCGCGCCGGCGGCCCGGCTGACGTCCGCGCGCAGGCCGGCGATCGCCGCCCGCCGGCTCGGGCCGCGGGGGAGCGGCGGAGCCGGCGCGGGCAGCGGCTCGCGCGGCGCGATCGCCGCCTCGGCGACGCTGACCAGGTCGATCATCCGGTCGTAGGACTCCCGGGCGGTGTCGCCGAACGTGACGATGCCGTGGTTCATCAGCACGATCCCGCGGGTGTCCGGCCCGATCGACGGCAGGCTCCGCGCGACCAGCCGGGCGAGGTCGAAGCCGGGCATGACGTACGGCAGCACCAGCACCGACGCGCCATAGACCTCGCGCACCAGGCCGGCCCCACCGGCGGTGTTCGTGAGCGTGACGACGGCGTCGGCGTGCGTATGGTCGACGAACGTGAACGGCAGCAGGCCGTGCAGGATCGCCTCGACCGACGGCGAGGGCGCGGCCGGGTCGGTGCGGTAGCTGGCCAGCTGCCGCGCCATCTCGACGTCGGACAGCCGGTCGAGCGTGGCCAGCGCGACCAGCGGCTCGATCCGCAGCGGCGTGAACCCGGCCGCCTCGATGCTCGCGAGGTCCCAGCCGCTGCCCTTGACCAGCAGCAGCCGCTCCTCGGCGCCGACGATGCTCGTCCGCGTCACCTTCACCGACGTGTTGCCGCCGCCGTGCAGGACCAGCGACGGGTCCTGCCCGAGCAGCCGGGACGTGAGCACGCGGGCGTCCAGGTCGTCGGCGGGCGCGGGCGCGGCCGGGTCCCAGCGGTTGAGTGCCATCGTGTCCTCTCAGGCGCCCGGGCCGGCCGGGTCGGTCTCGAAGTGGGCCGCCAGCGTCCGCAGGAACGCCGCCGCCTGCGCGCCGTCGACGGCGCGATGGTCGCAGCTCAGCGTGATGGCCAGCCGCGGCCGGACGGCGATCATGCCGTCGTGGGCGACGACCTGGTCGGTGACGGCGCCGGCGGCGACGATCGCGTTCTGGTCCGGGTCGATGACAGCCTGGAAGGAGCGGACGCCGTACCCGCCGAGGTTGCTGACGGTGATGGTGGCCGGCCGCTGGTCCGCGGCGTTCAGCGCGCCGGAACGGCCCCGGCCGGCCGCCGCGGCGACGGTCTCGACCAGCGCGGGCAGCGTCAGCGCGTCCGGCGCCGGGATCGTCACGACGTAGAGCGAGTCGTCGCCGGCGACGGCCAGCCCGACGTCGGGCTCGGCGAGCGACCGGTAGCGCGGCCCGTCGTCGACCCACAACCGGCGCATCACCGGGTGCTCGCGCAGCGATCGGGCGACGGCGCGCAGCAGCAGGTGCGTGTACGTCAGGCCCTTGCCGTAACCGGCCAGGGCCTCCTTCGCGGCCGTCGCGTCGAGGTCGGCCTGCAGGCTGAACGCCGGGATGTCGCGGACCGACGCGGTGAGCCGGCGGGCGATCGTCCGCCGCAGCGGGCTCACCGCGGCGCCGTCCACGGCGGCGGGAGCCCCGACGGCCGCGACGACCGGCTCGGCGGCCGCCGCCGCGCCCTGCACGTCCGCCCGCTCGATCCGCCCGCCCGGCCCGGTGCCGGTCACCGACGCGAGGTCGACGCCGAGGTCCTTGGCGAGCTTGCGCACCAGCGGCGACGCCAGCACCGGACCGGCGCCAGGGGTGGCCGGCGCGGCCACAGGCGCCGGCGCGGCAACAGGGGCCGGCGCGGGCGGCGCCTCGATCACGTCGCCGGCCGAGCCGACGTACGCGAGCAGCGAGCCGGAGGCCAGGACGTCACCCTCCCGCGCCACGATCTTCAGCAGCACGCCCTCCTCGGCCGACTCGACGTCGACGTTGGACTTGTCGGTCTCGACGCACAGCAGCGGCTCGGCGATCTCGACGGCGTCGCCCTCCTTCTTGTACCACTCGACGATGGTCATCTCGTCGGACGTCTGCCCGAGCGGGGGGAGCCGGATCTCAGCGACCATGGGTGCGGTTCGTTCCTCTCAGGCGGGGCGGCTCAGGCGAGCAGCAGCCGCAGCTCGTCGGCGATGCGCTGCTGGGTGGGTACGACGGCCTGCTCCAGCACCGGCGCGACCGGCAGCGGCACGTCGTGCGCGGCGACCCGGCGGATCGGCGCCTCGAGCGAGTACAGCCGCTCCTGCGCGACCCGGGCCGCGAGCTCCGCGCCCCAGCCGCCGGTCAGGGTGTCCTCGTGGGCGATGAGCAGCCGCCCGGTCCGCTCCACCGACGCGAACACGGTGTCCAGGTCGAACGGCTGCAGCGAGATCGGGTCGATCACCTCGACGCTCACGCCCTCGGCGGCCAGCTCCTCGGCCGCGGCCAGCGCGCGGTAGAGGGTGAGATGGGTGGCGACGACGGTCGCGTCGGTGCCCACACGCTTGACCATGGCCCGGCCGATCGGCCAGACGTAGTCCTCCTCGGGCACGTGCGCGGTGAGGTCCATGCCGCCGGCCTGCTCGCGGCCCTTGCTGCCGTAGAGCAGCTTGTGCTCGAAGACGATGACGGGGTCGTCGTCGCGGATGGCCGCCTTGATGATGCCCTTGGCGACGTAGGCGTCCGACGGGGCGACGACCTTGATCCCCGGCACGTGGATGAAGTAGCTCTCCGGGCACTGGCCGTGCTGGGCGCCGCGGTTCGCCGTCCCCACGGGTGCGCGCATGACCAGCGGCACCGAGAGCTTGCCGCCGGACATGTAGCGCATCTTGGCGGCCTGGTTCACCAGCTCGTCCATGCACTCGAACAGGAAGTCGGAGTACTGCATGTCCGGGATCGGGCGCAGGCCCATCAGCGCGGCGCCGACGGCGGCGCCGGCGATCGCCTTCTCGCTGATCGGGGTGTCGATGATGCGCTCGTGCCCGAACCTCTCCGGCAGCCCGAGGTAGACGCCGAAGGCGCCGCCGAACCCGCCGGGGATGCCGACGTCCTCGCCGATCAGGAACACCCGGGGGTCGCGCTCCATCTCCTCCGCGATGCCCTCCCGGATGGCCTCGGTGATCGTCAGCCGCCGTTCGGTGCCGACGGTCGCGGGCTCTTGCGCGGTGGTGCTCACAGGGCGGCTCCGATCGCGATCGCGGTGGCGTAGGCGTCGGTCAGCGCGTCGGCCGGGTCGGGGTCGGGGGAGGACCGGGCGAACTCGACGGCGTCCTCGAGCTCGGCGTTGACGTCGGCGAGGACGTCGGCCAGGTCGGCCTCGCTGCCCAGCCCGGCCGACGTGATGGCCAGGCCGAGGCGCTCGATGGCGTCCTTCTCCTTCCAGGCCGCCTCCTCGTCGCGGCTGCGGTAGCCGCGGGCGTCGCCGCGGCTGTGCCCGGCGAACCGGTAGGTCTTGGCCTCGATCAGCGTCGGCCCCTCGCCGCGCTGCGCCCGGTCCCGCGCCTCGGCGACGGCGGCCCGGACGGCGACGACGTCCATGCCGTCGACGATCACGGCCGGCATGCCGTAGCCGGCCACCCGGTTGGCGACGTCGGGCACCAGCGACGTGCGGTGGAACGGCGTGGAGGCGCCGTAGATGTTGTTCTCGCAGACGTAGACGATGGGCAGCCGCTGGACGGCGGCGAAGTTCAGGCCCTCGTGGAAGGCGCCCTCGTTGCTGGCGCCCTCGCCGAAGAAGCACAGCGCCACCTGGTCGGTGGCCTGCAGCTTGTAGGCCAGCCCGAGCCCGCTGACGACGCTGATCCCGCCGGCCACGATCGCGATCGCCGGCAGCATCCCGACCGACGGGTCGCCCAGGTGCATCGAGCCGCCCTTGCCGCCGCAGCAGCCGGTCGCCTTGCCGTACAGCTCGGCCATCGCCGAGCGGACGGTGACGCCCTTGGCCAGCGCGTGCCCGTGCGGGCGGTGCGTGGAGGTGATCCAGTCGTCCGGGCCCAGCGCCTGGCACGCGCCGACGGCGACGGCCTCCTGGCCCTGGTACTGGTGCAGCGTGCCGGGCAGCTCGCCCTTGAGGAACAGCTGGTAGACGCGGTCCTCGAAGCGGCGGATGCGCAGCATCTCGCGGTACAGCACCAGGGCCTCGTCGCGGCCGAGGCCGGTGACGTCGATGGGTTCGATCACGGCGCGACCACCTTCAGGACGTCGTCGGCCCGGCCGGCCGACCCGTAGAGCCGGAGGAAGCCGCGGACGGTGTCGGTGAACGCCGCCTTGCCGGCTTCGAGGAAGTCCGCCGGCTTGTGCGAACCGACGAGATCGTGCACCGACTCGCGGCCGGTCCACTCGCCGATCCGCCGCACGACGGCGTCGAGGTAGTTCCGCTTCAGCCGGGTGCCGACGTTGAACTTGGCCACGCCGGCGGCGATCGCCGCGCGGACGGCGTCGTCGGGGAAGCCGGTGCCGCCGTGCAGCACCAGCGGCACGTCGACGGCGGCGCGGATCGCCGTCAGCCGGTCCAGGTCGATCTCGGACGTGAACGCCGTCAGCAGGTGGACGTTGCCCACCGAGACGGCGAGCGCGTCGACACCGGTCTCCGCCACGAACTCGGCGGCCTCGGCGGGGTCGGTCATCGCGGCGCCGTCGTCGACGATGCGCCCGTCGACGAAGTCGGGCAGCGAGCCGAACTCGGCCTCGACCGCGACGCCGGCCGGATGCGCGGCCTCGACCAGCTTGCGCGACGCCCGCATCGCGTCGTCCTTCGGCCACCGCTGCGAGTCGATCATCACGAAGTTGAAGCCCGCGCCGACGCCGGCCAGCGCCTGCTCCAGCGTGTGCGTCTCGTTGAGCAGGAACGCCACCGGCACCCGGCAGCCGTCGATCAGCGTGCGGCCCATCGCGCCGAGGTGGTCGATGCCGCGGTGGTCCAGCCAGGCGTCGTCGAGCATGGTCGCGCCGAAGCCGACGATGATCGGCGCGCTCTCCGCCTCCGCGGCCTCGAGCGCGGCCTCGAAGGAGTAGCTGTCCCAGCTCTCGAAGTAGCCGACGGCGTAGCCGCCGCGACGTGCCTCGCTCAGGAGCAGGGGCGCTGGCATCAGGGGCATCAGGTGTCCTTCATCTCGAGAAGTGGCACGTCGTCGAGGGCGGCGATCGCCTCGTCGCGACTGAACAGGGAGGTCGTCGTGCCCAGGGCGCGGGTGACCGACGCGCCGGCCGCCGCGGCGAAGCGCAGCCGCCGCTCGACCGGCCAGTCGTGCACCAGCCCGAACACGAGGCCGGCGGTGAACGCGTCGCCGGCGCCGGAGCCGTCCACCACCGCGACCGGCAGCGGCCGCACCGCGACGACCTGCTCGCGGTCGGCGTAGACGGCGCCGTCCGGACCGCGGGTGATCACCACCGACGCGGCGCCCCAGTCCAGCAGCGTCGCGGCCTGGCGGTGCGGGTCGGTCTCGCCGGTGAGCAGCCGGGCCTCGTCGTCGTTCGGGGTGAAGCAGTCGACGTGCGGCAGCACCGGCGCCAGCCGCTCGGCGGCGTCGCGGGTGCCGTGCGGGATGACGACGTCGAGCACGGTCCGGGTGCCGGCGGCGCGGGCCTGTGCGAGCAGCGCGGCGACGTCCGGCGTCGTCAGACCGGGCAGGCTGAGGAACCCGCCGATCACCAGCACGCGTGCCCCGGCGGCGACGGCGGCCGCGTGCGCGGCGCTGTACTCGGCGTTGGCGCCGACGGCGTGCAGGTAGCGGCGGTCCTGCCCGGTGACGGGGAGGATCACCGTCTGCGACGTCGCCAGCCGGTCCGACGTCACCACGCCGGAGACGTCCAGGCCCTTCGCGGCGAGATGCGCGCGGACCCAGTCGCCGGCGGCGTCGGCCCCGACGACGACGGACAGCAGGGTCCGCACGCCGAACGAGGCCAGCGCCACGGCGGTGTTGGCCGAGCAGCCGCCGACCCCGCTGAGCATGTCGCCGGTGGTGACCAGCTCGCCGGCCTCCGGGAGCGCGGCCAGCGGGGGCACGAACAGGTCCGCGACGACCTGGCCCGCGCACACGACCAGCGGGCCCACCGCCTCAGCGCCGTCCGTCATCGCCCCACCTTCGATCAATTGTCCACGCCGCGAGCATATGCTCATTCTGTCGGCGAGTGGATCGGCCGTCAAGACCGCGGGTTGCCCGTGTGCAGGATCCGCGGTGCGTCCGCGAACGGCCACGGGATCGAGTACGGCATGCCCGGCCAGAGGTCGAACATGTTGTCGGCGAGGGCCCGGTCGCCGTCCAGGTCGAGGCAGACGCCGAGCACGAACACGTCGCTCTGGAACGTGGCCACGCCGTCGCCGAGGACCACCTTGGGCTCGCCGGCCGGCGCCCAATCCAACTCCCGGTGCAGCGGCAGGATCAGCCGGCTGCGGGCGTCGAGCTCGCCGTCGCGGCGCAGCGCCGCGAACGCGACGCTGCTGACCGGGTCGCCCTCCCACGGGCCGAGCGTGGCCACGACGGCAGAGCTGTTCGCCGGCAGCGTGACGGTCGCCGTCCGGGCGCTGCCCGGCCCGTCGGTGCGGAAGAACCCGTACTCCAGCTCGCCCGTGACGTCGGCCGGGGTGTCGTTGACGCCGAACACCTCGACCACGTCGCCGGTCCGCGCCACCACGACGCTGACCGGCGCCATCGCCCGGCGCACCGCCCAGAAGCCGGGGGTGCGGCGCTGGTAGTAGTCGACGGTCGTCCAGCTGCGGGTCGTCGGCCACGAGTCGTTGAAGGCCCAGAAGACCGCCGCGCCGCTGTCCGGCCGGCGCCGCCGGTAGTTCTCGACGTACTCGCGCAGGCCCTCGGACTGCAGCAGCCCGCCCCAGTAGGCGTACTGCTCGACGTCGAGGTCCGCGGACGAGACGCCCATGACCTGCAGCAGCATCTCGTCCGGGATCGCCGGGCGCGTGTCGCCCGGCTGGGCGATCCAGTTGTCGTGCGTGTGCCAGCCGATCGAGGCCTGCGGGTGGTCGTGGTCCTCGACGATCTCCCGCAGCGTCGGCAGCGAGGTCGGGCCGAGGACGCCGCCCTCGGCCGCGAACCGGGCCGGGCTCTGCCGGTAGTCGCGGATGTCCCAGTTGCCCATGCCGATGTGCCACGGGTGCTGGGTGCCGACGTGGTCGTCGTTCGGGTACGCCGTGGTGCCGGGGGAGTGCGGCGAGCAGGGCGCGTAGTACCGCGACGGGTCCTCGGCCTCCAGCACGCTCGGCAGCAGCAGGTGGAAGACGTGGTAGTCGGGCAGCGGGTCGGCGCCGGCGTCCGGGGTGCGCTGCATCCACTCGCTCTCGTTCTGGCCGCACCAGATCGCCAGGCTCGGGTGCGACGCGAGCCGGCGGACCTGCCACGTGGCCTCCGCCCGGACGTCCTCGAGGAACGCGCGGTCCTCGGCCGGGTACCAGGAGCAGGCGAACGTGAAGTCCTGCCAGACGAGGATGCCGGCCCGGTCGCACAGCTCGTAGAAGTCGTCGGACTCGTAGAGTCCCACGCCGTTGACGCGGAAGAAGGTGAAGTTCGACTCCACGGCCAGCTCGATCAGGCGCTCGTAGCGGGCCCGGTCGATCCGGTGCGGGATGCTGTCCAGCGGCGCGATGTTGGCGCCCTTGCAGAACACCGGCCGGTTGTTCACGACGACGGTGAAGTAGCGGCCGCCGCCGGGGTGCGGGCTCTGGTCGATCTCGATCCGGCGGAACCCGATCACGCTGCAGCGCCGCTCGACGCGGCCGTCCCACTCGACCTCCACGTCCAGGTCGTGCAGGGTCTGCGGTCCCTGGCCGTTGGGCCACCACAACTCGGGGTGCTCGACGGTGAGGACGACCTCGTACACGCCCTCGCCGGGCGCCACCTCGACGTCGGCCCGGCCGGTCACGCCGGCGACGCCCGCCCGGATCGTCGCGCCGATCGGATCGGTGCCGACGTTCTCCAGCTCGACCCGGGCCCGGACGATGCCGGTGGCGAGGTCGGCGTCGACGTCGGCCAGCGGGACGGCGCGGCCCACCAGGAGGTCCGAGTGGGCGACGACGAGCCGGGCGTCGCCGCCGATGCCCACGTTGAGGTACCGCGAGGACCAGTCCCAGCCCCACTGGTAGGACGGCTTGCGGTGCCACGGGCGCTTGTGCCGGTTCCAGTCGTCGTCCTTGCCGGTGAGGATCGCCGCCTTGTCGATGCCGCCGTGCCGCGCCTGCAGCTCGACGGCGAGGTGGTTCTCACCCTCGTGGATCAGCTCCGTGACCTCGGTCCGGAACGGCCGGAACGCGTTGGCGTGCTCGCCGGCCGGCCGCCCGTTGACGAACACGCGGGCGACGAGATCGAGCTGGCCGAAGTGGAGCCAGACCCGCCGGCCGGCCAGCTCCGGCGGGACGACGACGTCGCGGTGGTACCACCACACGGTGTCGTCGACCCAGCGCGACCGCGCGGTCGTGAGGCCGAGGTTCGGCTCGTCCAGGAGGCCGGCCGCGATCAGGTCCAGGTGCACCTCGCCGGGGACGGTCGCCGTCGCGAGGAAGGGCCCGTCGGTGGCGTCGAGGAGCGGCCGGGCCGCGATCTTGCGGGTGCCGTCGCTCCAGCCGAGGCCCCAGGATCCGTTCAGGTCGATCTGGTCCATCTCGTCCTCCGCTGGGGTAGGGTCTTCGCCTAACAAATGGTCGAGTAGTGAGCATCTGCTCGTCAAGAGGAGTTGCCGTGCGGACATGTCGCGATCTGGGCGCGCTGGAGTGGACGCTGACCGGCTGGGCGCCGTACCTGTGGCGCGCCGCGACGACCATGGAGCTGGGCCTCCCCGTCAGCCCCGACCACGTCGTCGGTGCCGCGCCGGTGCCGGGATCGGTGCAGCGCGCGCTGCGCGACGCGGGCCTGCTGCCGGACTGGAACCAGGCCGGTCGGGCGCAGGAGTGCGAGTGGGTGGAGAACCGGCACTGGCTGTACGAGACGACCATCCCGGACGACTGGCTGGCCGGCGGCGGCGTCGTCCGGCTGCGCTGCCTCGGGCTGGACCACAGCGGCTGGGTGCTGGTCAACGGCGTCGAGGTGGGCGAGTTCCGCGGCACCCACGTCCCGCACGTCCTCGACCTGACCGCCCATCTGAAGGAGAGCGGGAACACGCTGGTCATCGCGTTCGACCTGCCGCCGCGCTGGCTCGGCCAGTTCGGCCACACGTCGCGCTTCACCGAGTGGAAGACCCGCTTCAACTACACCTGGGACTGGCAGCCGCGGCTCGTGCAGCTGGGGATCTGGGACGGCATCCGGCTGGACGTGGTCGACGGCGCCGAGCTCGGCCCGGTGCGGTGCCGGGCCGGCGTGGACGTGTCCGAGGCCGGCCGGTTGCGCGTCTCCGGCGAGGTGACCGGCGAGGCCGACGCGGTCACCGTCACGCTGCGGTCCGGCGAGCGGGTCGTGCGCAGTGAGCGGATCGCGCCGTCCCGGTTCGCCGCCGGCGTCGACTGGACCGGCCTCGACGTGGAGCTGTGGTGGCCGAACGGGCAGGGCGGCCAGCCCTTGTACGACGTCGAGGTGACTGTCGAGGCCGGCGGCGTCGAGCACGACCGCCGCTCCCTCCGCGTCGGCTTCCGCGACGTCGCGTGGCGGCAGTGTGAGGGCGCGGCGGCGGGCTCGGACACCTGGCTGTGCCTCGTCAACGGCCGGCCGGTGTTCCTGCAGGGCGTGAACTTCCCGCCGATGTCGGGCCTCTACGCCGACGTGACCCGCGACGAGTACCGCGCCCGGCTGGAGCTCTACCGCGAACTCGGCGTGAACACGCTGCGCATCAACGCCTGCGGGTTCCTGGAGAGGCGCGACTTCTACGAGCTGTGCGACGAGCTCGGCCTGCTGGTCTGGCAGGACCTGCCGCTCACGTCGTCGCTGCTGGAGAACGTCCCGCCGGACGACCCGGCGTCGATCGAGGCGCTCGGCGACATCTTCGCGTCGTTCATCGCCCGTCGCGGGCACCACGCATCACTGTTCCTGTGGTCCGGCGGCAACGAGCAGTTCCGGGTGGAGTCCGGGGCGGCGGTGCCGATCGGGACGGAGCACCCGATGATGGCGCGGCTGGCCCGCATCGCCGGCGAGCTGGACCCCGGGCGGCGGTTCATCCCGGCCAGCCCCACCGGGCCGCGGATGTCGTACCACGACGCGGACGCGGGGAAGGGGCTGCACGAGAACGTCCACGGCCCATACCGCCCCGAGCCGGCCGAGTACTGGGAGCGGCAGGACGCGCTGTTCCGCGCCGAGCTGGCCGCGCCCGCCGCGTCGGACGCCGAGGTGATCGAGCGCTACGCCGGCGGCCACGACCCGCTCCCCGTCAGCCCCGACAGCCCCGTCTGGCGCCGGCCGTCGCCGTGGTGGGTCGAGATCGACGCGTTCGTCGCCGAGCACGGCCGCGACCCCCGCGACCTCCCCGAGTACGTCGCCTGGAGCCAGGCCCGGCAGGCGGAGTCACTGGCGCTCGCGGTGGCGGCGTGCAAGGACCGCTTCCCGCGCACCGGCGGCGTGCTGCTCTGGTGCGGCCACGACAGCTACCCGACGCCGGCCAACTGCAGCATCATCGACGTCGAGAACACCCCGAAGCCGGCCGCGCTCCGGCTGCGGGAGATCTGGCGCCGCGACTTCGTGGTGTGACCTCAGCCGTTCTTGTCGGCCAGCTCCATGACGGCCCGGGCGGTGTTCACCGACGTGACGAGCGTGTGCACCAGCCCGGAGCGGAGCGCGCCGAGGATCGCCGGCGCCTTCGAGTTCTCCGACGCGACCGCGATGACCTGGGTGATCGAGCGCAGGTCGTCCAAGGTCAGGCCGACGACGCGCTCCTCGATCCACTTGGCGCTGGGGTCGCCGTCGACGGTGAAGAAGCTGCCGAGGATGTCGCCGACGGCGCCGGCGTCGAGGAGCCGGCTCATCTCCTTCGCCGTGATGCAGCCCAGCCGGACGACGAGGGAGTCGGTGTTGGCGTCGCCGATGCCGACGACGGCGATGTCGGCGGCGCGGGCTTGCTCGATGGTGCGCCCGACGTCGAGGTGGCCGGCGAACGTGTCGCGCTGCTCGCCGCTCTTGGCGTAGGCCGGCGCGAACATGCCGACGGACTTCCCGCCGAGCGCGTCGGCCAGCTGTCCGGCGATGTCGTTGGAGTTCAGGCCCTCGCCGGTGAGCGGCGAGCCGCCGATGCCGCTGACCACCGTGCAGGCGCGCGGCCGCAGCCCGGACGCCTGCTGGCTGACGGCGCGGACGTTGCGGCCCATGCCGACCGTGATCGTGGTGTCGTCGCGCACGAGCCGGTCCAGCAGCTCCACCGCGGCGGCGCCCACCCGCGCTCGCTGCTCGTCCTCGTCGCTCTGGTCGCCGACGACGATGGCCTGAGTCAGCCCGAACCGCTGCACCAGCTCCGTCTCGACCGGCATGGCCAGCGACGGGTGCATGTTGACCTTGATCTCGACGATGCCCTCGCGCCGGGCCTGGCGCAGCAGCCGGCCCACCTTCGGCCGCGACAGCTTCAGGTGGGTCGCGATCTCCTCCTGCGTCATGTCCTCCAGGTAGTACATCGAGGACACCCGCGTGAGCAGCTCGGTCGTCGAGGTGAGTGCGGTCGTGCCGGGTGCAGCCATGTGTATGCGTCTCCGCTCCCGCCGGCGGTCGGCCGGCGATCCCTACGCGCTGGCACGATCATATGCTCGCGCGATGACCCAGTGCACACCGCATCAGGTGGCACCGGCGGCGGCCAGGGCGTCGTCGTCCAGCGGCGGCAGCGACTGCCGGACGGCGCGCCGATTGGCCTGTTCGGCCGGGTCGGCGACCAGGTTCGCGGCCCAGAGCCGCTGGGTGTAGGGGTGCTGCGGGTCGTCGGTGACCTGCAGGGCGGGCCCGGTCTCGACGATGTGCCCGCGGTACATGACGGCGACCCGGTGACTCACGTGCCGGACGACGGACAGGTCGTGGGAGATGAACAGGTAGGCGACCCCGGTCCGCTGCTGCAGCTCGATGAACAGGTCGAGCACCTTGAGCTGGGTGGACAGGTCCAGCGCGGACACCGGTTCGTCGCAGACGATCAGCTTCGGGTCCAGTGCGAGGGCCCGGGCGATGGCGATGCGCTGGCGCTGCCCGCCGCTGAACTCGCGGGAGTACCGGTCCAGCGCGTCGGCGGGCATGGCCACCTGGTCCAGCAGCGCCCGTACCGTGCTCGCGGCGTCCTTCTTCTTGGCGCCCTGCGCGACCAGCGGCTCGGTGAGGATGTCGCGGATCGTCATCGACGGGTTGAGCGACGTGTACGGGTCCTGGAACACCACCTGGATGTCGCGGGCCAGCCGCCGCCGGCCGCGTGCGCCGAGCCGGGTGACGTCCTCGCCGGCGAACGTGAGCGTGCCGCCCGCGACCGGCACCAGTCCCAGGACGGCCCGGCCGAGCGTCGTCTTGCCCGATCCGGACTCGCCGACCAGGCCGAGCGTCTCGCCCTGCCCGATCTCGACGGATACGCCCTTGAGCACCTCGTTGGCGTTGCGGCCGCGGCCGTACGTGACGCGCAGGTCGTGCGCGGTGAGCAGGTCAGGCATGGGCGGCCTTTCGCCGGGCGGACGCCTCGCGTGGCGCCGCGTTGTCGAGCACCGAGCCGAGCAGCATCCGGGTGTACTCGTGCTGCGGCCGGGTGAACACGTCGCCGACCCGGCCCTCCTCGACGATCCGCCCGGACCGCATGACGACGACGCGGTCGCACAGGTCGGCGACCACGCCGAAGTTGTGGGTCACGATCAGCACGCCCATGCCGGTCTCGGTCTGCAGGTCACGCAGCAGGTCCAGGACCTCGGCCTGGATCGTCACGTCCAGCGCGGTGGTCGGCTCGTCCGCCAGCAGCAGCGACGGCGTGCAGGCGACCGCGCCGGCGATCAGGACCCGCTGCGCCATGCCACCGGAGATCTGGTGCGGATAGCGGCGGTAGACCCGCAGCGGATCGGCGATGCCGACGCGGTCGAGCATGGCCAGCGCCAGGTCGCGGGCCTCCTTCTTCGTCGCCCGCGACTGCGCCCGGATGCCGTGCACCAGCTGCGACCCCACCGTGAAGGACGGGTCCAGGTTGGACAGCGGCTCCTGCGGGACGTAGGCCATCCGGTGCCCGCGGATCTCCAGCAGGTCCCGCTCCGGCAGGCCGAGCAGCTCCCGTCCGTCGAGGCGGATGGAGCCGCGGGCGACGATGGCCTCCTCCGGCAGCAGCCCGAGCGTGGCGAACACCGTCTGTGTCTTGCCCGAGCCTGATTCGCCGACGACGCCCACGACCTCGCCCTTCTCGACCCGGAACGAGACGTCGTCGACCACCGTCGTGAGCGAGCCGCCCGACTCGTAGGCGACGCGCAGCCCGTCGATCGCCAGCAGCGGCTGCGAGGTGGACGTCGACGTCGTCGCAGTCGTCGCGGTCGCCGCGTCGGCCGTGCCGCCGAGCGTGCGCTCCGCGGCGGCCGAGCCGAGCAGCGCCTCGATCTCGCGGCGCCGCGCGCGGGTGCTCGGTTTGACGTAGGTGCCCTCCAGGGTGTCGCGGACGCCGATGGAGATCAGCGTGAACGCGCTGGTGACCAGGCCGAGCGCGACGGCCGGCCAGATGAGCTGCTCCGGCGCGACGTAGATGTTGCCGAACGCGTCGGTGAGCATGGCGCCCCAGCTCGGCACGCCGGCCTGGCCGAGGCCGAGGAACTCCAGCCCGGCCTGGACGGCGATGCCGGCGCCGGCCAGCCCGGCGATCATCAGGATGACCGGCGCCCGGATGGCGATCAGCACGTGCCGCCCGACGATCCGCCGGTCGGGGAGACCCGCGACCCGGGCGGCGTCGACGTAGAGCTCGTTGCGCACGTTGCGGGTCAGCGTCCGCACCATCCAGAACATGCTGGGGGAGACGAGGAACCCGAACACCGCCATGGCCACCGTCGTCGACACGCCGAGCAGCGTGTACAGCGAGATCAGGATGATCACGGCCGGCACCGCCATGATCGCCGAGAACAGCCAGCTGGCGACGCTGTCGAAGACCCGGCCGTAGTAGCCGGCGATCAGCCCGGCCGTCGTGCCGATGACGACGGCGACGACGGAGAGCACGGCGGCGGCCTGGAACGCGCCCCGGGTCGAGGCGATCAGCCGGCTGAGGATGTCGCGCCCGTAGTTGTCCCCGCCGAGCAGGTAGTCCGAGCCGAACGGCGCCGCGTTCGTCAGCCGCAGGTTCACCTCGTTCGGCGGGTACGGCAGGATCCACGGCTGGATGATCGCGATGACGGCGAACAGCGCCAGCACCACCAGCGACGCCGCCGTGAGCGGGTTGCGCAGCAGGGCGCGGAACACCCCGCGCCGGACGATCGGCTCGGCGGCGATCGCCCGTCCGGTGATGTCGGCGTCGGCGCTCACGAGATCCTCACCTTCGGGTTGAGGAAGCCGTTGATCAGATCGACGGCGATGTTGATGATCACGATCACGACGACGAAGAACGCGACGCCGCCGAGCACGACGGGGATGTCGCCGGCCAGCCCGGCGTCCAGCGACATCTGCCCGATGCCCGGCAGCGCGAAGATGCGTTCGACGATGATCGCCCCGCCGAGCAGCGCGATGATCTGCAGGCCGAGCATCTGCACGATCGACGGCGCCGCGTTGCGCAGCACGTGCCGGTACATGATCGACCGTGGACTCAGCCCGCGGGAGCGCAGCGTGCGCACGAAGTCCTGCCGGCGCATGTCGATGATCGAGCTGCGCACCCAGACGGCGAGACTGAAGATCGCGCCGAGGGCGATCGCGATCGACGGCAGGAAGATCGTCGACAGCCAGCCGCCGAACGTCTCGGTGATCGGGATGAAGCCGGTCGCCGGGAACAGCCCCAGGTTGAGGGCGAACACGATCACCAGCACCAGGGCCAGCCAGTAGCCGGGTACGGCACTGACGATGACCGACACCACCTGGATCACGCGGTCGACGACGCCGCCGCGGGTCGCCGCCCACACCCCGAGCACCACGCTGAACACCAGCGTCAGGACGAGCGTGGCCGCGATCAGGCTGAGCGTGACCGGGACCCGGGTCGACATGATGGCGGTGACGTCCTGGTTGGACACGAACGACTCGCCCAGGTCGCCCCGGAACAGGCCGCCGAACCAGCCGGCGTACTGCTCCGGCAGCGACCGGTCCAGCCCCAGGGCGTGCACCTTGATCTCCACCTCCTCGGGTCTCGCGTCCGCGCCGAGCAGGCGGTAGGCGATGGAGTCAGCGCCTCGCACGTGATACAGGACGTAGCTGATGCCGGTGACGGCGACGAACACCAGGACGCCGATGCCCAGCCGCCGGGCGACGTAGGTCAGCATCGCTCACCCCTTCCTGGGGCCTCCGGAGGTCCGGCCGGGTCAGCCGGCCGGCGTGTACTGGAACAGCTTGGGATTGGTGTAGGCGCCATCGATCTGGATGTCGACCTCGGGCACCGACACCAGCGTCGACGACGGCCGCGAGAACGCGATGTACCAGTTCTCGTCCAGCAGGAACTGGCCGATCTCCTGGTACGCGACGGCCTGCTCGTCCGGGTCTCCCTCGCGGGAGCGCCGGATCAGCTCCTGGAGCTCGGCGTTCTCGTACGGGCCCCAGTTCTCGTCGAACATGACGATCCAGTTCGTCTGCGGCATGTTCACCAGGTAGATCGGGTACCTGTTGGTCTTCGTGACCTCCTGGAGGTAGTTGATCGACTCGCCGCTGTACGGCTCGTAGGTCACGTCGATGCCGATCTCGGCGAGCGACGTCTGCACGATCGGCTCCAGGTTCGTCGTGTCGAGGAACGTCCCCGCGGTGGCCATCGTCGGGATGGTGACGGAGAACCCGTCGGCGTACCCGGCCTCGGCCATCAGCTCCTTGGCCCGGTCCAGGTCGTAGGCGTAGCGGTCGTCGGCGCCCTCGATGTAGCTGGCCTGGCCCTCGGCGAACTGCTGGCTGCTGGCCGAGCCGAACCCGAGGTTGGTGGCCTGCAGGATCGCCTCGCGGTCGAAGGCCAGCGCCATCGCCTCGCGCACCCGCGGGTCGCCGAGCGCCGGGACCTGCGTGCCGTTGTGGTCGCTGATGTACATCGTGCCCACGTTGCCGGGACCCTCGGTGACCTTCAGGCCGCTGCCCTGGGCCTCCTGGGCCAGCGGGATCGTCACCTCGGCGACGTCGAGCTGGCCGGACTTGACCGCGTTGAGCATGGCGACGGGGTCGGCGCAGGCCTGGATGGTGACCCGGTCGTACGGGAACTTCTCCGCGTTCCAGTAGTCGGGATTGCGCTCGTAGGTGACGGAGACGTCCGGGACGAACTCCTCGATCAGGTACGGGCCGGAGCCGACCGGCTCGTCGTGGACCAGGCTCGGGTCGTCGACGATGGCCGGCGACGCGATCGGCGTCAGGCCGAACTGCCACAGCCACTGGTACGACACCGGCTGCTTCGACATGACGATGTCCAGCGTGTACTCACCGGTCGCGGTGGCCTCGGCGCCGAACTGGTCGACCACGCGCGGCTTCCAGACGAACGTCTCGCTGGCGAACAGCGCGTCGAGGTACTTCTCCAGTCCGGCAGCGTCGAAGTGGGTGCCGTCGACGAAGTCGACGTCCTCGCGGAGCTTGAAGCTGATCGTGTAGCCGTCCTCGGAGATCTCGAACGACTCCGCGAGCCACGGCTGCGGGTCCACGCCCTCGGCTGTGACCATGATCAGCGGGTCGTAGACGGCCTGGCTGGTCGTCGTGAACAGCTGCGCGCCCTCCATCGGGTCCCAGGTGGTCCCGAAGAAGCACGACGGGATCGTGATCTCGGAGCTGCCGTCCTCGGCGCTGGACGGCGCCGACGACGAGCAGGCCGCGCAGATCGCGAGCGGTGCCAGCAGGGCGATCATGGGGCGCCAGGTTCGTCTCACCTCGAACTCCTCTCTCCGTCGCGGGCCGTCAGCCGGTGACGTCGAGCTCGACCAGCTGGACGTTGAAGGCGTAGTACGGGCGCAGCGCGGCGCTCTCGGCCGCCTTGTCGTCCGGCGACGCGTCCGACGCCCGGATCTCCCGCATCCGCGCCATGCTCTCGGCCAGCGTGTACGGGCTCTGGAAGTCGGTCCAGACCAGCCAGAACGAGCGGCCGTCGTCGGCGATCCAGTTCGGCACGATCTGCGGCTGGTAGCAGCGGGCCTCCTCGTCGCCGCCCGGCGTCCAGGAGGTCTCCTCGTGGAACTGCTCCCACGGCCCCCACGGCGTCTCCGACTGGTAGAGGCCCAGGTAGCTCGGCTTGCCGAACCAGTCGCCGTCCGGCGCCGGCCCCGTCGCCCAGTTCGCCATGAGGTACAGGTCGAGCCCGGGGTCGTAGGTGATGCTCGGCTGCCAGGCGTAGGCGTGCGCCTTCGTGTTGACCCAGCCCGCCGGGAAGGTGTGCACGATGCCGCGGTCCTCGATGTTCGGCGACCACGCGGCCGACCCGTCCGGCTTGGCCTCGACGAAGTACTCGTAGCGGCCGCGGTCGAGGATGGAGTCCACCGGCACCCGGAACATCACCAGCTGGTTCATGGTGCCCTCGGTGTTGCCGTTCGGCGCGTAGACGTAGACGTAGCCGTCGGTGTTGAGCCGGTAGCCCTGGCCCATCTGCAGGATGCTGAACAGCGAGAACGTCTCGCCCGGCTCATTGAGGAAGACCATGTTCCGGCTCGAGCGCTCGTCCCAGTCCTCCCAGTGCACCGGCGTCGACCCGTCCTGGTTCCGCCACGTCGTGCCGCCGTCGGCGGAGTAGATCAGCTTCGCGCCGATGAACCGCAGCTCGCCGGACTCCATGTGCTCTTCCGTCGTCGGGAGGTTCCAGGTGCTGAGGTACTGGTAGATCGTGTCGTCGACGGCGAGCGTGCCGAACCCGTAGTACCGGGTCGGGGGAGTGGCGACCTCGAACGGCTCGTCCAGCGGCGTCGACAGGTCCGGGTATCCGGGCACGTCGTGGAAGCTCACCGACGACGTGCCGGGGTGCCCGTCGACGCGGTAGAGCCTCGAGTTGTAGTTCTTGCGGACCAGGCCCGGGAATCCGGACCCGTCGCACAGCGCGACGTAGAGCGAGCCGTCACCGGCCCACGTCGAGTACCAGTTGTCGCCCTGTCCGCCGAGGCGCTGGATCGTGTCATCGCGCCGGACGGCCCCGGCAACGCGCGGTCGAGTCATCTCGTCTGCTCCTCCCCTTGATCGGCCGAGTGGGCGCGACCGGGTCCCGTGGCGACCGGAACGGGGTGACGGCAGGAGTCCTCGAGTCACGGCCGCGTTGCCGGTCGTCGAACGTTTGCTCAGTGCGTGAACACTTGCACACCCGGCCGCGACGGTCAAGAGGTGAGCAGGCATGTCGAGAACCCGCCACCGGCTCCGTCCCAGGGGCGAACACGGCCACCCGGGCCGTACCGCACCAGGGAGAACATGATGCGACGACTCGTCGTGCAGCAGTGGGTGACCGTCGACAACATCGCCGCGGAGGAGGACGGCGGGCTGAGCTTCGTGTCGGGGGAACCCTTCTCCGACGCCAGCGACCCCGCGTTCAAGGCGAACCTGATGGGGTTCATCGACTCCGTCGACACGATGGTGCTCGGCGCCGCCACCTACGCCATGTCCAAGGACTACTGGCCGCACGCCCGCGAGCAGGGCGAGTACGGCGAGAAGCTCAACGCCCTCACCAAGGTCGTCGCCTCCTCGACGCTGGACGAGGCGCCCTGGGGCGACTTTCCCGCCGCGGCCGTGACGCGCGACCCGGTCGCCACGCTCCGGGAGCTCAAGGAGCAGGACGGCAAGGACATCTGGCTGTGGGGGAGCCTGTCGCTCATGCACACCCTGCTCGACGCCGGCGTCGTCGACGAGGTCCGGCTGCTGGTCTGCCCGGTGACGCGCGGCCGGGGAACGCGCGTCTTCACCGGCTCGCACGACCTGACGGTGCTCGAGGCCACCGCGTTCGACAACGGCCTGGCGATCCTGCGCTACGAGGTCAGGACCTCCTGACCTTGATGACGCGGGCCGGCACGCCCGCCACCACGCTGAACGGCGGCACGTCGCGGGTGACGACGGCGCCGGCGGCGAGCACGCTGCCGGCGCCGACGGTCACGCCGGCGACGACCGTGACGCGGCCGGCGATCCAGACGTCGTCGCCGATGGTGATCGGCGCGGCCTCGAGTCCCTGCTCGTGGATCGGGCGGTCCGGGTCGGCGAAGACGTGGTTGGCGCCGATCAGCATCGCGTGCGGCGCCACCCGCACCCCGTCGCCGAACGTGACCCGACCGCCCGGATAGCCGACGATGACGGAGTACGCCTGCGCCGAGCAGTCGTCGCCGAAGGCCACGTCGCCCTGGACGACGGCGCCGGGCGCGACCAGGCAGCGTTCGCCGAAGACGATCCGGCCGTCGCGGGGATGGATCCGCGCCTCCGGGTGCAGCAGGCACGATGCGGGCGCGGTGACGCCGTCATGGCGGCGCGCCCTGGCCAGCCCGGCGCGGGCCACCAGCCGGCTCGCCGCCGTGGCACGAGACGGCTGGCTCGCGCCCCGGTCCAGCCACGACCACACGCTCATCGCGGCGTCGCCACCTCGACGAGCACGGCGTCGGCGCCGGGCAGCGCGTTGGCCAGCACCCGGTCGCCGGACGGGTGGAAGACCGGGTGGTGGTCGGTGCTCAGCGGCGTGCGCCCGCCCGGATGCGTCGCGCCGCGGAACTTGGGCAGCTCGGTCCGCGCCACCTCCGCGCCGGTTGCTCGGGAGACGAACACGACGGCGCCGCCGGTGGGCGTCGCCTCGTCGGTGACCAGCAGATCGGGATCCGCAGGACTCGCCGACGGGTGGCCGCCGCTGTCGTGGTCGCTCAGCTTGCGGTACCCGGTGCCGTCGTGACGGACCTCGGCCAGGCACATCCGGTCCGGCCGGTCCGGGTCGGGACCGTAGCCGATCAGCCGCTCGTCGTCCGGCTGCCACGACCAGTGCACGCCGGGCGCGCCGAAGCTGAGGTCGACGGCCAGCCGGACGTCGCTCAGGTCGGCGCGTGCGGTCATGACGTAGCCGACCTTCGGCTCGCCCCGGCTGTACGTCGCGAGGTGGTTGCCGAAGTAGAACAGCAGCCGCGAGCAGTCCGGGCTCCACCGCACGCAGTACGTCATCAATGAGAGCCCGCCATCCTGGTCGCGGTCGGCGAGCAGCAGCCGGTCGCGCTCCGGGTGCTCGTCGAGGACCTGCTGGACGGTCAGCACCAGCTCGCTGCGCCCGGCGTCGAAGTCGTGCGCGAACAGCCCGTGCTGGTCGCGCTTCCCGAACGGGACGGGCGACGCGTCGGCGCGGTAGACGCCGTCGCCCGCCCCGGCCGCGTGCAGCATGCCGAGCAGCCCCGACAGCAGCGGCGCGTCGCCGGGCGGCGCGCCCTCGAGGTCGCCGTCCAGAACGGCCTCGGCGCCGGTGGCCGGCTCGCGCCGCACCACCTGCGGCCGCTGCAGGGTGCCGCGGGTGTAGTACACGTACCGGGCGTCCGGCGACCAGGTCTGCCACCGGCCGGTGTGCCAGAACGACGCCTCGACCGGCCCGTCGCCGAACCGGTCGACCACCTCGCCGTCGGGGGACAGGACGAGCACCTCGCCCGTGCCCCGGGCCGGGTCGCCGCCGGCGGTGAGAACGCGGCCGCTGCCGTCCGGTGCGTACGGCACGACGGTGTAGTAGGCGTGCACGAGCCACCGGCCGGGCACGGACAGCGTTCTCACCACCGGCGAATCCTTTCAGCTGTTGACGGCGTCGACGGACAGGTCGGTCACGAGCGCGAACTCTTCAAGTGACGAGGTCATGGCCAGCTCCTCGACGTACGGGAAGTCCAGCCGCAGATTGTTGAGCCTCGCTGCACCGGTCAGCGCCGGATGGCTCAGCTCGAGGTAGTACGTGGCAGGTCCGCTGCTGGGCGCGAGGTTGAACGTCAGCTTCTTGTTCGGGTCGGGTGCGGGCTCGGCCATCGTGGTGAAGAAGACGTTCATCCGCATCGTCGGCGAGCCGTTGGCGAAGGTCAGCTTCAGGTAGCGCTGGTCGCTGGCGTCGATGTCGAGCTGGTTCTGCGTCAGCACGTATGGCGCCGGCGAATCGTTGTCGGCCTCCCGCTTGAGGACGAGGTCGCCGTTCGTCCGGTTCCACGACGACACGTTGCCGATCGTGACGCCGTCGGTGTCCTCCTCGAAGTCCCAGCTCGGCTCGGTCACCGTCGGGAGGGCGGACTGGCTGAGCGTGATCGAGTCGACGTCGATGATGCCCGCCGCCGCGGTCTCGTCGGGGAGGTCCAGCCGCAGCCGGGTGATGGTGCCGGCCCAGGCGGCCGTGCCCGTCACCGGGATGACGATCTCCTGCGGCGAGGTCATCGCCGCCGGGACGGTGAAGGGGATGCGCTGGGTGGCGTTCCAGGTCGGGTCCGCGGCGGTGGTGAAGTAGAGCCGGCCCTGCGTCGCGGTGCCTGGGTTGCGCAGCGTGATCTTGACGGCGGCTACCGTCGACGCCGCGACGTTCAGGCCGGCGGGACTGTGCATGTAGGAGTCCGCGCAGCTGGGGGTGTACTGCAGCCGCCCGCCGGTGGCGGCGAGCGTGACGCAGTTGCCGGCCGTCCAGCCCTGCGGTCCGGCCGCGAAGCCCCAGCCGGTCGGCGTCAGCCCGGGGAACCCGAGAGCACGCGGCGCCCTGACGGTCCCATACGTGATCGGCAGGCCGGAGTTGTTGATGAAGGCCGGGGTGCGGAAGTCGCCGGTCACATCGCTGATCGTGACCCCGGTGGCGCCGCCGTTGACGATGACGCCGGCACGCACCGCCGCCATGGTGGGATCGACCACGTCGAGATCACGGACGGTGACAGTGTGCGGCTGGTTCGTGAGCGTGCCGAGCTGGATCGGGTGGATGCTGCTTCCCGCCGCCGGCGTGACGTCGTTGCCGGTCATGGTGATGCCGCGGCCGTGCTCGGCGCGGACCGCCGGGACGGTGATGCCGGTGAACCGGTTGTTGGTGATGGTGAACCCGGTCGCCGACGAGTCACTGGCGCCGGCGATGGCGTCGCCGCCGATGACGATGGCGCCCCGGTAGTCCTGCCGGATGAAGTCGTTGTTGTCGATGGTGAGGTTGGCGTTGATCGGGCCCTCGCCGCCGTTCGTCGCGACGGTGTGCACCAGCAGCCCCGCGGGAGTGTCGATGAAGTCGTTGCCGCTGACCAGCACGTCGCGGCCGTGCGGACGGATGCCGTGGCCGCGCAGGTTGCCGAACCGGTTGTTCGTGATGTCCACATCGGCGAACGTGGCGTTCGGGTTGAGGATCAGGGCGCCGTCGGACATGCCGGCGATGTTGCTGGTGAAGGTGACGGTGCCGCAGACGAGGGGAGCGTCGAGGTGACACGTGTCCGATGTCGCGGACACCTTGTCGACGGTGGTCGAGCCGAGGAGCCTCCGCGTCTCGAGGTCGTAGATCTCGACCGGATCGTCCTCGCGGAAGACGGAGTCGTGGCCCTCGATCTCGACGGCGGTGGCGATCACGGTGACCTGCTTCTGGGTGCCGGGGATCACGCCGACGCCGCCGCGGGAGATCATGGTGAAGTTGATCGCGTCGTCGCCGCTGCCCTCGAACACGGACTCGTCGACGATCAGCTTGCCGCGGTTGTAGGTGGTCAGGTGCACGGCGTCGCGCGTCGAGCTGAGCAGCCGGCCCGGCCCCGGATAGGTCTCGTAGTCGCGCAGCGTCAGGTTCTCCATGCCCGACGACCAGAGCCCCATGTAGTTCGAGGCCAGGTTCGTCACCCGCTCGATGACGATGTCCTTGTTGCGGCGCAGGCTGAGGGTCATGCCCTCACCGACAGCGGTGGCGAGCGCGATGCGCTGGCCGTTGAAGAACGTCGAGCTGGCGATGTCCGTGTAGTACAGCCGGTAGCGGCCCGGTCCCGAGATCCGTTCGCGCCAGCCGGCGGCACGGCCCGTGTTCGGGTAGAAGAACCGCACCGTGAGCTGGCCGTCGTCGTCCAGCGGGAAGCCGATCAGACCCGGGCTGACGGTGGCGCCGTCGTCGTTCACATAGGGGTTGAACATGGTCGACGCCAGGTCCGGGTACCGGTCCTCCACCACCGGGTTGTCATGCCCCTCCACCTCGACGTCGATGTATCCCAACGCGGCGTTGGACTGGTCGACGACGGTGAGCTGGGTCCACGGCAGATACGCGTTCGGCCGGTCCAGTCGCAGGTCCTGCAGGGTGACGTCCTCGCAGTCGCGGATGTCGAACGCGTTCAGCCGGTCACCGAGGGTCAGCAGAAGGGTGCCGCCGTCATTCTGCCCGGCGCCGCGGATGGTGATCCGGTCCGCGTCGTACAGCTTGAGTGGTGCGTCGATCCGGAACTCCCCGCTGGGGAACGTGACGGTGGCGGTCCGGGCCGGATCGGCGGCGGTGTAGGTCTTGGCGTTGGTGAGGACCTGCTGGATGGTGGCGGCGGTGGCGCCGGGCGCGATGGGAAAGTCCTGGGTGTCCGCTTGCGCGGGCAGGACGGCGGCCGGGCCGGCGAGGGCGGCGGCGGCCAGGGTCAGGGCGGCGAGAACGCGCGCGAACGCACGGTGGTGTCTCATGCTGACTCCTCACACTTCGTCGTGATCGAGCAACACAGAACGTCAGGGCCGGTCGGCGCGGACCCCGTCGAGATGGAGCTCCGCGTGCCGCAGGCAGGCCACGTCGTGGCCGGCGGCGACGGTCTCCAGTGCGGGCGGGCTGGCGGGCTGGTCGCACCGCCCGGCGACGGCGTGCGGGCACCGGGTGTGGAACCAGCAGCCGTCGGGTGGGTTGACCGGGTCGGGCAGGTCGTCGGAGAGCCGGGTGCGGCGCGTCCGCCGGCCGGGCTCGGGGACGGGTACGGCGGAGAGCAGCGCCTCGGTGTAGGGGTGCTTCGGCGCGGTGAAGAGCGTCGCGGTGTCGGCCAGCTCGACGATCTTGCCGAGGTACATGACGGCGACCCGGTCGCACAGCGCCTCGACCACCGACAGGTCGTGGGAGATGAACACGTAGGTGAGCTGGAACTCGTCCTGCAGTTCGCGCAGCAGGTTGAGGATCTGCGCGCGGACCGAGACGTCGAGCGCGGAGACCGCCTCGTCGGCGACGACGAGCTTGGGCCCCAGGATGAGCGCGCGGGCGATGTTCACCCGCTGCCGCTGCCCGCCGGAGAACGCGTGCGGGTAGCGGTCCAGGTAGTCCGGTGACAGGCCGACCCTGCGCAGCATGTCGGCGACCCGGTCGGTGAGCTCGGACCCGCGGGCGATGCCGTGGGTGACGAGCGGGTCGCCGATGATCTGGCGCAGCGTCATGCGTGGGTTGAGGGAGGAGAACGGGTCCTGGAAGACGGTGCGCACGTCACGCTGGTAGCGGCGCAGCGCTCCGCCGGACAGCCGGGTCACGTCGACGGGATCACCGTCGCCGTCCCGGTACTGGATCTGGCCGCTGGTCGGCGTCTCGGCCCGGACGATGCACCGGCCGAGCGTGGTCTTGCCGCAGCCGGACTCGCCGACCAGGCCGAGGGTCTCGCCCGGCCGGACGGTGAGGGAGACGCCGTCGACGGCGTGCACCTGGCCGGTGGTGCGGCCGAACATGCCGTGCCGGACGGGGAAAAGCATCCGCAGGTCGCGCACGTCCAGCAGCGGCGGACGGTCGGCGGTGACGGCGGTCGCCGCGGGCTCGGGGGTCGGCGCCGGCTCGACGACGGTCAGCGGGAGCGTCCGGCCGGCCGGGCGGTGGGCGTCGTCGTACAGCAGACACGCCACCTCGTGCCCGTCGCCGCCGTCCAGCGCCGCCGGGTCGACGGTGCCGCAGACGCCGGCGATCGCGTGGTCGCAGCGGGGATGGAACGAGCAGCCGGCCGGACGGCGCGCGCCGTGCGGCACCTGCCCGCGGACGGTGGGGAGGACCCGCTGCCGGCCCGAGCCCAGCCGCGGCACCGACCGCAGCAGCCGGTGCGTGTACGGGTGCCGCGGGTCGGTGAGGATCTGCTCCGTGCTGCCGTGCTCGACGACGCGGCCGAGGTACATGACGGCGACCTCGTCGGCGATCTCCGCGACGACGCCGAGGTCGTGGGTGATGAACAGCACCGACATGCCGGTGTCGGCCTGCAGCTCGGCGATGAGGTCCAGGATGCGGGCCTGGATGGTGACGTCGAGCGCCGTCGTCGGCTCGTCGGCGATGAGCAGCGCCGGCTCGCACGACAGAGCCACGGCGATCATGACCCGCTGGCACATGCCGCCGGAGAGCTGGAAGGAGTACTCGTCGACGCGCTGTTCCGGCCGCGGGATGTGCACCCGCCGGAGCAGCGCGATCGCCTCGTCGCGGGCCTCGGCCTTGCTCAGCCCGCGGTGCAGGCGGAGCGTCTCGCCGAGCTGGTCGCCGACGGTGTACATGGGGGAGAGGGCGGCCAGCGGCTCCTGGAAGATCATCGAGATCTGCTGGCCGCGGATCTGCCGGAACCGCGGGTCGGTGCGGCCGTAGCCGGCGAGGTCGACGCGCTCGCCGTCGCCCGGCGGCCGCCACCAGATGTGCCCGCCGCTGACCCGGCCGGGCGGGTCGACCAGCCCGAGGATCGAGCGCGCGGTCACGCTCTTGCCGCAGCCGGACTCGCCGACGAGGCAGACCGTCGAGCCCGGCGGGATGCGCAGGTCGACGCCGTCGACGGCGCGCACGAGGCCGTCGCGGGTGGCGAACTCCGTGCGCAGCCCGGACAGCTCCAGCAGCGGCGGCGCCGCGGGGCCGGCGGCGGTGAGCGTCGACCCGGTGAACTCCATGTCGGTCACGTGCGCCTCACCGGTACGGGTCGGCGGCGTCGCGCAGGCCGTCACCGACGAAGTTGAAGGACAGGACCGCCAGCACGACGGCGGCGCCGGGCAGCAGCAGCCACGGGGCGTCGGCCATCGCCCGGAAGTTCTGCGCCTGTTCGAGCAGGACGCCCCAGCTGATGACCGGCGACTGCAGGCCCAGGCCGAGGAAGGACAGGGAGGTCTCGGCCAGGATCATCGCCGGGATCGACAGCGTGAGCGACGCGACCAGGTGGCTGGTGAAGCTGGGCAGCATGTGCCGGAAGATCACCCGCCGCCGGGTGGAGCCGTCCAGCCGGGCCGCGGTGACGAACTGCTCGGTGCGCAGCGACAGGAACCGGCCGCGGACCACCCGCGCCAGGTCGGTCCAGGCGATGATGGCGAGGATGACGGTGATGGCGAAGTAGCGCTGCAACGGTCCCCAGTCGCGGGGGAGCGCGGCGGCCAGCCCCAGCCACAGCGGCAGCGTGGGCAGCGACATGAAGAACTCGACCACCCGCTGGATCAGGCCGTCGGTCTTGCCGCCGACGTACCCGGAGATGCCGCCCAGCACGACGCCGAGCACGAACGCCAGCAGCACGCCGACCAGGCCGATGGTCATCGAGACCCGGGTGCCGTGGATGATCAGCGACAGCAGGTCGCGGCCGCGGTGGTCCGCGCCGAGCAGGTACACCGGCTGGTCCGGGTCCTTCGGCCCGAACAGGTGGACGTTCGTGTCGACCAGCCCGAGCAGCGAGTACGACTCGCCGCGGACGAAGAAGCCCAGCTCGATCCGGGTGTCGGGGTCGGTGGTGTGGGTGAGCTCCAGCGTCTCCGGGTCCTGCTCCATCGTGTAGCCGTTGACGAAGAGACCCCAGTTCCAGTCGTCGCCGGACGTGTCGACCAGCTTCGGCAGCTGCGGCGGCGCGTAGATGTAGTCCTCGTCGAACCAGCTGGTCGAGTGCGGCGCGAGGAACGAGGCCAGCAGCGCCACGAGGTAGAACCCGCTCAGCACGACCAGGCCGGCCATGGCCAGCTTGTGGCCGCGGAAGCGCCACCACACCAGCCGCCACTGCGACGCGCGGTCGCGATCGGCCGGCGCCGGACCCGGTTCCGGCGCGGGTGCCGCGTCCTCGGGCAGCAACGTCGTCGTCACGTGGTCCTCCCCTCTACCGCATCCCGAGCCGGACCCGCGGGTCCATGCGCGCGAGCAGGATGTCCGACAGCAGCGTCCCGACGACGGTCAGGACGCTGACCAGCAGGATGATCGCCCCGGCCAGATACATGTCCTGGCTGCGCAGCGCCCGCAGCAGCAGCGGCCCGGTGGTGGGCAGCGACAGCACCTGCGACACGACGATCTCGCCGGACACCAGCAGCGGCAGCACCCAGCCGATCGTCGACAGGAACGGGCTCACCGCGACCCGCAGCGGGTACTTGAACAGGATCCGGGTCTCGCTCAGCCCGCGGGACCGGGCCGCGACGACGTACGGCTTGTGCAGCTCGTCGAGCAGGTTCGCCCGCAGGATGCGGATCAGCCCGGCCGTCCCCGCGGTGCCGAGCACGATGACCGGGATCCACAGGTGCCCGAGCAGGTCGGCGAACCGGGCCAGGCTCCAGGGCGCCTCCTCGTACTCCGCCGAGAACAGTCCGCCGACATCGGCGTCGAACACCGTCAGCGCGATGTACATGAGGCCGAGCGCCAGCAGGAAGTTCGGGATGGCCAGGCCGAGGAAGCCCACTGTCGTCGCCACGTAGTCGCCCCACGAGTACTGCCGGACCGCCGAGTACAGCCCGATCGGGAACGCGACGATCCAGGTGAACAGGACGGTCGACAGTGTCAGCACGATGGTCAGCGGCAGCCGGCTGGACAGCAGCTCGGCGACCGGCTGGTTCCACTGGAACGACTGGCCGAAGTCGCCGTGCAGCACGATGTTGGAGATCCACGTCCAGTACTGCACGACGATCGGCTGATCCAGCCCGTACCGCTCCCTGATCGCCTCCAGCTGTGCGGTGTCGACCGTCTGGCCGTTGTCCTCGAGCTGGGACACCAGGGTGGTGGCGTAGTCGCCCGGCGGCAGCTGGATGATCGCGAACGACACCAGCGAGATCGCGAACAGCGTCGGCACCATGAGCCCGAGCCGCCGCGCGACGAACCCCAGCATGGCGAGCGCTCACCTCCTCCCTGGGTCCCGGCCCGATCAGGCCTGCGTGAAGTACTGCTCGGGGTTGGTCAGCGCGGGCGACTTCGCCCGGAAGCTGTCCGTCACGGCGGCGGGCACGTTGTGGAAGGAGTTCTTCACGATGCCGTAGCCGGGGCCGGCGGCCACGGTGCCGATGTGGAAGAACTGCTCCGCGGCCAGCCGCAGGATCTCCTTCATGAGCTGTTCCTGCTGGTCCGCAGCCGGGGTCTGCTGCAGCTCACGGTAGAGCTCGTACTGCTGCTGCACCTCGGCCGGGGGCGCCTCGCCCTCCGCGCCGCCGGAGGTGAACCACTGCGCCCACAGCTGCGCGTAGTCGGAGCGGTTGCTGGCCGGCAGGTACCAGTGCGGGTTGACGATCACGTCGACACCGCCGCCGGCCGGCCAGGCGATCGCGTCGTGCTGGTTGGCCTTGCGGCGCTCCTCCAGCAGCGTCCGCTCGATGCCCTCCGGCCGCATGTCGATGCCGACCTCGGCCCAGTACCCGGAGATCAGGTCGAGGACGTCGGCCTCGTTGGTGACGCCGGCGTGCGAGACGAGGAACCGGATCGGCTGGCCGTCCGGGCCGAGCCGCAGGCCGGCGTCGTCGCGCTGGCTGAAGCCGGCGGCGTCGAGGTGCTGGTTGGCGAGGTCGACGTCGTACTCGGTGTACTGCGTCGTCATCTCCTCGTCGTAGAACGGCGACTCCTCGCGCGGCGCCACCTGCGACGGCGTGCCCTGGCGCTGGAAGACGGTGTCGATCAGCTGCTGCCGGTCGATCGCGTGCGAGAGGCCGATGCGGAAGTCCTTGTTGGCGAACACCTCCCGCAGCACCGGGTTCTGGTGGGTGAGGTTGAGCATGATCGACATCCGGTTCGCCTGCGACGGCGTGAGCTCGAAGAAGTCGAAGCCGGCGTCCTCGCGCGCGTCGGCCAGCAGCGGCTTGTTCGTCGGCGTGTTGAAGTTGCGCCAGTGCATGTCGAAGTCGCCCTGCAGCGCGCCGGCGAGCATGACCTCGTTGTCCTCGATGACCTGGAAGCTCACGCCGTCGAGGTAGGGCAGCTGGCTGCCGCCGGGGTCGACCTTCCAGTAGTACGGGTTGCGCTCCAGCTCGACCCGGGTGCCCGCGCCGACCGGAGTCTTGGTCTTCCACGGGAAGATGACCGGAATGTCGGCGTTCATCGTGGGGTCGACCTTCAGTGCGAACAGGCTGACCCAGCTGTCCTGGCCCTCGGCCGCGACCAGCGCGGCGACGTCCGGGTTGTGCGCGGCGTGGAACTGCTGCAGGTAGTGCTTGGGGACGATCAGCGTGACCGCCTCGGCCAGGGCCGGCAGGAACAGTCCGTTCGGCTGCTCGAAGACGAACGTGACCGTGAGCGGGTCGTCGACGCGCAGCGTGGCGGGCACGCCGCCGCTGCTGTAGGCGTTCTTGTCGATGGCCATCTTCGCCGGCAGTTCCGCGTTCAGGACGATGTCCTGGTAGCCGAAGGCGATGTCGTCGGCGGTGAACGGCTCCCCGTCGGACCACTTCATGCCCTCGCGCAGGTGGAACGTGTACTCCGTCCCGTCCGCGTCGACCTCGTAGGACGAGGCGACGTTGGCGATGATCTCCTCGTCGCCCGGCGCGCCGGTCCAGTCCGGCACCCAGCGGACCAGTCCCTCGTACATCGTCGAGAGCGCGATGCCGGTCTGGTCGCCGGGGCCGTTGAACGCGGACTGCCAGATGCCGCCGTACTGCCCGATGCGGTCGTTCGGCTCGACGACCAGCGGCTCGGCCGGCAGCCGTTCCTCGACGGGCGGCAGCTGACCCTGCTCGACGAGGTCGGCGAGTTGCGGCGCCTCCTTGCCCTTGGCGGCGCTGGCCGGTGTGTCGTCCGAGCCGCTGCCCGAACCGCCGCCGGAACAGGCGGCGAGGACGACGGAGCCGGCCACGGCGCCGGCGCCGGCCAGGAACATGCGGCGGCCGATGACCGGTGGCCGGCGCGAGGTGGTGGGGCGGTTCATCGTTGAGCCTCCTGAGATGACGAATGAAGCGAAGCTGGCGGTGCCGGGGCCGGGACGGCTCAGCCGTAGCGGCCGGGACGCAGTTCGACGGCGGTGACGCCGTGCCGGTGCGCCTCGGTGAGCGCGAGCAGCAGCGGCCCGAAGCTGTGCGGCTCGTCGCGGTGGGGGAGCAGCGTCATGTACGACTGCACGGTGCCCTTCCGGGGGCCCGTCCCCGGGCACAGACAGCCCGGGCAGCTGAACTCGGTCGAGAAGTCCGGGTTGACGCAGATCGAGGTCAGCGCGCCGATGCCGCGGCGGAACGCCGAGCCGAAGTCGCCGGCGTCGAGGACACCGGCGCGCAGCCCGACGCCGATGCCGTAGAGGATGAGCGCCGAGCCCGAGGTCTCCTCGTAGGCCAGCGGGTGCGGGATCTCCTGGCGCCACAGCCCGCGATGCGACTGGTGCGGCAGTAGCGCGTAGGAGAGCGCGACGAAGCGCCGGACCACCTCCTCGCGGTGCTGCGAGCTGGCCGGCAGGCCGTCGACCAGCTCGGCCAGCGCGAGGTAGCCCCAGCCGTTGCCGCGGCTCCAGTGGTCCTGCGAGAACCGGTCCGGCGCGACGAAGTTCCGGCACTGGTGCAGCAGCCCGCAGCTGTGGTCGATGAGCGCGTCGTGCAGGCCGACGGCCTGGCGGACCGCCTCGTCGAGGTAGCGCTCGTCCTCCAGCGCCAGCCCGGAGTGGAGCAGGTACGGCGCGGTGGCCATGGCGGCGTCGATCCAGATCAGCTCCGCCGCGGGCTCGGCCGGCATGACGACCAGGCCGGCGCGGTCGCGCGGCGCGGTCATCATCTCCTCGGCGTACTCGCGGACCAGGTCGGCGCGGTCGGACATCCGGCCCTGGGCCAGCAGGTACGCCTGCGGGATCCCCCCGATGCGGTAGCTGGGGAAGTTGTAGTGCGGGTGCTCGACCTCGTCGGGGAAGCGGCGCAGGATCTTCTCCGTCCGCGCCCACAGCTCCTCGTCGCCCCCCGCCGCGGCGGCGCGCGCCAGGCCGTAGATCGCCAGCAGCCCGTAGTAGTGCTTGACCTCGGCGATGCTCTCGTAGTGGTCGTAGAGGCCGACGGCGGCGGTCAGCGGTCGCATGGTGGTCATCGGCCGAAAGCCTCGAGCTCGATGCTGCTGATCTGCACCCGGGCCGGCGTGCGGAGCACGAACTCGACCGCGTCGACGACGTCGTCGGCCGTCATGAGCGCGGACCGGTCGACCGGGCGGTCGCCCCAGAACGGCGTGTCGACGCCGCCCGGCGCGAGCGTCGTGACCCGGATGCCGCGCTCGCGGACCTGCAGCCCGAACGCGCGGGTGAACATGTCCAGGGCCGCCTTCGCGGTGCAGTACAGCGGCGCGGTCGCGTTGGGCCGGCGGCCGGCCAGCGAGCTGACGTTGACCACCTGCGCGCCCGACTGCGGCTTCATCAGTGGGAGCACGTGCTTGCTGCTGAGGAACGCCGAGGTGACGTTGGAGTGCCAGACGGCGAGGTAGTCCTCGACGTCGGTGTCGGCGACCTCGCCGGGGATCGACCGCCCGGCGAGGTTGACCAGCGCGTCGACGTGTCCCGTGCGGCGGCCGACCTCCTCGTAGAGCCGGGCCACCTGCGCCGCGTCGGCGAGGTCGGCCGGGACCGCGGTGACGCGGTCGCCGTCGCCGTCGCCGGCCAGCTCGTCCGTGAGCGCGGCCAGCCGGCCGGCGTCGCGGGAGGTGAGCACCAGGCGCGCACCGGCGACGTGCAGCCGGCGCGCCAGCGCGGAGCCGATGCCGCCGGCTGCGCCGGTGACGACGACGACCCGATCGGTGAGGTCAGCCATGCCCGTGCCCTTCAGAAGTAGCCGCCGCGGTCGACGACGTCGCGTGGAGTGGAACCGTCCTCGATCAGCTGCTTGATGCCGACCTCGTCGTGCTTGATCCGCTCGGCCTCGAGCAGCACCGGCACCGCCAGCTCGGCCGGCACGACGATGACGCCGTCGATGTCGCCGAAGAGCAGGTCGCCCGGCTCGATCACGACGCCGCCGATGCTGATCGAGTGCTGCCAGCCGGTGATCCGGAATCGGCCGAGCATGCCGCTGGAGCTGCGATACCGGCTGAAGACGGGGAAGTCCTGGGAGAGCACGCGGTCGGTGTCGCGGACGCCGCCGTCGATGACGGCGCCCCGGCAGCCCTGGCGGCGCGCGGCCATGGTCATCACCTCACCCCACTGCGCCGACTCGTCGTCGCGGCCGGTGTCCCAGACGCAGACCGCGCCGGGCCGGATCGACTCGAGCATCGCGGCGCGCTCGGGCATGTCGTTGACCCCGCCGCGGTCCTTCTCGCCCGCGACGGTGAACGCGAACCCGGCCAGCTTCATCTCGTCGCGCAGCGGGCGGATGTCGTGCGGCAGTGTCTGGTCGACCAGCCCGCGGCCGCGGAGCACGTCGTTGACCGCGCCGGTGAACAGCTGCACGTACCGCTGGAGCAGCTCGTCGTCGGGGATGAGAGGCGTGGTCAACAGCTGCTCCCGTGAGTCGCGGGGGTGTCCATCAGATGTCCTCCAGGTGTCGGTTCGCGACCGTCAGTATGTGCGCCGCCCGGGCGGCGCGACCATGGACGTGGCACCGAGTATTTGCACGAATCGCCGAGCCGCGCCGCAGCGGCACGCCGTGTGCGACGTCTCCGTAAACGGGTGAACTACCAGGTCGCCAGCGGTGCGGAGGACGCGCGGCCGGTTCACGAGCGAGGCGGTGCGAATGCGTCATTGTGCTGGATCAGCGCAGGCTGACGGCCAAGCCGTCCCGCAGGAACGCCTCGTACTGGGCGGCGATCAGCCGCGGGTCGCCCCTCAGCAGCGGCACGGGCTCCGACGGCACGTCGCTGGGGAACACGTCGGCCAGGTCCGCGGCCTCGCGGTCGCACCCGGACAGGCGCCTGGCCAGCTGCTCCGTGGTGAGGGCGGCTCGCGGCCAGGCCGGGAGGCATGCGGGCAGCGGCGGCTGCGGCGGGTCGGTCACCGTCTCCTGCCACAACACGCCGAGGTGTGCGCAGACGAAGCGGGCCAGCAAGCGTCGCCGGCGGGCGTCCCATCCGTGCCCGCCGGGCAGCACCTCCGCTGCGAATCGGCCGGCCGCGCCCGCCCGGTCGAAGGCGGTGAAGGTCCGGCGCGCGGTCTCCCAGAACAGGTCTTCAGGGAAGAAGTGGTCGTCGCGCCCCTGGAAGAGCAGCAGGGGCGTGGGCGCGATGCTGCCGTAGAGCTGCCACATCTCGAGCTCACCGACGATGCCGGGCAGCAGCGTGCAGTGGCAGAGCTGCTTCTCCTTCCGGGCGACGAACGTGAACCTGCTCGGGAAGCCCGACGACGACACGACCGCCAGATCGTCGCGGCACAGCGCCCCGGCCAGCAGCGACAGCAGGCCGCCGCCGGAGTTGCCGACGAGTCCGATCCGGGCCCGGTCGATCCGCGGGTCGGCCCGCAGCCACCGCAGCCATGCCATGGTCTCCATGACGATCAGCCCCTGCAACGAGAGGTCGCACGCAAAGACACCCGGGACCTCCTGGTGTCCCATCGCCGCTCGCTCGCCCTGCCCGAGGTTGTCGCTGACCAGGACGGCGACGCCCTGCCTGGCCAGGAGCCCGGCGAGCGCGCGGTAGGCCGGGGCGCGCTTGGCGCCGTCGGCATGGCCGCAGGCCAGGATCACCGCCGGCGCCGGCCCGTTCACTTGGGGGAGGTAGAGATCAGCGGCGCACCACACGCCGGGCCAGGACGTCGCCTGGAGGTGCTCGGTCGTCCAGGCCTCGCCGGCCGTCTCGCCGACCTGGCCCGTCCGCACCTCGAGCGACGGCACCAGCTGCGGGTCGAGGCCCAGGCAGCGCCGGGCCGCCGCGAGGATGCTCATCCGCTCGTCGTCGACCCATGGGCGCCGCTCCGGCGCCGTGTCGAGAGCTCGGCGGAAGCGCCGGTCGTAGCCGGCGAAGAGGTCGGCGGTCACGGCCGGCTCCCGGCGTCGGCGCGTGTGACGCTGCGGTGCTCGGCCAGGTCGGCGACGTCGATCGCGAAGACGTGGTTCGTGCGCGTGCGCGGGTCGCCGGCGGTGACGAGCAGGTGCCGGCGGCCGGGCAGCACCCGGGCGTGGTGGTGCGCCTTCTGGCCGGCGCCGTATACCGGCCAGTCGCCGGTCAGGTCCAGCCAGTCGGTGTCGGCCGGGCCGCGGTAGCGCAGCAGCGCCCGCAACCGGCGGTGCGCGCGATCGGCGCCCAGGCTCTCGTACAGCCACAGCGCGCCGGCCGGGTCGAACCCGACGTGCGTGTCGCCGTCGGCCGGCAGCGCGAACTCGACGCGGGCGCCGGTGTCCGGGTCGAGCAGACCGCCGTGGTCGCGGCCGTCGCCGCGCACCTCGTAGGCGATGCCGGCGTCGGTCGCGCAGTAGTGACACGTCATGCCCGCATCGTCCTGGGTGCGCAGATGGCGGTAGCCGCCGCCCCGCAGATCGGTGACGAGGATGCTGCGCTCCGTCGCCAGGCTGGAGAACACGAGGCGGCCGGCGCCGAGCGGATGGACGTGGTGGAACGGGCGCGGATGTCCACGGCGCGGGCCTGCGCCCCGTCGAAGTAGATCACCTCGCCGCGCACCGGGTCGATCGCGCTGCGGTGGTCCAGCACGCTCGGACCGGCCGGGACGCACCACGGCCGCCAGTGCGTGTCGTCGCCGGTCGCGTGGGTCAGCTGGACGGACTCGCCGGTGCCGAGGTCGAGCCGCCAGAGCTGGACCCCGGTGGCGTCGGCCCGGTGGTGGACAAGGTAGCGGTCGAAGGTCGACGGCACGAAGTAGTAGAGCGGATAGCAGAACGCGTCGCCGGTGGTGAGCTGCCAGGCGGCGCGCCCGGCGCCCGGTGCGTCGAGGCGCTCGAACGTGGGCGACAGGTCGGGGATCGGCATGGCCGCCCACCGTAGGCGGGCCGCCGCGGGAGGTTCCAGAGCCCGGCCGGATGCTCAGCGATTCGTGCAAAAGCTCGGCAGCTTGGACATGTCCACAGCTTTGTCACCTTTGCGATACTCCCCAGACCCATCGGCGAAATGTCTGCGTGCCGATGCCCTGCACGAAGGGGAGGACGATCGATGAAGATCACCCGAGGTCTGCTGGCGGCCGCGGTTCTGGTCGCCGGCGCCGTGCTCGCCGCGCCGCCGGCCACCGCCGCCGGCACCACGTACTACGTCGACAGGACGAACCCCGCCTGCAGCGACTCCGGGCCGGGCAACGCCACGACGCCCTGGTGCACCTTCACCCCCGTCAACAGCCACGGCGCCTTCGGCCCGGGCGACTCGATCCTGCTGGCCCGTGGCGTGATCTGGGACCAGTGGCTCGACCTGGAGGGGTCGGGCACCGCGGCCGAGCCGATCACCCTCGGCGCCTTCGGCGCCGGCGCCAAGCCGAAGATCACCAACAACGACACCGCCAACAGCGGCTACGGCATCCGGGTCACCGACGGGTCGCACTGGGTGATCAAGGACCTGGAGATCGACGGCGCCGGGGCGAACAAGCTCGACGCGGGCGTCCAGGTGGTGTATCCCGCCGAGAGGCGCTTCGGCCTGACCCTGAGCAATCTGTACGTCCACCACAACCGGCTCGGCATCGCGGTCACCGGTGCGGCGTCGGCGGGGATCGACGACGTCGTGATCACCGGCGTCGAGGGCACGCACAACGAGACGTCCATCGCACTGGGCAGCGGCACGACGCCGGCGTCATTCATCCGCGGCGCCCTGATCAGCAAGGTGAACCTGCACCACGACGACGGTGCGCCGGCGCCGGAGCGCGACTGCCGCGACTCGCTGGCGTTGCAGAGCGCGACCGACCTGATCGTCACCAACTCGCTGATCAGCTACGCGGGCGGGTGCCACGCACCGGCGGGCACGACCGGTGTCTACGTAGGCCACGTCGCCGACTCGACACTGCTGAACAACATCATCGTCAACACCGCCCAGACGGCGTCGCCCGACCAGTCCGGCATCGTGTTCCAGGCCGGCGCGTCCAACGTCGCCGTCCGGGGGAACTACCTCGGCGGTCACCCGCGGTGGAGCGTCGAGGTGCTCAACATCCACCAGTCGCCGGCCGGCGACCACGCCGGCGTGGTGGTCGACGCGAACGCGATGGCGCTCAACGGCACCGGGGACTCGATCTACAAGTACGGCACGCTGTCGACGTCGACCGGAACCATCGACCGCAACCTGTGGCAGGGCACGAGCCTGACGCGGGCCGACGGCACGACGTTCGCCGGCTTCGTCATCGGCGGGCAGGGCGCGAACCCGGGCCCGGTCACCAGCGACCGCGTCTGGTACGCGGCCCGCGACTACACGAACGCCCAGGGCTATCAGGGCTGGCGATACGAGTACTCGACCGATGCCAGCGTCACCTGGTCGCCGTTGACCTACATCTCGGCGGCGCAGGGGTGGCGACGTGCCGCCGACGGGCTGCCGATGATCAACCAGTGGAACCTGGCGCCCGCCGGCGGCACGTCGGCCCGGGTCGCGCGGTCCTGGACCGCCCCGGCGACCGGGACCGTCGCGATCACCGGGCAGGTCGCCATGAGTTCGAGCGTCGGCGACGGCGTCCGGGTCCACGTGCTGAGGACGACCGGCAATGGCGCCAACACCGTGGTTCTGGGGCCCATCACCGTCGGCGCCGGGGACCTGGCCGGGAAGCCGACGGCGGTGTCCAGCCTGCAGGTCGCCGCGGGCGACGTGATCAGGTTCGTCGTCGACTCCGGCACCTCCGGCGCGAACGGCGGCGACACCGTCAACTGGTCCCCGGCGATCGGCTACCTGTGAGGAGAATGATCATGATTCGTCGGCATCTCGCCATCGCGGTGGCGATGCTGCTCGCGCTCGTCGTCCTGCCCGGCCCCGCCACGGCCGCTGACGGCGTCGTCGCCGTCGAGGGCGAGGCCGCCGCGGCGACGACGTTCACGCCCGGTGTCACCGCCAATGCGGCGTTGAGTGGTGGGAAATCGCTCAACCTGTGGGCGGCCGTCACCACCCCGCCCACCGACCACACCGCCCGGTATGACGTCACCGTGCCGGAGAGCGGGCTGTACCAGCTCGACGTCGCCAGCACGCCGCCTTCAGGTGTGAACTGGGCGTCCCCGTACGACGTCAAGATCAACGACGGTGCGTTCGAGCCGGCCGCCGGCGCGGTCCAGTACGGCCAGATCACGACCGAGGTGTGGCGGTTCCACGTGCGCACCGTCCACCTCGAGGCCGGCGCCAACACGATCACGTTCCGGGTGAACCAGGCCCGGCCCAGCGGCGGCCGGTACGTCATGTACCTCGACTCGCTGGCGCTGACCCCCATCGACCTGCAGGTCGCCTCGATCACCGCCGACCACGCCCCGCTGAACGTGTTCGAGGAGGGCGCCACGGCCGCCTTCACCGTCGCGCTCAACGCGGCCGCGCCCGAGGCGACCGAGCTGAGCTACACCGTCCAGGACTACTGGTCGGCCACCGTCGCGCAGGGCACCGTGCCGGTGCCGGCGGGCGCGGAGTCCGTGGCGTTCGACGCGGGCGTGCTGGACATCGGCCACTACTCCGTCACCGCGCAACTGACCGGCGCCGCGCCCGTCACCACCAACGCGTCGGTCGTCCTGCCGGACGGTGAGCGCGTCAAGCCGGCCGACTCGCCGTTCGCGATGGACGTCGCCGGGGCCTGGCGCGTGCCGAAGGAGAAGTGGGGCGCCTACGCGCGCGCCCTGGACCTGTCCGGCGTCAGCTGGATCCGCGACCGGCTCGGCTGGTTCGCCGTCAACACCGCGCCGGGCGCTTTCGACTTCACCAAGACGAACACCGACGGGTGGGTGACGGCGCTGGCCGGCACCGACATCAAGGTGCTCGGCGACGTCAGCACGGCGCCGGAATGGACACGCCAGCCGGGCAAGCAGCTGCCGAACCAGCTCGACGCCGCGTACGAGTTCGCCAGGGTTTCCGGCGACCACTTCGAGGGCCGGATACAGGCGTGGGAGGTCCTCAACGAGGTCAACGCCGGCGGCTGGACCGCGACGACGGAGACGGCCGACCAGTACGCCGCCGTGCTCAAGGCGGCCGCGATCGGCTACCAGGACTCCGGCGCGAACCCGCTGGTGTCCGTGGCCGGGATGGCCGGGCGGCTGCCCAACCCGTGGGTCGACCTGATGCTGCGCAACGACGTGCTCGATTACGCAGACATCTACAACTACCACCTGCACCAGCTGTACGACGCGGACACGCAGCCGACGCCGTTACCCGTCGGGGTGCGGCCCTATCTCGACGTCATGGCGCCGTACGACCCGGGCGACACGGCGGGCTGGCTGACCGAGGCGGGCCTGAAGTTCCCCGGCACCAGCGGCCGGCCGATGACGGCGGAGGAGCAGCGCGGGCTGGCCCGCTACCAGGTGGCGTGGACGGTGACGTCCATCGCGCAGGGCACCGACAAGCACTTCGTGTTCCTCGGCGCGCCCTACGACGAGGGCACCGGCCAGTGGGGCCTGTTCGAGCCCACGACGTTCACCCCGTACGCCGGCTACACAGCGGAGGCGGCCATGACGGCGGCGCTCGGCGAGGGTCGCTATGTCGGCCGGGTGCCGGGCCTGCCGGCCGGCGTGACCGGCCACGTCTTCGGCGACGGCGCGGACTCGGTGCTGGTGCTGTGGGCGGACTCGGCCCATACGCTGACGCTCGACCTGGACCAGTCCGGCGGGAAGCTGACGAACGTCGTCGGGGAGTCCCATGCCGTCACGGCGTCGGCCGCCGGCTTCACCGTCGACGTCGGCCCGGACCCCGTCTACCTGCGGGTGACCGGCGACGTGCCCGTGGACACCAGCGAGGCGCCGGCGCCGGTGCCGGTCCCGGACGAGGTCACGTTCGGCACCGCGGACCGGGTCGTGCTGACCCAGCACTACCCGGCCGCCGTCAGCGCGAACGCCCGCGAGAACGGCTACGGGCTGCCGATCGACGCGCCGACCACCATGTCGCTGGACGTCTACAACTTCAACGACGCGGAGGTCACGGGGACGATCACAGGCACGCCGCAGGACGGCTGGGCCGTCGCCGACCCCGTCCGCACCGTCACGATCCCGGCCCAGGGCAAGGTGACGCTGCAGTTCCAGATCAGCGCCACGGCCGACGTCGTCCTGAACAAGCGATCGCCCATGACGTTCCAGGGCTCGTTCGGCGGCGAATCGACGTCACGGTCGACGACCTTGATCACCACCGACCAGGACGAGGTGACCGCCCGGCACGCGTTCACCACCGACGGGGGCGAGGCGTTGCGCCTGGCGATCCAGAACCCCACTGACGCGGACCTGCACCCGGTGCTGGTCCGCTGGACGGCCGGGCCGAAGCGCGGCGCCGTCGACCTGGAGGGGACGATCCCGGCGGGGGAGACGCGGGAGTTCGAGATCCCGCTGCGGGGTCTCGGCGCCGGCGACCACGACTACGAGCTGCGGATCCGGTACCGCGGGGGCACGGAACGCGTCCTGCACGGCCGCATCGCCGTGCTCGACCAGGCCTCCGTCACCGACTTCGCCGAGCACTCCATCACCGTCGACGGCGTCCCCGACGACCTCACCGGCCTCCCGTCCATCGACCTCGTCGAGGACGCGCGGGTGAACGTCGGCACCTGGGAGGGCCCGGACGACCTCAGCGGCGACGTCACCATGACCTGGGACGACGAGAACCTCTATCTGTCGGCCCGGATCACCGATGACACGCACGTGCAGCCGTTCACCGGGGCGAACACCTGGCAGGGCGACGGCTTCCAGTTCAGCCTGGCGCCCGGCCTGCCGGGGGAGTCGGGCACCTGGGAGGAGTACGACCTTGCGCTCACCGGCACGTCGGGGCAGCTGTACCGGCGCCGCGGGACGGGCGTGCCGGTCGGCCTGGTGCCGGCGGCGCAGGTGGCGGGCCGCCGGGACGAGGCCACCCGGACGACGGTGTACGAGCTGGCGCTGCCGTGGACGGAGATCCCGACCGTGCGGCCCAGTGACGGGCTGATGAGCCTGTCACTGCTGCTCAACGAGAACGACGGCGCCGGCCGGACGGGGTACATCGAGTGGGGCAGCGGCATCGGCACCACGAAGGATCCGGCCGAGTTCAAGCCCGTGCGCCTGCTCCCGGCGTCCTGACCGGGGGTTGGCCGACCTCGCCGTTGATCATGGAGAAGTCGGGCATCTCGAGGCTGGGAAGCCCGACTTCTCCATGATCGACTTCATGGCAGACGAAGGTCCGCCGCCGCGGGCTCCACGCGGGCGAACAGCGCGTCGACCGGCGCCTCGGCGAGGGCGAGGAAGCGCAGCAGGGGCTCGTTCGCGTCGGCCCACGCGTCGTCGTCGAGGCGGGCGAGCAGGCCGTCGGAGCCGCCGATGATCGGGATGTACATGCGGTACACGGCGATGATCCCGCCGTCCTCGCCCCACGAGAACGTGCTGTCCACGGCCTGCTCGAAGAACTCGCCGGCGCCGCCCTGCCAGGTGGCCGCGATGGCCAGCACCTCGTCGCGGACGAGCGGCCAGTCCTGCGCGATCGCGGCGGCCGCCGAGTCCAGTCCGAAGACGTTGCGATAGAGCTGATAGAAGTCGCCCAGGCCGTGGCGTTCGCTGAGGTCACGCAGCCGCGAGTCGGTCCGGTTCTGGCTGCGCGGCAGCTCACGGCGGGTCCAGTACTGGACGAGGACGAGGTCGTTCATCGCCGAGCGCAGCCACGCCAGTGCCGCCCGGCCGCCCGGCCGCCGCCTCCGCCGTCACCCGGGCGGCGTGCTCACGGTAGGACTCCAGCCCGCGGGCGATCTTGAGTGCGACGATCTCCGGCGAGAACAGGTGCTCGTCGAACAGGGCGACGAACCGGCCGAGCAGGCCGGTCGGGTCGTGCAGCACGCGGCCGCGGTAGAGCTGGATGGGCCAGGACGCGATCGGCGTGCGGTCGCCGCCGTCGATCGAGGCGAGGTCGCGTTCCAGCTCCGCCCGATCGAGCGGGATCCGCTCGACGCCGCGCCCGGTGTCGGTGGCGAAGTAGTCCACCGGCGTGCCGCCGGCGGGCAGCAGTAGCCCAGCTCCAGATCGGAGTGGGCCCACTGCTGCCCGCGGGCGATGCTGCCGCCCATCATCACGCCCTGGGCGTCGTCCTCACGGGCGAAGCGGTCGCAGTACCCCGACGCCCACGCGGCCAGCTCGGCCTTCCATTCAGGTTCGGTCACGTCGTTCAATCTGCCGATCGCGTGGGCGCCGGGGCCATGCACCGAGCGCCACGGGTTTGGACGAATCGCCGGGCCGGTTCAGCCCCAGGGACGAGGGAACCGGTCGTCGTCGAGGCGGTCGCCCTCGGTCAGGCCGAGCGGATCGGTGACGGGGTGCGCGGTGCCGGAGTACGTGGTGGCCTCGTCCATGTAGATGTTGACGTGTGCCAGCCGCGCCTGGTCGGTGCTGTTGGGCAGCGCCATGTGCCCGGTCCGGCTGCTGTGGAACGTGCAGTCGCCGGCGCGCAGCGGGATCGTGACCCGGGGCAGCCACCGCAGCGACGGGTCGGCCTCGAACAGGTCGTCCTCCTCGTGCAGGTCCTGCCGGCGCAGGTCGGCGAGGTGCTGTGTCTTCGGCAGGAACGTCATGCAGCCACGCTCCGGCGGCACGTCGACCAGCGCGACCCAGGCCGACAGCGAGAGCCGGTCGTTGGCGTGCGGCCAGAACGGGCGGTCCTGGTGGAACTCCGTGGCGACGCCGTTGTGCGGCTCCTTGACCAGCATCTGGTCGTGCCACAGCCGCAGCGGGAAGCCCGCCAGCTGTTCGGCGACCCGGCCCAGCCGCCGGTGGAAGCTCAGGTCGCGCAGCGTCTCGTCGTGCTGCCAGACGTTGACCAGCTGGCTGAACGCGCCCTGCTGTTCCAGGCTCTCGGCGCGGTGCGCCTCGAGGTACGTCTCCGCGGCCGCCCGGAACCGGGCCACCTCGGCGGCGTCCAGCACCCCGCGGATTCGGACGAACCCGTTCTCGCGGTACTCGGCGACGAGCTGCTCCGGCACTCGGCCGTCGGCGTCGACGTCGGAGCTGGGTTCGTCGATGGTGGTGCTGCTCATATCTGACCTCCGTGGATGCGGTGAACCTCGCCCATCCAGAGTGGCCCGGCACGCACTCGAGCGGCTAGCCCGATCACGACCAGCGCTAGTACGATACCGACATGCTGGCGACCCTCCACGAGCACTCGCTGTTCGCCGGCAGTGCCGTGCTCGGCGGCATCCACCGGCTCTCCGCGGACGTCGAGCCGCACGTGCACGACTTCGTCGAGATCGCCGTCGTCGGCCCCGGGCGTGGGCGGCACGTGACCAGCCAGGGGGAGCGGCCGGTGCGGTACGGCGACGTGATCGTGCTGCGGCCCGGCGCGTGGCACGGCTTCCGGCGCTGCCGCGACCTCGTCGTCGGCAACTGCTGCATCTCGGCGCAGGCGCTGCGGCACGAGTTGGCCGCGCTGCTCGACGTCCCGATGTTCCACCGGCTGCTGTGGACCGAGCCGGTCGCCGCGGGAGCGCACGGCCTCGTGGTGACGTCCGTGGGCCGCGCCGAGGCCGGCGACGCGCTCGCCGTCATCGAGGCGCTGGAGCGCGACCTCGCCAGCGGCCGGCCCGTCGAGGGACGGGTGTTCGGGCACGTCGCCACGGTGCTCGGCATCCTCGCCGACGGCCGGCGGGCGGACGATCGCGCGGACGAGGCGCGCGCGCCGGCCGTGCACGCGGCGGTCGCTGCCACCGTGTCGAGGCTGGAGGCCGCGCCGGAGCAGGCCTGGCGGCTGGAGGACCTCGCCGCGGCGGCGAGCGTGGACCCGGCCTACCTCGGCCGGCTGTTCCGCAAGCACATGGGCGTGACGCCGCTGGGCTACCTGGCCAGGATCCGGGCCGAGCGCGCCGCCGTCCTGCTCGCCCACACCGACCTGCCGGCCGGCCGGGTCGGCGCCAGCGTCGGCTGGGACGACCCCACCTACTTCGCCCGGCGGTTCCGCGCGCTGGCCGGGCTGTCACCGTCGGAGTACCGGCGCCGCGGCGCCGGCACTCAGGGCGACTCGGCCATCAGTCCACCAGGCGCAGCGGTGTGAACAGGCTCGTGTGCCGGATACGTGGTGGGCTCGCGCCATACACTGCGGGCCAGGCGTTTGCACGAAACGCTGAGCCGTCGACGTGATCTGCCGAGAGGAGGCAGTCCATGGCCACTGACACCTACGCGGACTACTTCGACTTCGTCGTCACCGACATCGACTACGTCATCCAGCGCGAGCCGGACCCCGACTGGGGCGTGACGTCGATGGTGAACAGCAGCTCGTACATCCTCGCCTACGCGACGTCCGGGCTGGCGCACTACCGGTTCGCCGGCCGCGAGGACCTGCTGGTCCGCGAGGGCGACGTGCTGTTCTTCCCGAAGGGCATGGCGCACTCCGGGCACGCCGACGAGGACCGCCCGTGGTCCTTCCTGTCGGTCGCGTTCGACGCCGTCGCGGGCGCCGGGAACCTCGACGAGCAGCTGGCCGTCGTCGACCACCTGAACCGCGGCTCGTTCGCCAGCCGGCTGTCGGCCCACTTCGCCGAGCTGCACCTCGCCTGGACGCAGCGCAAGCCCGGCTACCTCATCCGCTGCCGGGCGATCACGATGACGATCCTGCACGAGCTGATCCGGCAGCAGACGCTGCCGCACCTGGACAGCCCGCACGCCCGCGAGCTGATCACCGTCATCGAGCTGATGCGGGCCAACTACCGGCAGACCTACGCCGTCACCGACCTCGCGCACCGCGCCGGGCTCAGCCCGTCGCACTTCCGCGCGCTGTTCAAGCAGTTCACCGGCCTGACGGCGAAGGAGTACCAGCACCGCATCAAGATCGCCAAGGCGAAGGAGTTCATGCTCAGCGGCGAGTGCAACGTCACGCAGGCCGCGACCCGGGTCGGGTTCGCCGACATCTACTACTTCAGCCGGCTGTTCAAGAAGATCGACGGCCGCAACCCGTCCGAGCTCACCCGGCGCTGAGGGCGCTCAGAGCTGGACGTGCTCCGGGCGTGGCACCACCGGCGGATACGGCGCCGGCTGGTGGCGCACCTCGTACCGGTGCCGGCCGGCGCCCACCTCGTGCACGGCGCCGTCGGGCAGTGACACGGTGGCGGTGCAGTTCGGCGGCACGTCGACGTCGAGCGCGAAGGCGCCGTCGTCCTGGCGCCACCGCACCGAGGCGCGGCCGTACGGCGTCCGGTGCGTGGCGCCGGCGCTGGTCAGGTCGCCGCCCGGCCGCGGCGCGACGACGAGGTGACGGTAGCCCGGCGCGCCGGGGGCGAGCCCTGCGACGGTGCGGTGCAGCCAGTCGGCGACGGCGCCGAGCGCGTAGTGGTTGAACGACGTCATCTCGCCGGGGTTGACACTGCCGTCGGGCAGCATGCTGTCCCAGCGCTCCCAGATGGTCGTCGCGCCCATGGTCACGGGGTAGAGGAAGGACGGGCACGACGTCTCCAGCAGCAGCCGGTACGCCAGCTGCGTCGCGCCGGCCGTGCACAGGGCGTCGGCGATGAGCGGCGTGCCGACGAAGCCGGTGGCGATGCGGTAGCGGCCGTCGTGCACCAGCTCGGCCAGCCGGCGCCCGGCGCGCTCGCGCTGCTCGGGCGTCTCCAGCAGCGCGAACTGCAGCGCCAGCGCGAACCCGGTCTGGGTGTCGCCGGCCAGCCGGCCGCTGGGCGTGACGAACTCGGCGGCGAACGCCCGGCGCACCCGCGCGGCCAGCGCGGCGTACCGGTCCGCCGCCGCGTTCTCGCCGATCAGGGCGGCGATCTCGGCGAGGAGCGTCGCCGACCGGGCCAGGTAGGCCGTCGCCACCAGCGCCGGGTCGGTGCGCGCGGCGGCCGGGTCGTCCGGCGGCGCGCTGGGGTCGAGCCAGTCGCCGTACTGCCAGTCGACGTCCCAGATGCCGTTCTCGCTCCTTCGCTCGGCGATGCCATCGACCCAGGCCGTCATGCTCGGGAACTGGTCGCGCAGCAGCTGCCAGTCGCCGAAGCGCTGGTGCAGCACCCACGGCACGATGACGGTGGCGTCGCCCCAGGCCGCGGCGTTCTGCTTGCCGTCGAGCACGTTCGGGACGACCACCGGCGGCAGCCCGTCGGGCGAGGCGAGCTGTTCGGCCGCGAGGTCGCGCAGCCAGGACGTGAGCGGACCGGCGCAGTCGAACAGGAAGCTCGCGGCCGGCGCGAAGACCTGGATGTCGCCGGTCCAGCCCAGGCGCTCGTCGCGCTGCGGACAGTCCGTGGGGACGTCGACCAGGTTGCCGCGCAGGCTCCAGGCCACGTTCTCGTGCAGTTTCTCCAGCAGCGGCTCGGACGCCTCGAACCAGCCGGTGCGCTCGACGTCGGTGTGCACGACGATCGCGGTCACGTCGTCCGCCGTCAGCCGGCCCGGCCAGCCCTCGACCTCGGCGTAGCGGAACCCGTGGAACGTGAACCGCGGCTCCCACTCCTCGCCCTCCGGCCGCCCGGCCAGCGTGTAGCTGTCGGTGGCCCGGGCCGTGCGCAGCGGGCGCACGCCCAGCTCGTCGTTCTCCAGCACCTCGGCATGGCGCAGCGTGATCGTCTGCCCGGCGGCTCCGGTGACCCGCAGCCGGACCCAGCCCACCAGGTTCTGTCCGAAGTCGACGATGGTGCGTCCCGACGGCGAGGTCAGGACGGCGGCCGGGCGCAGCTCCTGGGTGCGGCGCACCGGCGGCCCGGTCGGCGCGACCAGGCGGGTCCGATCGATCGGCGCGCGGCGGCTGCCGCTCCAGCCGGCGTCGTCGTACCCGGGCGCGGACCAGCCGGGCCGCTCCCGCCGCGCGTCGTAGCTCTCCCCGTCGTACAGGCTCGCCTCGAGGATCGGCCCGGTGGCGCACCGCCAGGTCTCGTCGGTGCCGACGACGACGGTGCTGCCGTCGGTCAGCCGGACCTCGAGCTGGGCCAGCAGCCCGGCGCGGTCGCCGTAGACGTCGCGCTTGGAGTTCCACGTCAGCCGGCCGCGGTACCAGCCCTCGGCGACGGTGGCGCCGAGCGCGTTCAGCCCCTCGCGCAGCAGCTCGGTGACGTCGTAGGTGTGGTAGCGCAGCCGGTGGTGGTAGCTGGTCCAGCCGGGCGCGAGCACGTGGTCGCCGACGACGCCGCCGTTGAGCTCGAGCTCGTAGAGGCCGTGGGCGGTGGTGTAGAGCCGGGCGTGCGCGACGGGTGCCGGCAGATCGAACTCGCGCCGGAACAGCACCGGCGGATGCGACCGGCCCGGCTCCTCGTCCCAGTCCGGCCCGATCAGCTCCGCCGTCCAGTCCCCGGCGTCGAGCAGCCCCGCCTCGACGGCGTGCCACTCGCTCCAGGCCGACGGCTCCGCGTCGTCGCCGCCCCACACCCGGACCCGGACCCGGCGCCGCTCCCGCGACCGCAGCGGCGCGGCCGGCCACGCGACCAGCACCGACTCGTCGCCCTCGACCCGGCCGGACGACCACGCGCCGTCCGCGTCGTCGTCGCCGGTCATCTCGACCTCGTACGCCGTCTGCCGCCAGCCGGGCACGTCGGTGCCGACCAGCCAGGACAGCCGCGGCTGCGACTCACCGATTCCGAAGGGCTCCCGATGGTGCTCGAACCGCACCGACTCGACCGTCATGACGTCATATCGAATCGTTTCAATCGCGATCGGTCAAGCCGGGTGGTGGGTTGGGGCGACGGTCACCGCTCCCGCTCCGCGTCGGGTGCTGCTCGTGCGGCGCCGATCTCGCCGGCGAGTGCCTGTCGCAGTTCCTGCGCGTGCGTCAGGACTCACTGAGGCGCTCGAGATCGGAGGCGAGGCGGATGACGGGCAGCCGAGGAGGTCGGACAGGTCCTCGTCCCGGTCGATGATGTCGGCCACCGTCGTGGACGGCTCGAGTTCGACCAGGAGGTCGAGGTCGGAGTCGGGTCGATCTCACCCCGTGAGACCTCCACTCAGTGGAAGCCGGCGATTGACCCCCGGAGCCGGCGCTCCTTAGCGTCGCTGGCGTGACGGAGCAGCGCGAGATCAGCGCGGAGATCGTGGCGATCCACGACGCCGCGCAGGTGGGGGAGCCGCAGCCGCGGCTGGACTTCCCGCCCTACCGCAGCTCGCTGCTGCGCCATCCCACCAAGCGCCCGCGGCCCGTCGACCCCGAGGGGGCCGAGCTGGTCGCGCCGGTGTTCGGGCACTCCGACGTCGACCCGCTGGAGGCCGACCTCACCATCCAGAGCGGCGGCGAGCCGATCGGCGAGCGGATCCTGGTGCGCGGCCGCGTGCTCGACGGCGATGGGCGGCCGGTCCGCCGGCAGCTGGTCGAGATCTGGCAGGCCAACGCGGCCGGCCGGTACGTCCACCAGCGCGACCGTCATCCCGCGCCGGTCGACCCGCACTTCACCGGTCTCGGCCGCTGCCTCACCGACGACGACGGCGGCTACGCGTTCACCACGATCAAGCCCGGCGCCTACCCGTGGCGCAACCACCGCAACGCCTGGCGGCCGGCGCACATCCACTTCTCGCTGTTCGGGACCGACTTCACCCAGCGGCTGATCACGCAGATGTACTTCCCCGGCGACCCGCTGTTCCCGCTGGACCCGATCTACCAGTCGATCACCGACCCCGCGGCGCGCGAGCGGCTGGTGGCCGGCTACGACCACGACCTGTCCGAGCCCGAGTGGCTGCTGGGCTACCGCTGGGACATCGTGCTCACCGGCGGCCACGCCACCTACCTGGAGCCGGAGGACCACGATGACTGAGCCGGCCACGCCGGGGCAGACGATCGGCCCGTTCTTCCACGAGGCGCTGCCCTACGCCCAGGACCGCGAGCTCGTCCCCCCGGGCAGCATGGGCTCGATCCGGCTACATGGGTACGTGTACGACGGCGCCGGCCTGGGCGCGCCGGACGCCCTGGTGGAGATCCGGCAGGCCGACCCGGCCGGCGTCGTCCCCAGGGTGGAGGGCTCGTTGCACCGGCCCGGCGCCGCGTTCACCGGCTGGGGCCGCAGCAGCACCGACCGCACCGGCCACTACTGGTTCAGCACCGTCGAGCCGGCGCCGGTCCGCCCGGGCGGACCGGCGTTCTTCGCCGTCACCGTCTTCGCGCGTGGGCTGCTGAACCGCCTGTTCACCCGCGTCTACCTGCCCGAGCACGCGGCCGGCGACCCGCTGCTGGACCGGCTGGACCCGGCCGAGCGGGCCGGCCTGATCGCGCGGCGGGACGACGACGGCGGCCTGCGCTTCGACATCCACCTGCAGGGCGACGCCGAGACCGTCTTCCTCACCTTCCCCGGCCATGGGGGCTGACGTGGGCGGCCTCCTGGTCCCCGGCGCCCTGCGGGCCGACGGCCTGCTCGACGACGCGGCGCTGGTGCGGGCGATGCTGAGCGTCGAGGTGGCGTGGACGCGGGCGCTGCACGAGACCGGCGGCGCGACGGCCGCGCAGGCCGAGGCGGTGGCCGGCGCCGTCGCCGGGTGGACGCCGGTGCTCGACCCGGCCGACGTGGAGGACGCCGGCAACCCGGTGCTGCCGCTGGTGACGGCGCTGCGTGACCGGGTCGCTGACCCTGGCGCCGCCACCGTCGTGCACACGGGTCTGACCAGCCAGGACGTGCTCGACACGGCGTTGCAGTTGCTGGCCCGCGCGGCGCTCGGCCGGATCCGTGCCGACCTCGGGCGGACGGCCGCGGCGCTGGCCCGGCTGGCCCGGGAGCACCGCTCGACGCCGATGGCCGGGCGCACGCTCACCCAGCACGCCGTCCCCGTCACCTTCGGGCTGACGGCGGCGCAGTGGCTGGCCGCGATCCTCGACGCTGCCGGCCGCCTCGACGCCGTCCGCCGCGAGCAGCCGGTCCAGTGCGGCGGCGCCGCCGGGACGCTGGCCCGGGCGGGCGCCGTCGTCGCCGACCCGGTCGCGACGGCCGCCGCGTTCGCCCGGCAGCTCGGCCTGCGCTGGCCGGGGCTGCCGTGGCACACCCGCCGCGCGCCGGTGACCCGGCTGGGCGACGCGCTGACGGAGACCTGCGACGCGCTCGGCGTGTTCGCCGCCGACGTGCTCACGCTCGGCCGGCCCGAGATCGGTGAGGTCGCCGAGGGCGCCGTCACCGGGCGCGGCCGCTCCTCGGCCATGCCGCACAAGCGCAACCCGGTGCTCGGGGTGCTGGTGAACGCCGCCGCGCTGCAGGCGCCGCCGCTCGCGGCCCAGCTGCACCTGGCCGCCACCCGTGCCGTCGACCAGCGGCCCGACGGCGCCTGGCACGCCGAATGGCCGGCGCTGCGTCGGCTCCTGGAGCTCACCGTCGTCGCCGCGGCGCAGGCCGCCGAGCTGGCGGGCGGCCTGCGCGTGAACGACGACGCGATGCGGCGGCGCGCGGAGACCGCCGGCGACCCGGCGGAATCGACCGGCGTGAGCGGGAGCCTCGTCGACGAGGTGCTCCGCCGCTACGAGGAGGGCCGCGACGATGACGCCTGAGCTGGCCCTGACGCGGCTCGGCGGCGCGGAGAACGGCCGCCCGCTGCTCGTCGTCGGCCCATCGCTGGGGACGTCGGTGGCGGCGCTCTGGGACCGCTGCGCCCGCCTGCTCGCGGACCGGTTCGACGTCATCGGGTGGGACCTGCCCGGACACGGGTCGAGCCGGCCCGCGGCCGGGCCGTTCACGGTCGCCGAGCTGGCCGACGCGGTGCGCGCGGCAGCGGTCGAGCGGGCCGCCGGCCGCCCCGTCGCCTACGCCGGGGTGTCGCTCGGCGGCGCGGTGGCGTTCGAGCTCGCGACCCGGCCGGAGCCGTTCGGCCTGCTGGTGGCCGTCGCGTCGGCGCCGCGGATCGGCGAGCCCGCGAGCTGGCACGAACGGGCCGCGCTGGTGCGGCGGGCCGGGACCCCGGTCATGGTCGAGTCGTCGGCTCGGCGCTGGTTCGCGCCGGACTTCACCGAGCGGGACCCGTCGACGGCCGGTGCGCTGCTGACGTCGCTCGCACAGGCCGACCGATGGTCCTACGCCTGGGCCTGCGAGGCGCTCGCCGCGTTCGACCGCAGCGGGAGCGACGGAGCCGGCGCCGTCCCGCTGCACGTCGTCGCCGGCGAGCACGACCCCGTCGTGCCGCCCGCCGCGGCCGAGCGGATCCCGGCGACCGCGGTCCGGGTGCTGCCGGGCTGCGGCCACCTCCCGCCGGCCGAGGTCCCCGACGCGATGGCTGGCCTGCTCGCCGGACTGCTGCTCACCAGGGAGGCGACACCATGACCGACGACCGCCACGCCGCCGGGATGCGGGTCCGCCGCGAGGTCCTCGGCGACGCCCATGTCGACCGGGCCGTCACCGCCACGACCGCCTTCACCGCGGACTTCCAGTCGCTGATCACCCGCTACGCGTGGGGCGAGATCTGGACCCGGCCGGGCCTGGACCGGCGCATGCGCAGCGCGATCACGCTGACGGCGCTGATCGCGCACGGCCACTGGGACGAGCTGGCGATGCACGTGGCGGCGGCGCGGCGCAACGGGCTGACGGCCGACGAGATCGGCGAGGTGATCCTGCAGTGCGCCGTCTACTGCGGTGTGCCGGCCGCCAACCACGCCTTCGCGATCGCCGCGTCAACCCTCGAGGCGGACCCGGTCATCGACCCGCCGGAAGCCTGACGGGCTGTAGTAGCGGACGCCGCCGCCGGCGCCGGGCTCGAGGCTGTAGTGGCGCAGGAAGTCCCACAGCAGCGGCGTCTCCTCCGGGGTGGTGTTGTGCGAGCGGTAGTTGTTCTTGGTCAGCTTGAGCACCGGCACCGTCGTGCCGGCGGCGTGCCACGTCCACGTCTGGTACCGGTCGTGCCAGCCGTCGAGCACGCCGTCGACGGTGTCGACGTCGGCCAGCGTGAGGCCGTTGGCCGCCAGGTGGTACCGCGCCCAGCCGTCGAGCCGGTTGTCGATGTCGTCCCACAGGCCGCCCTCGAGGAACCCGAGGTCGCCGTAGCCGTAGATCTGGTAGTTCGGGATGGGCCGGTGGCTGGCGGGGTAGGCGACGCCGTCGAGCGTCACAGTGCCGGCCGCGTCGGGCGCGACGGTGAACGACGTCGACGCGACGGCGGCGAAGTACGCCGGGAAGGCGATGGCGAAGTTCTGCGTCACGCCGCTGCCGGCGGACTGGCCGGTGGAGTAGAACCGGGCCGGATCGACCGGGTACTCGCGGATCATGAGGTCGCGCAGCTGCCGGAAGAAGGCGTTGGAGTCGCGGTGGCTCACCGAGATCGAGGTGTTGCTGTACTGCTCGCACACGATGACGACGACGCAGCCCTCGCGCTCGGCCACGTCCCACCACTGCGCGGCGTCCATGAACACCTTGTCGGTCTGGCTGTTGCCGGGCCAGACGAACACGACCGGCGCCTTGCCGCGCCAGATCCGGCGGGCGCTGCGGGGCACGTGGACGAGGTACTCGCGGAGCTGGCCCTCGACCGTCATCGTGCGGACCTCGACGCCCAGCCGCTTGTAGTCGGCGCGTTCGTAGAGCTGGTTGCCGTAGGCGAAGAAGTTCTCGTAGCGGGTGTACCGGGTAAGGAAGGCGACGACGCGGTCCGTGGTGTGCGGCTCGGCGTGCTCCAGCGGCCGGGGCCGCACCGCGACCTGGGAGATCGGGCCGGCGTGTGACGTCATCCAGCGTCCGGACGTGTGCCGCTGCCGGAACACGGTGCCGAGCGTGCCGTCGCGCTCGCCGTGGCCGGCGACGTCGTTGGCGACCTTCCAGTAGGCGAGGCTGGCCGCCGCCGTCGCACCCGGGTTGACGTACCACGTCGGCAGCACGACCTCGTCGTGGCGGATCAGGTCGAAGCCGTCGGGGAAGACGACGGTGGTGTAGGTCGGCGCCGTGGTGCCGTCGAACTCGATGCCGGCGTGAGCGCCGAGGTAGTCCGCGGGCAGGCCGGGGGAGTCCAGGTACACCTGGCCGATGACCCGCAGCGGGTGCGCGACGGCCCACGCCTCCAGCGCCGGCGCGCCCGCGCCGTAGCCGGCGAGGTAGTGCTCGCCGAAGATCGAGAAGTAGCGGTTGGACTCGTAGAAGCCCATCGCCGCCTCGACGTAGGCGAGCTCCGCGGCGGCGTCGCCCCAGCCGCCGGCGCCTGGCTCGAGGACGAACAGGCCCTCCTCGCGCTCGTCGGCGACGTCGCGCCAGCCGGACCGGCGCAGGAAGTCGCCGGTGTCGACGCCGTCGGGCACCGCGATCACCGTGTAGTAGGAGCGGATCGGCGTCTCCGGCGAGATGTAGGCCTTCGCCGTGCGCGTCACGCCGCCGACGTCGAACGTCTTCTCCCAGTAGCCGGTCATCTCGCGCGGCAGCTTGTTGGCGCGCGTGTAGTCGTACTCGGGGAACGGCCGGCCGTCCAACGGCCCGGCCGGGCCGAGGGCTCCGCCGCGTCCCGCTGCCGCGGCCGAGGTGGCCAGCGCGGCCGGCGCCACGGCGGCGGCGACGGCGGACACTGCGGCGCCGCGAAGGAGCTGACGTCGGTCGATGGTGGTCATGAATCGGCCTCCTTGCCTACCCACGTACCTGCCTGGTCGCGGTGAGCATGCGGTCCGGCGGCAACGACGGTCAATGCGTTGCCGCGCGGTTGCCATGCGTGCCGTCCGTTCAGGCGCCGATGACGATCACGCCGTCGTCTGTGTGAACGACGGATTGCGGGATCGGTTCGCAGCTGAGTCTTGTGGGGTGGTTTGTCCATCGCTAAGGTCTATCTAGCGGTTCAATAAGTCCGATAGATGGACCAGCGTGTCTAGGCGGCTGCCAGCGCTCACCGGGCTGCTGCGGCGGATGGGGCGCTCTGCCTGCGACGACGTCCAGAGGGGAGTTCCCGGGATGAAGAACAGATCGAGGATCGGGCGGCGCAGGTTCCTGGCGGGCGCGTCCGTGGCGACCGCGGGTGTCCTTGCGGCGGAGGCGGCCTCGGCTGCTCCGGCCGCGGCGCCGGGTCCATCATCGGGTGGGTCCGGGTACGAGAAGAACTACGACCCGACGTACGGGGTCTACCGCGGTGTGGATCCACGGATCTACAGCGACTGGGGCACCGAGCGGGACGACAAGGTCCTGGTGTACTCCCGTACGGCGGGTCCGCGGCATGCACACCTGGGACGGAGGATCGATCCGGATCACCCGAGCAACGCGAGCCTCGGCCTGGATCGCGCGTACGTGATCACGCACGACCACAACGACCCAGCGGTGTGGCCGCTCCCGCTGGACAGCTCGAACCGGTCGCAGAACGGGTTGATCAGGATGCTCGCCGCCGAGGGCATCGAGGTGCACGTCACCGAGGACGTGCAGGCGATCGCGGGCCTGTCGAGCAGCTACAAGGCGGTGATCTTCAACAGCACGACTCGTGACACGCTGTGGAACCACGCCGCCGGTGCGGCCGGAGGCACCCGCCTGGACGGAGCGCGTGAGGCGCTGCGGAAGTACATCCAAGGCGGCGGTGGTTTCGTCGGCATCCACAACGCGTTCGGCACCGAGTACGGCTGGCCCTGGTACGAAGGGCTGCTCGGCCACGCGAACTACTACAGCCACGGCGCGAACCAGGACGGCGACGTCGTCGTCGTCAATGACCGCGACGTGTCGACCAAGGGCCTGCCGCGACGCTGGGGGTTCCGCGACGAGTGGTACAACCTCATCCCGTTCCCGACCAACGTGAACTTCCTCGCGATCGTGGACGAGCGGACCCTTCCGGAAGGTCCGGGACGCGCCGGCGATCACCCCGGGCATGGCGATTTCCATCCCGTTTCCTGGTGCCAGTACTACGACGGAGGCCGTTCGTGGGTCACGACCCTCGGGCACGGTGCCGAGGCGTACGAGGAGAACACGGCCTTCCCGGGGGCTGCCGAGTTCCAGGAGCACCTGGTCCACGGCATCAAGTCCGCCATGGGTCTCGAGCCGTTCTGCACGCCGGCCAAACGCCGCTGACGGGGACGAGTCGACGCGCCGTTCTTTCGCTGGGAGGCGAACCATGAAACCAAGAGCTCCCCTGTCGATGCTGCTCGGGGTCGCCGTGTCGCTGGCGTCGGTGTCCGCCTTTGCCGAAGTCGGCGGGGGCGGCAGCGACGTCGAGGGATTCGCTCAGATCGAGCCCGAGGGCCTCGCGCCGACCGGGGCGGACATGCCGACCGTCGGTGGCAATCTGGGCAACCAGCACTACTCCGGGCTGACGCAGATCACCCAGCACAACCTCGATCGGCTCGGCCCGGCCTGGCGCACGCACGTCTCGGCTGTGGAGCCCGCGACCGACGACGTGGGTCAGCAGACGACGCCCATCGTGGCCGAAGGGGTCATCTACCTCGACACGCCGAACGGGCAGGTGATCGCCGTCGACGGCAAGACCGGTTCGGCGAAGTGGAAATGGGCACCGCAGGAGTTCGGCACGAACGGCACCCGCCGAGGAGTCTCCATCGGTGACGGGAAGATCTACACCCTCGCCGACGGCGACCGGGTGGTCGCACTCGACAAGGACACCGGCGAGGAAGTCTGGGTGGTGCAACCGGAGGCCCCGAACGGTGCGCGGCTCGGCAACATCGACAAGGTCGCGACCGTCTACCACGACGGCGTGGTCTACGTGCACACCAACGACGGCAGCCGTGGTGCGGTCTTCGCGCTGAACGCGAGCGACGGCAGCTACATCTGGCACTTCTTCGGCGGCCCGGACCGCGGCGTCGTCTTCACGGACGTCAACGGCAACTCGGTCGATGCCGGTGCCACGTGGGGCCCGCTGCTGCCGGACGGCACCGATTGTGCGTTCGAAGGCCGGTCGACGCCGTGGATGCACGGCGCGGTCGATCCCGAGCTCGGCATGTACTACATGACGTTCGGCAACTCGGACAGCTGCACCAGTTCGCAGAACGGCTCACTCCGTCCGGGCGACAACCTGTTCTCCAGCACGATGGTGGCGGTCGACGCCAAGACCGGCGAGTACAAGTGGCACTACCAGTCGATCCACCACGACGTCTGGGACATGGACAACGTCCACCCGCCGACGCTGGCCGACATCGTCGTCGACGGCGAGACGCGCCGGGTGGTGTTCTACGGCAGCAAGTCCGGGCATCACTTCGTGCTGGACAGGACCAACGGCCGGCCCGTGCTCCCGGTCGTCGAGCAGCCGATGATTCAGGACTCGCGACAGCACCACGCTCCGACCCAGCCGTTCCCGGCGCGCCGCATGCTGCCCGAGTGTCTCGTCTGGGAGAAGCTGGACCCGGAGAACATCCCCGGCCACCCGTGGCGCGCCGTGCCGAACTACAACGGCTATCAACCCGACGCGGACGGCAACCTGGTGTTCAACCCCGACAGCTATGTCGCGGCGGACGAGCCCTACCTGACCTATCCCGACGGGTATCCCACCGACCATCGGCAGGGCTGCATGTACGACCCGCAGTGGGATCTGCCGATCCTGTCGACGACCAGCCAGAACGGCGGCGGCGACTGGTCGAACCACTCCTACAGCCACAACACGAACCTCGTCTACTTCCCGTACGGCACCAACCCGGTCGCGCACTGGAACGGCGCCAGCGCCAACGGCCAGCGGGCGATCGGTCAGTACCAGACCGGCGGCATCCTCGCCTACGACGCGTCGACAGGTGAGGTGCGGTGGACCAACCACCTGGGCACGGACATGTCGCACGGTCAGGGACCGTTGACCACGGCCAGCGACCTGCTGTTCGTCGGGCAGATCGACGGCCGCCTCCTTGCGATGGACGCCGTCACCGGCGACGTGCTCTGGGAGTTCCAGACCGGATCGGGCATCGCCGGCGCACCGATCACCTACACGGTCGACGGTGAGCAGTACGTTGCCGTCTTCGCCGCCGGTGCCACCAACCCGTACGGCGGCTCGGTCACGCAGGGTGACTCGCTGTGGGCGTTCAAGCTCGACGGCGCCTACACGACGGAGTCGGGCAGTCAGGAGGGGCCGGACACCGCTCCGCTGTCGATCCGGCGGCCGGTCCAAGGTGGCCCGGTCGACGGTGACGACGTGGACAACACGGTCTACCTGGCCCGCGGCAGTCGTACCGCCGACTCGAACGGTCAGCAGGACAGCACGCTGCAGCGTGCCATGCAGCCGACGCACCTGCGCGTGCCGGTGGGCACGACGGTGACGTTCCTGAACCCGGGTCGAGAAACCTTCGCGGCGTTCCCCAATGAGTTGCCGCACTGCGCGACGCAGTACTTCGAGGGGTTGTTCAACGCGCGGCTCGACCCCGGGGAGAGCTTCGAGTTCACCTTCGACCGTGCCGGCGAGTACTTCTTCAACGACTGCACCGATCCGCGTCCTGCGGGCAAGATCGAGGTCTACCTGGAGCCGCAGGATGTTCCGGGCGCGTTGCGGTTCGTGCCCTCGCGGCTGAATCTCGGGGCGGGGACGGGGATCTTCACCGGGGTGAACGGCGTGGTCACGGCGATCCTCGACATCCCGGCCGGCTATGTGTTCGACGGTGACGCCGTGCTGCGGACACCGCTGTCGGAGACGCCGGTCCCGGCTGCGAGTACAAGGTCGAACGCCAACAGGTTGATCGTGCAGTTCGACAAGGCCGACATCGACAACAACGTGCCCGAGGGCGACGCGGTGCCGTTGACGCTGGTGGCGAACTTCCTGCACAACGGCGTGCAGGCCCAGCTGACGTCGACGGCGACGCCGGAGATCGTCAAGTAGGTGGACGTGGCCGGGGCGGCAACCGCCGCCCCGGCCACCGGGTTGTCGCGGTCAGGAACTGCGCACTCGACGCTGCGTCAGCGGCGATCGCAGCGGGTGGTCGAATCCTCGCTCGGTGAGCTGCCGCGCGGCCCCTTGCAGGTCCGCGATCAGCTCCGGAATCCGATCCTGCGGGAACCTGCTCGTCGGGCCGCTGTAGGAGAGCGACGCGACGACCTCGCTGCTCTGCCCCAGGATCGGTACGGCGACGGCCGACAGACCGACTTCGCGCTCGCCGTGACTGACCCCGTAGCCATCTCGGGCGGCGCCGGCGATCTCGTCCCGCAGCGGCGGCAGACGGTCGGCGCCGTCGGGAGCAGACTCGACGATCCGCTCGAGCAGGCCTTGCGGAGCGTCGCGGAGCAGCACCTTCGACGATGCCCCGGCCCACAGCGGCAGCTCGTCACCGACGTGGACGACGTGCCTGAGCGGCAGCGGACTCTCCTCCTGAGCGACGCAGACACGCGCAACGTTGTGGACCACGTAGATGTTGACGGTCTCGCGCTGACGCGAGACCAGGTCGCGCATGAGTGCCCTGGTCTCCTCCGGCGGCTCCCAGCTGCTCTTGGCCAGATGGGCCCATCGCCACAAGCCGGGTCCGGCGACGTAACCGATCTGCGTGGCCGAGAGCAGGCCACTGTGCTCCAGCGTTTGAACGATCCTGAGGACGGTCGTCTTCGGGAGCCCGGTGGTCTCGACGATCTCGCGGATCGTCACCGTCGGACGCTGCTCGGTGAGCAGCGACATGATCTCGACGGCACGCTGGATGCTGCGTACGCCGCCGGAGTCGCTGTCGCCCTGCTCATTGGTGGGCACGTGGGGCACCCTCTCAGTCTCCTCGTCTCAGCACCTGCGGTGCAGAGGACCCTCTGGTCCGCTGAGCGGCATAGCTTAACCGTCAGGCGGTCGCCAAGTCCTGCTGAGGTGGACACTCCGGAGCGATCGTCCAGGGGCGGAGCCGGCGGCCGTCCATTCAGCCCAGCCTACGGAGGACGGTCCGATGCGGCCGAACCTCCGTAACGGTTTGGACATTCCACGGACAACCTCTTGCCAAGATGTCGCCCGCCACCTTAGCTTTGGGTCCGTATAACGGACCTGTAAGACCGTCTAGTGGGTCGAAGGCGAGGTCAGAGAGTGGTCACATCCGCGGAGCAGCCAGGCCTGAACGGCGCGGCCACGACTGGTGCCGAGGCGTTGGTCGAACAGCTCGAGGCATACGGCGTCGAGTACGTGTTCGGCCTCTGTGGCCACACGAACATCGCGTTCCTCGATGCGCTTGGCCGCAGCGACATCGAGTTCGTCGTGTTCCGGCACGAGGCCGCGGCCGCTCACGCGGCTGACGGCTATGCACGTGCGACCGGCAAGCCGGGCGTGGTGTGCGTGCACGTCGGGCCCGGCATGATGAACGCGGTCACGGGCGTGGCCAGTGCGGCCATGGATTCCGTGCCGCTGATCGTCATCGCCGGCGACGTGCCGTCGTACTACCGCGGGCGGCACCCGCATCAGGAGGTCAACCTGCACGCCGACGCCGACCAGGCGTCGATCTACCGGCCGTTCGTGAAGCGCGCGTGGACCGTCAACCGGGTCCAGGACCTCACCCGGTTCGCGGAGCGGGCCTTCTGGACGGCGACGTCGGGCCGTCCGGGTGCTGTGCTGCTCAACGTCCCGATGGACGTCTTCTCCCGGCGCGTGGACCGGTCAGCGGTCCCGCCGCTCCCGGCGCCGGGACTCGGTGCGAGTCTCGAGCCCGGCGTCGCGGAGCGGGTCGCGCGCATGCTGGCCGATGCCGAACGTCCGCTGATCTATGTCGGCGGCGGACTTCACGGACGGCACCGGGCAGCGCTGGCGGACCTCGTCGAGCATTACGACATCCCGGTCGCTCACTCGCTGATGGCCAAGGGCACACTCCCCGACGACCATCCGCTCGTGCTCGGCATGCCCGGGTTCTGGGGCCTGGAGTTCACCAACGAGTACGCCCGCGGCGCCGACGTGGTGCTCGCCATCGGGACCCGGTTCGCCGAGACCGACGCGAGCAGCTGGGACCCGCGGTACACGTGGCGGATCCCGCCGACGCGGCTGATCCAGATCGACATCGACGCAGCGGAGGTCGGCCGCAACTATCCCGTCGAGATCGGCATCGTGGCCGACGCGGGTGCGGCCTTGTCCGGCATCGCGGAGGCGATCAGGAAGCTGGCCCCGGACCGCCGGCAGCGGCCCGGACTTCGTAGCCGCATCGCCGAGAGCCGTTCGGAGGCGTTCGACCGGATCGCTGCCTTCGCGGACGACGTGCAACTGCCGCTGCGGCCCGAGCGCATCCTCGCGGACCTGCGGGCCGTGCTGCCCGAGGACGCCGTGCTCGTCACCGACGTCGGGTGGAACAAGAACGGAGTCGCCCAGTGCTACAACCTGCCCGCGGCCGGGCGGTTCATCACCCCGGGGGGCTCATCGACCATGGGCTTCGGGCCGGCGGCAGCCCTCGGCGTGCAGCTGGGGTGGCCCGACCGGACCGTCGTCGCCCTCGTGGGCGATGGCGGCATGAGCGCCCAGCTCTCGGCGATTCCCACTGCCGCCGAACGCGATCTTCCGGTGATCTTCGTGGTGATGAACAACCGAGCCCACGGAACGATCGCCGACCTCCAGGCAGCGAACTACGGCCGCAGCTACGGCTGCGAGTTCCGCGACCGCGATGGTGAGCTCGTCAGCCCGGACTTCGCCGCGTTGGGCCGGGCGTGCGGGGCGGACGGATACACCGTCGGCGCCCCTGAGGACCTACGGGTGCAGCTGGGCGCTGCGGTGGGCAACCGCCGACCGGCGGTCATCGACGTTCCGATGGTGAACGAACCCGTGCCGACCCCGGGCTACTGGAACATCACGGACATCTATGCAGGGGGTTTCGACTAACCGCACCAATGGAGGTAGGTATGTCGGCAACACGGCTCAGCATCACGGCGAGGTTCCTCGCCGTCCCAGCGGTGGCCGCACTCATCCTGGCGGGGTGCGGCGGTGACGACAGCGGCGACGCCACTGAGGCGGCGGGGGAGGACGGGACGTCCGGTAACGAGCCGGTCGAGCTCGTGTTCTCGGACAGCTACTCCCCGGAGCATGCGCACAACGCGTGCGGCGCCGACCTGATGAAGGAAGAGCTCGCGTCGAATGACAGCGGCATCGATCTGCAGATCTTCCCCAGCAGCCAGCTGGGACCGGACGGTCCCGAACGGGTCTCCTCGGTGGCGGCAGGGGACATCGACATCGACATCCAGGGCAGCTCGGCGATCTCGTCGCTGTACGAGCCGATCGGAGCCCTGGACGCGGCGTACGTCTTCGATGGACCGGACCACCTGTTCGAGTTCGCCGACAGCCCGGCCTTCGACGACATGGCCGCGGACATGCTCGAGAAGACCGGCATCCGGGCGCTGGGCGTCTGGTTCTTCGGCATGCGTCATTTCACTGCCAACCAGCCGATCCGGACACCCGATGACCTGGAAGGCCTGCGGATGCGCTATCCGGACAGCCCGCAGTTCCTTCAGAACGCGGAGGCAGTCGGCGCCAACGCCACGCCGGTCGCGTTCGAGGAGGTGTACCTCGCCCTGCAGCAAGGTGTGATCGACGGTCAGGAGAACCCGATTCCGACCATCGTTGACATGAGCTTCAGCGAGGTCCAGTCGCACGTCAGCCTGTCCGGTCACCAGACGGGATTCGTGGTGGCGATCATGAGCGAAGACGCCTGGCAGTCCCTCTCGCCGGAGCAACAGGAGGCCCTCCAAGCGTCCTTCGACGCCGCCCGGGACACCACTCGGCAGTGCCTGGAGGACACCGAGCAGGAGATTCTCGACGGGTGGAACGAGACCGGCGAGGTCACCGTCGTCGACGACGTCGACCGCGAGGCGTTCAGCGCCAAGGCCGAGGCGTACTTCGCCGAGAACCTGCAAGGCGACAAGCTCGCTCTGTACCAGCAGATCCGCGAACTGGCTCAGTAGAGAGAGGGCGGATGCGCGCACTCGTCACGGGCGGCTCCGGGCACATCGGTGCGGCGATCACGGCTCGGCTGGCCGCCGGCGGCTACACGGTCGCGATCGCCGACCTCGCCGAGCCGGCGCCAGAAGTCGCCGGCCTGGCGGACCGGTACGTGGCCGCCGACGTGACGAGTGAGCAGGGGGCCCGGGAAGCGGTGCAGGTCGCCGCCGGCGCCGGCCACCTGGACGTCCTCGTCAACTGCCTGGGGGTGTCACCCAAGAAGAACGGACGGAAACGACCGCTCGGCGAGATCGCGTTGGAGGAGTGGGAGCGGGTGTTCGCGGTGAACGTCACCGCATGCTTTCTGACGATGCGTGAGGCGATGCCGCGGCTGCGGCCGCACGCGAACGCGTCCATCGTCAACGTGGTCTCGGCGGTCGCCAAGCTCGGGGCCGCGGGGCCTGACGGGGCGACGTACGGTCCCGCCCATCCGTCGGGCGCGCACTACTGCGCGTCGAAGGCGGCGCTCGCCAACCTCACGGTGTCCGCAGCGCGCGAGCTCGCCCAGCACGGCGTCCGCTGCAACGGGGTCGCGCCCGGCTACATCGGGTCCGGCATGGGCGGCACCACCGACGCCACGGTCGAAACGCGTCTGCTCGGGCAGGTGCCGCTGAGCCGCTCCGGCACCGCCGACGAGGTCGCGGCCGTCGTGGGCTTTCTGGTCAGCCCGGACGCGTCGTATCTCACCGGCGAGATCATCGACGTCGACGGCGGTTGGGTGCCGGACTAAGAGCCTGGCGTAGATCCGCCGTCGGGCCGATAGAGGGGCAGGATCGAGGGCGGGATCGGTCCCTTGTTCCGGCGGCCGGACTGCTGCTCTTCCCAAGCGTGTGCCAGAATCCCGATGGCCCGGCTGAGCACGAACAAGCCGCGGGCGAGCGGGGCGGCGAACCCGAGTTCGCCATAGATGATCGCGGTCAGGCCGTCGACGTTCATCGGGACGTTCTTGCCGGCGGTGTTCGCCAGCTCAGCCTCGATGGCCAGCCCGGCTCGCAGGAACTCCCCGGACACCTCGCCCCGGTCACGCGCCTCGGCGACCAGTGTGATCAAGGGCTCCCGGCGCGGGTCGACGGGATGGAAGCGGTGTCCGAAACCGGGCAGGTACCGGGTCCGCTCCCGCCAGGCCTGGACGGTGCTGCGCGCTGCGTCGGCAGACTCCTGCCCTGTGCTCTCACGCTCGACGACCTCGGTGAGCATGAGCAGGCACTGCTCGCCGGCTCCACCGTGCACGTCTCCGAGCATGTTGATGCCGGTGGCGACAGCGCTGTTGAGCCCCACACCGCAGGTTGCGGCCATCCGCGCCGCCGCGATGGACGGCGCCTGGGGTCCGTGGTCGACCGAGGCGACCATCGCCGCCTCGAGCAGCCGCGCCTGGGCGGGTGTGGGGCGGCCCGACCGGAGCAGCAACCAGATGACTTCCGTCAGCCCGCGGTGGGCGATGACGTCTGCGACCGGTTCCCCGCGGAACTCGAGGACCCCCGGCTCCATCCTGGTGATCGCAGTCGCCCACCACTCGGCGACTTCGGAGTCGTGATCGGCGCTGCCGCCGTCACGGCCGGTCATGAGGCTGCCGCCGAATCGGCGTGGTCGGTGCGGTCACCGCCGTCTGGCAGGAGTTGCTGGTTGTGTTCCCCGAGCAATGGAGGGGGCAGCACGGGGACGCTCGGCTGGCCGTCGACCATGGCGCCGTTGCCGACCACGCGAAGAGTGCGATGCATCCCGTCGGGCATCGGAAGCTCCGCGATGAACCCGCGATCGGCAAGTTGTTCCAGGTCGAGTGCTTGTTCCACGGTGAGGACGCGAGCGGCAGGGACGCCCGCGGACGACAGCTCCTCCTCCCACTCCAGAGCCGGCCGAGCACGCAGAGCAGCGTTGATCTCTCGGTTGAGTGCCTCACGGTTGACCTTGCGGGCCTCCCGCTCGCGGAACCGCTCGTCATCGATGAGGTCGAGACGATCGATGATCCGGCAGAGGGTGACGAACTGCTCCTGCTTGTTGGCGGCGATGTTGAGAGGTCCGTCGGCGGCCCCGAAGGTGCCCGACGGCGCCGCCGTGGCGTTCTGATCGCCCATGGGTTCGGTCAGCAGCCCGCTGATGAGGTAGTTCGACACCGCCCACCCCATCGCGGACAGGGAGGCCTCCAGCATGGACACGTCGATGAAGCTGCCCTCACCGGTCCGCGCGCGGCCGGTGAGCGCCGCGTTGATCGCCATCGCGGCGGTCAGGCCGCCGATGGTGTCGCAGATCGGGAATCCGACGCGTAGCGGCGCCGTGTCGCGGGTCCCGGTGATGCTCATCATGCCCGACAGACCCTGGATGATCTGGTCGTACGCCGGTCGCTGACTCATCGGGCCGGTCTGCCCGAAACCAGAGATGGCGCAGTAGACCAGGCCCGGATTGATCTCCCGGAGCTCGGTCCACGAGAAGCCCAGCTTGGTGAGCACACCGGGCCGGAAGTTCTCGACGAGCACGTCCGCACCCTCCACCAACGTGGTGAAGGCGGCCCTGCCGTCGTCGCTCTTGAGGTCGACGACGACGGACTTCTTGCCCGCGTTCTGGGCCAGGAAGGACGTCCCCAGACCGACGGCGTTCAGCTCGGCGTCCGCCCCGAGCTGGCGGGCCAGATCGCCGCTTCCTGGCGCCTCGACCTTGATCACTTCTGCGCCGAGCAGCGCGAGCTGGTAGCTGCAGTACGGTCCGGCCAGGACATTGGTCAGATCGAGGACCCGCGTCCCGGTCAATGGGCCATCTCTCATCGAGCAGTCTCCTCCAGCGTTGAGCGGGCTCCCGGTCGAGCCATGCCGGCCGGAGCATGCAGCGGGAGCTCCGCGACGTCCGTCCACTCCCGTGGAAGGGTGTTCTTACGCTAGCATTTGGTCCGTACTGCGGTCTACGCAATCCACTAGGTGGTCTGGAGATGGTGACATGCCCGGCATGACGGCGGCAACCGGTCCATCCACGGGAGGCGGCTCGGCAGTCGTCGACGCTCGATGTCTCATCGCTGGCCAATGGCGCACGAGCACGAATCGCGCCGAACGCATCGGCCCCCACGCTCGCCGCCTCGTCAGCGTCGCGCACGTCGCCGATTCGGCCATGGTCGACGAGGCTCTGGTCTATGCGGCGCAGGCGCGGGCCAGTGTGGAACGACTGTCTCCCGCTGCTCGCGCCGACGTGCTCGAACGAGCCGCCGACCTCGTCGATCGTCAGCGTGACGAGTTCGCTCGCCTGCTCGCGCTGGAACTCGGCAAGCCGGTCAAGGATGGCCGCGGCGAGATGGTCCGGGTCACCGATACCTTCCGCGTCTCCGCCGCCGAAGCGCGCCGCATCGGGGGAGAGGTGCTGCCGACGGCGGGCTGGCAGCGAGGCGTGGGGACGACCGCCATGACGTACCGGGCACCGGTCGGCGTCGTGGTGGCGATCACACCGTTCAACGCTCCGGCCAACCTGCTCGCCCACAAGCTCGCGGCATCGTTCGCCGCCGGCAACACGACGATCGTGAAGCCACCGCCGCAGGCGCCGGCGGTCTCCGTCCGGCTCGTCCAGGTTCTGCTCGACGCAGGCATGCCGCCGGAGGCCGTGCAGCTCGTCCACGGCGGCGCCGAGGTGGGGAGCCGGTTGTGCGAGTCCTCTGTCGTGTCCGCCGTCAGCTTCACCGGCGGCGCCGCGACGGGTGCCGCTGTGGCCAGAGCCGCCGGGCCGAAGCGCCTCGTTCTCGAGCTCGGGGGCAATGCGGCGACCATTGTGTGCGAAGACGCCGACATCGAGGCCGCGGCCGCCATGGCCGCCGCGACCGGCTTCAGCAACTCCGGGCAGAGTTGTATCTCGGTGCAGCGCGTCTACGTCCACACGTCGGTCATCGACCGGTTCACCGACGCGTTGACCAGCGCGGTCCGCGGGCTCCGGGTGGGTGATCCGCTCGACGACGCGACGGATGTCGGGAGCATGGTCGACGACGAAGCCGCGTCACGCCTGGAGCGGTGGGTCAAGGAGGCCGAGGCAGGCGGGGCGACGGTGACCTGCGGCGGGACGCGTGACGGCGCCATCCTGGCGCCCACCGTCGTCTCCGAACCAGACCCGGCGTCGACCGTCGTCGTCGAGGAGGCCTTCGGAGCGGTGGTCGTCGTCCTGCGGTACGACAGCTTCGACGAGGTCGTCGAACTCTGCAATCAGAGTCGCTACGGCCTGCAGGCAGGGCTGTTCACCCAGAACATCGCGCGGGTCTTCGACGCGTGGCGCCGCCTCGAGGTCGGCGGGCTGGTCGTCAACGGGACGTCCAACTTCCGGCTCGATCACGTGCCGTTCGGCGGCGTCAAGGACTCCGGGATCGGCCGCGAGTCACCTCGCTGGATGATCGACGACTACACGGTGACCAAGACCCTCCTCCTCCGTGGCATGTCGATCTGGGGGACGAGGTGACGTCGCAGTCCTGACCGTCGTCCGCGCGCGAAGAGGAGTGTGCTCATGCCCCGCCTCGCCATCTCGACCGTGTGTCTGTCCGGCACCCTCGAGGACAAGCTGCGCGCCGCTGCGGCGGCCGGCTTCCACGGGGTGGAGCTGCTCGAGTACGACCTCGTCATGTCACCGTCGTCTCCCCGCCGTGTGCGCGACGAGGCCGCCGGCCTCGGCCTGTCGGTCGAGGTGTATCAGCCGTTCCACGTCGAGGCCGTCGCGCCCGATGTGTTCGAGGCCGGCCTGCGTCACGCCGAGCGGAAGTTCGACGTGCTCGAGGACCTCGGCGCGAACGTCATGGTCGTCTGCTCGTCGACCTCGCCGGCCGGGGTCGATGACGACGACCTCGCCGCGGAGCAACTGCACGCGCTGGCGGGCCGCGCCGAACGGCGTGGCCTGCGGCTCGCGTACGAAGCCGTCCCGTGGGGACGCGTACGCACGCACGATCACGCGTGGCGCATCGTCCAGCGAGCCGACCACCCCGCGCTCGGGCTGTGCCTCGACAGTTTCCACGTGCTGTCCGCGGGCATCGACGTCGCCCAACTCGACCAACTGGCCGGCTCCAAGCTGTTCCACGTCCAACTCGCCGATGCGCCGCGACCGAACATGGACATCCGCGAGTGGAGCCTGCATTACCGGATGTTCCCGGGCCAAGGGTCGCTCGATCTCGAAGGCTTCGTCAGCCAGATCCTGGCCACCGGCTATGCGGGTCCGATGGCGCTGGAGGTGTTCAACGACGTCTACCAGCAGGAAGATCCCAGGCACGCGGCGACCGATGCGATGCGCTCGATGCTCGCGCTGACGGAGGCTGTGGGCACCCCCGGCGGGGCCGCGACCCCCGGATACCTCACCGCTGCAGGTCTGCCGCCGGCGCCGCCTCTCGGCGGGTTCGCGTTCGCCGAGTTCGCCGTCGACGACGTCTCCGCGCCGCTGGTGGCGCGCACGCTCACCGCGCTCGGATTCACCCACACCGGGCAGCATCGCTCCAAGCCGGTCCAGCTGTGGCAGCAGGGCCGCGCGCGGATCCTGCTGAACCTCGCACCACAACGGTCGATCGCTCCCACGACCGCTTCGATCTGTGCTCTGGCTGTCGAGAGCTCTGATGCCATGGGGTCAGGCCGGCGAGCGGAACGGCTGCTGGCGCCGAAGCTGCCCCGGGCTCGCCGGCCGGACGAGACCGATCTGCCCTGCGTGGCCGCCCCTGACGGTACCGCGTTGTTCTTCTGCGAGACCGGGGAGGAGGGCGGTTGGCTCGACGACTTCGCTCCGACCGGGACGTCGCCGCGCACGCCCGAGCTACTGACCGACATCGACCACGTGTCCCTCACCGCGTCGATCGACGACTTCGACCAGGCCGCGCTCTTCTACCGTTCCGTGCTGGGGCTGCTGCCGGGAGAAGCTGCCGAGATCACGGCTCCGTTCGGGTTGATCCGGAGTTGGTCGGGCGCGGATCCTGGCGACCGCGTACGGATCACCTTCAGCACGGCCCCGCTGCGCCGCGGTGACTGGGCGCCCGCGGTGCCGAGCCCTCAGCACGTCGCCTTCGCCACCGACGATGTGATCGCGTGCGCGAGGTTCATGCACGAGCTCGACGCGCCGGTATTGGAGATCCCCAGCAACTACTACGACGATCTCGACGCACGCGTGGCGTTGCCGGCCGACCTGCTGGCCACGATGCGCGAGCACTCGATCCTGTACGACCGCGACGGGCGTGGCGAGTATCTTCACTTCTTCACCGAGATGCTGGGCTCGCGCGTGTTCTTCGAGGTCGTGCAGCGCATCGACGGATACTCGGCGTACGGTGCCACGAACAGCGTTCCGCTGCGCATGGCCGCGCACCGACGCCAGCGGCTGCGGATGCTGGCCAGCGCACCGGCCGACTCCCGAACCGACCATCGCCATGACTACTCGCTCGCGCACCTGACCGCGCTGAGCTTGTCGCCGCCGGAGCTGGTGGATGCTGCCGCGGCGGCCGGCTACCGGTACGTGGGTCTGCGGATGACGAAGGTCACCATGGAGGAACCGCACTACCCCCTGACGTACGACCCCGCGCTCATGCGGGCCACCAAGACCCACCTCGCAGCCACCGGGGTCGAGGTCCTGGACGTCGAGCTCGCGCGGATCACGTCCGGCGACAACCCGCGCGACTACCTGCGCTTCCTGGAAGCCGGCGCCGAGCTCGGAGCCCGTCACGTCATCACGCAGCTGCCGGACGCGGACTTCTCGCGCAAGACCGATCGATTCGCCGAGCTGTGCCAGCTGGCGCGGCCACTCGGCCTGACCATAGATCTCGAGTTCCCGTCCTGGACCGAGACACCCGACCTCGGCGAAGCCACGCGCGTCCTGCGAGCGGCCGGCCAGCCCAATGCGGGGATGCTCATCGACCTGCTGCACTTCGCCCGCTCCGACTCCGACGTCACCGAGCTGCGACAGCTGCCACCGGAGTGGTTCCACTTCGCCCACGTGTGCGACGCGCCGGCCGAGGTGCCGCCCACGACCGAGGGACTCATTCACACCGCGCGCTTCGAGCGACTGTTTCCGGGGGAGGGCGGCATCGACACCCGGGGGATCCTCTCGGCCCTGCCGAGCGGGATCCCCTACGCCCTGGAGATCCCGCGGGCCACTCTCGTCGCCCAGGTGGGCGCGAAAGAGCACGCCCGGCTCGCGATCACTGCCGCCCGCCGTCACCTCGACTCGGTTCATCCGCCGAGCCGCCGAGCCCCCGGCGACCAGGCCCGGACTGCGTGACCGCGTCCGAGCCGAAATGGTTTGGCAACATGCTGGCAACCCGTTGTCTGCTGCCTGTCGACGCTCTTACGGTCAGGAACACATCACCGGCGGAATCGCCGCAGTGGATTCCCCGCAAGATCGAGTGCTGGGAGGCGCTCTGTGAGAATCTTCCGGAAGTCCACGGTCTTGGCGTGGGTGGCCGCGCTTTCGCTCGCCGGAGCCGGTACGGCTTTCGCCCAGCTCGCTCCGCAGCCATATACCGGGCCGACTCCACCTCCCATTGACACCACCTTGGGAAATGAGCTTCCGGTGACCGGCTATTACGTCGAACAGGTCACGGTGAACGGTGCCGCCCGGACGACCAAGGTGTACATCCCCGAGGGAATGCCGATCCGTGGCTACTTCACCATCGTGAGCGTCCCGGACGGCTGGAACACCGAGGACTTCCTCGACGAGAGCGGATGGATCGACATCGCCGACGGGCGCGCCGAGGGTCTTTTCGTCCTCGAGCCCGATCAGTCCACCGGACAGTGGGGCGATGTCGCCGCCGAGTCGGCCTACATCACCGAGGCCCTCGAGATCATGGAGGCGAGGAGGTTCTATTCCACGCATGGCGTCCACTACATAGCCGGATACGGATCGGGCGGTACGGCGCTGCAGGACTATGTCGCCAACAATCCGCTGTCCGTGACCAGCGCGGTGTTCATCGACACCACCGATCTCGGCGATCTCGAACAGATCGGCGCCCAGGAGTTCACCTTCACGCCGAGCTTCACGGACACCGGAATGGATCCACGTTTCACCTCCGTGCCGTACCGGGAGGTGCCCGTTCCGGTCTGGTTCGTGAACCACGACGGCTCGAACGTGGCCGATCTCCTCGCCTACTGGAAACACGCCAACGACGTCGTGCCGTCCGCAGCGCACGAGGCCTACGGAGAGGTGTATCACCAGAGGGAGGACTCCGCGCGGTTGCCCACGGCCTACAGCGAGCCGGTGTCCAAAGTGGCTCTGCTCGAACGGCACGTCGCGTACGACGACAAGCAGTTCACCCGGCAGGTCCACCAGTTCCTGGCCTTCTACACCCGGTACGACAACACGACCGTCTTCGGTAACGCGTTGGGTACGAGACCCGACTACGAAGAACTCGGCGTCGACGTCAAGAGCCTGATCGTCACCGAGGCCGACGGCCAGGTCTGGAACCGCGAGTACCTGGTCTACGAGCCGCAGAACTCGAGGACGGTCAATCCTGACGGTGCTCCGGTGGTGTACGTGTTCCCGGGTGGCAGCCAGCCCTGCACCTTGTTCTTCGACATCACGCGCTGGTGGGAGATAGCCGACGCGTACGGCTTCATCGTCGTCGTGCCGTGCTCGCAGTACTCCGGCCCTCCGTACACGCCGCTCGAGCTGAGGTGGAACTACACGAACGGCAACTTGGATGCCAAGGCCGACGATTTCGAGTTCATCAGGCAACTGACCGCCGTCATCGACGCAGACTACGACACCGATCCAGGCCGTCGGTTCGCCTTCGGCCACTCCAACGGCTCGATGTTCGACCACGGCATGGCCTACCGGATGCCCGAGTACTTCACCGCCATCGCGGGCAACGGCGCGAGCTCCGATCCCGTTCCTGCCTCCGCCACCTCGGTCGTGCCCATGTATCTGAACATGGCCGAGAACGAGAACGGCAACCCCTACCTGACGAATCCCGGGGGCCGCAGGGACCTCGTGTCGTACTGGCTCGACCGGAACGACGTCGGACACGTGGACGACCCCGACTCCGAACAGGCCGGCGTGGGCCTGTTGGAGAGAACGACGTTGTGGCGCTGGAACAACGACCAGGGCATCCCGCTGTACATGTATGGCATCACGGCGGCGCGAAACCACAACGTCGGCGTCGATACCAACTGGACGGCGTGGGAGGAATGGTTCTCGAAGTGGAGCAAGGACGGCGCCGGCAACCTCCACTACGAGGGCAGCCTCGTGCAGGCGGTGACGAGTCCGCTGGTCGCGATGCGGGTGGATCCCCGCGTGCTGAACCTCCGCGCGACGTCGGGGGAGGCGAGGGTGGTGCTCACCGCCGACATCGGCGATCTGTCGTCGTGGAACATCAGCAGCATTCGGTTGCAGGGCGTAGCACCAGTGTCGGTCAGGTCGTCGACCGACGGACGGTCGGTCGTGGCGACGTTCAGAAGGAGCGATCTGTCGATGCTGCCCGCCGGCGATGCGGTGACCATATCTGCCACCGGACGGGTGGAGCGTGACGGCATGGTCAACCCGTTCACCGCCACGACGACCGTACGAATCCTCAAGTAACGGCCGAGCCCAGATGAGCAGAGGAGTCGTCACATGAAACGTCGCACATTCATCACCTCGGGTGCCGCCGCGGGCGCCGCCGCCACCATCGGCCTCACCAGCACTCCGGCGAATGCTCTCGGCGGCGATGACCTCACCGCCGCCGAGAGCGCCAGCGCCCGACGACCCGAGACCATCGCCGCCCGGAGACTGATGTTCGGTGTCGAGAATGTCGATGCCGGAACCGGCCTGCTTCCACGCGACCGCGTCATCGTTTCGTGGATCACCAATTCCAGCTTCGCTGTCGCGGTGGCCGGACGAGTGGTCCTCCTCGACACCTTCATCACGCGTCTCGAGGTCACTCCGGGACGAACTCCATTCGTCATCAAGGACCTCGTCGACGTGGCCCCGTCCGCGATCCTGATCGGTCACGGGCACTCCGACCACGCGGAGAACGCCGCGTACCTCGCGGCCAAGACCGGTGCGACGCTCTATGCGTCCGAGGAGACCTGCGGCGTGATGCGCAGCGACTTCGAGCGAATGAGCAACGACCCGGTGATCCAGAACGATCCGGTTGCCCGCTTCCCGCGCGATGCCGCCCTCGACCTGGTGCCGGTGACCACGACGGGTTCCACGCCTGGGACGCAGATCCTGCGGCTCAACTTCCTCGAGCCCTTCGCCCAGGTGGTCGCGTTCCGGCACCTGCACTCCATCGCGACGCCCTATGACCCGACCTATCCCCGTAACTCCCTCATTCCCGAGACCGGCGTCCTGCCGGTGGACCCGCGGGATGCCGCACTGTTCCCGGCCGGTGTCCCGCTCCGGCCCTCCAATCCGCCGCGTCCCGGGCAGCTGAACCTGCGCACGATCGGAAGCGCCGGCGGGGCGGTCGCCATGTTCTACGCCATCACGCTGCGCAACGGCTCGAACCTCTCGCTCGCTTGGCAGGACACCATCGGTGCGCTCAGGGAGGGCAAAGGATCGGCATGGGCGGACGGCACCCCCGCCGACGGGAAGCGGCTCACCGACATCCTGACCGTGATGGCTCCGGTCGACTTCTACTCCTCAGCGGTCGGGACGGCGAACTTCACCAACAACGGCCTGCGCGACCTCATCGACTATCAGCAGGCACTGCGGCCGCGCATCTTCGTCCCCAATCACCAGACCACCGGCGGTTCGGACGTCGGGGAGACGAAGTCGCTGGTGCACTACGCCATCTACCTCGAACAGCTTCGCAACATGAGCGTCCCCGAGACTGAGTGGCCGGACATCAGGTGGACCCTCGACCCGGCCGACTATCTCAAGCCGCTCGTCTTCGACGTGTCGAAGCCCGACCCGGCGACGCACCAGCGCAGGCGGGCCCAGCTCAGGCACTTCGACCGATTCCCCTACGCCGAGGACGTTCGTGGTCGTGCCCGCGGCGGGACCGACGTTGCGGACGCCGGCCACCTCGACGGCAGCGTCGACGACGATTGCAGCTGACCGGCCGACCAGCAGGCCCCACCAGCTCTTCGTCAGGCACGGGCGCCGGTGGACTCCCTGACGACGAGCTCGGTGGGTAGGGCGACCTGGGGCGACGCGCCGCTGGGCTGCAGCGGCCCGGTGGCCTGGAGCAGGATGTCGACCGCCACGCGTCCGACGTCGGCGTGCGCGCCGCCGAGCGTCGTCAGGCCCGGCGTGCAGAGGTCGGCGGCGAAGATGTTGTCGAAGCCGACGACGCTGACGTCCTGCGGGACCCGGACCGAGCGCTGCGCCAGGCGGCGCATCACGCCGATGGCCAGCAGATCGTTGTGCGCCACGATCGCGGTCGCGCCGGTGCGGATCGCGCCGTCCGCCGCGGCGGCTCCGTGTGACGCCTTGGGTGTGAACGGCCCGATCCGGTCGACCCGCAGGCCGAGCTCCTCGCCGGCCGACTTCAGCGCGGACCAGCGGGTGGTGGCCATCCAGGAGTTGCGGGGTCCGGCCAGGTAGACCAGGTGCTGGTGGCCGAACGAGGCCAGGTGCTCGACGATCTGGTGGCAGCCCTGGGTGTGCTCGAGGACGACGCTGGGCAGGCGGGACAGCTCGCGGCTCATCAGCACGACCGGACGCTGCCCGGCGATCTGGACCAGGTTCTCGTCCGGCAGCCGGCTGGCGCCCAGGACGAAGCCGTCGACGGACGGGACCAGGCGCTGGATCTGGTCGTACTCCACCCGCGGCGACTCCTCCGCGTTGACCAGGACCAGCGTGTACTCCGACGCCCTGGCCCGCAGCTCGGCGCCGCGGATCAGCTCGAAGTAGTGCGGGTTGGTGATGTCGGAGACCACCATCGCCACGGTGTGGTGCCGGCCCGACAACAGGGCACGGGCGTGCGGGTTGGGCCGATAGCCCAGGTCGGCGGCGATGGAGAAGATGTGCTCGCGGGTGCGGGCGTTGACCCGGTTCGGGCTGGAGAAGGCGCGGGACACGGTCGAGGTGGCGACGCCGGCGGCGGCGGCCACGTCGTAGATCGTGGGCCGGGGCATGAGGCAACGTAACCTTGTGGCAACCTGATGGCAACCCCTTGTCGTCTGTTGCGGCCGATCCCTAGGTTGCGTGCTGTGACAGCCGCCACACGGGACACGGGGCCCACGACCTCGACGCCGAAACGCAGGGCTCTGCCGGCCTGGACGGCGCGGCCGATCCGCGTGCTCACCGCCATCGAGCTGGGGATCGGCGCGCTCGCGCTGGTGATCATCTTCGTCCTGCTCCTGGTCCAGACGCTGCAGCGGTACCTGCCGCTGGACGGCTGGCCGTGGACCGGCGAGCTGGCCCGGTTCTGCCTGGTCTGGCTGACGTTCGTGGTCGCCGGCGTGCTGGTGACCAGGGACTCGCACATCTCGATCGAGATGATCGACGGCGTCGGCAGCCCGGTCGTGCGGCGGATCGTGCGGGTCGTCTCGTGCCTGATCGTCGCCGCGGTCGGCGTCGGGCTGACGGCCGAGGCGCTGGCGCTGGTGGAGGACCAGGGCATCCTGAAGTCGCCGGCGATGGGGATGCCGATGTCGTGGCTCTACGGCATCTCGCTGATCGGCTTCGTCAGCACCACGCTGCGCGCCCTCGTGGCGGCCGTCGACTACGGGCTCAACGGCGCACCGGCACCGCAGTACGACGACCTGGACGTGATGGCCGAATGAGCGTCCTCGTCCTCTGCCTGCTCATCACGCTGCTGCTGATCATCCGGGTGCCGGTCGCGTTCGCGTTCATCGGCCCGTCGCTGCTGTACATGGTCCTGTCGGACCACTCGACGGGGCACGCGCTGCGCCTGGTGGCCCAGTCCACGGCGAGCTTCCCGTTGCTCGCCGTGCCGCTGTTCATCCTGCTCGGCTGTCTGGCCAACCACGCCGGCATCGCCACGCGGCTGTTCGACTTCGCGCTGGCGCTGCTCGGCCGGGTGCGGGGGAGCCTGGGCTACGTCAGCGTCGGGACAGCCGTGGGGTTCTCCTGGATGAGCGGCTCGGCCGTCGCCGACGCGGCGGCGCTGGGCAAGGTGCAGATCCCGGCCATGCTCCGGGCCGGGTACTCCAAGCGGTTCGCGCTCGGGGTCACCGGGTCGGCGTCGCTGATCGCCCCCGTCATGCCGCCGAGCATCCCGGCCGTCATCTACGCGGGACTGGCCGCGGTGTCGACCGGCGCGCTGTTCGCGGCCTCCGTCGTGCCCGCGCTGCTGATGGCGCTGGGCCTGTGCGTCGTCGTCTTCCTGCTGGTGCGCCGCGACCCCAACATCCAGCGGCTGGAGTTCAGCTGGGCGCGGGTCCGCGAGACCGGCGTGCGGGTCATCGCACCGCTCGGCGCGCCGGTGGTCATCATCGGCGGCATCCTCGGCGGGATCTTCACGCCGACCGAGGCGGCGGCGGTCGGCGCCGCCTACATGGCCGTGCTCGGCTTCGCGTACCGGACGCTGCGGCTGCGCGACCTGCCGAAGGTGCTCACCGAGGCGGTGCTGACGACCGGCGCCGTCATGCTCATCGTGGCGTCGGCGAACCTGCTCGGCTACATCTTCGCCCGCGAGCAGGTGCCGCAGCAGATCTCCGAGTGGGTGCTGGGCCTGACGACCGACCCGACGGTGTTCCTGCTGCTGGTGCTCCTGCTGTCGTTCGTCCTGGGCACCGCGCTGGACGCCGTCGCCGTCCTGACGCTGACCGTCCCGATCCTGCTGCCGCTCAGCGAGGTCTACGGCGTCGACCCGATCGCGCTGGGCGTCCTCATGATCCTGTCGCAGATGATCGGCCTTCTGACACCACCGGTCGGCACCGTCATCTTCGTCCTCCAGGCCATCACGAAGGCGCGGATGTCGGAGGTGTTCTGGGGCTCGTTGCCGTTCCTCGTCCCGTTCGTCCTGCTGTGCCTGGCGATCATCTTCTGGCCCGACGCGATCCTGTACCTGCCGCGGGAGCTGGGCCTGTGACCGGGCGGTCGGTGCTGGCCGGGCTGTTCGGGCAGGGCGTGAAGCCGTCGCTGACCCCGGAGCTGCACGAGCGCGAGGCGCAGCGGCACGGCCTGCGCTACGTCTACAAGGTCATCGACCTCGCCGACGCCCAGCTGTCCCCTGACCGCCTGGAGCAGCTGCTCCGGCACGCCATCGCGCTGGGCTTCGACGGGCTCAACGTCACCCACCCGGTCAAGCAGGCGATGGTCCCGCTGGTCGACGACGTGACGCCGGATGTGGCCGCGATCGGCGCGCTCAACACCATCCTCATCACCGACGGCGCGACCGTCGGCCACAACACCGACGTCACCGGGTTCGCCAGCGCGTTCGCCCAGGGGCTGCCCGACGCCGACCTGGGCCGCGTCGTCCTGCTCGGCGCCGGCGGCGCCGGCACCGCGGTGGCGCACGCCCTCGTGCGTCTCGGCGTCCGGAACCTCGCGATCGCCGACCCCGACACGTCGCGCGTGGGGGCCCTGACCGCCTCCCTCGGTGGCGCCGGCATCGTCCTGGAGCCGCTGACCGCCGACGCGCTGCCGGACGTCCTGGCGACCGCGACCGGCGTCGTCAACGCCTCGCCGGTGGGCATGGCCGGCCACCCGGGCAGCCCGGTCCGGCCGGAACTGCTGCACCCGGGCCTGTGGGTGGCCGACATCGTCTACCGCCCCGTCATGACCGCGCTGCTCCAGCACGCGCAACGGATCGGCTGCCGCACCCTGACCGGGGCGGGCATGGCCGTTCACCAGGCCGCGGACGCGTTCGAGCTGATCACCGGACAGCCGGCGCATCGAGAGGCGATGTTCGGCGACCTCGATGACCTGATCGCCGCCGAGGTCGAGAACGCGCACCTACATCAGGAGCTCAGTGACGAGAGGAAGCCCTAGAGATGTCCGTTCCCAGCACCCGCACCCGCTCCGCGCTCGCGCTCCTCACCGCCGTCCCGCTGCTCGCCCTCGCCGCCTGCGGTGACGACGGCGACGCCGAGGCCACGTCGTCCGGTGACGGTGGCGACGTCGAGCTGACGCTGGCGCACAGCTACACCGACACGCAGCCGCAGCACCGGTGCGGCGCCCAGGTGATCGCCGACGAGGTGGAGGCGGCCGGCGTCGGCCTGCGGATCGAGATCTTCCCGGCCAGCCAGCTCGGCGGCGACGCCGACCGGATCAGCTCGGTGGTCTCCGGCGACATCGACATCGACATCCAGGGCGCGTCGGCGCTCGGCGCCATCTACGAGCCGGTGAGCGTCCTCGACGCCGCCTACGCGTTCGACGACGCCGACCACCTGGCCCGCTACTTCGAGAGCGAGGCCTCCGACGAGCTGATCGAGAGCTTCGCCGAGGAGACCGGCGTGCACACGCTCGGCGCCTGGTCGGCCGGCATGCGCCACTTCACCGCCAACGAGCCGATCCGCACCCCGGACGACCTCGACGGTCTGCGCATGCGGTTCCCGGCGTCGCCGCAGTTCCTCATGAACGCCAAGGCGCTGGGCGCCCAGGCGGTGGAGGTCGCCTACGAGGAGCTGTTCCTCGCCCTGCAGCAGGGCACCGCCGACGGCCAGGAGAACCCGATCGTCAACATCGCGGCGAACAGCATCCAAGAGGTCCAGGACTACCTCAGCCTCTCCTCGCACCAGGCCAACTCCAACCTGGTGATCATCGGCGGCGCGTGGGACGAGCTGTCGGCCGAGCAGCAGGAGGCGCTGCAGGCCGCGGTGGACGCCGCGGTCGAGCAGGTGCCCGGCTGCGTCGAGGAGGACGAGCAGTCCACGCTCGCCGAGTGGGAGCAGGCCGGCGCGATCGAGGTCGTCGACGACGTCGACGTCGAGGCGTTCCGCACCCGCGCCGACGGCTACCTGCGCGACAACTTCAACGACGAGCAGCTGGCCATCTACGAGAGCATCCGGAGCACGGCGGAGTGACTGGGGCGGGGGAGGTCCAGACGACCCGGGGCGCAGTGGATGCCGGCGAGCTCGGCACCACGCTCATCCACGAGCACCTGTTCGTCCAGCACCCCGAGCTGCAACTGAACTTCCCCCACCCGGAATGGGACGAGGCGGCGGCGGTCGAGCGGGCCGTCGACGGGCTGCGGCGTCTCTGGGACCTCGGCGTCCGCACCGTCGTCGACCTCACCGTGCTCGGCCTGGGCCGCGACGTCGCCCGGGTCGCCCGCGTGGCCGAGCGCAGCGCGGTGCGGATCGTCGTGTCGACCGGCTACTACACGGCCGACGTGCTGCCCGCCTACTTCCACACCCACGGCCCCGGGCTGCTGGTCGACGGTCCGGACCCGCTGACCGAGTTCTTCGTCCGCGACCTCACCGAGGGGGTCGCGGGCACCGGGATCCGGGCCGGCATGCTGAAGGTCGTCACCGACCGGCCCGGCCTCACGGCGGACGTCCAGCGCGTGCTGACGGCGGCCGCGGAGGCGCACCTGCACACCGGCGTCCCCATCACGACGCACACGCACGCGGCGTCGCGGAACGGGCTGGACCAGCTGCGGTTCCTCACCGGCAGGGGAGTGGCGCCCGAGCGGGTCATCGTCGGCCACAGCGGGGACAGCGAGGACCTGGACTACCTGCGCGCGCTGATGGACACCGGCGCCACCATCGGGATGGACCGGTTCGGGATGGAGCACGTGCTGCCCGACGAGCGGCGCGTCGCCGTAGTGCTCGACCTGCTCCGTCTCGGGTACGCCGACCGGATGGTGCTCTCGCACGACGCGGCCTTCTTCAGCCAGGTCACCCCGCCGTCCTGGCGCGCCGTCCACGCGCCGAACTGGCACATGGAGAACATCCCGCGCCGCATCGTGCCGCGGCTGGTCGCCGGCGGCGCCACCGAGGCCGACCTCCACCAGCTGCTCGTCGCCAACCCCGCGCGGCTGCTCGCTCCGGCGAAGGAGAGCTGATGCGCACGTCCATCGCCACCGTCTGCCTGAGCGGGACCCTGACGCAGAAGCTGCACGCCTGCGCCGAGGCCGGCTTCGACGGCGTCGAGATCTTCGAGCCGGACCTCGTCGCGGCGCCGGAGAGCCCGGAGGAGATCGCCGCCCTGGCCGGCCGCCTCGGCCTGTCGCTGGACCTGTACCAGCCGTTCCGCGACGCCGAGGGCGTGAGCGTCGAGGCGTTCGACGCGGTGCTGCGCCGGGCCCGGGCGAAGTTCCGCCTGATGGCGCGCCTGGGCATCGACACCATGCTGGTGTGCAGCAACGTCGCCACGGCCACCGTCGACGACGACGAGCACTCCGCGGCGCAGCTGCGCCGGCTCGGCGAGGAGGCCGCGCCGTACGGCGTCCGCCTGGCGTTCGAGGCGCTGGCCTGGGGCCGCTACGTCGACGACTACCGGCGGGCGTGGCGGATCGCGGAGCTGGCCGGCCACCCCGGCGTCGGCGTCTGCCTGGACAGCTTCCACATCCTGTCGCGCGGCCACGACCCGTCGGCCATCGAGGCCATCCCCGGCGAGAAGATCTTCTTCCTGCAGCTGGCCGACGCGCCCGCGCTGACCATGGACGTCCTCTCCTGGAGCCGGCACCACCGGCTCTTCCCCGGCGAGGGCGCCTTCGACCTCGCCCGGTTCGTCGGGCACGTTCTCGCCGCCGGTTACGGGGGCCCGCTGTCGCTGGAGGTGTTCAACGACACGTTCCGGCAGACCGACGTGCTACGGACGGCGCAGCAGGCCAAGCGGTCGCTGCGGTGGCTGGAGGATCAGGTGGCCCGGTCCGGCGGCGCGGTGTCACTGCCCGGCGGGCCCGAGCGGCTGCCTGACGTCGACCCTCCCCGTGGCTTCGACTTCGTCGAGGTGAAGGCCGAGGACGCCGGCGAGGTGGACACGCTGCTGCGGCAGCTGGGCTTCACGTTCCGCGGCCGGCACCGCAGCAAGCCGGTCCGGCTGTGGGCGCACGGGCCGGCCCGGGTCGTGTGCAACGAGAACCTCGCCCGCGAGTGGCCGCCGACGCTGGCGGCCGTCGGGTTCGAGGTGGCCGACCCCAAGGCCGCCACCCAGCGGGCCGGCGAGCTGAAGGCGCCGCCCGTCTTCCGCCGCACCTACGCCGGCGAGCAGCCGTTGCCGGCGTTCCGGGCGCCGGACGGCACCGAGGTGTTCCTCGCCGGTGAGCCGGAGTGGGTCGCGGAGTTCGAGAGCGACGGCGCCGAGGTCCCTCCCGAGGACCCGGTCCTGACCGGCATCGACCACGTCAACCTGGCGCAGCCGTGGCAGGCCTTCGACGAGGCCGTCCTCTTCTACGGCAGCGTGCTCGGCCTGCGCTCGGCCGGATCGCAGGACGTCGCGGCGCCGACGGGGCTGGTGCGCAGCCAGGTGATCCGCAGCGCGGACGGCGCCGTCCGGCTGGCCCTGAACGTCGCGCCGCCGGCCTACGACGACCCGCGCGGCTTCCCGCAGCACGTCGCGTTCGCCAGCTCCGACGTCATGCTGGCCGCCCGCGCCGCCCGGGCGCGGGGGCTGCGCTGGCTGCCGATCCCCGGCAACTACTACGACGACCTCGCCGCGCGGTTCGACCTGCCGGCGTCGCTGGTCGAGGAGATGCGCGAGCTCGGCGTGCTCTACGACCGCGACGAGAACGGCGACTTCCTGCACTTCTACACCGAGACGGCCGGGAGCGTGTTCTTCGAGGTGACCCAGCGCCGCGGCGGCTACGACGGGTACGGCGCGCCCAACGCCGCCGTCCGGCTGGCCGCCCAGCACCAGCGCGACCAGCGGCTGAGCCGCCGATGACGGCGACGAAGGTGCACGTCCTCAACGGGCCGAACCTCAACCTGCTCGGCGCCCGCGAACCGGGCGTCTACGGCTCCGGCACGCTCGACGACCTCCGCCGCCGCTGCGAGCCGGCCGCGGCTGCTGCCGGGGTGGACTTGGACTTCCGGCAGTCCAACCACGAGGGCGAGCTGGTCGACTGGGTGCACGAGGCCGGGCGCGACGCCGCGGCGGGCGTCACCCTCGGTGCGGTGCTCAATCTCGGCGCGTACACGCACACCTCGATCGCCCTGCGCGACGCGGTCAGCGGGGCCGGGTTGCCCGCGATCGAGGTGCACCTCTCGAACGTGCACGCGCGCGAGCCGTTCCGCGATCACTCCCACCTCGCGCCGGTCGCCATCGGAGTCGTCGCCGGCCTGGGCCCCGACGGGTACGCCTACGCGATCGACGCCCTCGCCCGCCGCCGCGAGCACTCCACCAGGCGCTGACGGGCGCCGGCCCTGGAGGGCGTCGGCCAGCTGCTGCGCCGCTCGGAGACGCGGGTGTCTCGTGGCCGGGGCGACCTTGGGCGGAACCGGCTGATGCCCGCGAAACCGGCGGATGCGCGCCACGCCGACGGTTCCGGGCCGGCGTCGGTCTGCGTCTGCCGGTTTCGCGGGCATCCGCCGTCGAGACCGGGCGGCGGTCAGCTCCGTGCCGCTTGCGGCTGACTTGTCGGCGCACGCCGCTCGTGAAGGGCGCCGACGACGGTCACGGCGGCGATGACGACGCCGGCCAGCGCCAACCCCCACGCCGCGTGAATCCGTAGCAGCAGTGCCCCGGCAGCGGCTCCCGCGAGGATGAGGACGATCGCGAGCGTGCGGCGGGTGGCGCTGCCGCCCCGTCCCGCGCCGAACGGGGAGTCGGCGGCGAGTCCGGTGATCGTGCTGGTGACGACGACGGTGGTGACGTCCTTCACCGCGATGTGACGGGCGGCGGCCGCCTGCAGGCCCATGCCGAGCGCGGCGAGCGTCGTCACCGTGACCATGGTCGCCTGGCCGGGCTCGTCGCCGGCCAGGATCAGGACAGCGGCCAGAGCGAACATGAGGGCGGCCACGACGGCGAACACCCAGGTGACGCCGGGGGTCCAGGGGCGGCCGGCGCGCCGGAGGACCCGGCCGGCGATGGCGGCGCCGGCCATGAAGCCCACCAGGGCGAGCGCCGGGCCCAGCACCGGGAGGTCGTCGGCGCCGGCGATGGCCATGCCGAGGATGACGACGTTGCCGGTCATGTTGCCGGTGAAGACCTTGTCGAGGCCGAGGTAGCCGATCGCGTCGTTGATGCCGGTCGTGAACGTGAGCGCCAGCATGAGCCACAGGTGCATCCTCGGGGCGGGGATCGTTCTCATGGCACGACACCTTTCCCAGCAACTGGATCCAAGACGTGGAGTTTCGGATTCGCTACGATCTTCCGAGAGGCCCGAGACGCGAGGAAGCGAGACCGCGGATGTCCGACACCACCGAGGAGAAGACCGGCCACGCGTTGGTCGACGACCTGGCCAGCCGCATCCGCAACCGCGTCATGTCCGGCGAGATCCCGATCGGCGCGCAGCTGCGCCAGGCGGAGCTGGCCGCGGACTTCGGCGTCAGCCGGACGCCGGTGCGCGAGGCGCTGCGCCAGCTGCAGAGCGGCGGCCTCATCGAGGTGCTGCCCAACCGCGGCGCCGTGGTGCGCGTGCCGGCGCCGTGGGAGGTGCGCGAGGCGTACGAGGTGCGCGCCCAGCTCGAGGCGCTCGCCGCCGCGCGCGCGGTCGACCGCATCACCGACGACCAGCTGGAGCAGCTGCGCCGGGCGAACCAGGAGATGTACGACAACTCGCTGGCCGAAAGCAGGAACGGCGCGGCCGGCCTGCCCGTCAGCCGGCTGGGCAACGACCGCTTCCATACGCTGATCGCCGAGATCTCCGGCAACGCGCGGCTGGCCAAGGTCGTCAACGACATCAACGAGCTGTTCCCGCGCAACGTCTCGGCCCAGCTTATCGTCAACGACACCCGTCACCGGGACGAGAACTTCCGCGAGCACGAGCGCATTGTCGCGGCGCTGGCGGCGGGCGACACTGAGACGGCGGCCGCGGAGATGCGCGAGCACGTCATCAAGGCCGGCGAGCAGCTGGCCGAGTGGTACGAGAAGCGCTCCTCCACCGTCTTCCGCGGCTGAGCATCACCGATTGGATCCCAAACTTCATAGATTGGATGCTAGCAGCTAGGGTGAGGTGAACCTCCGACCGGACGGGAGCCCGCCATGACTGTGACCAATCGCCCCCTCGACGCCGCAGACCTGGAGGAGAAGCCGCTCGGCCCGCCGAGTGCGGAGCCGCTCGACGGCGAGATCCTGGTGCGCAGCCGCGTCGACTTCGCCACCGACGACCGGACGGTCATCTCCGGCGTCTGGGAGAGCGAGCCGGGCCGCTCCCGCTGGGAGTTCCTCACTCGCGGCGAGATCATCCACGTCATCGCCGGCCGGATGACGGTCCAGCGCGACGGCGAGGAGCCGGTCGAGGTGGCCGCCGGCGCGACGGCGTACTTCCCGATCGGGTGGTGCGGCGAGTGGACGGTCCACGAGCGACTGCGCAAGGTCTACGTCGTCTACAAGCCCTGACCTGCGACCTCGGGAGTCCTGGCCGGCAGGCGAACACCTGCATGGCCGGATTGGATCCACGTATGATAGTTTTGGATCCCTAGCGGAAGGGCGATGCGAGATGGATTCGATCGAGGCGGCACCTGCCACCGCCCTCGGCGCGCGAACGGAGATCGACGTCGCCGCCGAGCGTGCGCGTACCGTCGGCGCGGGTCTGTCCCACCACTTCAACGCGGCCGGCTCGGCGCTGCCGTCGCACGGCGTCATGACCGCCGTCGTCGACCACCTGCGCCTGGAGGAGCGGTACGGCGGCTACGAGGCGGCGGCGGTGGCCCGCGAGCGCACCGAGGACGTGTACGCGGCGGCCGCGGAGCTGATCGGCGCGCGTGCCCACGAGATCGCCCTCTTCGACAGCGCCTCGACGGGGCTGCGGGTGATCGTCGACGCGCTCCGGCCGGGCAAGGGGGAGCGGATCGTCGCCTCCAGCACGACCTACGTCAGCCACGCGATGCACCTCATGACGGTGGCCCGCGAGCACGAGGCCGAGCTGGTCGTCGCGCCGGTCGACGCTCAGCGGCAGGTGGACCTGGCCGCGCTCGACGCGCTGCTGGCCGACGGACGCCCGACCATCGTCACCGTCTCGCACATCCCCACGTCGTCGGGGCTGGTCGAGCCCGCCGAGCGGATCGGCGAGATCGCCCGGCGCCACGGCGCGACCTACGTGCTCGACGCCACCCAGTCCGTGGGGCACCTGACCGTCGACGTCGACGCGATCGGCTGCGACGCCCTCGTCACGACCGGCCGCAAGTTCCTGCGCGGCCCGCGCGGCACCGGCTTCGGCTACGTCCGGCAGTCGCTGCTGGAGCGGCTGACGCCGACGGCGCCGGACGTGCGCGGCGCGGAGTGGGTGTCGCGGTCGGGCTGGGAGCTCAACCTCACCGCGCGCCGGTTCGAGTCGTGGGAGAGTGCCGTCGCCGCGCGGCTCGGCCTCGGCGTCGGGCTGCGCGAGGCGCTGGAGCGTTCGCCGCAGACGACCCAGCGCTGGCTGCGGGCGCGCGGCCGGCAGCTGCGGTCCGCCCTCGCCGACGTGCCCGGCGTGACGATCGCCGACCCGGGCGAGGCCTCGTCGGCGATCGTGACGTTCGTCGTCGACGGCGTCGAGTGCCGCACCGTGGTCGAGCGGCTGGCGGCGCGCAACGTGCGCGTGGTGTCGGTGCCCGCGACGCACGGTCAGTGGGACCTCGGCGCGCGGTCGCTGCCGTCGGTCGTGCGCGCGTCGGTCCACGTCTACAACGACGACGACGATCTCGACGCGCTCGTCGAGGGCGTGCGGGCCGTGGTCGCCGGGCGGGTGAGCGGATGACGCGCCACCCCGACGCGGACGTCGTCGTCGCCGGGCTCGGCGTGCACGGCAGCGCGGCCGCCGCGAGCCTGGCCCGCCGCGGCCGGCGGGTGATCGCACTGGACCGCTTTCCGCCGGGGCACGAGCGGGGCTCGTCGCACGGCCGGACCCGGATGATCCGCCGGGCCTATCCCAACCCGGTCTGGAACGAGTTCGTCGACCGCGCGTTCACCGCCTGGGCGGCGCTGGAGGCCGAGACCGGCGAACGGCTCGTCCACCGCACCGGCGGGCTGTACGCGTTCCGCGGCGAGCCGCGCCTGCAGGGACCGGACTGCGTCGTCGTCGACGATCCGGGCGAGCTGGCGCGCCGCATGCCCGGCCTCGCGGTGCCCGCCGGGTACGGTGCCGTCCACGATCCCGCCGCGGGTGTCGTCGAGGCGGCGAGGGCGCTGGCGGCCCTGCAGCGGGTCGCCGCGTCGCACGGCGCGCAGCTGCGGCACGGCGTCCGGGTGCACGGCTGGGAGCCGACGGCGACGGGCGTGCGCGTCACGACCGACGACGGCGAGCTGACGGCGGGCCGGCTCGTCGTCGCGGCCGGGAGCTGGTCCGGCGCGCTGGTGCCGGCACTGGCGCCGCTGCTGGAGGTCTGGCGGATCCTCACGATCACGGTGCGGACCGGGCAGCCGGCCGGCCTGCCGCCGAACCTCGGCACGTTCTCCGTCGACCGCCCCGAAGGCCTCGTGTTCGGCATCCCCGACGCCGACGGCAACGGCGTCAAGCTCGGCGTCGACGCCGGCCTCGTCTGGGACCCGGAACGCCCGGCCGACCCGCCGAGCCCGCAGGAGGTCGCCGGACTGCGTGAGCTCCTGGCCGGCTACGTGCCGGGACTGGACACCACCCCGGTCGAGCTGACCGCCTGCCTCTACACGATGACGCTGGACCGGCGGTTCGTCATCGGCCCGCTCGCCGCGGCCCCGCAGGTCGTGGTCGCGGCCGCCTGCTCCGGCCACGGCTTCAAGTTCGGGCCGGCCATCGGCGACGCGGTTGCCGATCTGTGCGACGGAAAGCCGCGCGACGACCTCGACTTCGTTTCGACGGCGCGGCGGGGGCTCTGACATGGCCGTCGCCCTGGCCGCACCGCACCGCGACGCCGTCGCCGCCGGTGAGCGCGCCGTCGCCGCGGGCGGCAACGCGCTCGACGCCGCCCTGGCCGCCGCGGTCGCGCTCACCGTCGTCTACCCGCACCAGTGCGCGCTCGGCGGCGACCTCGTCGCACTGGTGCGCTCGCCCGAAGGGGTGACGACGGCGGTCGTCGCGGCCGGCGTCGCGCCGCGGGAGATCGGGCGGGTGTCGGCCGGTTGGACCGCGATGCCGCGGCAGGGTGCGCACACGGTGACGGTGCCGGGCATCGTCGCCGGCTGGACCGAGCTGGTCCGCCTCGGCGCCCGGCTGCCGCTGGCCTCGTCGTTCCTGGCCGCGGCCGACATCGCGGCGGACGGCACGCCGGTGAGCGCAGGCCTGGAGCGGGCGCTGGACGTCCGCCGCGAGGCCGTGCTCGCCGATCCCGGCCTGCGGTCGGTGTTCGCGCCCGGCGGCGAGCCGCTGCGGGTCGGCGAGCCGCTGCGGCAGCCGGCCCTCGCCGCCACCCTGAGGCGCCTGACCGAGGATCCGCGGGACCTCTACGAGGGCGAGACGGCCGACGCCCTCGTGTCGGCGCTGCGGGCGCACGGCGGCACGCACACGGTCGCCGACTTCGCCGGCTACCGGCCGGAGACCGTCCCCGCCGTGACCCGTGACATCGCCGGCGTGACCTGGTCGGTCGCGCCGCCCCCGTCCGTGGGACCGGTCCTGCTGGGCGTCGCGCGGGCCGTGGCCGGCGGCGCACCGGATCCCACTCGGCTGCTCGACGCCTGCCTGGCCGGCGTCAGGGCCCGGGCCGCGCACCTCGGCGACCCCCGCTCGGCCCACGACGGCCTGGAGGCGCTGCTGCGGCTGGACGGCGAGCCCGTCGCGGTCGCGCCGGAGCCGCGCGCCGGCGGCGACACCGTGGCGGTGACGGCGAGCGACGACGCCGGCTGGAGCGTCACCATCGTGCAGAGCGTCTTCCAGAGCTTCGGCGCCGGCCTGCTCGACCTCGCGACCGGCATCGTGCTGCACAACCGCGGCGCGGCGTTCAGCCTGGACCCGTCGTCGCCGGCCCGGCTGGCGCCCGGCGCGCGGCCGCCGCACACCCTGTGCCCCGTCATCGTCGAGTCGGCGGGGACGACGGTGGTGGCGGGGTGCCAGGGCGGCCGGGCCCAGCCGTGGATCCTGGCCCAGCTGCTGCCCGCGCTCACCGACCCGCGGCGGCCGCTCGACGACGTGCTCGCCTGGCCGCGCTGGGTGATCGGCGACGTCGACCTCGGCCACGCCGAGCTCACCCTCGTCGCCGAGCCGGGCGTCGCCGACGAGGTCACGGCGGCCGCGGCCGCCGCCGGGTTGCCCGTCGCCCGGTTCCCCGGCCCGGCCGACACGGCCGGACACGTCCAGGTGTGCCGTCGGCACGGGAACACACTGGAGGCCGCGAGCGACCCCAGAGCCGACGGCGTGGGCGTCGTCGCATCGAGACACCAGGAGGAGAGATGACCACGGCACGCCTGTGGAGCGACCCGCTGGGCCCCGAGGAGATCGCCGGCGTCGTCGTCCTCGTGCGGCAGGACGACCGCATCGGCACGCGCCCGCGCTTCTGGGGCATCGCCGTCGAGGAGGGGATCGCCCGCGGCCTCGCGCCGGGCCAGGGTCGCCCGGTGCGGCTCGTCGTCATGAACCCCGACGAGCACGCGGCGTGGGAGGTCACCGGCTGGACGGCCGGGTCGGACCGGGCGGCGTCCGTCGTGGCCTGGCAGCCCGTCGACGCCAAGCGTCCCGGCGTCTCGTCGGAGGAGGCGCGGCTGGTCGCCCAGGCCGCCCGCGAGCACCCGCTGCTCAAGGAGGCGCTGGCCAAGCGCGGCATCGACGACACCTCCCTGGTCTGGGTCGACCCGGAGTCGATCACCGGCTTCGAGCCCGAGGACCTCGCCGACCGGCGGCTGTCGTGGGGGACCGTGTGGCACCGCGAGTCCGCCGACGACAACGGCTACGCCCGCCCGGTCGCGGGCCTGGTCCCGATCGTCGACCTGGAGACGCTCGACATCGTCCGCATCGAGGACCACGGCGTCATCCCGATGGCGAGCGAGACCGGCGTGTACCGCTCCGGCACCTGGGGCCCGGACCGCGAGGTCGCGCCGCTGGAGATCACCCAGCCGCAGGGTCCGGGCTTCGCTGTCGACGGCCACGAGGTGAGCTGGCAGAACTGGACGTTCCGCCTCGGCTTCACCCACCGCGAGGGCCTGGTGCTGCACGACCTCGTCTACCGCGACGGCGACACGGTGCGGCCGGTGCTGCGCCGCGCGGCGGTGAACGAGATGTACGTCCCGTACCTCGACTCCGACCCGACCGCCTACCGCAAGAACTTCTTCGACTGGGGCGAATACGGAGCCGGGCCGCTCACCGCGTCGCTGGAGCTGGGCTGCGACTGCCTGGGCGAGATCCGCTACTTCGACGCGCACGTGCTCGACGGCCACGGCGAGGTCAAGACGATCGCGAACGGCGTCTGCATGCACGAGGAGGACTACTCGATCCTCTGGAAGCACGTGAACACCCGCACCGGCGAGGCGGACGTGCGGCGGTCGCGCCGGCTGGTCATCTCGTTCTTCGCGACGGTCGCGAACTACGACTACGGCTTCTACTGGTCGCTGTACCAGGACGGCGCGATCGAGCTGGAGATCAAGCTGACCGGCATCTTGTCGGTGTCCGGCATCGACGACGGCGAGTCGCCGCGCTACGGCCGGATGGTCGGCCCCAACGTCCAGGCGCCGACGCACCAGCACTACTTCGCGATCCGGCTGGACACCGCGATCGACGGCCCGCTCAACCGGCTGGTCGAGGTGCACGCGGAGGTCGAGGAGGACGAGGAGCTCAACCCGTACGGCAACGCGTGCCGCATGGTGCCGACCGTCATCGCGTCCGAGCTGGAGGCGGGCCGCACGAACGACCCGTCCCGGGCGCTGCACTGGCGTGTCGAGAGCACCGAGCGCACCAACCGCTACGGCGAGCCGACCGCGTTCCGGCTCGGGCTGCCGAACACCACCCGGCTGTTCGCCCGGCCCGGCAGCGTCGTCGAGCGCAAGGCGCCGTTCATCGCCAAGCACCTGTGGGCGACGGCGTACGACCCGGCCGAGCGGTTCATCGCGGGGGAGTACCCGAACCAGGCGCCGTTGGGCGAGGAGGGCATCGCCGCGTGGCGGCAGGCCGACCGGCCGCTGGACGGCGCCGAACTGGTCCTGTGGCCGATCATCGCCTCGCACCACTACGTGCGCCCGGAGGACTGGCCGATCATGCCCGTGCAGCACATCGGGCTGCGGCTGGAGCCGGACGGGTTCTTCGACCGCAACCCGGCGCTCGACGTGCCGCCGTCCCAGCCGTCGGCGCACTGTCACTCCGAGGCCGGGCACGCACACCACGACCACCACTAGGAGGCCCGCATGGCCACTCGGGCCGACGCTCCCGAGCTGCCCGTCCGGGTGCGGGCGATGACGATCGAGGCCGAGGACGTGCTCTCGGTCGAGCTGGAGGCGCTCGGCGGCGCGCTGCCGGCGTGGGAGCCGGGCGCGCACATCGACCTCGTCGCACCGGGCGCGCCGGTGCGGCAGTACTCCCTGTGCGGCGACCCGGCGGCCAGCCGGTACCGCATCGCCGTGCTGCGCGAGGACACCAGCCGCGGCGGTTCGCGTCACGTGCACGAGGCGCTGCGGCCGGGCGACGTGCTGAGGGTGCGCGGCCCGCACAACCACTTCGCCCTGCAGCCCGCGCGGGATGTGCTGTTCATCGCCGGCGGCATCGGCATCACCCCGCTGCTGCCGATGGTGCGCCGGGCCGCGGCCGACGGGATCGGGTGGCGGCTGCTGTACCTGGGCGCGTCGCGGTCGCGGATGCCGTTCCTCGACGAGCTCGCGGCGCTGGACGGCGACGTCGCCGTCGTCGCGCGGGACTCGGGTCGGCGCGCGGACCTCGCGCGCGAGGTCGCCGACCGGCCGGACGCGCTCGTCTACGCCTGCGGGCCCGAACGCATGCTGGCGCAGCTGCGGTCGCTGGTCCCGGAGGAGCGGTTGCGCTGCGAGTACTTCACGGCCCCGGCCGTGGAGTACGAGCCCGGCGGCACGTTCGCCGTCCGCCTGGCCCGGACGGGCGTCGAGCTGGAGGTGCCGCCGGACCGCTCGGTCCTGGAGGTCCTGCGCGAGGCCGGCGTCGACGTGCTCACCGACTGCGAGGAGGGCATCTGCGGCAGCTGCGAGACCCGCGTGGTGGAGGGCGAGGTCGAGCACCGCGACTACGTGCTCACCACGCAGGAACGGGCCGCCAACGACTGCATGATGGTCTGCGTCTCCAGGGCGGCCTGTCCGCTCCTGGTCCTCGACGCGTGACTATTGGATACAATCAGGCTAGGATCGGATCCTAAGGTTGAGGCGAGGGAGCCGCGCGTCATGCTGAAGCAGGAAGACAACGAGAAGATCACCCGCTCCGGCCCCGGCACGCCGCTGGGCTCGTTGCTCAGGTCCTACTGGCAGCCCGCGGCGCTGGTGTCGGAGATGCCCAGCGAGCGCCCGGTCAAGGCGATCAAGCTGCTCGGCGAGGACCTCGTCCTGTTCAAGAAGAGCGACGGCTGGGGGCTGATCAGCCGGTTCTGCGCCCATCGCGGGGTCGACCTGTCCTACGGGCGGCTGGAGAACGACGGCGTGCGCTGCCTCTACCACGGGTGGCTCTACGACGGCGAGGGGCGCTGCGTCGAGCAGCCCGCCGAGCCCGAGCACAGCCAGTTCCTCGGCAAGATCCGCATCGCCAACTACCCGTGCGTGGAGAGGAACGGGATCATCTTCGCCTACCTCGGCGCCGGCGATCCGCCGCCGTTCCCGCACTACGACTGCTTCGTCGCGCCCGAGGAGTACACGTTCGCGTTCAAGGGCCTGTGGGAGTGCAACTGGCTGCAGGGCCTGGAGGGCGGCATCGACCCCAGCCACGTCTCGTTCCTGCACCGCTTCATCCAGGAGGACCCGCGCGAGGTCTACGGGCAGCAGTTCAGCGAGGAGGTCGAGGGCACCGGCAAGAAGCTCTCGATGCTCGTCGGCGAGAACTACCGTCCCGACATCGAGGTGGAGAGCGCCGACCATGGCCTGCGCGTCTTCGCGCTGCGGCAGCTGACCGAGGACATCAAGCACGTCAGGGTGACGAACCTGCTGTTCCCCAACGCGTTCGTGGTGCCGTTCGGCAACTCGAAGGTCTTCACCCAGTGGCACGTGCCGATCGACGACGAGACCCACTACTGGTACATGATCTGGTACGACTTCGCCGAGCGGACCGACAAGGACACCCTGCTCCAGCAGCGGCTGGAGGGCGTGAGCCTGCCGGACTACCGGCCGCTGCGCAACCGGAGCAACAACTGGGGCTTCGACGCGCGGGAGCAGAAGGAGCTCACCTACACCGGGATGGGCCTGGACATCAACGTCCACGACCAGTGGGCGGTCGAGAGCATGGGCCCGATCCAGGACCGCACGGTCGAGCGGCTGGGCGTCTCCGACCGCGCGGTGACGGCGAACCGGCGGCTGCTGCTGCGCGCCATCGACGCGTTCGCGGCGGGCGGCCAGACGCCGGCGCACCCGGTCGGCGAGGACGACGCGGCCGCGCTCACCGGGCCGCTGGCCGTCGACACCATCGCCGCCAACGACGTGTGGCAGACGCGGTGGATCGAGCGGGAGCAGGAGCGACGGAAGGCCTCCCCGTGGGCGGCCGGCACCGCACGCGCCGAGGCGCACGCCGATGCGTGAGCGCAACGCCGACGAGCGCCCGGTCGCGGCGGCCGGCGGCGGTGTCTCGGCGCGGCCGATGCTGGCCGAGGACCGCGGCGGCTTCGTCGACCGGCACGACCTGTGGTCCGAGGCGCAGTACGCGGCGGCCGGCCAGCTGCGGCGGGTCGTCGACGAGCTCGGCATCGAGATGGTGCGGTTCTCCTTCGTCGACCAGCACGGCCTGCTGCGCGGCAAGACGCTGACCCGGGCGGCCGTGCCCGCCGCGCTGCGCTCCGGGGTGACGGCGCCCAGCTCGCTGCTGCTCAAGGACACCTCGGGGCAGTCGGTGTTCCCGGTCTTCTCCGCCGACACCGGCGTGGGCGTCGGCGGCTTCAGCGGCGCCGGCGACATCGTGCTCGTCCCGGACCCGACGACGTTCCGCGTGCTGCCGTGGACGGACCGGACCGCGATGGTCCTGTGCGACGTGCGCTTCCCCGACGGCTCGCCGGTGCCGTTCTGCACCCGCTCGATCCTGCGCACCGAGCTGGCGACGCTGGCCGCGCGCGGCTACGCCATGACCGTCGGCGCCGAGCTGGAGTTCCACGTGCTCCGCGAGGCCGGCGTGGGCGTCGGCCCGGACCAGGTGGGCGGCCCGGGGCGGCCGGGCGCCGCGTCGCCCGTCCTGCCTACCACACGCGGCGCGCAACTGCTGCACGACGAGGGCCTGGATGCCATGCAGCCGCTGGTCGACGCGCTCTACCGCGGGCTGACGCTGCTGGACCTGCCGCTGCGCTCGATCGAGCTGGAGTTCGGGCCGAGCCAGTTCGAGCTCACCATGGAGGCCGGCGACGCCGCCGAGGTGGCCGACGCGATCGTGCTGTGCCGCACCGCCGTGCGCCGCATCGCGGCCGGGCTCGGCTACCACGCGACGTTCATGTCCCGGCCGCAGGGCGCCGAAGGGGCGTCGACCGGCTGGCACCTGCACCAGTCGCTGCGCGACCTCGCGACCGGCGCCGGCGTGTTCGTCCCCGACACGCCCGGCGCCACCCTCTCCGCCGTCGGGTCTGCCTACCTCGCCGGCCTGCTCGACCACGCGCTCGCGGCCGCGGCGTTCACGACGCCGACCGTCAACGGCTACAAGCGCTACCAGCCGTTCTCGCTCGCGCCGGACCGCGTCGCGTGGGGGATCGACAACAAGGGCGCCATGATCCGTGCCGTCGGCGGTCCCGGCGACCCGGCCACGCGGCTGGAGAACCGGTCCGGCGAGCCGGCCGCGAACCCGTACCTGTACATCGCGTCGCAGCTGGTCAGCGGCATGGACGGGGTGGACCGCGGGCTCGTCCCGCCGGCGCCGACGACCCAGCCCTACGCCGACGGGGCGCAGCGGCTGCCGTCGAACCTCGGCGCGGCCGTCGACGCCCTGACCGGCGACGCCGCCTTCCGGGCTGCGTTCGGCGACACCGTGGTGGAGTGGTACGCCACCATCAAACGGGCCGAGTTCGAGCGATACCTGCGCCACGTCTCCGACTGGGAGCAGCGCGAGTACTTCGGGATCTTCTGAGGAAGGATGCGCCGTGACCATCAGGACCGCCGTGCCCGCGCTGCCCGGCTACGAGCCGTTCCTCCGCGGCGACACCTGGGTCGACCTGGGTGACCGGGAGGAACGCGCCGTCGTCGACCCGGCGACCGAGGAGGTGCTCACGACCGTCGCGCAGGCGACCGACGCCGACGTCGACGCCGCGGTCGCGGCCGCCGTGGCGGCGCACGAGGACCGCCGCTGGCGCGGCCTCGCGCCGCTGGAGCGCGCCCGCATCCTGAACCGGGTCGCCGAGCTGATCGAGGACGACCTGGAGGAGCTGGCGATCCTCGAGACGCGCGACAACGGCAAGCCCATCGAGCGCTCCCGCGCCGACACCGCCAGCGCCGCGCGCACGTTCCGGCACTTCGCCGGCGCGCCGTCGCGCCTCGGCGGCACGGTCGTCCCGATCGACGGCGGCGGCCACCACGTGTACACGACGCTGGAGCCGGTCGGCCCGGTCGCCGTCGTCCTGCCGTGGAACTTCCCGATCATGACCGCGGCGTTCAAGCTCGCTCCCGCGCTCGCGGCCGGCTGCACCGTCGTCGCCAAGCCGGCCGAGGACACGCCGCTGACGCTGCTGCGCCTCGCCCGGATCCTGCTCGCGGCGGGCGTGCCGGACGGCGTCGTCAGCGTGCTCACCGGTGACGGCCGGGTCGGCGCCGCGCTCACCCGTCATCCCGGCATCGCCAAGGTGTCGTTCACCGGCTCGACGGAGGTGGGGCGCGCCGTCATGCACGCCGCCGCCGACGGCTTCAAGCGCGTCACGCTGGAGCTGGGCGGCAAGAGCCCCAACATCGTCTTCGCCGACGCCGACCTCGACGCCGCCGTCGTCACCGCGATGCGCGCGTCGTTCGGCCACTCCGGGCAGATGTGCACCGCGGGCAGCCGGCTTCTGGTGGAGCGCTCGATCGCCGCGGAGATGACCGAGCGGCTGACGGCCGCCGTCGCCAAGGTGCCGGTGGGCGACGGCCTCGCCGGCGGCGTCACGGTCGGCCCGCTCGTCTCAGAAGAGCAGCGCGACCGCGTCCTCGGCTACATCCGCAAGGGTGTCGACGAGGGCGCGACGCTGGCGGCCGGCGGCGGGACCCGCGGCCCGGGCTTCTACGTCGAGCCCACCCTGTTCACCGGCGTCACCAACGACATGACGATCGCGCGCGAGGAGATCTTCGGGCCGGTGGTGGGCGTCATCGCGTTCGACGACGAGGACGACGCGGTCCGCATCGCCAACGACACCGCGTACGGCCTGGCCGCCGGCGTCTGGACCCGCGACCTGTCCCGGGCGCACCGCATGGCCGCGGCGATCCGGGCCGGCACCGTCTGGGTGAACACCTACAACGTGTTCGACCCGGCGCTCTCCTTCGGCGGCGTCGGCGAGTCCGGGCTCGGGCGCGACCTCGGCGACGAGGGACTGCGCGGCTTCTGTGAGCCCAAGAGCGTCGTCATGGCGATCTGATCGAGAGGACGGACATGGTCGACACGGTCCAGAGCGTCACCGGCCCGCTGCTGCCCGACCAGCTGGGCGTCACGCTGCCGCACGAGCACGTCTTCATCAACATGACGCGGACGACGCCGCAGGACGGCTACCTCAACGTCTGGTCCGACACCGAGCCCGAGCTGCGCCGGTTCACCGCGGCCGGCGGCTCGACGCTGATCGACATGACCAACGGCGAGCTCAGCGACTACGCCGCGCCGGTCGGCTGGAGCGACGACCTGCGCGTCATGCAGCAGAACCCCGACACGGGGTCGCGCTCGATCGCGAACGTGCTCGCGACGAAGGCGATGGCCGAGGCGACCGGCGTGCAGGTGATCCTGGGCACCGGCCACTACTACGACACGTACCTCGACAAGCGCTGGTTCGACCGCAACTCGACGAACAAGATCGCCGAGTACCTCGTCGCGGACCTGCTCGACGAGATCCCGGGCACGGGCGTGCGGGCCGGCATCATCGGCGAGATCGCCTCGGACCTCTCGCACATCACCGCGGTCGAGGAGCGCTCCTTCCGGGCCGCCGCCCGGGCCGGCCGCGAGACCGGCGCCATGATCAGCACGCACGCGGCCTCGTTCCCGACCGGCCTGGCGCAGCTGGAGATCATGGTCGAGGAGGGTGTCGACCCGGCCCGCGTCGTGATCGGGCACTCCGACACCGTCAAGAGCGTCGACTACTCGCTGGAGCTGCTGCGCCGCGGCGCGTTCGTGCAGTTCGACTGCCTGATGACCTGCCGCATCGGCGGCGAGCTGATCATGCACCAGATCGACCGCCGGCTGTCCTACCTCAAGACCATGATCGACAAGGGCTACCAGGACCAGATCCTGCTGTCGCAGGACGTCTGCCAGCGCTCGCACCTGCGCGCGCTCGGCGGGCCCGGCTACACGTTCCTGTTCGAGGAGTTCCGGACCCTGGCCGGGCAGGCGGGCATCGAGCCGGAGCTGCTCGACCGGATCCACACCGTCAACCCGCGCCGCGCGATCTTCGGGGAGTAGCCGATGCCCATCCACACCGTGCTCGGCCCCATCGAGCCGGACCAGCTCGGCGCCACGTCGATGCACGAGCATCTGCTCAGCGACCTGCGCATCTGGGCCAAGCCGCCGGCCGAGCCGCCGCCGCCCGGGCCGATCGGGCCGGAGACCGCCGCCTACCTGCGCTGGAACGCGCTCTCGCTGCCGGAGAACCTGGTGCTCGACGACCCGGACGTCGCCGCCGCCGAGCTGGCCTACGTGCGCGACGCCGGTGGCTCCGCCGTCGTGGAGCTGACGCTGCCGGGCATGGGACGGCGCCTCGAGGAGCTGCCGTCGATCTCCCGGCGCTCCGGCGTCCACGTCGTCGTCGGCGGAGGCTTCTACGTCGAGCCGACGATGCCCGGCCACGTGCGGCACGCCGGCGTCGACGAGCTGACCGAGTTCCTGGTCGCGCAGCTGACCGACGGCATCGACGGCACCGGCATCCGGCCGGCGCTGCTCGGCGAGATCGGGACCAGCTGGCCGGTCACCGACGCCGAGTGGCGCGTCCTGCGCGCGGCCGGCCGGGCCGGGGCGCGCACCGGCGCCGCCGTCTACGCCCACCTCTCCTTCCGCGGGGCCGGCGGCACGGACGTCCTCGCCGCATTGCTGGACGAGGGCATGCCCGCCGACCGCGTCATCGTCGGCCACCTCGACGAGCGGTGGGACCGCGGCTACCACCGCGAGATCGCCCAGGCCGGCGCCGTACTCGGCTACGACACGTTCGGCTCGGACTTCTACTACGGCTCGCCCGCGCTGCGGAACCCGACCGACGCCGAGCGGCTGGAGATGGCCGAGTGGCTGCTGAGCGAGGGCTTCGGCGGCCAGCTGATCATCGGCGCCGACGTCTGGACGCAGGCCAACCTGCACCGCAACGGCGGCAACGGCTACGACCACCTGTTCCGCCGCATCGCACCGGCGATCGCCGGCCTGGCCGGCGGTGACCCGAAGATCGCCGAGACCATCCTCGTCCACACCCCCCGACGCCTCCTGGACCGCCCATGACCTCCACGCAGACCACCCCCGATCCCGCGCGCACCCACGTCGTCGGCGCCGCCGTCCTCGTCGTCGTCGACATCCAGGGCGGCTCGGGCCAGACGCCGCCCGGCGACGGCGGCATCCCCGTGATGGGCGGACGCGAGCAGCGCGCACCACGGGTGCGCAAGCTCATCGACCTCGCCCGCTCGGCCGGCGTCCCCGTCGTGTTCATCCAGGAGGTGCACAAGCCGTCGCTGGTCGACATCGGCCGCGAGCTCGACGGCGCCGAGGGCCCGCACTGCATCGAGGGCGAGGACGGCACCGAGCTGGCCTCCTGGCTGGACCCGCGGCCGGAGGAGTTCGTGATCCGCAAGCGCCGCTACTCCGCGTTCTTCGGCACCGAGCTGGAGATCGTGCTGAAGTCCTACCGCGCCGAGACGCTGCTACTGGTCGGCGGCCTCACCGACGTGTGCATCCACTACACGGCGGTCGACGCGCACCAGCACGACTACCGGGTGCGGGTGATCACCGACTGCGTCGGCGGCTCCAGCGAGCGGGCGCACGCCTACGCGCTGGAGGCGATCGAGTACCTGCAGCGCGACGCGCTGGTCGTCGCGGACGACGTCGCGGCGTGGCTGACCGAGCAGGCCGGGTCCTGAGGATGCGGGCGCTGCCGGAGGCGGCCGAGTACGTCGTCGTCGGCGGCGGGACGTCGGGCAACGTCGTCGCGGCCCGGCTGGCGGAGGCCGGCCTGGACGTGCTGCTGCTCGAGGCCGGCCCGGACTTCGGGCCCGAGGGGAGCGCGGCCTGGCCCGCGGACCTGCTCGACGCGACCCGGCTGGGCCGCTCGCACGACTGGGGCTACGACTCCGGCGACACCTACCCGTGGACCGTCGGCTTCGAGCGGGCCCGGGCGATCGGCGGCTGCTCTGACGTCAACGGCTGCACGCAGACATGGGGACATCGGCGCGACTACGACGCGTGGGCGGAGTCCGGGCTGACCGGCTGGTCCACCGACGACCTGCTGCCGCTGTTCCACGAGGGCACGCGGCGCATGCGCGTCCACACCTACGCCGCCGCCGACCTCACCCCGTGGCAGCGCGCCTGGTACGACGCGGCGCCCGCCGCCGGCATGCCCTGCCTGGACGACCTCAACGACGTCGACGAAGCCGCCGGGTTCGCGCCGGAGTCGGTGAACATCCAGGACGGCGTGCGCGTCAACACCGCGTTCGCCTACCTGGACCCGGTGCGCGCGCTGCCGAACCTGCGGATCGTGGGCGACGCGCTCGTCGACCGCGTCGTCGTGAGCGGCGGCCGGGCCAGCGGCGTCGTGGTCCGGCATGGTGGCGCGGCGACGACGGTGCGGGCCGGGACGGTGGTGCTGGCCGGCGGCGCGTACAACTCGCCGACGGTCCTGCTGCGCTCCGGCATCGGCCCGTACGCGCAGCTCGCGGCGCTGGACGTCCCGCTCGTCCAGCACCTGCCCGGCGTCGGCGAGAACCTGCACGACCAGCCGTTCCTGCTGATGAGCTGGTCGGGCTCGGAGGAGATGACCGCGGCGATGGAGCGGGCCCGGTCGGCCGGCTGGGCGCCGGACGAGCAGGCGATGGGCAAGGTCGCGTCCAGCTTCGACACCGAGGCGTTCGACCTGCACTTTCTGCCGTACAGCCCGACCCACCTGACCGGGCGCAAGCGGTGGAGCGTCGGCGTCTCGGCCCTGCAGCCGCGCTCGCGCGGGTTCGTGCGGCTGCGCAGCGCGGACCCGGAGGCCAAGCCCGTCATCGACCACCGGTTCCTGGCCGACCCCGAGGGCGCCGACGTCGCCGTGCTCGCCGAGGGTGCGGCGATCCTGCGCGAGCTGGCCGCCGGGCTGGCCCCGCTGGTGGGCGCCGAGCTCCACCCCGGACCGGAGACGTTCGCCCGTGACGCGCTCGTCGCCCACCTCTACCGCCACCCGGACAACTACTGGCACCCCGTCGGCACCTGCCGCATGGGCGTCGACGGCGACCCGTTGGCCGTCGTGGACGAGCGGGCCCGGGTCCACGGCGTCGACGGGTTGCGGGTCGCGGACTGCTCGATCATGCCGCGGATCCCGCGCGCGACGACGGCGATGCCCGCCGTCGTCATGGGGGAGAAGGTCGCCCGGCTGCTGCTCGAGGACCGGTGACGATGGCGCTGTCGATCCAGGACGCCGAGATCCTGCGGACGCGGGTGCGGCCGCTGGTCACCGCCGAGCTGATCGACCGGGCCCGGGCGCGGCCGTTCCCGCCGTACGACGCGGACATCGCCGAGGTGCTCGACTTCGTCCGCCGCACCCCCGACCCCGACCTGCCCCGGTACGCGATCGTGCGGCTCGGCGACGGGTTCGCCGTCGCCGTCCGCGCGGCGACGCCGGGCCGGCCGCCGGCGGTCGTCGGGGCGCGGCGCTACCCGGATCGCGGCGCCGCCGAGCACGCGGTGCTCGAGCACCGACTGCACGACCACGGAATCGACTGGTGAGCTTCCGCACCCGCTCCGGCCCCGGCCGGGCCCTTCTGCTGCTTCCGTGGG
>NZ_POTW01000080.1 GCF_003236295.1 Jiangella anatolica
CAGGCCACGAACGTCGGAGGTCGGCGGGGTCGGGCCGTTGGACGGCTGCTGGCCGGTCATAGCGTCACCAGCGGTTCGAGCTCGGCGAAGCGCTGGTCGCCGATCCCGGAGACCTCACGCAGTTCGTCGACGGTGGTGAAGCGCCCGTTCTGCTCGCGCCACTCCAGGATCCGTCCGGCCAGGGTCGGGCCGATGCCGGGAAGGGTGTCGAGCTCGGCAGCGGTCGCAGTGTTGAGGTTCACCGGTCCGGACGGCGCCCCCGCAGCCGGTGCGTCGGCCGGCGGAGCGGGCGGCGGCGCCGGCGGGTCTTCGGTGACGAGCACCTGCTCGCCGTCGGTGAGGATGCGGGCGAGGTTGATCGGGGTCAGATCTGCTTCGGGCGTCGCGCCGCCGGCTGCCTCGATGGCGTCGATCACCCGGGAACCGGTCGGCAGCTCGACGACGCCAGGACGGGCCACGAGACCGGCGACGTGGACGACGATCGAGGCCGGCGCCGACGGGTCGTCAGGTGGCCGGCCCGACGGTGCGGCGTCGGCGGCGTCGGCGGTGTCGTCGGGCTCGGCGCTTCCGCCAGTGTCGGCTCCGGTGGCTGCTCCTGTGTCGATCGGTGACCCGGTCGCGACCAGCTCCGGTTCGATCGGCACCACCTCGGGCCGGGACCGCAGGAACAGGACCGCGGCACCGATCACCCCGACGAGGACCACCAGCACGATGACGGCGAGGTGGATCCGTTCCAGCCCCAGCCGGCCGAGGCGGATCGTGGGAGCGGGGTCCAGCGGGCGCTCCCCCAGCATCGCCGGATCGGGCGGATCGTCGAGCTCGACACGGTCAGGCTCGTGGTCCGGTGGCTGTCGGGCCGGTGCGCCGGCGAGAGCGCCCTGGCCGAGTGCGTCGCCCGGCACCGGGCGGCCTCCGCGCTGGGGCGGCATCGAACGACGCTGGTCAGCGCCGAGAGCCACCTGGCCGAACCGATCGTCCGGCGCCTGTCGGGCCGGTGCGCCAGGGCCGTGTGCGTCGCCCGGTACCGGACGGCCTCCCCGCTGGCGCGGCATCGAACGACGCTGGTCAGCGCCGAGAGCCACCTGGTCGAACCGATCGTCCGGTGGCTGTCGGGCCGGTTGGCCGGCGAGAGCGCCCTGGCCGAGTGCGTCGCCCGGCACCGGGCGGCCTCCGCGCTGGCGCGGCATCGGACGACGCTGGTCAGCGTCGAGAACCGCCTGGCCGAACCGATCGTCCGGCGCCTGTCGGCCCGGGGCGCCGGCGAGAGCGCCACGCCCGAGTCCGTCGCCTGATGTCGTCGGTCGGTCCGGCAGGTTGCTCGGTGTGGGGCGGCTCGGCCGGTCGCCCGGGGTCGGGCGACGAGGGCCTGGCTCGTCAGTCAACGCCGACCTGTCGTCTGGAGGAGGCCGGCCTGTTCCGCCGTCAGGGCCAGGACGGCTCGGTGCGCCGTACGCGTCCGTCCGGGTCGCATCGGACCCTTCCGGTGAGCGGTCGAGGGCGGCCCGGGCCAACGCCAGATCCGGCACCGCCGCCCGCGGCCCCCGGTCGTCCGCGATGGGACCGGTTCCGCTCGCCCAGCGGCCGCCGGCCACATGCGCTACCCGGGCTCGGGCGAGCGCCGCCGTGTGGTCGTCGACGGGGCGGGAACGGAACGATCGCATGCCTGCGACGTTAGGTCGGCGAACCGACCGCCGGAGCCGGCGAAACCGGCTTCTGTGGACAGCTGGAGAAACTGGTCAGGGCTGTGGATAGCCGGCCAGGTGGGCCAGCAACGTCGTCTCGATCCAGTCGCGGTAGCGGGACACCGGCCAGCCGCGCTGACCGACCAGCAGGTCGTAGAGCTGCGGCGAGTTCATGGTCCAGATCGTGTCGCGCAGCGCGGCATGGTCCTCAGTGCCCAGGCCACCAAGACGGGCGGCGACGGCGTCGGCGATCATGCCGGCGCCGGCCAGCCGCTGCCGGTCGAGGTCGGCGACGAGACCGGCGATCTCCGGGTCGGCGTCGGCGGCACGGTAGGCGACCATGAAGATCGGCACCGCCCGGTTGCCCACCTCGGTGACCGCCTCGGCGTAGCGCCCCATCATCTCGGCCGCCGTCGCCGCCTCGTGGACACGGCGCATCACCGGCCGCTGGGCCAGCGGGACAGCGTCGGCGTCACCCACGATCGCTACGTCGACGGCCTCTTTGAGCAGGTTGACCTTTGACTTGTACGCGGCGAAGACCGTCGGCGCGGAGACACCCGCTGCCGCCGCGATCTGGGCGACGGACGTCGCCGAGTAGCCCTGCTCGAGGAAGAGGCGCTGCGCCGCATCGAGGATGCGGGCCCGCGTGACCTGGGCCTGGGCCTGCCTCCCGGTGGCGTCGTACCTCCTGGTCGCGGCCTTGCCCATTCACCCATCCTAGCCTATATTCGATATAGCTTAGATTAAATGAATTGAGGGGGAACCTGATGGACCTCGCAGTCCGCACCACCGGCGCCGGCGACGGCCCGCCGGTGCTGCTGATCCACGGCGGCGCCGAGGACGCCGAGTTGCTGACGCCACAGGCGACGGCGATCGCCCGTCTCGGCCGGCGCGTCATCTGGTACGACCGCCGCGGCACGGGCGGGAGCACCCGGGCCGGCTGGCCGGCCGCGCCGGCCGCGGCCCCGACCGGCGCGGATGCCCGTCCGCACACCTATGACGCCGCCGTCCAGCATGCCGACGACGCCGCTGCGGTGCTGCGGATGCATGCGGACGAGCCGGCACACGTCATCGGGTTCAGCTCGGGCGGCATCGTGGCGCTCGCGCTCGCCGCCCTGCATCCGGAGCTGGTCGCTGACGCCGTCGCCTGGGAGGCGCCCGCGGTCACCGCTCTGCCCGGCGGCGCCGAGCTGCACGCGGCGATGATGGCCCCGGTGACCGACCACCTGCGCGATCACCCGGCCGACTGGGCCGGCGCCTATCACGTCATGCTCGCGGTGATCAGCAACGGCGCCGCGGACCTCGCCGACCCGATGGTGGCGCGTACGACGGTGAACGCGGAGGCGATCGTCCGCGACGACGGGCCGCTGATCACGGCCCATGTGTTCGCCCCGGGCGAGCTGCCCGCCGACCGCGTGACGATCGCCGTGGGCGAGGCGACCGACCCGATGCACTCGGCGATCGCGGAGGCCATCGCCGCACTCGCGGGCACGCCGGTCACGGTCGTTCCCGGCGTCACCGATCACGAGGTCTACCTGCACGAACCCGAAGTGCTGGCCGACTGGCTCGCGACGGCACAGCGGAACCAGCCGGCGGCGCCTGCGCTCGACGAGACAGCGCGACTGACGACGGCAGGACGAGCCGGCACGACGACCACGACGACGGAGGTGCGGCGACGATGACCGCCAGCGACGGCAGGCGAGCGCGAGGCGGTTGAAGTTGCCGATCCGCATGCCGACGCCGGCGTCGGCATGCGGATCGGCTGGCCGACCGGCACCCTCACCGTCCGCGACGGCATCAGCAGCCACGGCGGTGCCGGCCCGACGCTGGTCAACGGGCAGATCGTGCACGTGCCGACGATGGCGCTGCATCCGCTGGCCGGCGGCGACGCCGGGCGTCGGCGTGCGGATCGGCCGGCCGGCCCGCACCCTCACCAGCCGCGACGGCATCAACACCCACGGCGGTGCCGGCCGGCGCTGGTCAACGGGCAGATCGTGCAGTTGCCGGGGCGATGACACTGAGCGTGCTGGCTGGCGGCGACGTCGGCGAGCTGCGGCTCGGCGGGCCACAGCGCACGTCGGCCGAGCGGCTCGGCCAGTCATCGGCGCTGCAGGTCGCCGGCCAGCGTCGGCCGGCGCCGCAGCCTGAGAGTCAGACGACGCAGAACTCGTTGTCCTCTGGGTCGAGGAGGATGATCCAGAAGTTGTCGTACTCCTCGACCGGGCCGACGACGGTGGCGCCGGCCGCCACCAGCTCGGCGACCTTCGCCTCGACGGCCGCACGGCGCTGCGCGAGGGGCGGCGGCGCGGCGTCGGGACCGGACCGGCGCCAGGCGCGGACGTCGAGGTGGACGCGGTTCTTGGCGGTCTTCTCCTCGGGCACCCGCTGGAAGTACACCCGCGGCAGCACGCCGTCGGGGTCGATGACGGCGCTGGCGGAGTCCCAGTCCTCCTTCGGGACGTTCCACGCCGCCAGCGCCTCCTCCCAGCTGGCGAAACCGTCGGGCGGCGGCTCGACCTGATACCCGAGCGCGAGTGCCCAGAACTCCGCCAGCCGGCGCGGGTCGGTGGCGTCGAACGTGAGGTTGAAGACCTCGGAAGATCGGGGCATGCGGCGCATGATGCCACCCGGCACCGACAACGTCAGCGCGGACTGATCACCGCGGCCAGCAGACCGGGCCCGACGTGGGCGCCGATCACGGCGCCGACCTCGGTCACGACGACGGCACCGGCGGACGGGAGGCGCTCGGCCAGCCGGGCGGCCAGCTCGTCCGCGCGCGCGGCGTTGTCGAGATGGTGCACGGCGAGGTCGACCGGCCCACCGGCGGCCAGCGCCCGCTCGACGGCGAGGTCCTCCAGGCGCGCGCGGGCCCGCGCCGACGTCCGCACCTTCTCCAGCAGGTCGATCCAGCCGTCGCGCAGATGCAGCAGCGGCTTGATCGCCAGCGCCGTGCCCACGACGGCGGACGCGGCGCCGACGCGGCCGCCGCGGCGCAGGTAGTCCAGCGTGTCGACGTAGAAGAAGGCGGACGAGCGGACGCCGCGGTCCTGCGCCAGCGCCGCCACCTCGTCGGCGGTCAGGCCACGCTCAGCCGCCGACGCCGCCTCGAGGACGGCGTAGCCCAGACCCATGCCGAGCGACCGGGAGTCGACGACGTGGACGGGGATCGGCGCGTCGCGGGCGGCCAGCCGGGCGGCATCGGCGGTGCCGGACAGGCTGCCGGAGATGTGGACGGAGACGACGGCGGTGTGGCCCTCCGCCGCGGCCGACTCGTACACGTCCAGGAACCGGCGCGGGCTGGGCCGGGACGTGGTGACAGGGACGTGGGCGCGCAGCGCCTCGGCGACCTCCCGCGGACCGAAGCCGCCCGGCGCACCGAGCCGGCCCGCACCCCGCGGGCCGACGGCGCCGAGCGCACCCGCGGCCGCAGCCGCACCCGCGGCCGCAGCCGCACCCGAGGCCGCACCGGCCAACCCCGCGACACCGGCAGCGCCGGGCGTCCACTCGTCCACCGCCTCGCCGTCGACGACGACCTGGAGCGGCACCACGCGGATGCCGTACCCCTCGACGTCGTCGGCGGCGAGGTGTGCCGTCGAGTCGGTGACGACCGCGACCTGCGCCGGCACCGCGGGTCAGCCCGGCACGACGTTGACCAGCTTGGGCGCCCGCACCACGACCGTGCGCACGGGCCGGCCGTCCAGTGACCGCTGCACCGCCTCGGACGCCAGCGCCAGCGAGCGCAGCTCGTCCTCACCGATCGACGGCGGCACCTCCAGCCGGTCGCGGACCTTGCCCGCGACCTGCACCACGCAGGTGACGGTGTCCTCGACCAGGTACGCGGGGTCGGCGACCGGGAACGGCTCGCGGACCAGCGACTCAGGGTGACCCAGCCGCGACCACAGCTCCTCGCCGACGTGCGGGGCGATCGGCGCCAGCATCAGCACCAGCGCCTCGGCCGCCTCGCGCGGGACGGTGTCCAGCTTGGTCAGGTGGTTGTTCAGCTCGATCATCCGGGCGATCGCGGTGTTGAACCGCATCGCCTCCATGTCGGACCGGACGGCGTCGATGGTGCGGTGCAGCACCCGCCGCGTCTCGTCGTCGGCCGGCGCGTCACCGACGACGACCTCGCCGGTCTGCTCGGAGACGATGTTGCGCCACACCCGCTGCAGGAACCGCAGCGACCCGACGACGGCGCGGGTCTCCCAGGGGCGGGACAGGTCCAGCGGGCCCATCGACATCTCGTAGACGCGGAACGTGTCGGCGCCGTAGTCGCGGTACATGTCGTCGGGCGTGACCATGTTCTTCAGGCTCTTGCCCATCTTCCCGTACTCGCGGGTGACGGGCGTGCCCTCGAACAGGAACTGGTCGCCGGACTCGACGACCTGCTCGGCCGGTACGTACGAACCGCGCGCGTCGACGTAGGCGTAGGCCTGGATGTAGCCCTGGTTGAACAGCTTGTGGAACGGCTCCTCGCTGCTCACGTGCCCCAGGTCGAACAGCACCTTGTGCCAGAACCGCGAGTACAGCAGGTGCAGCACGGCATGCTCGACGCCGCCGATGTACAGGTCGACGCCGCCGGCGTCGCCGTCGCCGCGCGGGCCCATCCAGTACTTCTCGACCTCGGGGTCGACCAGCCGCTCGCTGTTGGTGGGGTCCAGGTAGCGCAGCTCGTACCAGCAGGAACCGGCCCAGTTGGGCATGGTGTTCGTGTCGCGCCGGTACGTCTTCGGCCCGTCGCCCAGGTCCAGCTCGACGTTCACCCACTCGGGGACGCGGGCCAGCGGCGGCTCCGGCTCGGTGTCGGCCGCGTCCGGCGCATACGTCCGCGGCGAGTAGTCGGGCACCTCGGGCAGCTCGACCGGCAGCAGGTGGTCGGGGATGGCGATGGGCTGGTCGTTCTCGTCGTACACGACGGGGAACGGCTCGCCCCAGTAGCGCTGCCGGCTGAACAGCCAGTCGCGCAGCCGGTACGTGACGGTGCCCTCGCCGGTACCTTGAGACTCCAGCCAGCCGATGATCGCGGCCTTCGCCTCGTCGACGCCCAGCCCGTCCAGCGAGATCTCGTCGTTGGCGGAGTTGATGGCGGGCCCGTCGCCGACGTACGCCTCGCCGTCGAAGTCGGCCGGCGGCTGCACCGTCCGGACGATCGGCAGCTCGAACCGCTCGGCGAACTCCCAGTCGCGCTCGTCCTGGCCGGGCACCGCCATGATCGCGCCGGTGCCGTAGCCCATCAGCACGTAGTCGGCGACGAACACCGGGATCCGCGCGCCGTTGACCGGGTTCACCGCGTACGAGCCGGTGAACACGCCGGTCTTCTCGCGGCCCTCGGTCTGCCGCTCGACCTCGGTCTTCGCCGCGGCGGACGCACGGTACGCGGCGACGGCGTCGGCGGGCGTCGCGTGCCCGCCGGTCCACGCGGGCCGGGCGTCAGCGGGCCAGGCCGGCGGCGTCAGCGCGTCGACCAGCGGGTGTTCGGGCGCCACCACCATGAACGTCGCGCCGAACAGGGTGTCCGGACGCGTCGTGAAGACCTCCAGGTCACCGGCGTCGGTCGCGAACCGGACGTTCGCGCCGGTGGACCGGCCGATCCAGTTGCGCTGCATCGTCTTGACCTTCTCGGGCCAGTCGATGCGGTCCAGGTCGTCGATCAGCCGGTCGGCGTAGGCGGTGATGCGCATCATCCACTGGCGCAGGTTCCGCTTGAACACCGGGAAGTTGCCGCGCTCGCTCCGGCCGTCGGAGGTGACCTCCTCGTTGGACAGCACCGTCCCCAGCCCGGGGCACCAGTTCACCGGCGACTCGGACACGTAGGCCAGCCGGTGGTCGTCGATGATGGCGCGCTGCTCAACGGAGCTCAGCGCACTCCAGGACGCGCCACCGGGCACCGGCCGGGAACCGTCGGCGAACGCCGCGACCAGCTCAGCGATCGGCCGCGCGCGCCCGGCCGACTCGTCGTACCAGGACTCGAAGATCTGCAGGAAGATCCACTGCGTCCAGCGGACGTAGCCGGGATCGATGGTCGCGAACGTGCGCCGATTGTCGTGCGCCAGCCCCAGCCGGCGCAGCTGCCGGCGCATCGTCGCGATGTTCTCCTCGGTGGTCTTGCGCGGGTGCTGCCCGGTCTGGACGGCATACTGCTCGGCCGGCAGCCCGAACGCGTCGTAGGCCAGCGCGTGCAGCACGTTGTCGCCGCGCATGCGCCGGTAGCGGCCGAACACGTCGGTCGCGATGTACCCCAGCGGGTGGCCGACGTGCAGGCCCTTCCCGGACGGGTACGGGAACATGTCCATCACGAAGAACTTGTGCTCGGGCAGCGCCGCGCCGGGCTCGGCCAGCGGGCCGGTGGGGTTGGGCGCGTCGAACGTGCCCTCGTCCTCCCAGCGGTCCTGCCAGCGCTGCTCGATCTGGCCGGCGACCTCGGCGGTATAGCGATACGGCGCGTCGTCGGCGGGCGTGGCCGTCGTGCCGGTCTGCGTCTGGCTCATCGGAATTCGTCCCTCATCTGTGGGTGTCGGGCCCTAAACGTGAGAAGACCCCTCACGCAGGAGGGGTCAGCCGCGCCGACGTGACGCCGCTGGAGGGCGTCCGTTTCCAGTCAGCGCGGCCCGATAAGGAGCAGCAGGCCTCGCACATCGTCAGGATAGCGCACCCACCCGGCGCGGGCGTACGGGTCTAGGCGTACGGGTGGCGCAATGGTAAACCTTGGGTGAACGCTCATCGGCCTCCAGATGTCCGGTGGGCGTCCTCAACGGCGAGGCCCGCGCGATGCTCGCCGACGCACCGGTCGGCGCCACCCTGCGGCCGGTGACCCAACCAGGCGACCTCCAGCGCCCCGGCCGACTGACGGCCGCGCGTGGGCCCGGCGTTCTCGTGGACGACGACAAACGGAGGTTGCTGCGCAGATGCCAGGTGGGCCCGTCGACATGGTGGTGTCCTGGGTTTCCGGCGACGACAGGGAGTGGCTGCGAGCCCGCAGAGCCGCACTCGGCCATCCCGATCCCGATCGCTTCGACGAGAGCGACATCCGGTTCCGCGACTGGGGGCTGCTGCGGTACTGGTTCCGCTCCGTCGAGGAGAACGCCCCATGGGTGCGGACCGTCCACCTGCTGACCGAGACCCGGCCGCCCGCCTGGCTGAACACCCTGCATCCCAAGCTGCGGGTGGTGAACGGCTGGTCGCTGAACCCGGACGCGCCGCGGACGTTCAACTCGCACGCCGCCGAGGCCTGCCTGCACCGCATCCCCGGGCTCGCGGAGCGGTTCGTCTACCTCAACGACGACTTCTACCTGACCACGCCGCTGGGCCCGGAGTTCTTCTTCCCCGGCGGACTGCCCTACGCCGATCCCATGCCGATGCTGCTCACCGACGGCGACGTGCACGCGCACGCCGTCCTCAACGCGTCGGGCATCGTGAACCAGCACTTCACGCTGCCCGGGTACCGGCGTGCGGTGCTGTCGCGCGGACGCGGCGCGGGGCTGCGTCGCGACCTGGACCGCGCGCTGCGGCTGACCCGATCCGGCCGCGTCCCGCCGGTGACCGACCACCACCTCGCCACACCGCTGCTCAAGTCCGTCGTCCGGGCCGCGTTCGAGGCCGCCGGCGCCGCGATCGAGGGGACCCGCCGCTCGGTGCTGCGATCGCGCGAGGACGTCGCTCCCGTCGCTCTGGCCACCCACTGGCACGTGGCGACCGGGCGGTTCAGCTGGGTGCCGCACGAGCACCTCGGCCGGTACGTCGAGATCGGAGCCGACCCGCTGGAGCGCATCGAGGACGCGTTGTTCTCGCCGGTGCCGCAGGTCTGCGTCAACGACGGCCGGATCGACGAGGTCGAGGAGGTCCGCACCCGCGTCCTGGCGATGTTCGCCGAGCGCTGGCCGGAGCCGTCGTCGTTCGAGCTGGCCGACCCCGCGCTGCTCACCGAGCCCGCGACCCTCACCACCGACCCGGCGACGCTCACCGCCGAGCCGGTGTCGCTCACCGCCGAGCCGGTGTCGCTCACAGAGCCGCTGCCTCTCGCCGACGACCGCGCGACGACCGCCCGCCCCGGTGGCAGGATCAGGCACAACGCCCGTCCGGCAGGACCGGCGGGCCAGGCCGGGCCGGCCACGGGCGCTGGACGGCCGATCTCGGCGCGGGCGCACCGTCGGCGGACGCTCGGCTGACCGCTCAAACGGGACACGTGGTACGCCTGGGCCTCTAGGGTTGCGCCATGGACGTCCCAGGCTGGGTGTGGGCGCTGACGGTGACCGGCGTCGTCGGGCTGTTGCTGTTCGACTACGTCTTCCACGTCCGCAAGGCGCACGTCCCGACGCTGCGCGAGTCGGCCACGTGGTCGGCCCTGTACGTCGGGATCGCACTGCTCTTCGGCGTCGGCGTGATGATCTTCGGCGGCACCGCGGAGGGCACCGAGTACTTCGCCGGCTACCTCACCGAGAAGGCGCTGTCGGTCGACAACCTCTTCGTCTTCCTGGTGATCCTGCACAGCTTCCGGGTGCCGCGGGAGTACCAGCAGAAGGCGCTGTTGTTCGGCATCACGTTCTCGCTGATCGCCCGGACCGCGCTGATCTTCGTCGGCTCGGCGCTGATCAACACGTTCGCCTGGGTGTTCTACGCGTTCGGGCTGATCCTGCTGGTGACGGCGGGCAACATGCTCAAGCCGCGCGGCGGCGAGCCGGACGAGGGCGAGAACGTCGCCGTCCGGCTGGCCCGGCGGATCTTCCACACGACCGACGACTACGAGGACGGCCGGCTGTTCACCGTCAAGGACGGGCGCCGCGCGATGACGCCGCTGGTCCTGGTGATGGTGGCGCTGGCCGGCACCGACGTGCTGTTCGCGCTGGACTCGATCCCGGCCATCTTCGGGCTGACGCAGCACGTCTATCTGGTCTTCACCGCCGTCGCGTTCTCACTGCTCGGGCTGCGGCAGCTGTACTTCCTCATCGACGGCCTGCTGGACCGGCTGATCTACCTGGCCTTCGGGCTGGCGGTGATCCTGGGCTTCATCGGCGTGCGACTGATCCTGCACGCTCTGCACGAGAACAACCTGCCGTTCGTCAACAACGGTCAGCCGGTCGAGGTGGTGGAGCTCAGCACCGGCCTGTCGCTGGGCGTCATCGTCGTGGTGCTGGTGCTGACGGTGGTCGCGTCGCTGGTCAGCCCCACCGGCCGGGCGCAGACGGCGATCGCGAACGCCCGCCGGCACGCCACCGCCTACCTGGACTCGGAGTACACCGAGGACCCGGCCGAGCGGGAGCGGATCTTCCAGCAGCTCGTGGACGAGAAGGCGCAGATCGTCGCGCTGGGCCAGAAGTACCGGCAGATGGCGCGCGACGCCGACGGCCTGCTCGACCTCGTGGAGCGGGCCAAGGCCAGCCACGACGCCGCCATGGCCCGCGGCGAGGCGCCGATCGGCCCGCACCACTGACGCCGGGCCTCAGAACACGAGGTACCAGCGGTCCCAGAACTCGATCGTGATGAGCATCGCGATGATGAGGAACCAGACCGTGACGATCAGGCCGCGGCTGTCGACGACGGCCTTGCGCAGCCACGACGGCGCCTTGAGATGTCCCTCGGAGAGGTTGTAGCCCGTCGTGTAGACGAAGATCGGGATGGTGACGATCCAGACGACGATGCAGTACGGGCACAGCGCGCCGATGTAGTACGTGGTCTGGGTGAACAGCCAGGTGACGAACACCGCGCCGCCGAGCGCGCCCGCGTTCAGGCCGAGCCAGAACCAGCGCGGCAGCTTGGCGCCGGTCAGCACGACGACCCCGACTGTTGCGACGACCGGGAACGCGGCGACGCCGATGACCGGGTTCGGGAAGCCGAACAGCGAGCCCTGCCAGCTCTCCATGACGGTGCCGCAGGTGACGATCGGGTTGAAGCTGCAGGACGGGGTGTAGCCGGGGTCCTCGAGCAGCCGGACCCGTTCGATGATCAGCATCGCCGAGGCGAACACGCCGATCGCGCCGCCGACGGCGAGCAGCCAGCCGAGTACCTTGATCGAGGCGCGGGTTTCCGGCAGCTCGAACTCGGTGTCCTCGAGGTGTTCCTTCTCCTGCACGGCCATGACTCACCCGGTGTTCGTAGGGATCCGACGGACCATCAACGTACGCTACGCGCCCTGGGTGCCCGGCAACAGATCACGAAACGATTGCGCAGGCCGGGGCCTTGGCACGCCTGAGCGCTCCACAAACCGTGACATTCCGGCCGCGCCAGGTGCCGACCGGCGTGCCAAGGGCGACGCACGGGCGTGCCAAGCGCGCGGGGCGGGCGCTCAGGGGTGGTGGGCGCAGCGGTCGTCGATGAGCAGCTCGATCGACGGGTCGGGCGCGACGACGCACGACGGCGGCAGCGTGAACCAGCGCAGCGCCTCGAACTGCTCCGACAACCCGGTCGGGCCGTCCTCCACCGTCGCGGGCCGCGACGCCAGCACCGCACGCGCGTCGGCCAGGTGCGCGGCCAGCGCCTCCTCACCCAGCCGCTCGTGCCGTTGTGCGCCGACGATCGCGCCGTCGGCGTCGTAGCGCAGCCCGGTGAGCCGGACCGGTGGCCGCGACGTCCCGTCGCGGTGCCGCCACAGTCCGCTGTGCGGGTCGAACCCGTAGTCGGGCAGCAGCCGGTACCCGTCGCGGGCGATCAGCGCGACCGCGTCGACCAGGTAGTCGCGGACGGTGTCGGAGATGAAGTAGTTGAAGTTCAGCCGGGTCCAGCCGGGCTTGATGCCCTCGCAGCCGATGCCGACGATGTCGCGGAAGCCGCGGGACTCGTCCGGGCCGACCGACAGCAGCCGGTGGCCGTACGGACCGGCACAGGAGCAGCCGCCGCGGGCCTGGATCCCGAACAGGTCGTTGAGCAGCGCGACGACGAAGTTGTGATGCAGGAACCGGTCGCCGTGGCGGATCCGGAACGACACGATCGACAGCCGTGGCACGTCGGGGTTGCCGAGCACGTCGATCTGCGGGACCTCGCTCCACCGCCGCAGCGCGTGCCGCCAGAGCGCCTCCTCGCGTTCCTGGATGAGGTCGGTGCCGACGGCGTCCTTGAGCCCGAAGACCAGCCCGGCCCGGATCGACTCGACGATCGCCGGCGTGCCGCCCTCCTCGCGCGCGACCGGGTCGTCGAGGTAGCGGTGCTCGTCGGGGCTGACGAACTCGACGGTGCCGCCGCCGGGCACCGTCGGGACCTGGTTCTGGACCAGCGCGCGGTCGACGACCAGTACGCCGGGGGTCTGCGGGCCGCCGACGAACTTGTGCGGCGACACGAAGATCGCGTCCTTGTGGTCGCCGGCGCCGGGCGCGCTCTCGGCCATGCGGATCGGGACGTAGGGTGCGGCGGCGGCGTAGTCCCAGAACGACAGCGCGCCGTGCTCGTGCAGCAGCGCGGCGATGCGGTCGGCGTTGGTCAGCACGCCGGTGACGTTCGACGCGGCGGAGAAGCTGCCGATGCGCAGCGGCCGGTCGGCGTGCAGGCGCAGCAGCCGGTCCAGCTGGTCGAGGTCGATGTGGCCGTCGGCGTCGGTGTCGACGGCGACGACGTCGGCGATGGTCTCGCGCCAGGGCAGCTCGTTGGAGTGGTGCTCGTACGGCCCGACGAACACGACCGGCCGGCTCTCCGGCACGTCGTAGACGACGCCGTGCCGCTTCGGGGCGCCGGCCGGCAGCCGCAGCTCGAGGATCCCGATCAGCTTGTTGACGGCGGACGTCGCGCCGGAGCCGGTGAACACGACGAGGTGGTCGTCGGCGCCGCCGACGGACTGCCGGATGGTGCGCCGGGCGTCCTCGCGCAGCCGCGTGGTCTGCAGCCCGGTGCCGGAGCTCTCGGTGTGCGTGTTGGCGTAGAGCGGCAGCACCTGCTCGCGGACGAAGTCCTCGATGAAGTCCAGCGACCGGCCCGACGCCGTGTAGTCGGCGTAGGTCATGCGCCGCGCCCCGTACGGCCCGTGCAGCACCTCGCCCTCGCCGATGATGCCGCTGCGGATCCGTTCGATCAGCGACGTGACCATGCCGGCCCCCTCTCCCCGTGACCTCCAGCATGCACCCTCGGGCCCCGGCGGAGCCATTCGTGACTTTTCGGTAGCCAACGGGTGAATGTTTACCTACGCTGTGACACCACATTCGCGCCTCCGGCGGAGGGAGTCACTCCCATGCCCGACCCCACTCGCCGCCGGCTGCTCCCCCTGATCGACGGCGGACGCGGCGGCCGCAGCGCGATGACCTGCCGCTATCGCTGCGACGACGCGTGCGCCCACGAACCGCCCAACACCAGCGCCAACGCCTACTTCGGCGACGTCGTCGAGGCCGCCGTCAGCCGTCGGGGCCTGCTCCGCGGCGGGGCCGCGGCGGCCGCCGTCGTCGTCGGGTCGAGCGTGTCCGGCACGCTGTCCGCCGCGGCCGACGATGTCACCCGCGGCACGGCGAGACCGCCCACGCCGGACCACCCGGACGGTCCCGAGTACGGCCGGCCGGTCGGCTTCCGCCCGGTCGGCGACAACACGCTGGACGCCGTCGTCGTCCCGAACGGGTACGACTGGTCGGTCACGATCGCCTGGGGCGACCCGGTGCTGCGCGGCGCGCCGGAGTTCGACTTCGACGACCAGAGCGCCGCCGCCCAGCGCGAGCAGTTCGGCTACAACTGCGACTTCGTGGCCGTCTACCCGCTGGACCGCGACTTCGAGCGCGCGCTGCTGTGGGTGAACCACGAGTACACCAACGAGGAGCTGATGTTCCGCGGCTGGACCGGCGCGGCCGCCGCGACGCCCGAGCAGCTGCGCATCGCGATGGCCGCACACGGCGGGTCGATCGTCGAGATCGAGCGCGCCGGCGGCACCGGCGAGTGGCGCCCGGACGGCGGCCGCCGCCGCTTCAACCGGCGCATCCACGCCGGCACGGCGTTCCGGGTCACCGGGCCGGCCGCGGGCAGTGAGCTGCTGCGCACCGGCGCCGACCCGGCCGGCACGACCGTCCTCGGCATGCTCAACAACTGCGCCGGCGGCACCACGCCGTGGGGCACCGTGCTGACCGGCGAGGAGAACGTCAACCAGTACTTCGGCGCGTCCGCCGAGGTCACCGACCCGGTGACGGCCGCGCGGTACGCCCGCTACGGCATCCGCACGACGGCCGGCACGACCAAGGCCTGGGAGCGAGCGGACGCCCGCTTCGACGTCGCGCGCGAGCCGAACGAGCCCAACCGGTTCGGCTGGGTCTGCCAGATCGACCCGTACGACCCGCGCTCGACGCCGCAGAAGCTCACCGCGCTGGGCCGCATGAAGCACGAGGGTGCGACGACAGCGCTGACGGCGGACGGATGCGTCGCGGTCTACATGGGCGACGACGAGCGGTTCGAGTACGTCTACAAGTTCGTCTCGTCCGGCCGGGTCCGCACTGGCAAGGGCGACCGCGACCGGCGTCACAACCTGGCCCTGCTCGAGGACGGCGACCTCTACGTCGCCCGGTTCACCGGCGACAGCCCGGCGAGCGAGATCGACGGCACCGGCCGGCTGCCGTCGGACGGCCTGTTCGACGGCGCCGGCCAGTGGTTGCCGCTGGTCAGAGACGGCGAGAGCGCCGTCGACGGGATGAGCGTCGAGGAGGTGCTGGTCTTCACCCGGCTCGCCGCCGACCGCGCCGGCGCCACCAAGATGGACCGCCCCGAGGACGTCGAGCCGCACCCGGTCACCGGCACCGTCTTCATGGCGCTGACCAACAACGACCGCCGCACGCCCGCCCAGGCCGACGAGGCCAACCCGCGGGCGGCCAACCGCTGGGGCCACGTGATCGCACTGGACGAGGACGGCGGCGACGCGGCCGCGGCGACGTTCACGTGGTCGATCGTGCTGGTCGCCGGCGACCCGGACGACCCGTCGACCTACTACGCGGGCTTCGACAAGTCGCAGGTCAGCATGATCAGCTGTCCGGACAACGTCGCCTTCGACCCGTCCGGGCGGCTCTGGCTGGCCACCGACGGCATGCCCGGCTCGGTCGGCGTCAACGACGGCATGTTCGTGCTGCCACTCGACGGCGACGACGCCGGCCACCTGCGCCGGTTCGCCTCCGTGCCGGTCGGCGCGGAGTGCTGCGGGCCGTGCATCACACCGGACGGGCGCACCGCGCTGATCGCCGTCCAGCATCCCGGCGAGGAGGACGGCGCCTCGCCCGAGGCGCCCGCGTCGACGTTCCCGTACGGCGACCAGCCGCGCCCGTCGGTCGTCACCGTCTGGCGCACGAGCCCGACCGGCGGACCGTTCATCGGGGACTGAGCTCGGGGGGTGGGAAGGCGCGGGCCGGCGTCCCTCGTCCGCGGCGCCGGCCCCGTCCCGCCCCTCGTCAGAGACTTAGCAAAGGCTTGCCTCACTCATTTGTCCTTTACCTTCTGTTCGTCCTGACGTGGTGGCCCACGGGCCCACCTGTTCCTAGGTTCAGGTGAGAACGTGCCGGAGCTGTGACGAAGGGACTCCCATGCCCGAACCCGAAGGCGCCCAGCGCCGCCGCCTGCTGCCCGTGCTGGGCGGCGTCCATGGCGGTCGCAGTGCCATGACCTGCAAGTACCGTTGCGCCGACGCCTGCTTCCACCCGGTGCCGAACGAGAGCGACAACGAGTACTTCGGCGACATGGTGAACAAGGCGATGTCGCGGCGCGGGCTGCTGCGCAGTGGCGCCGTCGCCGCGCTGGTCGTCGGGTCCGGTGTCGGCGGCAACGCGCTGGCCGCGGCCGCGGCCCCCGCGAGCACGACGTCGTCCGGCCCGAAGCCGCCGACGCCGAGCTTCCCTGACCTGCCCGAGCGCGGCCGCCCGGTCGGGTTCCGCTCGATCGGCGACAACACGCTCGACACGATCGTCGTGCCGAACGGCTACGACTGGTCGGTGACGGTGGCCTGGGGCGACCCGATCCTGGCGGGCGCACCGGAGTTCGACTTCGACCACCAGACCGAGGCCGCGCAGCTGCAGCAGTTCGGCTACAACTGCGACTTCGTGGCGATCCTCCCGCTGGACCGGAACTTCACCAAGGGCCTGCTCTGGGTGAACCACGAGTACACCAACGAGGAGCTCATGTTCCGCGGCTGGACCGGCGCCGCCGCGGCCACCGTCGACCAGCTCAAGATCGCCCAGGCCGCGCACGGCGGCTCCGTCGTCGAGATCGAGCGCGTGGCGGAGACCGGCGAGTGGCTTCCCGTCGGCGGCCGCCGCCGCTACAACCGGCGCATCCACACCCAGACCCAGTTCGCGGTGACCGGCCCGGTGGCCGGCAGCGACCTGCTCAAGACCAGCGCCGACGGCACCGGCACGAAGATCCTCGGCATGCTGAACAACTGCGCCGGCGGCACCACGCCGTGGGGCACCATCCTCACGGCGGAGGAGAACTTCAACCAGTACTTCGGCTCGTCCGCGGCCATCGCCGACGCCACGACGGCGGCCCGCTACGCCCGCTACGGCATCCGCACCACCGCCGGCACCGACCGCGCCTGGGAGAAGACGAACAAGCGCTTCGACCTCGCCCAGGAGCCGAACGAGCCGAACCGGTTCGGCTGGATCATCGAGATCGACCCGTACGACCCGCGCTCGACGCCGCGCAAGCACACCGCGCTGGGCCGCATGAAGCACGAGGGCGCCACCATCTCCATCGCCGCGGACGGCCGCGTCGTCGCCTACATGGGCGACGACGAGCGCTTCGACTACGTGTACAAGTTCATCTCCAAGAACAAGTTCCGCTCCGGCGACAGCAAGCGCGACCGCGACTCCAACCTGCGGCTGCTGGAGGAGGGTGACCTCTACGTCGCCAAGTTCACCGGCGACAGCCCGGCGGCGGAGATCGACGGCACCGGCAAGCTCCCGTCCGACGGCGCCTTCGACGGCACCGGCCAGTGGATTCCGCTCGTGGTCGGCGGCAAGAGCAAGGTCGACGGCATGAGCGTCGAGGAGGTGCTGACGTTCACCCGGCTGGCCGGCGACAAGGTCGGCGCCACCAAGATGGACCGGCCCGAGGACGTCGAGCGCAACCCCGTCACCGGCACCGTCGTCATCGCGCTGACGAACAACACCGCGCGCAACGCGTCGCGCGGGGTCGAGGAGCCGAACCCGCGCCTGAACAACAAGTGGGGCCACATCATCGGCCTCGACGAGGCCGGCAACGACGCCGCGGCGCTCAGCTTCACCTGGAAGATCCTGGTGCTCGCCGGCGACCCGAACGACGCGTCGACCTACTATGACGGCTACGACAAGTCGCAGGTCAGCCACATGTCCTGCCCGGACAACGTGGCGTTCGACCCGGCCGGCCGGCTGTGGATCTCCACCGACGGCATGCCCGGCCCGTCGGGCATCAACGACGGCCTGTTCGTCATGCCGGTCGAGGGCCCCGACAAGGGCCACGTCCGCCGGTTCGCCTCGGTCCCGAAGGGCGCCGAGTGCTCCGGCCCGTTCATCACCCCCGACGGCCGCACCGCCACCATCGCGGTGCAGCACCCGGGTGAGAACAACGACGCCTCGCCGGACAACCCGTTCTCGACCTTCCCGTACGGCGACCAGCCGCGGCCGTCGGTCGTGACGGTCTGGCGCAAGAGCCCGGGCAACGGGCCCTTCATCGGCGACTGACGTCGCGACATCCGCAGGCAGGGGCCCCGGCGCCATCCAGGCGCCGGGGCCCTTTCGCGTCGCCTCCGCTGCGAGCTAGGGTGGGAGAGCGCTTTCCCCCTGAGCTGGAGGTCGTTCGCATGGGTGCAGGTCGGCCGGGATTCCCCGGCGGGACGGCCGTCAGCCACCTCACCGTCTACGACTGGCCGGGCCCGGACGGGCTGGCCGGCGGGTCGCCGCACCTGCACACGGCGTCGGCCGAGGGCTACGTCGTCGTCGGCGGGCGTGGACGGCTGGAGACGCTGAGCGCCGCCGGCGTGGGCACACACCCACTGACGGCGGGCACGGTGCTGTGGTTCACGCCGGGGACGGTGCACCGGCTGGTCAACGACGGCGGGCTGCAGATCGTCGTCGTCATGCAGAACGCCGGGCTGCCGGAGGCCGGCGACGCGGTCTTCACCTTCCCCGAGGCGGTGCTGGCCGATCCGGACCGGTATGCCGCCGCTGCCGCGCTGCCGCCGGTCGCGGAGGCCGGCGAGGACGTCGTCGCGGCCGCGGCCCGGCGCCGTCGCGACCTCGCGCTGGATGGCTTCGCGTCGCTTCGGGCCCGTGTCGCCGACGACGGCCCGGCGGCGCTGGACCGGCTGTACGAGCGAGCCGGCGCGCTGGTCGCCGCGAAGGCGCCGGGCTGGCGGTCCACCTGGGAGCACGGCGTCCGCGCCGGCGTCGACGAGACGGGGAGCGTGCTGGCCGCGCTGGCCGGCGGCGACGCGGCCCACCTTCGAGCGGCGTCGGTGCACGTCGGCGAGCGGCGTGAACAGCCCTACCGGTACGGCATGTGCGGCCGGCTGCGCACCTGGGACGTCGCGGCGGTCGCGGGATAGCCTGCGCCCCGCGCGACGAGTACGCGAACTGCGCCCGGCTTCATCACCCGCCGTTCAACCGGCATTCAGTGACGATCCGTAGCATCCCCGAGACCCCCGACCTCTGGAGGATCCCGTGCGCCCGTTCCGACCGTCCCTGCTCCTGGCCGCCGTGGTGCCGGCCGTCGCGCTCGGCGCGGCGCTCGTCGCCGTCCCGGCGGCCGCCGAACCGCAGGCAGAAGAGCCCGCGGTCGTGCTGACCGAGGACTTCTCCGGCGGCGCCGTGCCGGCCGGCTGGACCGCCATCGAGGGGCAGTGGTCTGTGTCGGACGGCCGGCTGGTCGGCGTCAGCACGTCGTCGAGCCAGCTGTCGCGGATCACATTCGGGCCGCACCTGCGCAACTACCGGGTCGAGGTCACCGCCCGGTTCGAGTCGGTCCAGAACACCTCGCGCTGGACCGCCGTCGGGCTGGACATCGCGCCGAACGGCGCCACGCCCTGGTGGATCGCGACGATGCGCACCGGTTCGACGGCGTCCAACGGGCTGGAGTTCGCCCAGCGCACGACCTCGGACAGCTGGAACGTCACGAACACCGCCGCCGCGCCGAGCGCCGCCGGCACCGGCCGCGACGTGCGCATCGCGGTCGAGGTCCGCGGCAGCCGGGCCACCTGGATCTTCGACGGCCAGGAGGTCATGCGCACCAGCGCACTGCAGCGCTCCGACGCGGGCGTGCTGGGCCTGCTCGCGAACGGCGCGACCGTATCCTTCGACGACGTCGTCGTCACCGAACTGGAGGAGGAGCCGGTGATCCGTCCGGTCGGACCGCAGTCCACGCCCGCCGTCATCGCGCACCGCGGCTACTCGTCGGTCGCCCCGGAGAACACCCTCGCCGCGGTCGAGTCCGCACTGCGCAGCGGCGCCGACTACGTCGAGGTCGACGTCGCCAGCAGCGCCGACGGCGTGCCGATCATCCTGCACGACAACACGCTGGACCGGACGACCGACGGCACCGGCGCGCTGCCCACCGTCACGTCCGACTACATCGAGGGCCTGGACGCCGGCTCCTGGTTCTCCACCGCGTTCTCCGGCCAGCCGGTGCCGACGCTGCTCGACGTGCTGGCGCTGCTGAAGGGCCGGGCGCCGGCGCTGCTGCTGGAGGTCAAGGGCCCGGAGACCTACGCCCAGCTGGAGCTCATCGTCGGCCAGCTGCGCGAGCAGGGGCTGGTCGAGCAGACCATCCTGCAGAGCTTCGACGTCCAGGTGCTGCGCGACGTGAAGGCGATCGAGCCGTCGCTGCGGATCGCGCTGCTGCGCTCCAGCCTCGACGCCGACCCGGTCGCGACGGCGCGCGACCTCGGCGTCGTCGCCTACAACCCGTCGTGGACGGCGCTGCAGACCCGCACCGACGTCATCGCCGACCTCCACGAGGCCGAGATCGCCGTCATGCCGTACACGATCGACGACCCGGCCCAGTGGGCGATCCTGCGCGACCTCGGCGTCGACGGCGTCATCACGAACAAGCCGGGCGAGCTGGTCGGCTGGAACGCGCGGCACGTGCAGACGGTGCCGGACGCGCCCACGGTGGCGTTCGCGGCGCCCGCCGACGGAGCGACGCTGACCCGCGGCGACGTGCTGGTGCCGGCGGTGACGTCGGAGCGGGCCGAGTCGATCGCGATCACGCTGGACGGCGCGGAGGGCGCCGCGATCGCCGTCGACTCGCTGACCGCCGGCGAGCACACGCTGGTGGCGACGGCGACCGGCGTCAACGGGACCGCCACCGCGACCACGACGGTGACCGTGCAGCCGTCGGCGGCCGGCCTGATCCGGCTGGCCACGGGCCCGGACGTCAACCGGACGCTGCGCGACCAGCTGCTGCGCGCGATCGACCGGTCCGACTGGATCCGGGTCGCCTCGATCGCCGAGGACGGCGTCGGCGGGAACCAGCTGCCGGCCGAGCTGGCCGAGCTGATCGCCGCCGACGCCCGCGCGCTCTAACGGAGCAGGTGGTCGAGCGCGGCGCCCATGACGGCGGCGCGCTCGGCCGCTCCCTCGATCCCCTCCAGACCGAACCCGGCGTACAGCGTGCCCGGTGTCGCGGTCACCGCGGCCTCCGGGAAGCCGGCCGCCGTCGTGCGGACGTAGTCGTTCGCGTTCGGCGCGCTCCCCGGTGGCGAGCCCGGCACCGTCCAGCCGTCGAGGTCGGCCTCGAAGTCCGTCGTGCCGTCGCCCGTGGACACGGTGATGTCGTCGACGAACACGCCGAGCCCCTGGACCGCCCAGTCGCTGGCGTAGCTGATGGACACCTCGACGTCGCCGCCCGCGTACGCCGACAGGTCCACCGTCCACTGCTGCCAGCCGCCGGAGCTCCCGGACGCGGCGTTCCACTCGCCGGTGGTGCCGGTGGGCTCGCAGGTCTCGTCGTCGATCACGGTCTGGTAGTGCTCCAGCCGCGGATGCAGCGTGTTCCAGCCGGCCGGGCAGCTGTCGCCGGTGTCCGTCGTCGTGTGCCCGTTGACGTCCGGCAGCGTCGTCCAGTCCTCGGTGCCGGCGGGACGAGCCTCGACGAACAGGTGGTCCCAGGCGGCCTCGGTGTCGTACGACGTCCAGAAGGACATCGTCGCGCCACCGGCCGGGACGCTGATCGTGTTGGTCAGCCGCTTGAACGAGACGTCGGCGATCTGCGAGTAGACGTAGAAGTCGCCGCTGTGCGGGGCGAACGGGCCGCCCTCGCGGTCCCAGCGCGCCGCCACCCAGCTCTCGAACTGCGGGAACTCCTCCACCGGCAGGATGCCGCTGGTGACCACCTGCGAGTTGCTGTGGTCCTGGTTGCCGGCCGGGTCGAAGCCCCAGGCCAGCCCCTCGAACGGGCCCAGCTCGCTGCCGATGACGTCGAGCAGGGTGCCGTCCTCGGCGGTGCCGGCGTCGTCGACCACCAGGTAGGCGCCCAGCCAGTACTGCAGGACGTCGTTGGTGAGGTCGCCGGAGCCGGCCGTCAGCCGGCAGCGCTCCAGCGTCGGCCCGCCGGGCGGCGTGCACTGGGCGTTGGCCGCGGTCGGGTCGTACAGCTGGTCGCCGAGGTTCTGCGTGTACTGGCTGCCGGCGTACTTGCCGGTGTAGAGCACCCGCCCGCCCTCGTTGAGGTAGTCGCGGACCTCCAGCAGCTCGTCCATCGCCAGTCGCGACGCGTTGCCCGGACCCCAGCCCGGCTCGCGCGTGACGACGTCGTCGCCGGTGTACCAGACCACGGCGTCGTAGTGCGACAGCACGCCCAGGGCATCCGGCGCGACACGGCCGCTCGCGTCGACGTCGTACACGTCGTAGCCGACGCCGTTCGCCGTCAGCGCCTCCTCGTAGGCGGCGAGGTGGTTCGGCCCGCCGGCCTGGACCGGCGACGCACCGGTGTAGTCCTCGGCTGAGAGGATCAGCACGTCGTTCCCGGACTCCTCGACGGCGGCGTAGGTGAACGACTCGCTGGTCGCGCCGCCGCCCTCGAACCACACCTCGACGGTGTCGCCCGGGTCGGTGCCGGTGACCACGCCGCTCATGACGCGGTAGTGCACGGCCGTGGTGCCGCCGTAGCGGTCGCCGCCCTTCCACTCCTCGGTGGGCGCACTGACGGCCGGGCCTCCGTTGACGCTGTACTTCAGCGTCACCTCGCCGAGGTCTCGCTTGGCCAGCACCCGTACCTCCTGCGGGTCGCCGTAGGAGTAGTCGAACGTGAAGTCCGCCTGCGGCAGGCCGGCCTTGTAGGTGTCGTCGCTCTCCAGGTAGAACGGCTTGGTCGTCAGGCCCAGGTGCGACACCGGGTCGTCCGGGTCGGCCGCGGACTTCGCGACGTCGAGGGCGAATGGCAGCGTCTTCTCGAACTCGGCCTGGATGAGCGCCTCGTCGTCGGGGAAGACGAACCCGCTGCCGGGGATGCCCTCACCCAGCTCCGGGGTCCACGCCAGCGTGCCGCGCTGGGCGTGGGCGAAGTCGGTGGTCTCGCCGTTGGTCACGTACAGGACGTCGGAGGACAACCCGGGCTCCCAACCGGGGATGGTGGGGTTGTCGCGGTTGCCGGACAGCGCGAAGTAGATCGGGTCGTCCGCCGTCGGCGTGCCGATCTGCCAGCCTTCCGGATACAGCAGCCACTCGCCGGTGGAGTGGTAGTTCACGTGGAAGGCGAACCGGACCCGGTCGTACAGGTCCATCATGGCCTGGGTCTCCGGCTCCGACGCGGCCGCGGGCCCGCGGTAGGTGTCGCTGGAGAACAGCGACGACGAGCCCTCCTCGTCGTACTTGAAGTGCTCGGGGTAGTTGCGGTTCGGGTCGACGCCGTCGAGCAGCGTGATCGCGCCGTCGCCGTCGTTGTCGCGCAGGTTCTTCCGCCACAGCCGCTCGGCGTCGAACGTGTACTGGTAGCCGTCAGGGTTGGCGACCAGCACGAACCAGAGCTCGTTGCGGCGCAGCAGCCCTCTGATCTCCCGATCGTTCGCCCGCCAGCCGTCGACGAAGTGGTGCAGCAGCCGGCGGTTGACCTCGCCGGAGATCCACTCCCGGGCGTGCTGCAGCGAGCTGTACAGCACCGCCGGCCGGGTCCCGTCGGCGATGCCGCGGGCGCCCTGGGTCAGCTTGAGCGCGATGATCTCGCGGCCGTTGTAGGTCTCTCCGAGCACGACGAGCTTGGCGATCTGCGGGTTGTCCCTGGCCAGCTGGTACAGCTCGTCACGCAGTCCGCCCTCCTCGTCCCAGGACCGCCACACCTGGAAGCCGCTGGCCGCCTGGCTCGCCGCCAGCTCGGTGGCGCTGAGGCCGTCCTCGTTGCGCTTGACCTCGAGGCCGATCCCGCGGCCGCGCAGCGCCCGGGCCTCGTCCTCGCTGAGCACCAGGTCGACGGCCACACCGTCGCCGGTGGGTTCGGTGGCGACGACGTCCAGGCCTTCGCCCGCCAGGGCGGCGGCCTCCGCGCCGGTCACCTCCGCGGTGTAGACCTCGAGTGACTGCTCGTCCGGTGCACCCTCCTGAGCACCGGCGCCGCTGACGGCCAGCAGGGAGAACCCGAGGCCGGTGACGGCGAGAGCTGCGACGAGACGACGGGACGTGGAACGGGCTACAGCCATGATGGACTCCCTTGTCCGCACGCGACTGACGTCGACGACGAACTCGAGAGCCGGGGCTGGCTGCGGCTCAGGCCGCCCCCGGGCTCGCCCCCGGCCGGACGCTACCGGTGACGATGATCGCTGTGCAGCCGCTGGTCCGGACCGCTCAGGATGGTGGCAGCGGGCGGCGGCCGGCGAAGCCGAGGTCGGCGCGGTGGTACCAGCCCAGCTCCACGTCGCCCTCGAGCCAGCACAGCAGCACCGGCTCGCCGTCGAGGACAGACGGGAAGTCCAGCAGCACCGGCGCGATCCCCTTCACCTCGGGCCCGGCCGCCACGATCGCCGACAGCAGCTCGTCCAGGCGGGCCTGCGCCGCCTTCAGCTCCGGCAGCCCGCCCAGCGGCGTCGGCCGCCCGCCCGGCACGGCGGCGCCCAGCTCGGCGAGGTCGGCGCGCACTTCGATGAGGGCGGCCAGCGTCGGGCGCAACTGGTCGAGCACGGCCCGCGCCTCGGCGGCGGTGTAGACGTCGCTCATCCCCCGATTGTCCCGGATCCCGTGGCGGCGCGGGACCGGCCAACTGCCAGGGCCAGGCTCTAGGATCGCGACCACCGTCGTCTGGAGGCTCCGCATGCCCGACAGCGTGTTCTTCGCCCTGACGCTCGCCTCGGCGGTCACCGCCGGGCTGATGGCCGGCGTCTACTTCGCCTGGTCGAGCATGGTGATGCCGGGCCTGCGGAGGCTGGCGCCGGGTGACGCCATCCGGGCGATGCAGAAGATCGACGTGGCGCTGATGAACCCGTGGTTCCTCACCGCCTTCGTCGGCTCGGCGCTGCTGTCGGCGGTCTCGGTCGTCTACTCGTTGGTGCGCTGGGGCGAGGAGGAGGCGATCTACCTGCTCATCGCCGGCCTGCTGCTGATCCTCGGCTCGGTCGTGCTCACCGCCACCTATCACGTCCCGCGCAACAACGCGCTGCACCTCGTCGACCCGGACGGGCCCGAGGCGAAACAGCGCTGGGAGACCTACTACGCGGAGTGGACGTCGTGGAACCACATCCGCGCGGTGGCCAGCTTCGCCGCGGCCATACTGTTCGCCGCCGGACTGGCGGCCGTCGAGTAGACAGATCTTCTGCCGCACAGACGATTATCATGGCCGGGTGACCACGACCCAGGGCATCGACGACGACCTCGGCTGGCGGCTCGGCGTGCTGTTCCGCGCCTACGTCCAGTCCGCCGACGCCGCCACGGCCGGCATCCCCGGCGACCACCGCGGCCGCCAGGTGCTGGCCGTCGCCGTCCGCGAGGAGCCGCGCACCCAGTCCGCGCTGGCGCAACGGCTCGGCGTCGACAAGACGGTGCTCACCTACCTGCTCGACGCGCTGGCGGAGGCGGGCCTGATCGAGCGGCAGCCCGACCCCGTCGACCGCCGCAGCCGCCGCGTCGTCGCCACCGAGCGCGGCCGCGAGTACCTGGCCGAGGCCGACCGCCGGATCCGCCTCACCGAGGAGCACGTCCTCGCCGGCCTCGACGACGCCGACCGGGCGACGCTGCGGGAGCTGCTCGGCCGGCTGGCCGGCCGGCTGCACGCCGCCGATCCCGTCGCCGACCCGTGCCGGTTGATGCAGGAGATCGGCGATCGGCACTAGGTCCGATCCGTACAAGCCGTCGATGCCTCGCGGCAGCGAGGCTGACGCGGTGACGTACGCATATCAAGGGACCCTGCGCACCCGGCCCGGCCGCCGCGACGAGGTCGTGGCGATCCTGCTCGGCGGCGCCGACGGGCTGCGCGCGGCCGGCTGCCACCTCTACGCCGTCGGCGTCTCCGAGACCGACCCGGACCTCGTCGTCGTCAGCGAGCTGTGGAGCTCCAAGGAGCACCACGACGCGTCGCTGGAGCTGCCGGAGACGAAGGCCTCGATCGCCGCCGCGATGCCGATGCTGACCGGCGAGTTCACCGGCGTCGAGGCGCGGGTCGAGGGCGGCCTCGGCGTCGACCTGCTCACGGGTGCAGCCGCGCGCCCTTGACGATCTTGTCGACGGCGTTCCTCGGGCCGTGCACCGCGATGCCGGCGAGGTCGAGGTCGGCCCGCTTCACGGCGCGGACCGCCTCGCGGTTGTCGCGGTCGTTGCCGGTGCCGAACAGGTCCCGGGTGAAGACCGACGGCCGCAGCCCGCGATCCAGCGCCCGTTCGTGCGCGGCCTTCACGACGGCGGCGTCGCCGGCGAACACCAGCACCGGCTGGCGGAACATCGGCAGGTAGACGGTGCCGTCGGCATCCTCGTACGGCTCGCCGATCAGCTCCGGGATCGTCCCCGCCAGGCCGCTGACCAGGAACGCCGTCACATTGAGGCGTTGCCACACGGGCAGGTCGTCGGCGAGCAGGACGGCGATCTTGGTGGCGAAGCGGATCTCGTCGGTCACCCTCCCAGCGTGCCGCGGCCGCCGTCGCCGGGTCTTGTACGGTGTTAGCGTGCCGCCGCACAGCGCGAGCGAGCGCGTCCGCGCCTGGCGCCCCGACGTGCCCGGACTGGCCGAGGTCTTCCACGCCCGGTTCACCCGGCATGCCTACCCGGCCCACACCCACACGGCGTGGACGCTGCTCATCGTCGACGACGGCGCGATCCGGTTCGACCTGGACCGGCACCACCACGGCGCTGCCGGGTCCGCCGTCACGCTGCTGCCGCCGCACGTCCCCCACGACGGCCGGGCCGCCACGCCCGCCGGCTTCCACAAGCGGGTCCTCTACCTCGACCCCGGCGTGCTCGGCGAGGAGCTGATCGGCGCCGCCGTCGACCACCCGACGTTCGCCGACCGGCGGCTGCGCCAGCGCGTGCACCAGCTGCACCGCGCGCTGGAGGAGCCCGGCGACGTGCTGGAGGCGGAGAGCCGGCTGGCGCTGATCGGCGACCGGATCGCCGAGCGGCTGGCGCCCGGCGCCGCGCCGCCGCCGTCGCCGCCGGGGCTGGCCGGGCGGCTGCGGGACCTGCTCGACGCACACGTCGCCGACGGCGTCACGCTGCGGGCCGCGGCCGCGCAGCTGCACGCCCACCCCACCCATCTGGTGCGCTCGTTCACGACGGCGTTCGGGCTGCCGCCGCACCGCTACCTCACCGGCCGCCGGGTCGAGCTGGCCCGCCGGCTGTTGCTGGCCGGGCGGCGTCCGGCCGAGGTCGCGACGGCCGCCGGGTTCTACGACCAGGCGCACCTGACCCGGCAGTTCCGCCGCTACGTCGGCGTCAGCCCGGGCCGGTACGCCGGGACTTGACTTCGAGCGCGCTCGAACTGGCAGGGTGGCCGGCATGATCGCGACGACGCGCAGCCTGGGCCGGAGCAACCTCGAGGTCAGCGCCCTGGGCATGGGCTGCTGGGCCATCGGCGGGCCGTTCTGGGGCGGCGACCAGCCCTTCGGGTGGGGCGAGGTCGACGACGACGAGTCCATCGCGACGATCCGCCGGGCGCTCGAGCTGGGGGTCACGCTCTTCGACACCTCCGACGCGTACGGCACCGGACACAGCGAGACGATCCTGGGACGGGCGCTGGCCGGCCGCTGGAACGACGTCGTCATCGCCACCAAGTGGGGCAACACCATCGACCCCGCGACCCGCCAGCTCACCGGCACCGACCCGTCGCCGGCCTACCTGCGCCGCGCCGTCGAGGGCTCGCTGGGCCGGCTGGGCACCGATCACATCGACCTCTACCAGCTGCACCTCAACGACCTCCCGATCCCGGTGGCGAACGAGCTGCTGGGCACGCTGGAGGAGCTGGTCGGCGAGGGGAAGATCCGCTGGTACGGCTGGAGCACCGACCACGCCGACCGCGCCGCCGCGTGGGGCGAGGCCGGCGCCCACTGCACCGCCGTGCAGCACGCGTTCAACGTGCTGCACGACGCCGCCGAGGTGCTGGCCGCGTGCGAGGCGCACGGCCTCGCCAGCCTGAACCGGAGCCCGCTCGCGATGGGACTGCTCACCGGCAAGTTCACGCCGTCGTCGACGCTGGGGCCCGACGACGTGCGCGGCATCGCGCCGGACTGGCTCCGGTACTTCCGCGACGGCCGCCCCGTGCCACTCTGGCTGGACCGGGTCGCCGCCGTCCGCGAGGTGCTGCGCAGCGGCGGGCGCACGCCGGCGCAGGGCTCGCTGGCCTGGATCTGGGCGCGCAGCGGGTCGACCGTCCCGATCCCGGGCTGTCGCACCGTCGCGCAGATCGAGGAGAACGCCGGCGCCCTGGACCACGGACCGCTGACCCCGGCCGAGCTGGCCGAGGTCGAGCGGCTGCTCGCGGACCTGCGCGCGGAGCCAGTGGCGCCGATGTGACGGGGCGCGGCGTCAGCCGCCGATGAGCTGGCGGACCTCCATCCCCCAGAGGCTCGCGTCCGGCCAGCTGGCGGCGATCTCGACCGCCCGGTCCTCCGACGCCACGTCGACGGTGAGGTAACCGGCGAACTGCTCCTTGGCCTCCAGGTAAGGCCCGTCGGTGACGATCGTCGCGCCGTCGCGGACGCGCACCGTCTTCGTCCGCGCCGCCTCGGCGAGGCCCGCGCCGCCGACCCACTCGCCGGACTCCTGGAGCTCCTTCATCACGGTGTCGACCTGCCCGAACAGCGCCGTCTTCTCGTCGTCGGGCAGCGCCTCGATCGCGGCGGGGTTGTTGTGGATGAGCAGCATGTACTTCACGGTGTGACCCTTCGTGCTCCGGCGTCCCCACTGGACACCACTCGGGCGAGACGTCGGAGCCGGCGCCCGCTTCTCGACATCCTCGTGGATTGTCCGCGCCCCTGGGTACCGTCCCGGGTGATACAGAGAGGGGACTGACATGTTCGCGAAGACGAAGGCGTACAGCGGGTTCTCCGTCGACGACATCCCGGCGGCCCAGCGGTTCTACGCCGAGACGCTCGGCCTGGAGGTCAGCGAGGCGAACGGGATGCTGACTCTGCACATCGCCGGCTCCAACGGCGTGCTCGTCTATCCGAAGGGCGACGCGCACACGCCGGCGAGCTTCACCATCCTCAACTTCCCCGTCGACGACATCGACGCCGCCGTCGACGAGCTGGCCCGCCGCGGCGTGGAGTTCCTGCGCTACGACGAGATGGACCCCGACCCCAAGGGCGTGCACCGCAACGCCGGCCCGCCGATCGCGTGGTTCACCGACCCGGCCGGCAACGTGCTCTCCGTCCTGCAGGAGTGACCACACACGAAGGGTCCGGCTCGCCCCGAGCCGGACCCTTCGTGTCCTGCGGTGACTCGTCCACCCCCGTCAAGGGACGAGCGACCCCAGGACGCTGGAGCGCAGCGGCGTCACCTGGCGACCACCACCGCATCCGGATCGTCCCCACGCCCGCGCGTGGCGCTCTTCAACCAGCTGAGCGGCCAGCTCTTGCGCGACCTGGTGGGACGCCGCCGCCTGTGCCTGCCCTTCATCGTTCCTCCCTTGTGGGTTGGAATGACCCCCGAAAAGCGACCGACACAGCCGCTCGGGAACCAGTTCGATGCCAGTCCGTCCCGAGCGGGACTCCAGTGTTCTGTTGTGACTCCACAATGACACTCGCAGTTACGACGGTCAAGAGAATTCAAGGTTTCATTTTCTGCCGTCGTGACTGGCAAATTACTAGCTGTCTTGACAAAGATCAAGACTGTTGCTGAGCAGCCGCGTGCATTACCGTGAAGCCACGGCGCCGCCTGCGCCGGAGCGCAGCCGCCGTTGGAGCACCGACCGGGATGTGAGGCCGATGTCCCCGATCGAAATGGCCCGTGCCGTGGCCGTCGTGGTGTTCCTGGCAGTCGCGGCGTATTCGGCCGCCAGATTCACCTGGTCGGTGACACGAGGACGGTCCGTCGCCGCGGGGGTGCCCGATCTGTCGCACGCCGTGATGGGCGTGGCGATGGCGCTGATGGTCATTCCGGCCGGCTCGGTCGTGCCGGCGCCCCTGGGCATCGTCGTGTTCGCGGTCCTCGCGGCCTGGTTCGCCGTCCAGCTGCGCGGCGGCGGCGTGCTGAGCCGGGCCGGGCTGCCCGCCGGCGGCTGCTGCGCGGCCGGGATCCGCCCCCTCGGCGGCCCGGAGCGTCTCGCCGGTCTCGGGGAGCGAGACCGGCCTACCCGTGCTCCGGGCCCGGCCGCCCACGGCGGCTACCACCTGCATCATCTGGTCGGCTGCGCGGCGATGATCGTGATGTACCTGACCGGCCACGGCGCCATCGCCGCCGGCGACGGGGCTGCCACGAGCGGCGTCGCCGCCGCCGACCTGGGCGGCGGGGTCGCCGCGAGCGCCGCCGCCACGGCCGACGCAGCCTTCGCCGGCGCCGCACACGGCGGCCTGGGCGGGCACGCGGCCGGCGCCCCGCTGGCGGCGGTGAGCTGGCTGTTCGGGCTGTACTTCCTGGTCGCCGCGACGTCGCTGGGCTTCCGTGTCGCCGAGTCCACCAGCCGGCCCGGCGCGGCGCCGGCGCAGCGGTTCGCCGCCTCCGCGTTCGCCGTCCCGGCCCCCGCCGGCCTGCCTGCCGCGCGGGCCGATGCTGCCCGCACCGCGCCTGCGGTCGCGCGCCTGCTGACCTCTCCGGCCGGCGCCTGCGCCAGCGAGGTAGCCCTCAGCGCCGGCATGGCCGTGCTGTTCTTCAGCGCGCTCTGAGTCTCACCGCGTCCACCCGCCGATACGTTGACCGGGCCATGACTTTCGGTCCTGGCCGTTGTCCTGGCGAACTCCCGGAAAAGTCAAATGCGACATACCTGTACATGACAGGATGATGACTGTATGTTGTGGCATCTCGTCGAACCCCGACGAACTGCCTCATCAGGGAGGAATGGGCAATGAGGAGACCCGTCATCCGATCTCTCCTGGCCGGTGCCGCACTCGTGGTGTCCGGCATCGCTGCCACTCCGGCGCTGGCCGGAACGGACGCGACGTCGGCGACCGCCGGCAGTGTCCGGGCGTCCGAGGTCGTGCACCACGAACTGGCGACGACGCGGGCACAGCAGCGCGCCACGGAAACGTACTGGACCCCCGAACGCATGCGCTCGGCCATCCCGGCCGACGTGACCCTCGACGGCGACGCGGCCACCGCCGCCGCTCCGGCCGTCAAGGCCAAGCCGCGACCGGCCGCCGTCCCCGAGAACCCGCGCCCGCAGCTCGGCAAGGTCTTCTTCACCGTCGGCGGCGTCAACTACGTCTGTTCGGGCACCGCGACGACCAGCGGCAACGGCGACGTCGTCACGACGGCCGGGCACTGCCTGCACGAGGGCGACGGCGGCGCGTTCGCGTCGCGGTTCACGTTCGTGCCCGCCTACGACAACGGCTCGGCGCCCTACGGCCAGTGGACCGCGTCGGACCTGTTCACCTCTAGCGGCTGGGCCAACAGCGGCGACTTCAACGTCGACGTCGGCTTCGCCGTGATGAACGAGAACGCGTCCGGCCAGAGCCTGACCAGCGTCGTCGGCTCGTATCCGATCGCCTTCAACCTGTCCCGCGGCCTCAGCTACACGTCCTACGGTTACCCGGCCGGCGCGCCGTTCAACGGCCAGCGGCTGTACTCGTGCAGCGGCACCGCCCGCAACGACCCGAGCGGCCTGCAGACGCAGGGCATCGCCTGCGACATGACCGGCGGCTCCTCCGGCGGCGGCTGGATCACCGGCGGCCGGCTGAACTCGGTCAACAGCTACAAGTACAACAACGACCCGAACACGATGTACGGCCCCTACTTCGGCAGCACCGCCCAATCCATCTACAACGCCGCCGCCGCAGCCTGACGGCCCAACCCGGCTGGCGTCACGCAGCCATCATGGGGCTGTCTCTTATACACACCTGA
>NZ_POTW01000081.1 GCF_003236295.1 Jiangella anatolica
CATCACCACCGCCCAGATCGCCACCGCCTGACCAGCCCACCAGCACCGGACCCCGACAAGCCGACAACCCAAGAACCACCAACCCGAACCACACCGGTCAGCTACAACCACAAAGAGCAACAGGCTCTCTAACGACACAAAAGGTTGATGATCATGGGAGTCCCGGTGGAGCTCCCCGGCGGAACGGGACAATCTGCCCTGCCGGCCGGGACGGCGGGCGCAGCAGGCTCACCTCGTCAACGCACCGACGAGGGGGAGAATCATGAGTACCAGTCTGGCGCCCGGCGCCACGCACGAGATCGTGACACCAGCCCAGCGCGCCTGGGCGTACGCCGGCATCCTGGCCGGCCTGGCCGGCGTCGCCGGCATCCAGGCGTCGGCGAGCATCACCGCCGTCTACGACGAGGACATCGACGGTGACGCGCCGGCGATCCTGGAGAAGCTGCGCGACTTCGTCCCGAACATCGTCGTGTTCCACCTGACGACGATGGTGGCCACCGTCCTGCTCGTCGTCTTCGCCGCCGGTCTGCGCCGCCGCCTCAAGGCGCAGGCGCCGGCCGACAGCCTGCTGCCCGACGTGGCCGCGTTCGGGCTGCTGCTGACGTCTGTCGCCGGGCTCCTGGGCGCCGGGCTGAACACCGAGTTCGTGTTCGCGCTGTCCGACGACGGCGCCGCGCTGGTGCCCGAGGTGGCCGTGATGTTCGGCCACTGGATCGGCACCGTGCCGTGGCTGTGGGTGGGCGCCGGGATCACGGGGGCCGCCCTCGCCGTCGCCGCGTTGCGGCATGCCGCGGCGCCGCGCTGGATCGGGTGGGTCGCGACGGTCCTCGGTGGGCTCACGCTGCTGCTGGGCATCTCGCCGCTGCAGTACATGGCCGGCTTCACCGGGCCGGCCCTCGTGCTCGTCGTCGCGCTCGGCTTCGCGTGGGGGGACCGGCGCCGGGCCTGACGACGCCTGCGCACCGTGGTCGCGGCGCACGCTGTGGCACCCTTCCGTCAGCGGGCCGTACGCCGGGGGGCCGGCCCGAGAGGGGGAGCTCGGAGCATCATGCCCGACACGTCGCGCAGGATCCGCGCCTGGGTGGCCACGGCGATCGCCGTGGCCGCCTGGGCGCTGGCCGCGTTGTCCACCGTCCTGCTGGTCCTCGCCCGCCCGCCGCTGGACGCGAACCTCTGGTTCTTCGTCGTCGACGTCACCGTGGCCTGCGTCTACGGAACGGTCGCCGCGATCACGCTGCGCCGGCGGCTGCACCCGGTGCCGGTCCTGCTGGCGCTCGCCGCGGTCGGCGGCGGCCTCGCGGCCCTCGGCTACGGCTACGCCGGCTGGTCCGCGCGCCCCGGCGGCCCGGACCCCGTCGCCGCCATCGCGGACCTGCAGAGCATCGCCTGGGTGCCGGGCACGCTGGCGCTCTTCCTCGTCGTCCCGTGGTTGGTCCGCGACCACCCGCTCGGCCGCCTGGCCTGGGCCGGCCTGCTCGCGGGCGCCGCCGTCACGCTCGCGCTGAGCCTGGCGAACATCGTCGCGCCGGGGTGGGCGGCCACCGAGCTGTTCGCCGCCGCCGTCGTGCTCGGGCTGGTCACGACGGCGGAGACGGAGTGGCGGCACCGCCGCGGGCCGGAGGACGAGCGCAACGGCCTCGGCTGGCTGGCCCTCGGCACGGCGATCCTCGCGGTGTCGTTCGTGCCGCTGATCTTCGCCTGGGACATCCCGTACTGGTCGACGCCGGTGCTGCACCTGTTGTCGCAGGCGGTGTTCCCGGCCGCGGTGCTGGTGGCGGTGCTGCGCAACCGGATGTGGGGCCTGGGCCTCGCCGTCAGCCGCACCGTCCTGGCCGGCCTGCTGACGACCGGCCTGCTCGCCCTGTACCTCGTGGTCGCGCTGCTGGTCGGACGGGTCGTGCCGGGCCAGGGCGCCGCGCAGCTGGTCGCGGCCGGGTCGGTGGCCGTCGCGGTGCAGCCGCTGCGGATGGCGCTGTCGACCCGCGTCCACCGGCTGGTCTACGGCGCGGCCGCCGATCCGGTGCGGGCGGTGCGGCTCGGCTCCCATCTCGGCGACGCGGGCTCGACGGACGAACTGCTGCGGGGGCTGGCCGAGGACATCGGCCGGTCGATGCGGCTGGAGTCGGTCGGGATCGAGGTCGACGGCGGCATCGTGGTCCGCTGGGGCCGGCCGACGACCGCGGGCGAGTCCATCCCGCTGGTCCATCGCGGCGAGGACGTCGGCCGGCTGGCGGTGACCGCACCACCGGGCGAGACGCTGGGCGGCCGCGAGCAGTCGACGCTGCGCGACCTCGCCGCCGTCGTCGCGACCGCCGTCGCGGTCGGCCGGGCCGCCGCGTCGGTCGAGCAGCTGCGCGAACGGGTCGCCACGGCGCGCCTGGAGGAGCGCCGCGTCATCCGGCGCGAGATCCACGACGGCCTGGGCCCGTCGCTGGCCGGGCTGCGGCTCGGCCTCCAGGGCGCCCGCAACCTGCTCGACACCGACGTCGAGGCCGGGAAGCGGCTGCTCGGCGCGCTGCAGACCGAACTGGACCAGCGCGTCGACGCGGTGCGGACGCTCTCGCACCACCTGCTGCCGCCGGCCCTCGACGAGCTTGGCCTGGCCCCGGCGCTGGAGGAGCTCGTGAACCGGTACGCCGAGGACGGGCTGGCCCTGACGGTGTCGGCGCAGCAGGTGGAGTCGCTGCCCGCCGCCCAGGCGGCCGCCGCGTACGGCATCGTCAGCGAGGCGCTGGCCAACGTCAGCCGGCACGCGAACGCCCGCTGCGCCTGGGTGGAGGCCCGCCCGCACGACAGCGGAGTCCTGCTGACGGTCTCCGACGACGGGGTCGGCGTCGCGCCGGGCGCGGTGCCGGGTGTGGGCAGCCGGTCGATGCGCGAGCGCGCCGCCGAACAGGGCGGCTACGTCGAGGTCGGCGCGCGCGACGGCGGCGGCACCACCGTGCTGGCCTGGTTCCCGAGTGAGAAGGTCGCCTCATGATCAGGGTCGTGGTCGTCGACGACCATCCGGTGTTCCGCCTCGGCATGGTCGCGCTGCTCGACAGTCTCGGCGGCATCGAGGTCGTGGGGCAGGCGGCGTCGGCGGGCGAGGCGCACGAGGTCGTCGACGAGTCGGTGGACGTCGTGCTGATGGACCTCCATCTCGGCGCCGACTCCGGCGTGGAGGTCACCCGCGACCTGGTGCGCAGGCTGCCCGAGCTGCGGGTCCTCGTCATCACCATGCGCGAGGACGACGAGTCCGTCGTCGCGTCGGTCCGCGCCGGCGCCAGGGGCTACCTGCTCAAGGGCGCGTCGCCGGACGAGGTGGAGCGCGGCGTCCGGGCGGTCGCGAACGGCGAGATGATCCTCGGCCCGCAGGTGGCCGCGCGGGCGATGGCGACGCTGACGGCCGGGCGGACGGCGGTCCGGGTGCCGTTCCCGGAGCTGTCGGACCGGGAGCGCGAGGTGCTGGACCTGGTGGCCCGCGGCTTCGACAACACGCAGATCTCCAGACGGCTGGTCCTGAGCCCCAAGACGGTGCGCAACCACGTGTCGAACGTGCTGACCAAGCTCGCCGTCCCCGACCGCGCGGCCGCCATCATCAGGGCCCGCGACGAGGGCCTGGGCCACGACTGAGCGCGTCGTCGGCCGGGACCAGGACGGCGACGACGTGGTCGCCGGCGGCGCCGGGCGGCGCGTCGGCGGCCAGCCGCGGCGGTGGGCTGGTGCTGCGGACCCGCCAGCGCGTGCCGCCCACCGTCAGCACGTCGCCCGGCGCGTACCAGGCGACGGTCTCGGCCCCGCCGGGCTCGTCGACGCCGAGGCGAACGTGGGGTGGGTCGGCGCCGAGGAAGGCGACCCAGCCCGCGCCGACGGGGACCGGGTGGCCGAGACGCACCCGCACGGCCGCCCTCGGTTCAGTCGTCATCGGTCTCGCACCAGTCGATGCGGGTGAACAGCTCGGCGAACACGTCCAGCGGCACCGGCCGCGGATGCCACCGGCCCCACGGATTGTGCAGCAGGACCCGGCGCTCCTCGTCGAGCCCGGTGATCGCGTAGGCGTGCGCCACCGGCGCCAGCCGGTACCGCAGCGCGGCCGCCGCGCCGGCTTCGTCGGCGCCGAGCGGACGGCTGCAGGCCACCACGGGCTGGCCGGACTCGATCAGCTCGGCCACGAGGTCGTCGCCGGCCTTCGGCACCCGGAGCAGGTAGCTGGGTCGGCCGGTGATCCAGTACAGCGCCTCGACCGGCAGCCCGCCCTGGCCGAGCACGTGGTACCCGCCGCCGTAGACGGCGTACGCCTTCTCGACGTACGGCACCAGCGTCGAGCCGTCGGGCGAGTGGGCGTAGGCCAGCCGCCCGGTCGCGTCGTCGACCGGGAGCGTCGGGCGCAGCCGGTAGCGCCGGCCCGGCACGTCGACCAGCACGGCGCCGTCGACGGCGCTCACCGACGGCAGCAGCCAGGGCGCCCGGCCGGCGACCGTGCACAGCGCGGCGACGAGGTGACAGTCGCTGATGCAGCCCTGCCGGGCCAGTTCGGGGCCGACGGTGTCCGGCAGCGTGAGCGGATGCTCGGCGTACCGGGCACCGCCGGCCAGCTCCGGCTCCTCGGCCAGCCCCGGGGTGGGCGGGCCGAGGGCCGGAGCGGGACCGCCGGCCACTGGGGGCGGTGGGCCGGCGAACGGTGACCGGCGGCCCGGCTGGGGAGTCTCGTGCAGCAGGCGGCGCAGCCGCCGTGCCTCGGCGTCGATCGCCTCGAGCGAGGATCGGGCGGCCGAGTCGACGGCGGCGACCAGCGGCACGGCGACGCCGTCCGGCAGGCATGCGGCGGCGGGCAGGCCCGCGGCGGCGGGCAGGCCCGCGGCGGCCGCGGCCGGCAGGCGCGCGGTGACGCCGGCCGCACGGACCGCCGTCGCCACCCGGAGCACGTCGAGCTCCGCCCGCGCGGCGGCGCGCAGGGACGTCAGGGCCTGGACGGCGTCCTGGACCGGCCGCTCAGCCACGGCCCGGCCCGGACGCCGTCGTCGTTGTCGCTCTCACACCCCCTATGGGTGCTTCTGGCGACCCGAATGTGACAGCGGGATCAGGATTTGTCGCCGCCGCCGGGCTTCATCGACTCCCAGATCTCCTTGCACTGCGGGCAGACCGGGTACTTCTGCGGGTCGCGGCTGGGCACCCACACCTTGCCGCACAGTGCGATGACGGGCGTCCCGTTGATCATGGCGTCGGTGAGCTTGTCCTTGGGCACGTAGTGCGAGAACCGCTCGTGATCGCCGTCGCCGCTGGTGGGCTGGGTACGCCGATCCTCGATGGTGTCGCTGCCGGGGGTCAACTGAGTGCTCACGGCGTCCAGTCTACGGACCGGGCGCGCGCCTGGCGCGTGACGGCAGCGTCGCTATGATTCGCTCGTGACAGAGCAGCCGGGCGACGAGGCCACCCAGGGGATCCTCGGCCCGGCGTACCGGCGGCTGTCGATCGGCATCGTCTCGTCGGTCGTGTTCATCGCGTTCGAGTCGATGGCGGTCGCGACCGCGATGCCCACGGCGGTGCCCGAGCTGGACGGCATGGCGCTGTACGCGTTCGCGTTCTCGGCGTTCTTCACCACGAGCCTGTTCGCCATGGTGGTCTCCGGCGAGCTGTGCGACCGGCGCGGGCCGCTGCTGCCGCTGATCCTCGGCACCGGCGCGTTCACCGCCGGCCTGCTGCTGGCCGGCGCCGCGCAGTCGATGTGGCCGTTCCTGGCCGGACGGGCCGTCCAGGGCCTGGGCGGCGGGCTGGTCATCGTCGCGCTGTACGTCGTCGTGGGACGGACGTACCCGGAACGGCTGCGGCCGAAGATCTTCGCCGGCATGGCCGCCGCCTGGGTGGTCCCGTCGATCGTCGGGCCGCTGGTCGCGGGCGTGCTGACGGACGAGCTGTCGTGGCGGTGGGTGTTCTTGGGCATCGCGCCGCTGGTGCTGATCCCGGTGTTCCTCGCGCTGCCGTCGGCGAAGTCCGTCGACGGGCCGCCGCCGGGTGGCGCGCCGTCGCGCGTGGGGCGCAAGCGGTTCGCGCTGGCGGCCTCGGTCGGCGTGGGGCTGCTGCAGTACGCGGGCGCGCGGGCGGACCTGGTCGCGATCGCGGTGGCGGCCGTCGCGCTCGCGCTGATGGTGCCGAGCGTGCCGAAGCTGCTGCCGCCGGGCACCATAGCGCTGCGCCGCGGCCTGCCGACCGTCGTCGCGCTGCGCGGCATCTACGCGGGCGCGTTCTTCGGCACCGAGACGTTCCTGCCGCTGCTGCTGGTGTCCGAGCGGGGGATGTCCTCGACGCTGGCCGGGCTGTCGCTGACCGGCGGCGCGCTGGGCTGGGCGACCGGCTCCTGGTACCAGGGCCGCACCCGCACGGTCGCGCCGCGGTACCTGCTGGTCCGCGCCGGCGGGCTGTTCGTCGCGGCCGCGATCTGCAGTGTGTCGCTGGCGCTGGTCGAGGCGGTGCCGCCGGTCGTGGTGATGCTCGGCTGGGCGGTCGGCGCGTTCGGCATGGGCATCGCGACGGCCAGCATGAGCGTGCTGCTGTTCCAGCTGTCGCCTGTGGCCGACCACGGCGCGAACTCGGCGGCGCTGCAGGTCAGCGACGCGCTGTTCACGGCGACGTTCGTCGGGCTGGCCGGGACGATCTTCGGCACCGGGCACGCGGAGTCGATCGCCGAGACCACCGTCGACCACTGGGTGTACTTGGTGATCATCGTGGTGATGGCCTGCCTGGCGCTGTTCGGCGCCTGGGCGGCCGGCCGGGTCCGATCGCCGTCCGATGCCGTGCGCGCGTCCGACCCCGGGCTGTCGGTCCCGGCGGCTAGTCTCGACGAGGTGCCCGGGCCGACGCCCGGTGTCGGCAACGCCGCCGACGGGCCGCGTCAGAGCAAGGACGTCGACGTCACAGGAGATGTGTGAGCACTTCGGCCGCTGAGCACCTGCCTCCTGCCTATCCCGATCGTGCCCCGTGGGGAACCGCGGGGCGCCTGCGCGCCTGGCAGGCGGCGGCGCTCGAGGACTACCTCACCCGCGATCCGCGCGACTATCTGGCCGTCGCGACGCCGGGAGCGGGCAAGACGACGTTTGCGCTGCGCGTCGCCGCGGAGCTGCTGGCCCGCAAGGTCGTCCACCAGCTCACGATCGTCGCGCCGACGGAGCACCTGAAGCGGCAGTGGGCCGAGGCCGCCGACAAGGTCGGCATCACCGTCGATCCCGCGTTCAGCGGCCGCACCGCGCGCACCAGCCGCGACTTCACCGGCGTCGCCGTCACCTATGCCGGCGTCGCCGCGCACCCGATGCTGCACCGCGCCCGCTGCGAGAACCGCCGCACGCTGGTCATCCTCGACGAGGTGCACCACGCCGGCGACTCGATGTCCTGGGGCGAGGCGACCCGCGAGGCGTTCGACCCGGCGACGCGGCGGCTGGCGCTGACCGGTACGCCGTTCCGCTCCGACATCAACCCGATCCCGTTCGTCACCTACGCGCCCGACGTGCAGGGCGTCCCGCGCAGCGTCGCCGACCACGCCTACGGCTACGCCGAAGCGTTGAAGGACGGCGTCGTCCGGCCGGTGCTGTTCCTCGCCTACTCCGGTGAGATGCGCTGGCGGACGCGGGCCGGCGACGAGGTCGCCGCACGGCTGGGCGAGCCGCTGACGAAGGACATCACCGCGCAGGCGTGGCGCACGGCGCTGGACCCGCACGGCGACTGGATCCCGTCGGTCCTGCAGGCCGCCGACACTCGGCTGACCGAGGTGCGCCGGCACGTGCCCGACGCCGGCGGGCTGGTCATCGCGACCGACCAGGAGTCGGCCCGGGCCTACGCGGCGCTGCTCAAGCGGGTCTGCGGCGAGTCGCCGACGGTCGTCGTGTCCGACGAGCCGAAGGCGTCGAAGAAGATCGCCGACTTCAGCGACGGCGACAGCCGCTGGATGGTCGCCGTCCGCATGGTCTCCGAGGGCGTCGACGTGCCCCGGCTCGCGGTCGGCGTCTACGCGACGGCCACGCAGACGCCGCTGTTCTTCGCCCAGGCCGTCGGACGCTTCGTCCGCGTCCGCAAGCGCGGCGAGACCGCGTCGATCTTCCTGCCGACGGTGCCGTCGCTGCTCTCCTACGCCGGCGAGATGGAGGTCTCCCGCGACCACGTCCTCGGCAAGCCGCCGGGCGCCGACGACGACCCGAACGCCGTCGAAGAGGCGCTGATGGAGGCGGCCCAGCGCGAGGAGCCGGCCGACGGCGAGGAGCTCATGCCGTTCGAGGCACTGGGCTCCGACGCCTCCTTCGACCGCGTCCTCTACGACGGCGGCGAGTTCGGCACCCAGGCCCGGGCCGGCTCCGCCGAGGAGGCCGACTACCTGGGCATTCCCGGCCTGCTGGAGCCGGACCAGGTGGCGGTGCTGCTGCGCCGGCGCCAGGCCGAGCAGCAGGCGGCCCGTGCGTCGGCGCCCGCCGACGGCGACGGCACCTCGTCCGCCGCCGACGGGAACGGCGACGGTGGCCGCGACCCGGCGGTGTTCGAGCAGATCTCCATGCTGCGCCGGGAGCTCAACGGCCTGGTCGGCGCCTGGCACCACCGCACCGGCAAGCCGCACGGCGTCATCCACACCGAGCTGCGCAAGACCTGCGGCGGCCCGCCGGCCGCGCTGGCGACGGCGGCGGAGATCCAGGAGCGCATCGACACGATCCGGGCCTGGGCGATCGCCCGCGGCTGAGGGCGGCCGCCCCGCGACCGTGGTGGGGGGTCGGGTCGCGGTGCGGCCGCCGGGGCTCCGGGGGCCTTGGTGAAAAGCTCATCGGGAGATGCGGACGGCGTCGGCCTCGATCGAGCCGGCCGTCGAGGTCCAGCGGCTGACGCCGACCACCGGGTGGTCGCCGGCGGCCAGCGCGAACGTGCCGATGGAGACCCACCTGCCGCCGTTGCTGCGCTGGTCGACGTAGACGGTCTGGTTGCCGGTCGGCGTCGCGACGAGGTACGGCGTGCGGGAGTTGTTGGCCGGGTCCTGCGGGTACCAGACCTCGACGAGGTAGGTGCCGGCCGCCGGGATGTTCGCGCTGAACCAGGCGGCGTCGCTGGACAGCACCGGCTGCGCGTGGCGGTGGTTGCTGCCGTACTGGCCGGGTGCGGACGCCGTCACCCAGTTGGCGCTGGCGGTGAACGCGCCGCCGTTGTCGACGACGACGCTGAACGACGGCGTGCCGCCGCCGTTGACGTAGCCCATGTAGCGGTTCCAGTCCCAGTTCGGGCCCGGGTCGGTGTGCGTCGCGCCGGGCGCCTCGCTGTGCGCGATGACGTGGGCGCGGTCGCGCGGGATGCCGTACCGGTCGCAGACGTGGCGGGTCAGCGCCGCCGACGAGCGGTACATGGCCTCGGTGTACCAGGCCGGGTCGTTCACCCAGCCCTCGTGCTCGATGCCGATGGACCGGTTGTTCGTATTGCCGACGTGCCAGGCGACGTCCTTGTGCCGCACCATCTGGGTGATCTCGCCGTCGGAGGAGCGGACGACGTAGTGCGCTGAGACGTTCGCGCTCGGGTTCTGGAACCACGAGATGCAGCCGGCGTACGAGCCCTGCACGGTGTGGATGACTACTCGATCGATCGCGTAGTCATTGGGCCGGTTGGCGACACGGTAGTTGCCGGAGTTGGCGGCCACCCAGCGGGCCGGGCCGTAGTCGTCGCTCATCAGCGAGAACCGCTGGTCCAGCGTGGGGACGGCGGCGAAGTCGCCGTACTCGGGGGCCACCGCGCGGGCGGCGACGGTGAACGTCTCGCCGCCGGCGCGCAACGCCAGTCCGCGCTCCAGCGTCTGGTAGACGGTGTCGGCCTCCAGCCGGGCGACGGAGGGGTCGGCGTAGCCGGAGTAGCGGGCCACGGGCGCGTACCAGGCGTCGACGCGGCGGCGGTCGGCGGCGGTGAGGCCGGCGTCGTCGGCCAGCGAGCGCAGCAGTGCCGCGGCGCCGTCGACGTTGGCCGTGACGTCGGTCTTCAGCACGTCCACGCTGTGGCCGGTGAGCGCGGCGGCTGTGCCCAGCGTGTCGGTGGACGGGTTGCTGACCAGGTGCATGACGCCGTAGCCGCCGGGCTGGCTGGGCTGCCCGGCGTGGTCGTCGACGCGGGTGAGGGTGTACGCGAGCGCGACCAGCAGGTCGCGCGGGACGCCGTGCCGGCGGGCGGCGGCGGTGAACGCGGCGGTGAGGCTCGTGACCGTCCGGACGGGGTGGCCGGCGGCGTTGGCGGCGGTGGTGACGACGGGCGTCACGACGATGGCGGCGCCGAGCGCCAGTACGGCGCGGCGGCTGGGTTGGCTCGTCACTGCGGATCCCCTCTTGTCGCCCGGATCACCGGTGGATCGCACCGGCCGAGTAACAGCAGAACCTACCGACAGTTTGGGGGTCTGTCAGCAGGTTCCGGAGGAATGTCCGGTTAATCCGATCCAGCGCCGGAGTGTCGTTCCAGGAACGTGTAGACGTCGGTGTCGTCGACGCCCGGAAACGTGCCCGGTGGCAATGCTGCCAGCAGGTGCGAGTGAACCCGTGCACTGGGCCAGGCGCGGCGCGCCCACCGACCGGCGAGCGCGGCCGGCGGGCGGCGGCAGCAGGACGGGTCCGGGCAGCCCGACGTGGCCCGGACGGTGGTCTCGCGGCCCTGGAACCACTTCGAGTGGGCGTACGGCACGCCGACGTCGATGGCGAAGTCGCCCTCGGCGGTGCTCTCGACGTGCGTCGTGCACCAGTACGTGCCGCGGCCCATGTCGGTGTACTGGTGGTGGGTCGCGTACCGGTCCGGCCGCGCGAACACCGCCCGCGACGCCCAGAACCGGCAGACCAGCTGGCCCTCGATGGCGCCGGTGACGTCGGCCGGGAACGTGACGTCGTCGTTCTCGTACGCCTTGTAGATGACGCCGTCCTCGCCGACCCGCATGAAGTGCACCGGCAGCCCCAGGTGGTGCGTGGCGAGGTTGGTGAAGCGGTGCGCGGCGGTCTCGTAGGAGACGGCGAACACGTCGCGCAGGTCGTCGATGGCCAGCTCGCGCCGGGCCTTCGCCCGCTGCAGGAACCCGACCGCCGCCGTCTCCGGCATCAGCAGCGCCGCGGCGAAGTAGTTGGTCTCGACGCGCTGGCGCAGGAAGTCGGCGTAGTCGGCCGGCTCGCGGTGGCCCAGCGCGAAGTGCCCGAGCGTCTGCAGGACGATGGTGCGTGGGTCGTGCCCGGCCCGCCCGGACGACGGCAGGTAGATGCGCCGGTCCTCCAGGTCGGTGACGGAGCGGGTGGCGCGCGGCAGGTCGGCGACGCGGTGCAGGGTGAAGCCGAGGTGCGCGGTGACGTCGCTGACGCCGCGCTCGGTGAGGGGGCCGGCGTCGTGCCCGACGGCGCGGGAGATGCCGGCCGCGACCGCTTCGATCTCGGCGAAGTAGTTGCCGCGGTCGCGCATCTGCCGGCGCAGCTCGGCGTTGGCGCGGCGCGCCTCCTCGGGCGTGGCGGCCTGCTCGGTGGCCCGCCGGCGCAGCTCGCGGTGCAGCCCGACGAGCGACTCCAGCACGTCGGTCTGCATCGTCGCGCCCGCCGTCACGTGCGGCAGCCCGAGCGACGAGTACAGGGGATCGGCCTGCGCGTGCTCCAGCGCGATCTCCAGCGCGGCCCGCTGCGACGGCGGCTCCGGCTTCATCAGCTCGGCGACGTCGACCTCCAGGGCCGACGCGATGGCCTGCAGCAGCGTCAGCCGCGGCTCACGCCGTCCGTTCTCGATCTGCGAGAGCAGCGACGGCGCCCGGTCGACGGCGGTGGCGAGCGCGCCGAGCGTCAGCCCGGCGGCCTTCCGGGCATGCCGGATGCGGCGGCCCAGGGTGACGAGGTCGAGATCGGCCATGACTTCCCGTTCTGTGAAGTTCAGCGAATCTTCACCCACTCTAGCGGTGGATCGCCCCGGCAGAACCCAGCCACGGTGGAGGACGTCAGCAATTCACCGAAACCGGGAGTGAGCATGACGACGACACTGGACCGCCAGACCGCCGAGGCCGCGGCGCTCGCCGAGGAGTGGGCGACCGATCCGCGCTGGTCCGGCGTGCGCCGCACCTACACCGCCGAGGACGTCGTGCGGCTGCGCGGCAGCGTCCGCGAGGAGCACACGCTGGCCCGTCGTGGCGCCGAGCGGCTGTGGGAGCTGCTGCACCAGCCCGAGCACGTGGCCGCGCTGGGCGCGATCACCGGCAACCAGGCGGTGCAGATGGTCCGGGCCGGGCTGAAGGCGATCTACCTGTCCGGCTGGCAGGTCGCGGCGGACGGCAACACGTCCGGCAACACCTACCCCGACCAGAGCCTCTACCCGGTCAACTCGGTGCCGACCGTCGTCCGCCGGATCAACAACGCGCTGCTGCGCGCCGACGAGATCAGCTACGCCGAGGGCGCCGACCCCGGGTTCGACTGGCTCGCCCCGATCGTCGCCGACGCCGAGGCCGGCTTCGGCGGGCCGCTGAACGCGTACGAGCTGGCCAAGGCTCTGATCGCGGCCGGCGCCGCCGGCGTCCACTACGAGGACCAGCTGGCGTCGGAGAAGAAGTGCGGTCACCTCGGCGGCAAGGTGCTGGTGCCGACGTCGCAGCACATCCGCACGCTGAACGCCGCGCGCCTGGCCGCCGACGTCGCCGGCGTCCCGACGATCCTCGTCGCCCGCACCGACGCTCTGGCCGCGGACCTGATCACCAGCGACGTCGACCCGATCGACCAGCCGTTCCTCACCGGCGAGCGGACCGCCGACGGGTTCCACCGGACCCGCTCCGGCGTCGAGCCGGTGCTGGCCCGGGCGCTGGCTTACGCGCCGTACGCCGACCTGCTCTGGGTCGAGACCGGCACGCCGGACCTTGCGCTGGCCCGCAAGGTCGCCGAGACCGTGCACGAGCAGTACCCGGGCAAGCTGCTGGCCTACAACTGCTCGCCGTCGTTCAACTGGAAGGCGCACCTCGACGACGCCGAGATCGAGACGTTCCAGCGCGACCTCGCCGACCTGGGCTACCGGTTCCAGTTCATCACGCTGGCCGGGTTCCACCAGCTCAACTACGGCATGTTCGACCTCGCCCGCCGCTACGCCGAGAGCGCCATGACGGCCTACGTCGACCTGCAGCAGCGCGAGTTCGCCGCCGAGCGGCTCGGCTACACCGCGACCAAGCACCAGCGCGAGGTCGGCACCGGCTACTTCGACCTCGTGTCGACGGCGCTCAACCCCGACAGCGCCACGCTCGCCCTCAAGGGCTCCACCGAGGAGGAGCAGTTCTGACGCCCGTCAGAAGTCGGCCACTGACCGGGCGGCGGCGATGAGGATGTCCTGTCGCTGCCGCCTGGTGTGCCGGCCGGCCTCGAACCACTCCTTCGAGACGGCCTCGACCTGACGGATGAACGTGCCGTGGTCGGCGAACGGCGCGGCCGCCCAGACCCGGTCGAGGAACGTCTCGCCGGCGGCGTCGCGGATCGCGTCGTTCGGCACGCCGGTCGTCCGCGTCCGGAAGACCACCTCCGGCTCCACCCGCTTGACGTACGGGTGGAACGAGTTGAACTGCCCGGGCACCGGGTCGGCGACGTAGTACGGCGCCAGCAGGTAGCCGTGCGTCGTGAAGTGCATCGACGCGTCGCTCGGCTGGATCGACGCCGCGAGGTCGCCGTCCAGTCCGAGCTGCGGGAAGAACGTGAACTCGCGATAGCTCGGGGTGGCGTCGCGCACGACCATCAGCGTCGGCCCGTACATGATCGACTGCACCGACTTGTCGTTGAGCGCCTTGTCGACCCAGAAGCTGAGCGGCATCGTGATGTCGACGACGTCCCCGGCCTGCCAGCTGCGGCTGACGGTGACGTACGACGACGGCGTCGCGTCGACCTGCTGGTCGCGGCCGTTGACGGCGACGGAGTAGCCGTGCCGCGCCCAGCCGGGCACCCGTAGCCTCAGGTCCAGCGGGCCGCTGCCGCTGAGGAACCGCAGCCGGGTCGCGCCGGCCGCCGGGAACGCCGTCTCCTGTGCGATGACGAAGCCGCGCTCCGGCCAGGTCAGCGTCGCCGGGATGAACAGGTTCAGGTAGAGCGCCGACCCATCGGCGGACCGGAAGAACACCGTCTCCTGGTACTTCGTGTGGCTCTCCGTGCCGGTGCCGTTGCAGCAGCTGCCGTTGCCGCCGTACCGGCTGTACTCGACGGTGGTGCCGATGCGCCGGGACCGGCCCGGCCACATGTTCTGGTGGTACGTCACCTCCGTCGCGGTGACGCTGTCGACGTCGCGGCGCGAGCTGAGGATCTGGTTGTGCAGCGCCTTCTCGTAGAAGTCCATGAGCGCGGCGTCGGGCTCGTGGAAGAACAGGTTCCGGGTCAGCCGGAGCATGTTGTACGCGCAGCAGGTCTCGGCGTGCCGCGGGTCGCTGCCGGACGTGAACCCGGACGTGATGTCGCCGCGCGCGCGGAAGTGCTCGCTGCGCCCGGCGCCGCCGTTGCTGAACGTGCGGTGCGGGACCACCATGCCCCAGAAGTTGCGGGCCGCCGTGTGGTAGTCGGTCTCGCCGGTGTGCTCGAAGATGCGCAGGTAGCCGATGTTCGGCGCCATGTACTGGTTCGCGTGCCGGCCATTGAGCTGGTCGACGTCGTCGATGGTGGCGTTGAACAGCGTGCTGAACGTGAACATCTTCGCCGCCGCGAGGAACCGGTCCCGCTGTGCGGCATCGGTCGTGTGCGACGCGAGCTCGGCCATGACCTCGTTCATCGACCCGGCCTCGCCGGCGCTGTACGTGTTCCACATGCTGTCGCGGCCTTGGGGCGTGAGGCGGCTGAGCCGGCTGTGCACCCACTCGCCCATCCGGAACAGGATCGGCAGCGCGTCCTCGTTGCCGGTGAGGTCGTAGGCGTTGAGCAGGCCGCGCATGATCTTGTGGTGGGTGTACCAGACGGCCCAGACGGCGTTCGGCCCGCTGTTCGGCTGCACCATCGGCGGCTCGATCCGGATGAACTGGCCCTCCGGGAACGCGGCCAGGTAGCCGGGGTAGCCGGTGCCGACGATGGTCGCGTGGCGGCCGTTCCCGGACGCGTCCGGCGCGCTCTCGCCCTCGTCGTCGAAGGTCCAGCGGGCCCGCAGCGCGGCGTTGTCGACCTCGGTGGCGCCGCCGGCGAGGGCCTGGATCTCGGCGGCGTCGAGCGCGCGGCCGTGCAGTTGCACCTCGTCGACGGCGGCGTTGAGCAGCGCGTGGTCGTTGCTGGTGGAGCGGCCGATCCAGTTGCTCGTCGTCGCTCCGAGCGCGGCCGGGGCCAGCGTCATGCCGGTGGCGACGGCGACCTCGGCGCCGTTGACGTAGAGCCGGCCGGTGCCGCCCTGCAGGGTGACGGCGACGTGGTTCCAGCTGTTCAGGGCGAGCTGGACGGGGGAGTCCAGGCGCTGTTCGGCGCCGGTCCCGTCGAGCGTGATCGCGAACCGCGGGCCGACGGCGTCGGAGACCCGCGCGGTGAGGGCGAGGTACACCCGGCTGCTCGTCGCGAGCGTGAGGATGCGCGCGTTCGCCTGGGCCGCCGCCGGGTTCACCCAGGCGCTGAAGGTGGCGTCGGTGAGGTCCGTCGTCAGGCCGTTCGGGAGCGTGACGAACTGGTTCGGGTGCGGGTCGCTGAGCCCGACCGCGGCGCCGAACCGGCCGGGGACGCGGCCGAGGTTGCGCGCGTCGAGCGCGTCCTGGACCTTGGCCAGCTCCGCGACCATGTAGTCCAGCTTGGTCAGGAAGATCTCCTCGCCGGTCGCCGCCCAGCACTGCGCCAGCATCGTCATCCAGTGGCCGGAGAAGTGGCCGCGCAGCAGGTGGTTCGGGGTGTCCCAGCCGCCCGGCCAGGTGCCCGGCGCGGGCAGGCCGGCGTTGGCCCGGAACAGGTGCAGCATCCGGTCCGGCCCGGCCAGGAGGTCGCCCGTGCCCGGGTAGTTGCGGGCGTAGTTCAGCATCCGGTCGCGCTTCTCCTTGTAGATGCCGTCGCCCAGGCTGACCTGGTTCAACGCGAACGGCGCGACCTCCCACACGGGCGACGTCCAGCCCGGGCGCGGCGCGCCGCCCGGGATGGCGGCGGTGGTCGTCGTCGCCTGGGCCGCGTGGGCGGCCGGCGCGACCGCGGCGGCGACGGCCGACGTCGCCGCCGGAGCGGCCGCCGCCAGCGCGCCCATCCGCAGCGCGTCCCGTCGGGAGAATCGCTTGCTCATCTCGCCCTCCTCGTTCAGCTCTTGTGAGCGTTAACAATTGGGTGGAGAGTCCACATTGGACGGATGTGACCTGTGATGTGTGAAATAGTGCACGGCGCCAGAGAACAGGTCAAGGGCGCTCGCCCCCATGATCATCAACCTTCTGTGTCGTCAGGACAGCACAGAAGGTTGATGATCATGGCGGCGGGCTGGTCAGAGCTTGCGCATCGACCAGGCCTGCTCGGCGGTGCCGACGACGGCGTCGAGGTCCTGGCCGGTGGAGGCCAGCACCGCGGCCGCCACCGCGCCCTCGGTGAACGGCGCGTCGGCCAGGCGGACGACCGGCCCGCCGCCATCGTCCTCGAGGTCCTCGATCAGCGTCTTCGACGTCAGCACGGAGCTGCCCATGTCCATGAGCACGCAGACGCCGTCGCCGCTGTCGGCGGCCGCGACCGCCGCCGCGATCAGCTCGATGCTGGTGCCGAACCGGCCGTCGTCGGTGCCGCCGGCCGGCCGGATCGTGACCGACGGGCCGGCCAGCTCACCGGCCAGCTCCGCGACGGAGCCGGCGACGGCCGGGCTGTGCGAGACGAGCACGATGCCGACCGTCACGCCGTGACCTCCGCCAGCGCCCGCAGGATGAGCGTCGTCGACGCGGCGCCCGGGTCCTCGTGCCCGACGCTGCGCGGGCCGAGGTAGCTGGCCCGGCCCTTGCGCGCCTGCAGCGGGATTGTGGCGGCCAGCCCCTGCTCGGCGGCGTCGGCGGCAGCGGCGGCCGCCATCGCGATCGGTCCGCCGTCGGCCGCGATCGCCTGGAACGCGGCGACGGCCGGGGCGAGCGCGTCGATCATGGTCTTGTCGCCCTCGTTGGCGCCGCCCAGCTCCTTGATCGCCGTCAGCGCCGCCTCCAGCGCCGCGCCCAGCTCGGGCGCCTCGACGGAGGCGGCGTCGCCGAGCGCCTTGCCGGCCCGGCGGAACGCGCTGCCGTACAGCGGCCCGGACGCGCCGCCGGTCTTGGCGACGATTCCGCGGCCGGCCGACACGAGCACATCGCCCGGCGTCGTCGGCGCCTTCTCGGCGATGTTGGTCAGGGCGGCGGACAGGCCACGGGCCATGTTGGCGCCGTGGTCGCCGTCGCCGATGGCCGCGTCGAGGCCGGTCAGCCGGGCCTCGTCGGCCTTGACGGCGGCCTCGGCCGCGGTGATCCAGGCCGTCGCCGTCGCGGTGTCGAACGCCATGCTCACCGTCCCCAGCGCAGCGCGGGCGTCGCCACCGGGGCGTCCCACAGCCGCAGCAGGTCGTCGTCGAGCGCCAGGACGCTGATGGAGAAGCCCTGCTGGTCGAGGCTGGTGATGTAGTTGCCGACCAGGCTGCGTGCCACCCGCGCGCCGTGGCCCTCGATCCAGGCGGCAGCCTCGGCGAACGCGCCGTACAGCTCGATCAGCGGGGTGCCGCCCTGGCCGTTGAGCATCACCAGCAGGTCGCCGGAGAGCGGGCGGTCGGCGTGGATCACGTCCAGCGAGTAGCCGACGAGGTCGTGCACCGGCGCCATCGAGCCGCGCTCGCGGCCCGGCTCGCCGTGGATGCCGACGCCCAGCTCGACCTCGTCGTCGGCCAGGTCGAAGCCCGGCTTGCCTGCGGCCGGGACGGTGCCGGCGTGCAGCGCGATCGCGAACGACCGGGTCACCTCGTTGACGTGCGTGGCGATGCCGGCGACGGTGTCGAGGTCAGCGCCCTCCTCGGCGGCGGCGCCGGCGATCTTCTCGACGAACACGGTGCCGCCGACGCCGCGGCGGCCGGCCGTGTAGGTGGAGTCCTCGACGGCGGCGTCGTCGTTGGTGACGACGCTGACCACGCGGATGTCGTCGTCATCGGCCAGCTCTGCCGCCATGCGGAAGTTCAGGACGTCGCCGGTGTAGTTCTTGACGATGTGCAGCACGCCCGCGCCGCCGTCGGCGGCCTTGGTGGCGGCGAGGATCTGGTCGGGCACGGGCGACGTGTAGACCTCGCCCGGGGCGGCCGCGTCGAGCATGCCGTAGCCGACGTACCCGCCGTGCAACGGCTCGTGTCCGGAGCCCCCACCCGAGACCAGTCCCACCTTGCCCTGCGTCGCGCCGCCCGCACGCGAGACGACCCTGTTCTCCAGGTCGACGGCGAGCGACGGATGGGCGGCGGCCATGCCGCGCAGCGCGTCGGCGATGACCGAGTCGGGGGAGTTGATCAGCTTCTTCATCGACGGACCGACCTTCCCGTGATGCGTGGATGTCATCTGCGTGACACAGTACGCGCGAAACGACCCGCCGGACCGGGCACTGGCGAACCTCTATGGTTGTCGCCGTGGTGGAGATCTCCCAGACGCTCGATCGCGGCCTGCGTCTGCTCGAGGTGCTGTCCGCGTCGAGCAACGGGCTCACCGTCGCCGAGGCGTCCACCGTCCTGGGCGTCAACCGCACGATCGTGTACCGCCTGCTCGCGACGCTGGAGCAGCACGGGCTGGTGCGCCGGGTCGCCGGCGGCCGGTTCGGTGTCGGGTTCGGGGTGCTGACGCTGGCCGGCAGCGTGCAGCCCCTGCTGCGGCAGGTCGCGCAGCCGGTCCTGCGGGCGCTGGCCGAGGACGTCGGCGCGACCGCGCATCTCACCATCGCCGACGGCGCCGAGGCGCTGGCCGTCGCCGTCGTCGAGCCGACCCGCACCGACTATCACGTCGCCTACCGTGTCGGCTCCCGGCATCCGCTGGAGCGCGGGGCCGCCGGCCGCGCCGTCCTGCGGGGGCGTGCTGGTGTGCCGACGTTCGTCGCCACTTCCGGCGAGCTGCAGCCCGGCGCCAGCGGGGTGGCCGCGCCCGTGCTCGGCGTCGCGGGTGTCGAGGCCAGCGTCGGCGTCATCGCGCTCGGGCCGCTCGCCGCCGACACCGTCGGGCCGCGGGTCGTCGAGGCGGCGGCGGAGCTGAGCTCGCGGCTCGGCTGAGCTGCTCCTACTCGGTGACGGTCACCGCGATCTCGTTCGACACCATCTCGCCGTCGTCGGCGTTGATCAGGCGGAACGCGTTCGGGCCGGGCGCGTCGGTGGCGACGGAGCCGCTGAACGAGCCGTCGTCGCGGGTGGTGAGCGTGATCGGCCGGCTGGCCGGGTAGTCCTGCCACTCGCCGTCGCCGACGCGGTGCTGCAGGCGCAGCTGGACACCGGCCTCGGCGGGCGCGAGCGTGCCGGCCAGCGCGATCAGTCCGTTCGGGGGGACGCTGACCGGGTCGGCGGCGAGCGTGACGCCCTCCTCGGGGACCGGTTCGCCCGGAGCTTGCGTGCCGGGTCCGGTGCTGGTGGAGTCGCTGGGCCGGGCGCCGTCGTCGGGGCGGGAGCCGAACCAGGCTCCGCCGGCGAACCCGATGACGGCCGCGATGCTGAGGCACGCGGCGAGGGCCCCGGCGGTGGCCCGGTTCGGCGGGTCGCCGCCGGTGCGCCGGGTGCCCGGGGCCGCGCGGCGGGTCTCGCGGCTCTCTCGGCTGTCGGGCTCGAGCGCGCGGTCGTCGTCCTCGTCGTCGTCCAGGCCGGGGATGAAGGCGGGGGACGCGGTCCTCGTGGCGGGCTCGGCCGCCCGTCCGGCGGCGCGGCGGCCGCCTCCGGTCCGGGGCGCGAGCCGGGTCTCCGGCGCCGGGTCCTGGGTGGGCGTCGCCGGTGTCGATGTCGGTGCCGGTGCGAAGGCCTGGGTGTGTTCGGGCGCCCGGGGAGGCGCGGCCGGCTCCGGGCGGAGTGGTGTCGCCGGTGCGGCGACGGGTCCGGAGGTGCGGTTGCGCGCCCGGCGGCCCGGCGCGGCGTGCTTGGACGCGGAGCGGGTGGGGCTCGGGTCCGCGGCCGGGGCCCGAGCCGGGTCGGAGTCCAGCCCGAGCGGATCGTCGGGATCGGGCTGTGGGGCCGGTGCGGACCAGAACGGCGTGCCGAAGACCGGCGCCGCCGCTGCATCGGCGGCCCGCGAGGTGGTGACGCCGGGCTCGGCGGCGGCTCGGGAGGTGACGCCGGGGTCGGAGGTCCGGGATGAGGCGCCTGGCTCGGCGGTGGTCCTGGAGGTGGCGACCGGGCCGGATGCGGCGGTGGTCCCTGGAGCGGCAGCGCCGGTCGCGGCCTGCGCCTCGTCGGCGCTCGGAACCACACCGGAGTGGCGGCCCCTGGCCCGGCGTCCACCGGCCGGCCGCGACTCCGCGGGCGTGTGGCGGGCCTCGCCGGCCGCATGCATGGATTCGGGGGCGGCCTGGCGGGCCTCGCCGGCCGGATGCCGGGACTCGGCGGCCTTCCGCGGCGACTCCTCGGCGGTGCGCCGGGACCGTGCACCGGTGTACCGGCTCTCGGCAGGCGCCCCGGCCGGGTCGGCGGGCGCTCGCCGCGTGTCGTCGGCGGCCGGGGGAGATCCCGCGGCCGCGTGCCGGGACTCGGTCGACGCCGGCCGGCCGGTGTCGATCGCCGGGCCGCTCGCCGCCGCATGCTTGGAGGCGGGCCGCTGGGCGGGCGGCGGCGCGTCGTTCCCGGCGACCAGGTCGCCGAGGCCACCCAGCAGCGGCCCGGTCTCGTGCGGCGCCGGACCGGCGGACTCCAGCCAGTCGGCGATGCCGAGGTCGTCCACGGAACCGGCGTCGGCTGTAGCGTCGTCACCCGCCGCGCGGCGGCCGCCGGCGGCATGTCTGGACGAGGGCCGGGCGTCGCCGGCTGGAGGGCACATCGTCGCCTATTGAAGCATCCGTCACCGACGGAGCGCTTCAGCTGACCGTGACCTGGACTTCATTGGACACCACCGAGTCGTCGTCCTCGCGCACGAGACGGAACGCGTTGACCCCGCTCTGGCTGGTGGTGACGTAGGTGCTGAATCCGCCGTCGGCGTTGGTGACGGGCTGGGTGGTGAGCGGGAAGGTCTCCCAGTCGCCGCCGTCGACGCTGCGTTCGAGCCGCAGCTGGATGCCCTCCTCGGGCGGGTCGATGGAGCCGGTGAAGTCGATCCGGCCGCCCGAGCTGATCTCCGTCTGTTCGGAGGCCAGGGTGAGCGCGCCGTCGCCGGCGGGGGTCTCGGTCTCGGTCGCGGGCGGCTGCTCGCCGCCGGCCGGGGTGTCGCCGCCGCCCGGCGTGGTGCCGCCCGGCGTGGTCTCGGACGCGGACGGCGTGCCGCCGTCGGCCTGCGAGCCGAAGTAGCCGCCGCCGGCGAACCCGACGATGGCTGCGGTGATGAGGCACGCGGCGAGCGCGCCGCCCGAGGCTCGACTGGACATCGGAGACATTCAACCCCCACACGGGGGGTCCGAGGCAAGTCCGCAGGATCGCGACGTCGGACGTGACCAGGTGTGATGACGAGTGTGACGGCCGCGACGGTATCGGGAGGCGTCGGGACGGGTACCGTGCCGAGTGGCGGAAGAGCCGGGAGGGACGATGAGTGACACGCCGGACGTCGTCGTGGTCGGGGGCGGCCCCGCGGGCCTGCTGCTGGCCGGCGATCTCGCCACCGCCGGAGTCTCCTGCACGCTGGTCGAGCAGCGCGCCGGCCGCTCGCCGCTGACCAGGGCGTTCGCCGTCCACGCCCGCACCCTGGAGATGTTCGACGCGCGTGACATCGCCGAGCGGGTGATCGACACCGGGCAACGGGTGAGCGCGCTGAGCCTGTTCGGCAGCATCGAGGTGGACCTCTCCGAGCTGCCGACGCGGTTCCCGTTCGTGCTGGTCACGCCGCAGTACAACGTCGAGGACGTGCTCGCCGGGCGGGCCCGCGCGGCCGGCGCCACCCTGCGGACCGGCGTGACGGCGACCGGGCTGGACCAGGACCGCGACGGCGTCACCGTGCGGACGGACCAAGGCGACCTGCGCGCGAAGTACGCCGTCGGCGCCGACGGGGTGCGCAGCACGGTCCGCGACGCGCTCGGGTTGCCGTTCCCCGGCGAGGCCGTGGTCGAGTCGGTGATGCTCGCCGACGTCCGCCTGACGACACCGCCCGACGACGTTCTGGTGGCCAACGCGACCGACGACGGGTTCGCCTTCGTCGCGCCGTTCGGCGACGGCTGGTACCGGGTGATCGCCTGGGACCGCAAGCTGCAACGGCCCGACGACGACCCCGTCGACCTGGCCGAGATCAGCGCCGTCGCGGCGAAGGTGCTCGGCACCGACTACGGCCTGCATGACGCGCGCTGGCTGTCCCGCTTCCACAGCGACGAGCGGCTGGTCCCGCGCTACCGCGAGGGCCGGGTGTTCCTCGCCGGCGACGCCGCGCACGTGCACTCGCCGGCCGGCGGGCAGGGCATGAACACCGCGCTGCAGGACTCGGCGAACCTGAGCTGGAAGCTCGCCGCGCAGCTGCACGGCTGGGCCCCGTCCGGCCTGCTGGACAGCTACGACACCGAGCGCCGCGCGGTCGGCGCGAGCGTCGTGCAGGGCAGCGGGACGCTGCTGCGGATGGCGCTGACGGGGTCCGCGCCGCTGCGCACGGTGCGCAACGTCGCCGGCGCGGTGGCCGCCAGCATCGGGCCGGTGCAGCGCAAGGCCGGCGAGTTCGTCTCCGGGCTGGCCATCGGCTACACCCGGTCCCGCGGCGACCATCCGCTGGCCGGCCGGCGCGTCCCCGACGTCAGCATCGTCACCGAAGGCGGCACGAAGACCCGGCTCTACGAGGCGCTGCGCGCGGGCCGGTTCGTCCTGCTGACCGGCCAGGACCACCACGGCCTGGTGGACCCCTGGGCCGGCCGGGTCGACCTCGTCACGACGGTGGACCGCTCGCACGGCCTGACCCTCGTCCGCCCGGACGGCTACGTCGCCTGGGCCACCGACAAGCGCCCGATGGTCCGCCGCGACGCCGAGCTGCGCGCCGCCCTCATCGCGTGGTGCGGACAGCCGTCTCGCTAGCCGACGCCACCAGGGGGAGGATCCGCGGCGCGACGACGGTGGACAGCGCGATCAGCGTCGACGTGCGGACGATGTCGTCGTCGCCGACCAGGTCGTCGATGACGCGCTGCAGGTCGTCGTTGTCGCGGGCGACGATGCGGCAGAGCAGGTCGCCCTGACCGGTGATCGTGTGCACCTCCAGCACCTCGGGGATCCGGCTCAGGTGCGCCGCGACGGACTCGCGGGCGCCCTGGCGGATGTCGAGCATGGCGAACGCCGTCACCCGGAAGCCGAGCGCCGCCGGGTCCACCGTCGGCGCGAAGGTCGCGATGACCCCGGTCTCGCGGAGTCGGTCCAGCCGGGCCTGCACCGTGCCGCGGGCCACCTGCAGCCGTCGCGACGCCTCCAGCACGCCGATCCGCGGCTCGACGGTGAACAGCTCGAGGATGCGGGCGTCGAGGCCGTCGATCATGCGTCCTCCCGGCTAGACAATCTGCACAGTGATGCACCACTGAGGGTGGCCACACCGTACACCGTGATCACCGCCGGCGGCGACACTTGCCCACCCGGCAACAGCCCCGGCAGAGTCCTGTCATGACGGCCACCGACCACACCCTGACGCCCGAAGAACGCGACGCCGACCTCGATCTCGAGCAGCTCAAGCAGCTGGTCGGGCTGGTCGAGTACGACGAGAGCAAGGATCCGTTCCCCGTCACGGCGATGGACGCGGTGGTGTTCGTCGCCGGCAACGCCACCCAGGCGGCGCACTTCTACCAGTCCGCGTTCGGCATGGAGCTGGTCGCGTACTCCGGCCCGGAGACCGGCAACCGCGACCACAAGGCGTTCGTGCTGCGGAGCGGCTCGGCCCGGTTCGTCATCAAGGGCGGCGTGGTGCCGGACAGCCCGCTGCTGGACCACCACCGCCGGCACGGCGACGGCGTCTCCGACCTCGCGCTGGAGGTCCCCGACGTCGACCGGTGCGTCGCGCACGCGCGGGCCCAGGGCGCCACCGTCCTGGAGGAGCCGCACGACGTCAGCGACGAGCACGGCACCGTCCGGCTGGCCGCGATCGCCACCTACGGCGAGACCCGGCACTCGCTGGTCGACCGGTCCCGCTACACGGGGCCGTACCTGCCCGGCTACGTGGCCAGGACCTCGTCGTACGTCAAGCGCGACGGCGCGCCGAAGCGGCTGTTCCAGGCCGTCGACCACTGCGTCGGCAACGTCGAGCTGGGCAAGATGGACTACTGGGTCGAGTGGTACAGCAAGGTCATGGGCTTCGTGAACATGGCCGAGTTCGTCGGCGACGACATCGCCACCGACTACTCCGCGCTGATGTCGAAGGTCGTCGCGAACGGCAACCACCGGGTGAAGTTCCCGCTCAACGAGCCGGCCATCGCGAAGAAGAAGTCGCAGATCGACGAGTACCTGGAGTTCTACGGCCAGGCCGGCTGCCAGCACATCGCGCTGGCCACCAACGACATCCTGCGCACCGTCGACCAGATGCGGGCCGAGGGCGTGGAGTTCCTGGACACGCCGGACTCCTACTACGACGACCCGGAGCTTCGGGCCCGCATCGGCACCGTCCGCGTACCGGTCGAGGAGCTGAAGAAGCGCGGCATCCTGGTCGACCGCGACGAGGACGGCTACCTGCTGCAGATCTTCACCAAGCCGATCGGCGACCGCCCGACGGTGTTCTACGAGATGATCGAGCGGCACGGCTCGCTGGGCTTCGGCAAGGGCAACTTCAAGGCGCTGTTCGAGGCGATCGAGCGCGAGCAGGAGCGCCGCGGGAATCTCTGACCTCGGTCGTCTGCACCAGCCCGTAGACGAACCGGGCCAGCCGGGCCGAGCCGGTGGGCGTCGTGTACGCCATGTGCCACCGGCTCGGCGCGTCGCCCTCCAGGTGCTTGACGTCGGCGTAGGTCTGCTCGACGTCGCCGATCACGCACGACCACGGTTCCAGGTCGCCGTCCGCGGGCAGCGGCGGCACGGCGCCGCCGCGCTCGCGGGCCAGCCAGCCGTTGACGACGCTGCCGCTCGCGCCGGTCAGCACCTCCCAGCGCAGGTCCGGCCAGAGCGGCAGGAACCAGTGGAACAGCCGTCCGCGCAGGTCGCCGATGCGCACCTCGCTCTCGCCGACCGGCGCGCCGAGCGCGATGCGGTACCGGTCCAGCCCGCGCGGCGCCCGCCGCGACCGCTCCGTCGACTGCCAGAACGCGTTCGCCCGCCGCGCGTCGGAACGATCGACGCCGAGCCGCTCCCAGGCCTGCTCCACCAGCTCCGGCTGGAAGTCCTGCATGCGCCGCAGCAGGACTAACTGGAACTCGGTGACGCCGAACCCGCCCAGTGCCATCGGCCCAGTCTGTCAGTCGTCGGGGCGGCCGAGGACCCGCTGGGTGATGCCGCGCAGCAGCCGCTCGACCGGTGAGCCGAACGGGTCGTCGCGGATGACGTAGGTCCAGGTGGCCGACGGTCGGCCGAGGCCGAGCTCGGCGGCGTCGGTGAGGTCCGGATGGGCGGCCAGGAACTCGTCGGCGTCGTCGTCGGCCCGGCGCAGCAGCGGCTCGAAGGCGCTGACGGCCTCGGCGTTGAACTCCACCACCGGCGCCTTGCCCGACAGCGACCGCAGGGGCGTGCCGTCGCGCACCTCGGCCAGGTGGGCCAGGTGGTCCGCCCAGGCCCGGTCGAGGAAGAACAGCCGCACACCGCGCTCCGGCTCGTCCAGCGCGAGCAGCTCCTCGCGGCGGTCGAGGACGTGGCCGCGCTGGCGGCGCGGGACGACGGCGTACTCCTGGGTGTTGGCGTAGATCCGCATCGTCACGCCCTCGGCCACCCGCTGGGCGTGCTCGGCCTGCTGCCGGGCGCCCGCGGCGGCGATGCGCCCGTCGGCGTCGGTCGTGGCGCGGATCCGGCCGTGCCGGGCGATGACGTCGTCCTCCAGGCTGGCGAAGAAGACCGAGCCGCCGGGGTCGCCCTGGCGTCCGGCCCGGCCGCGCAGCTGGTCGTCGAGCCTGGCCGACTCGTGCGGCTCGGTCCCGACGACGAGCAGCCCGCCCAGCTCGGCGACCTCCTGCCGGGACCCGTTGCTGCCGCCGAGCCGGATGTCGATGCCGCGGCCGGCCAGCTGGGTGGAGACGGTGACCGCGCCGCGCCGGCCCGCCTCGGCGATGACCGCGGCCTCGGCCTCGTCGTTCTTCGCGTTCAGCACGACGCACGGGACGTCGGCCGCGGCGAGCAGCGCGGCCAGCTCCTCGCTGTCGGCGACGCTGGGCGTGCCCGCGAGCACCGGCCGGCCGGTCGCGTGCGCCGCCGCGATCCGCTCGACGACGGCGCTCAGCTTGTCCTTGCGGGTCGCGTAGAGGGCCAGCGGCTCGTCGACGCGGACGCACGGCACGTCCGGCGCGATCACCTCGACCCGGCGCCGGTACATCCGGTCGAACTGCTCCACCGCCGACGCCGCCGTGCCGGTCATCCCGCACAGCAGGCCGAACTCCTCGACCAGCTCGGCGGCCGTGACGGAGTCCAGCACCTCGCCGGCCTGGCTCGGCGCCAGTCCCTCCTTCGCCTCGACGGCCGCCTGCAGCCCGTCGGGCCAGCGCTGCAGCCGCGCGACCCGGCCCTTCGAGGCGTCGACCAGCTGGACGGCGTCGTCGCGGACCAGGTAGTCGACGTCGCGGATGAGCAGCGCCGCGGCGTGGACGGCGAGGTTGGCCCGGGTCAGCGTCCGGCCGCCGTCGTCCTCGGAGTAGAGGTCGACGCCGAAGGTCCGCTCGATCAGCTCCTCGCCCGCCGGGGTGAAGGCGACGCCGTAGCCGTCGGCGCTCACCGTGTAGTGGGTGCCCGGCGTCATCGACGCGACCAGCGCGGCCATGGTGGTGTCGGGCTCGGCATCGTCGACGGCGCCGGCGAGGACCAGCGGCAGCCGGGCCTGGTCGACGAGCACCGAGTCGGCCTCGTCGACGATCACGACGTCGCGCCGGCCGCGCACCCGCTCGGCCTCGTCGCGGACCAGCCGGTCGCGCAGCGTGTCGAAGCCCAGCTCGCTGGCAGGGACGTAGGTGACGTCGGCGGCGTAGGCGGCCCGCCGCTCGTCCGCGCTGGACGCCCCGTCGATCCACGCCACGCCGACCCCGGCCGCGTCGTACAGCGGCCGCATCCAGGCCGCGTCGCGGCGGGCGAGGTAGTCGTTGGCGGCCAGCACCGTGACGTGCCGGTCACGGACGCTGGACAGCACCGCGGCGAGCGCGCCGGCCAGCGTCTTGCCCTCGCCGGTGTCCAGTTGCACGATCCGGCCGGCGAGCAGGCCGAGGACGGCCAGCAGCTGGTTGTCGTGCGCCCGCTCGCCGAGCGTCCGGCGGCCGAGCTCGCGGACCAGGGCGAGGGCGGTGGCCTCGTCGGGGTCGTCACGCAGCCGGCTTGCCAGCTCGTCGTCGGGGACGCCGGCCAGCGCCGGCTCCACCTGCGTGGCACGGCTCACCGTTCGCCGCTCGGCCGCGTCCGGCACCAGCGGCCGGACCCCGAGGAAACCCGCCAGACGCGCGCGCACACCCACGAGGCTCCACCCTATGTCGTCCGATCGGGTCGTTCCCTTTTGTCCGGATCTCCGGCAGGCTGCGGTGATCACACGCCGTCTACCTGGGGAGCGTCCTCGATGAGATCTCGTGTCAGGTCCGGCCTCGCCGTGGCGGCGGCCGTGGCGCTGCTGGCAGCCGGCGCCGTCCCCGCGGGTGCGTCGTCCCGGCCCGCGCCGGGCGGCTCCGGCGCCGGCGACCCCTACTTCCCGTTCGCCGGCAACAGCGGCTACGACGCCGTGCACTACGACCTCGACGTGCGCTATCAGCCGCCGGCAGCGGCGCCTGCCCCGCTGGCAGGGCAGCTGGACGCCGTCGCGACCGTGACGATCGTGCCGACGCGGCATCTGACCAGCTTCAACCTGGACCTGCGCGGTCTGGAGGTGGATTCCGTCGCGGTCGGGAGCCGGCCGGCGACGTTCACCCGCGAGGGCGACGAGCTGATCGTCACGCCGAGGACGATCCTGCCCCGCGGCAAGGAGGTCGACGTCGTCGTGACGTACGGCGGCGCGACCGGGCGGCCGCGCGACATCGAGGACGCGCTGTACGGGTGGGTGACCACGCGCGACGGCGCGATGGTGGCCAGTGAGCCGGACGGCTCGATGACCTGGTACCCCGTCAGCGACCACCAGACCGACAAGGCCACCTACGACGTCGCCGTGACGGTGCCCGAAGGGCTGGTCGCGGTCGGCAACGGCGACCTCGTCGGGTCGGCGACGGCGGGCGGCTGGACGACGTGGGAGTGGTCGTCGCGCGAGCCGATGGCCAGCTACCTGGTGACCGCGTCGGTCGGCAACTACGAGCTGCGACAGTGGACGACGCCGGGCGGGCTGCTGAACATCGACGCGATCGACCGCGACCTCGCGCCGGCGGCGTCGGCCGGGCTCGCGCAGACCGCGGAGATGATCGCGTTCTTCGAGACGCGGTTCGGGCCGTACCCGTTCTCGTCCTTCGGCGCCATCGTCGACGACGACAGCGTGGGCTACGCACTGGAGACACAGACCCGGCCGATCTACTCGACCCGGGCCAACGAGGGCACCGTCGCGCACGAGCTGTCGCACCAGTGGTTCGGCAACTCGGTCAGCCCGGAGCGCTGGGCGGACATCTGGCTGAACGAGGGCTGGGCGACCTACGCGGAGTGGCTGTGGTCCGAGCACGACGGACGCACCACGGCGGCGGAGAACTTCGCCGACGTCATGGCGACGCCCGCCACCAGCTCGTTCTGGCAGACGATCGTCGCCGACCCGGGGCCGCTCGGGCTGTTCGCCGGCGCCGTCTACGACCGGGGCGCGGCGACGCTGTACGCGCTGCGGGAGCGCATCGGAGCCGAGGCGTTCGACGCGCTGTCGCTGGAGTGGCCGGCGCGGTACAAGGACTCCGTCGCGACGACGGACGACTTCCAGGCGCTGGCCGAGGAGCTGTCCGGCCAGGACCTGGAGGCGTTCTTCGACGCGTGGGTGTGGACGGCGGGCAAGCCGGCCGTTCCCTGAGCGATTCATCGGCGGGGTGCGTTATCATCGCCGTATGACGATGAATCGGACGTCCGCCGATAGCGTGGCGGTGCGGCTGTTCCACGGCCTCGCCGACCCGGCGCGGCTGGAGATCGTCCGACTGCTCGGCCACGGCGAGCGACGGGTGGTGGACCTCACCGCCGAGCTGGGGCTGGCGCAGTCGACGGTCTCCGGCCACCTGTCCGCGCTGCGCGCCGCCGGGCTCGTCGAGCCGCACCCGCACGGCCGGTCCACGTTCTACGCGCTGGTCCGCCCCGAGCTGTGGGCGCTGCTGGCCGCCGCCGAGGACGTCCTCGCGGCGGCCGGCTCGCCGGTGCGGCTGCGGCCGGACGGCGTGGTCGCCGGGGCCGGCGGGGCGCACGGCGCGCACGCGGACGCCGTCGGGTCGGCGCACCGGGCCCGGCCGGACGCCGCCGTGCCCGCGACCAGGCCGGGGCAGGTGCACTGATGGGCGCGGGGCACGGCCACGGCCTGCCGCAGGGCGGGACCGCCTCGTACGCGCACCGGCGGCGGATGCAAGCGGTGCTGGCGATCATCGTCGTGGTACTGGCGGTCGAGGTCGTCGGCGCGTTCTGGTCCGGGTCGCTGGCGCTGCTGGCCGACGCCGGGCACATGCTGGCCGACGGTCTCGGCGTCGCGCTGGCGCTGCTGGCGACGACGATCGCGACCCGGCCGGCGAACACGGCGCGGACGTTCGGCTGGCAGCGGGCGGAGATCCTGGCGGCGCTGACCAACGGCGTCGTCGTCGCGGGGATCGGCGTGTTCGCGATCGTCGGCGGCATCCGGCGGCTGAGCGATCCCGGCGAGATCGAGACCGGGATCATGCTGGCCGTCGCGATCGTCGGCCTGGTCGCCAACGCCGGCGCGCTGCTGCTGTTGCGGTCCGGCCAGCGGGAGAGCCTCAACGTGCGCGGCGCCTACCTCGAGGTGCTGGGCGACACGCTGGGCTCGCTGGCGGTCGTCGCCGCGGCCGTCGTGATCATGGCGACCGGCTGGGTGCGGGCCGACGCGCTGGCGTCGATGCTGATCGGCGTGCTGATCCTGCCGCGCGCCTGGCTGCTGCTGCGCGAGGTGCTCGACGTCCTCCTCGAGGCCACCCCCAAGGGCGTCGACCTCGCCGACGTCCGCCGTCACATCATGGAGATCCCCGGCGTCGTCGACGTGCACGACCTGCACGCCTGGACCATCACCAGCGGCGTGCCGGTGCTGTCCGCCCACGTCGTCATCGCCGACGCCACCGAGCCCGGCTGCGGCGCCGACTCCGTCCTCGACGGCCTGCACGCCTGCCTCGCCGGCCACTTCGACATCGACCACAGCACGTTCCAGATCGAGCCCGAAGGCCACGTCGAGCACGAGCACGCCGGCCACGCCTGACCGTCCCATCATGGCTGTCCACAGATGGCGAATCGGGGCTGGTGCGACGGCGCCGGGTCGCGCAGGCTGGCCGGTGTGGATCTCGACGACGTCATCGCGGCGCAGCACGGCATGGTCAGCCGTGCTCAGGCGCTCGCGTGCGGGCTGAACCCACGCGCCCTCGAGTGGCGGGTCGGCTCGGGACGCTGGCGGCGTGTGCACGCAGGTGTCTTCGCGACGTTCTCCGGCCCGCCGAGCTTCGAGGCACAGGTGTGGGCGGCGATCCTGCGGGCCGGACGCGGCGCCGTGGCCAGCCATCGCACAGCGGCCTACCTGGACGGCCTGTGCGACGATCCCGGCTCGGTCATCCACATCACCGTCCCGGCGGATCGCTACGTGCAGTGCAAGATCGACGGCGTGCGGGTCCATCAGGCGCACAGACTGCCGCTGACCCGGCACCCCTCGAAGAACCCGCCACGCACGCGCCTCGACGAGACCGTGCTGGATCTCGTCGACATCGCACCGCACCCCCGCGACGCCGAGACCTGGGTGACGGCGGCCTGCCAACGTCGCCTCACCACCCCCGAACGCCTCGCCGACGCTCTCGGCCGCCGCAAGAAGATCCGCTGGCGCCCGATGGTCGAGGCGATGCTGTCCGACGTCGCCGACGGCGCACAGTCACCCCTCGAACTGCGCCATCTACGTAGGGTCGAACGTGCCCACGGCCTGCCGACGGGGTGCCGCCAACGCCGCGTCGCCGGACAACGGGTCATCTGGATCGACGTCGACTATCCCGAGCACCGGCTCCGGGTCGAGCTGGACGGGCGCATCGGCCATATCGGCGAGGGCCGCTTCCGCGACCGGCGTCGCGACAACCGCGCCACCGTCGACGGCCACGCCACCCTCCGCTACGGCCACGCCGACGTCTTCGGCGACCCCTGCGGCGTCGCCAAGGAACAGGCCCGTGTCCTCACCACCCGCGGCTGGACCGGACACCCCCGCTCCTGCGGCCCGTCCTGCCCCATCCGTCCCCATGATCATCAATGATCCAACCCCCTATAGAGCCTGTTGCGTTTTGGCTCGGTGTGGCGTCTGGCCTGGTTGATCGTGGTTTGAGAGGGTGGCGGTCGTGGCGAAGGAGTACCGGTCGGTGGATCGTGACCAGGCGTTTTTGTTGCCGCCGTCGATGACGGACTGGCTCCCGGGTGATCATCTGGTGTGGTTCGTGATCGCCGCGGTTCAGCGGTTGGACACGGCCGCGTTCCACGCGAGGGCCAGGCTCGGGTCGGTGGGTCGTCG
>NZ_POTW01000082.1 GCF_003236295.1 Jiangella anatolica
ATAATCGGCAATACTTTGCAGATCGCGATAGTGCTTATCGATGGTGGTATTTTTTTTTTTTTTCAAGCAGAAGACGGCATACGAGGTGAGCGCTAGTCTCGTGGGCTCGGAGATGTGTATAAAAGACAGGGAGGGTGGTGCCGCGGCGCAGCCGGCCGGACCGCACGCCGTCGCGGACCGCGGCCGCGAGCTGCCGGTGCAGCGGCTCGGCGCCGGCTCGGTCCAGCGTGACGAGCAGGCTCGCGCCGCCCGGATTGGTCTGGTATCCGGCCATGCCATTGGACCTTATCGTGGGGACCGATCGCTGCGAGGCTCTACGCCATGACGACGACAGCGCTCCTGCGGGAACGGCTCGGCGACCGCCTGGTCCAGCCGGGCGACGAGCACTACGACCGCCTCCGGGCGGTCTGGAACGCCATGGTCGACCGGCGGCCGCGGCTGATCGCCCGCTGCGCCAGTGCCGAGGACGTGGCCGACGCCGTGCGCACCGGCCGCGAGCTGGGCCTGGAGATCGCGGTCCGCTGCGGCGGGCACAGCGTGCTGGGCCTCTCGGTGCCCGAGGACGGCCTGATGATCGATCTGACGCCGATGGGCGGCGTCACGGTCGATCCGGTCAGCCGGACCGCCCGGGTGCAGGGCGGCGCGCTGCTCGGCGCGCTCGACGTCGCGGCCCAGCAGCACGGTCTGGCCACCACTGCCGGCAACGTGTCGCACACCGGCGCCGGAGGGCTCACCCTCGGCGGCGGTATGGGCTGGCTGGCCCGGCAGTACGGTTTGAGCTGCGACAACGTCCTCTCCTACGAGCTGGTGACGGCGGACGGCGAGCGGGTGCGGGCCAGCCGCGACGAGCACCCGGAGCTGTTCTGGGCGCTGCGGGGCGGCGGCGGCAACTTCGGCGTCGTCACCGAGTTCGAGTTCCAGTTGCACGAGACCGGCACCCGGGCCTACGTCGCCGAGCTGACCTACCCGCTGGAGCAGGCCGCCGCGGTGCTGCGCGGCTGGCGCGACCTGAGCGCCGAGGCGCCCCGTCAGGCCACCTTCGCCGCGTCGATGGGCCGCGGCCTGGTCACCGCCGGGTACGTGTGGGCCGGCCCGACGGAGCACGCGGCGGACCTGCTGCCGGAGCTGCGTGCCCTCGGCGTGCCCGTGACGGAGAACGTCGGCGAGCTGTCCTACGTCGAGCTGCAGACCCGTGAGGACTCGCCGGAGGGGCACGCCTACCGTCGCTACTGGAAGGGCCACTACGTGCTCGGCCTGCCCGACGCCGCGATCGACGCGCTGGTAGAGCAGGGCGACGCGGACATGGGCATCAGCCTGCAGGCCTACGGCGGCGCGATCGCCGACGTGCCCGACGACGACTCCGCGTTCAGCCAGCGCGACGCCGCCTTCGAGTACGTCGCGGCCGCCCGCTGGGAGGACGCCGCCGAGGACGCCGACCGGATGGCCGCCGCCCGCCGGACCGCCGCCGCGATCGAGCCGTTCGCCAGCGGCGCGTACGTCAACGCGCTCAGCGACGAGGGCGCCGCCGGCGTGCGCCGCGCCTACCGGCCGGCCAAGCTGGAGCGGCTCACGGCGGTGAAGACGGCCTACGACCCGGAGAACGTCTTCCACCTCAACCACAACATCGCGCCGGCCGCGCGGTCGTGACGGACGGAGGGTTCCCACTGTCCGGGGCCGGTGCCATCATGCCCTGTGCCCAACGACGAGCGGACCCTGGCGCAGTCCGCGTACACCGAGATCCGCGCCATGATCGTCGACGGCGAGCTGCCGCCGGGGACGAAGTTGATCGTGCGGCTGCTGTCGGAGCGGCTGGGCCTCTCGGCCACGCCGATCAAGTCCGCGTTGGCCGCCCTGGAGCGTGACGGCTTCCTGCTGGCGATCCCGCACCGGGGCTTCCACGTGCCGCAGGTCCGGCTGCCGGACCTGCTGGAGATCTACGAACTGCGCGAGATGCTCGACGGCGTCGCGGCGCGGCGGGTGGCCCGTGCGCCGCACCCCGCCGACTTCGTCCGGACCGTGCTCGACCCGCTGCTGACCGAGCAGCGCCGGTACGGCGGCGACGACGACCTCGCCACGTTCCGCGACCTCGACCTCCAGTTCCACCGGGCCATCTGGCAGGCCTCCGGCAACCACCGGCTGGCCCGGGTGGCCGGCAATCTCGGTGGCCAGCTCCGGCTGGCCTGGTCGAGCCGGCCGTCCGGCGGCCTGGCCCGCACGCTGCGCGAGCACGAGGCGATCATGGCGGCGATCGCGGCCGGTGACCCGGTCCGGGCCGAGCGGGCCTCGCGTGCCCACGTCCGCCGCTCGGTCATTGCCTTCGAACGGGCGCTGATCAGGCCGGACGGTGTCCGATGAACAGGTCGCGCGGCGCGTCGTCCGGCCCGTCGCGGCGGGTCAGCACCAGCGGCTCGAACCCGGCGGCGGTGAGCAGCCGGTGCCACACGTCGCGGCTGAACAGCCCGGTCGTGTGGGTCTCGTGCACGACCTCGGTGTTGCCGTCCTTCTCGCGCAGCAGCAGGACGTAGTCCGTCCGCACCCAGGTGTCGTCCGGGTCGGGGTCCCAGGTCCAGCCGAGGAACCGGGCGCCGCGTCCGTCGCCGTCGTCGGAGCCGCCGTGCTCGGTGCTCTCGGCGAACGTCTCGGTGGTGTGGTCCGGGACGAACACCGCGGCGCCGCCGGGCCGGCAGTGCGCGAACGCCGTCGCCACCGTCGCGGCGAGGTCCTCCTCGGTGAGCAGGTAGTCGAGGGCATCGTGGATGAACACCGCGTCGAAATCGCGGCCCAGCCGCAGGTCGCGCATGTCGCCCTCGACGTGCTCGCACTCCGGGTTGAGCCGGCGCGAGACCTCCAGCATCCGCGGCGACAGGTCCACCAGCGTCAGCTCGAACCGGCGCTTCAGGTGGACGGCGTTGTGCCCGCCGCCGCTGCCCAGTTCCAGCACCTCGCGCACGTCGACGTCGGCGGAGTCCAGCGCGCTGGTCGCCACCGCGGCCTCGTCGGCGTATTCCTCGGGCGGGGAGAGCAGCGGCCACCAAGCGGCGAGGTCAGCGTAGAGGCGGTAGTCCTCGGACATGCCCGCATCGTCGCATCAGCCGGCCTCGCCCGCTGCCGGTGGGCGGTTCCGGCGTGGCGCCGGTGGCGGCTCGGGCGGCGCGGCCTCCGGCGGCTGCCCGGCGAGGAACGCCTCGATCTCGGCGATGCCCTCGGCGGCCTCGCGGGCCACCTCGTCGTTGCGCCGGCGGGCCGGCGGTCCCGCCTTCTGCCAGCCCGCGACCAGCGCGGCTCCGCCGAAGAACGCGGCGCCGACGACGGCGAACCCGCAGACCATGAGCCACCCGACGTAGCGCAGCCCGTCGAACATCGCGTGCAGGATATGTGCCGACCCGTAGCTCACGCTGCTCACCTCCGCGTCATTGCGGCTGCGGTACTCACCGTTGTCTTACCCGAAGCCAACGGCTCGTCACCTCCAGGGTACGCCGTTTATATAGCAGGATCACGTCCAAGGCCAGTCTCCTGCGCCACAATCACCGGATGACCGCCGAGCGCTTCATGCCGATCCACGATCCGGAGCTACTGGCGAGGGGTGAACGCGTCTTCGGCGCCGAGTTCGCCGCGATGAGCGAGCGGGTGCTGCGGGCCACCGAGCTGACCTCGCGGCTCAACGTGCTGCCGTTCGACGACGAGGCAGGCCGGGCGGCGCTGTTCGAGCAGATCCTCGGCCGGCCGCTCCCGCCGCGGGTCACCATCTACCCGCCGTTCTACACCGACCACGGCCTGCGCCTGGAGCTGGCCGAGCGGGTCTTCGTCAACCAGGGCTGCACGTTCCTCGACTACGCCGGCATCTCGCTGGGCGAGGGCGTGATGGTCGGGCCGAAGGCCACGTTCATCACGATGGGCCACCCGGTGGACCCCGGCGAGCGCCGCCAGTACCTCACCGGCGCCCCGATCGACGTGGCGCCCAACGTGTGGATCGGAGCCGGCGCGACGATCCTGCCCGGCGTCAGCATCGGCCGCGACGCCGTCATCGCGGCCGGCGCGATCGTGGCCGACGATGTGCCGGCGGCGAGCCTCGTCGCCGGGCCCAAGGGCACCGTGCGCCGGCGCTGGTAGGGCCGTCAGAACAGCTTGTCGACCAGCTCGGTGAGGTGCCGCAGCAGCGGCGCGACCAGGGCCTGCTCGGCGGGGGAGAGGTTCTGCCAGGCGCCGGCCAGGTGACCGGCGACGACGGCTCGCTTGGCGGCGAGCAAGGTGCTGCCCCGCTCGGTCAGCTCCAGCACCCGCCGCCGCCCGTCGCCGTCGACCCGGCTGTACTGGACCAGGCCGTCGCGCACCAGGGCGGCGGCGCTGCGGGTGACGGTCGGCTGGCTCAGGCCGGTCAGGTCGGCGACCGCGCCGACGCCGTCCGCGCCGCACTCCTCGATCGCGTCGAGCAGCACCAGCTGCGGGACGCTGATGTCGTCGAACAGCGGCTGCAGGCGGCCCCGGGTGCGCCGCGACGCGGACAGGAACGCCATCAGCGCGTCGGCGAACTCCAGCGCCTCCGGCGGCGTGCCGGCCGGTTCGCCGGCGCCGACGCTGCGGCCCAGTGCGCCGCTGGTATGGTTCCGCTCGGTCACGTTCCCCCCTCCTGGACGTCCACCGGACCATGAAACCACCAGTGGCGGTCAGTCCTCATCGGACGGGCGGGAATGGATTCGGCGGCGCGCGGGTTACCATCTTGCTGGCCGTAGTTTTGTGTTCGTGTGTCTGCACGCTCGCGAGGACTTGTGTTGCGGGCGCGCTGCTTGTCTTCAGGTTGCTGGAGAAGTTGCGTCGTCGATGACCGGCCAGGGCCTACCGCACGGTGCGGTGCCCAGATCCAGCCCTGTAAGGAGCAGAAATGACTCAGGGAACTGTCAAGTGGTTCAACGCGGAGAAGGGCTTCGGCTTCATCGCTCGCGAGGACGGCCCCGACGTGTTCGTCCACCACTCCGAGATCGACAGCGAGGGCTTCCGCAGCCTCGAGGAGAACCAGCGGGTGGAGTTCGAGCTGGCGCAGGGCCCCAAGGGCCCGCAGGCCACGCGCGTCCGCGCGCTCTGATCCGTTCGCGGGCGACGCCTGCGAATCGCTGAACACCCGAAGGGCCGGCACACCTGTGCCGGCCCTTCGTCGCGTCCTCGACCCAGCGCCGGGCGCGGTCGCCGCTGCTCTACGCTGACCGGAAGCGGTGGGGCGGACGAGTAGCGGTGGCCGGCGGCGGGAGGATCGGTGGTATCTCGGCACACCGACACCGCCGTGCCTCCCGTCGCCTTCGTCGGCCGCGAGCGCGAGCTGTCCGCGCTGACCACTGCTCTGTCCGGACGGCGCGAGCCGGCGTTCGTGCTGGTCGAGGGCGAGGCGGGCATCGGCAAGACCCGCCTGGTACAAGAGGCGCTGAGCGCGCTCGATCCGGCGACGACGCTGGTGGCGGCCTGTCCGCCGCTGGCCGAGCCGTTCCCGCTGGGCCCGCTCGTCGACGCGCTGCATCGGCTGCCGGTCGACGGCCTGGCGCTGAGCCCGCTCGCGGGGGCGCTGCGCCCGCTGTTCCCGGAGTGGGCCGACCACCTGCCGCCGGCGCTGGAGCCGCTGGAGGACCCCAGCTCGACCCGGCACCGGTTGTTCCGCGCATTGGCCGAACTGGTCGAGCGGTCCGGCATCGAGGTACTGGTGCTGGAGGACGCGCACTGGGCCGACGCGGCGACGCTGGAGTTCCTGCCGTTGCTGGTGGGCGCGGCGAAGCACGACCTCAGCCTGGTCGTCACCTACCGCGGCACCGACGTGCCGGCCGCGTCGCCCCTGCTGCGCCTGACCGCGCGCCCGCCCGCCGGGCTGCGCCGGGTCGAGCTGGGGCTGGAGCCGCTGACGGTCGGCGAGGCGACCGCGCTGGTGGCGTCGATGTTCGCCACCGACGACATCTCGGCGGAGTTCGTCGCGTTCCTGCACCGCCGCACCGAGGGCGTGCCGCTGGCGTTGGAGGAGAGCCTGTCGCTGCTGCGCGACCGCGGCGACATCGTGCGGCGCGGCGGCGAGTGGTCGCGCCGTGCGGTCGACGACCTGCAGGTGCCGCCGACCGTGCGTGACTCCGTCCTGGAGCGGGTCGACCGGCTGCCGCCGGCGGCGCGGCGCGTCCTCGAGGCCGCCGCCGTCCTCACCGAGCCGGCCGGCGGCGTGCTGCTGGCGCGGGTCGCGGGGCTGTCCGACGACGACGCGCGGCCGGGGCTGGCCGCGGCCCTGACGTCGGGGCTGCTGCGCGAGGCGGCGCCGGGACGATTCGTCTGCCGGCACGTGCTGGCATCGCGGGCGGTCGAGGAGGCGCTGCCGGTGTCGGAGCGGCGGCTGCTGCACGGCCAAGCCGCCGCGGCGCTGCAGGAGCTACCGACCCCGCCGGTGCTGCGGCTGAGCCGGCACTTCCGTGAGGCCGGCGATGTCGCCGCGTGGAGTAGGCACGCCGAGGCCGCCGCCGACCTCGCGCTGGAGGCAGGTGAGGACCGCGCCGCCGTCGTCCTGCTCAACGACCTGCTCACCGCCGCCGCTCACCCGCCGGACCGGGAGGCCCGGCTGGCGCACAAGCTCGGCCAGGCCGCCACCTGGGGCGTCTCCGCGCTCGGCGAGCTGGCGCTGGTGGTCGCCGCGACGCTGGCCGCCGCGCTGGCCCGGCCGGAGCTGCCGGCCGACCGCCGCGGCGAGATCAGGCTCCTGCTCGGCCGGCTGTGGCTGCAGCTGGGCGACTTCGACACCGGCATCGAGCAGGTCGAGACCGCCGCCGGCGAGCTGGCGAACCGGCCCGAGCTGGCGGTGCGCGCGATGATCTCGCTGTCGCACCCGCGCGGGCAGGTCTGGCCGGTCAGCCGGCACCGCGACTGGCTCGACCGCGCTACAACGCTGTTCCCGCAGGTCCCGGCCGAGGAGCAGACCTGGCTTGCGGTCGACCGCGCCAGCGCGCTGCTGATGATGGGCGACGAGGCCGGCTGGGCCGCGGCCGCAGAGGTCGACGCCGCCGCGGCGGACGGCCTGTTCGAGCGCCGCCAGCTGGGGCGCTGCCGGATGAACGTCGGCCACACGGCCATCGGCTGGGGGCGCGACGCGGTCGCAGGCCGGCAGTTGGACGGCGCCGTCGACCTGCTCGCCGCGACCGGCTACCAGCGGCTGGTGAACTCGGCGCTGATCACTCGGGCCAACCTCGACTGGCACGGCGGCGCGTGGGACGGGCTGGCGGTGCGGGTCACCGAGCTGGCCGGGTCCGCCGACACCCTGCCGGAGGCGCTGCTCGAGGCGCGGATGATCCTCGGCCTGCTGGACCTCGCCGGCGGCCGCCGCGACGACGCCGCCGACCAGTTCCGGGTCGTCGTCGCCGAGGCGGTCCGACGCGGCCTCGTCGACGTGCAGACGGCCCCCGCGGGCGCGCTCGGCCGGCTGTTCCTCGCCGACGACGCCGTCGCCGACGCGCTGCGGGTCACCGAGCCCGCGATGGCGATGGTGGTGCGCAAGGGCATCTGGCTGTGGGCGACCGAGCTGGCGCCCGTGCACGCCGACGCGCTGGTGCGCGCCGGCCGCGGCGACGAGGCGGCAGAGCTGGCCGCGCTGTTCGCCGCCGGGCTCGGCGGCCGCGCGGCGCCGGCCCCGCAGGCGGCGCTGCTGGTCTGCCGGGGGATCGTCGCGGGGCCGGGCGACGAGGCCGCGGCACTGTTCGGCGCGGCGGCCGCGGCGTGGTCCGAGCTGCCCCGTCCCTACCAGGAGCTGCTGGCGCTGGAGCGGCAGGCGCTGGCGTTGCTGCCCGGCCCTGCCGCGCTGGAGCTGCTGGCGACCGTGCAGGTGCGGCTGCGCGACCTCGGCGCCCGGTGGGACGCCGACCGCGTCGCCCAGGTGCTGCGCGGCCACGGTGTCGACGTCGCCCGGGCCTGGCGTGGCGGCCGGCGCGGCTACGGCGACCAGCTGTCGCCACGCGAACTGGAGGTCGCCGGGCTGGTCGCGCAGGGCCTGACGAACCGGCAGGTCGCCGAGGCGCTGTTCCTGTCGCCGCGGACGGTCGACCGGCACCTCAGCTCAGCGATGCGCAAGCTCGGCGTGGCCTCGCGGACGGCGCTCGCGGTCGCCGTCGCGCCGAAAAATGGGTGATTCGCCCACTCGCGAAAGGGTCGTGGCCTGACCGACGGTGACCTCATGCACGTCACCGATCCGCTCGACCCCGACCACGCCGACGAGGCCGGGTCCGCCGAGGACCCCGAGCCCGCCGAAGGGGAACGCTGGGAGCCCCTCTGATACGGCGGCGCCCTCACCACTCGCTATGGGGGAGGGGTGCGGCGCACATAAATGGGTGATTCGCCCAATCGCAACGAACGGCGCGGTACGGAACGGTGGGCACACGGCGATCCCCCGTCGCGGTGACCCTGCCGCCCGCCACCCCCGTCGGGCGGTGGGGCCGCGGCCAGAGGAGACGAGGTCCCATGCCCCGCACGATCCTGTCCCGGCAGCGCGGCCGCGCCCGGCTGCTCGTCCCGGCCGTGGCCACCGCCCTGCTGGTCGGCGCCGGAGCGACGGCGCCCGCCGCCGGCCCCGTGGACGCGGCCGCCGCACCGGTCCCGCCGACGGGATCGGCCGCCGCCGGGCACTCCTACCAGCTGACGCTGCTCACCGGCGACGTCGTGATCCTGCACGTCGCGCCCGATGGCCGCCAGGCCGCCTGGGCCGAGACGACGCCCAGTGGCAACCCGCCCGCGTTCGTGGAGCGCGACGGCCATGTGCTGGCGCTGCCCGACGCGGCGGTGCCGTACGTGGAGTCCGGCGTGCTGGACGAGCGGCTGTTCGACCTCACCTACCTGGCCGAGTCCGGCTACGACGACCTCGCCCGCGCCGACCTGCCGTTGCTGGTGGTCGCGCAGGACGGTCCCGGGATCCGCAGCGTGCCCGAGGCGCCCTCGGGCACCCGGGCCGAACGGTCGCTGCCCAGCATCGGCGCGCTGTCCGTCAGCGCGGCGAAGGACGAGCTGAGCTCGGTCTGGGCCGACGTCCAGGCCGGGGCGATCGGCCGGGTCTGGCTCAACGGCCGGGTCGAGGCGACGTTGGACGAGTCGGTGCCGCAGATCGGCGCGCCGGAGGCGTGGGAGCAGGGCCTCGACGGCGCCGGCAGCACGGTCGCCGTCCTCGACACCGGCTGGGACCCCGCGCACCCCGACCTCGCCGGGCAGGTCGCGGAGGCACGCAACTTCACCGAGGACGCCGACCCCGACGGCCAGGCCGCGGTCGACCGTCAGGGCCACGGCACGCACGTGGCAGCGACGGTCGCCGGGACCGGCGCGGCATCCGGCGGCACGCACCGCGGCGTCGCGCCCGGCGCGGACCTGTTGATCGGCAAGGTGCTCGGCGACGACGGCTCCGGCTACGAGGACTGGATCATCGCCGGCATGGAGTGGGCGGTCGAGCAGGGCGCCGACGTCGTCAGCATGAGCCTGGGCACCGACTGGGCCAGCGACGGCACCGACCCGATGAGCCAGGCCCTGGACCGGCTCAGCGCAGAGTCGGACACGCTGTTCGTCGTCGCGGCCGGCAACACCGGCCCGGGCGAGAGCACCGTCGGCTCGCCGGGCGCCGCGACGTCCGCGCTGACCGTCGGCGCCGTCGACAAGCAGGACCGGCCGGCGGCGTTCTCGTCGCGCGGGCCGCGGCTCGGCGACGGCGCGGTGAAGCCGGAGGTGGTCGCGCCGGGCGTCGGCATCGTCGCGGCCCGGGCCGCCGGCACCGCCCTGGGCAACCTGCTCGACGAGCACTACACCTCGCTGAACGGCACCTCGATGGCGACGCCGCACGTCGCCGGCGCCGCCGCGATCCTGGCCCAGCGGCACCCCGACTGGACCGACGAACAGCTCAAGCAGCGGCTCGTCACGTCGAGCACGCCGCTCGACGAGCCGGTGACGTTCCAGGGCGCCGGGCGGGTCGACGTCGCCGCCGCCGTCGGCGAGACGGTCTCCGTCGACCAGGGCGTGGTCGACTTCGGGCAGCTGGCGATGGACGCGCCCGCCGTCAGCCGCACGCTGACGTACCACAACCCGACCGACCGCCGTGTCACGCTGCGGATCAGCGCCGACGTCACGCGGCCCGGCGACGGCGGCAACACGCCGGCCATGCGGGTGCGCAATCCGGTCCTGAGCATTCCGCCGGGCGGCAGCGCCAGCACCCGTGTCGAGGTGTCCGCCGAGGCGAGCACCGGTGGCAGCTACAGCGGGCGCATCACGGCGCAGGACCCGCGCGACCGCGACGCCGCCGTCCACAGCGTCACGACGTTCACCGTCGAGCGCCCGGTGCACACGGTCACCGTCACCACGGTGGGCCGCGACGGCGCCCCCGCGCGCGGTGAGGTCGACCTCTGGAACATCGAGACCGGCGAGTGGACCCGGGCGTTCGGGTACGACGGCACGACGACGGCCGAGGTCCCCGAGGGCGAGTACACCGTCGTCACCAACGTCGAGACCGCCGGGCGCGACGCCGCCGCCAGCTTCACGCTGGCCGCCGAGCCCGACCTGCGCGTCGACGACGACGTGACGCTGGCCTACGACGCGCGCGACGCCGAGCCCGTCACAGTGTCGACGCCGCGCGAGTCAGACGACTTGGGGTTCGACGCCGTGTGGGAGCGCACGGTCGGCGAGCAGTCGATGCGGATGGTCATCGCGCAGGGCTACGACGGCGCCGACCTCTACACGCTGCCCAGCGACCGGGCGAAGAACGGCACGTTCGAGTTCTCCACGACCTGGCAGCGGGCCCAGCCGCTGCTCGAGGTGCGCGCCGCGGGGGAACGGTTGGCGCCGTCGCCGCGGCTGGCCTCGGCCCCGACGGCGTACGCCGGGCCCGGCGCGCTGCCGCTGGTCGACGTCGGCACTGGCACCGCCGCCGAGTTCGCCGCGGCCGACGTCGCGGGCAAGGCGGTGCTGGTGAGCCGGTACGGCGACTGGGAGGCGCCGGCGGAGCAGCAGCGGCTGGCGACGGAAGCCGGTGCCGCGCTGCTGCTCATGGCCAACGACGCCGACGAGGAGTGGTCGCAGTCGTACTGGCGCGCCACGCTGCCCACCTACACCGTCGATCGTGCCTTCGGCGAGGACCTGCGCGCCGCGCTGGCGGCCGACCCCGGCCTGGAGCTGGACCTCACCAGCCGGCGCGACTCGGAGTACAGCTACCAGCTCGCGTTCACCGAGGACCGGCTGCCCGGCGGCGTCACGTACGAGGCCGACCACGACGAGCTGGCCGTCGTCGAGTCCGACTACCGGCAGGCGTCGGAGCGGATGGGCCGGCGCGAGTCGTGGATCCCGTTCACCGGCACGTCCAGCCTCGGGTCCAGCCAGTCCATCTCGCGCAACGGGCCGGTGCACCGCACCGAGTACCTCAGCGCCGACGGCGTCGAGTGGCAGCGGTTCGCCCAGCCGCACCCGGAGTTCGCCAACATGTACTGGACGTGGTCCGGCATCGAGCTGTACGCCGCGGGCAGCAGCGCCGAGCAGGTGTGGTGGGGCCCGCTGGTCGCGCCCGGCATGCCGGCGCTGGACGGGTCCGAGGAGTACGGCCTGCCGGCGGCGCGGTTCCGCGACGCGATCCGGGTCTCGCTGCCGCAATATCTCTACGGCCCGTCGACCTACGGGTTCAACCAGCAGCAGCTGGGCGACTCGACGGAGCTGGTGCTGAGCCGCGACGGCGTCGAGGTCGGCCGGACGTCGTGGCCGGAGGCGCAGTTCACCGTGCCGGGAGCGGCGGCGGACTTCGAGCTGTCCATGTCGACGACGGCCGGGCGGGGCAACTTCTCCGACCTGTGGACGCACACGGCGACGACGTGGGGCTTCCGGTCCGCGCGGCCTGCGGCCGGCCGCGAGGTGCTGCCGCTGATCCAGCTGACCTACGGGCTGGACGCCGGGCTGTACAACGAGGTCCCGGCCGGCGCGGCGTACCCGCTGGAGCTGCGCCCGTCCTACCCGGCGGGCGTCGAGGGCCCTGGCGGGTTCACCGCCACCGCCGAGGTGTCCTTCGACGACGGCGCCAGCTGGCAGCCCGCGCCCGTGACGCCGTCGGGTTCGGGCGTGCTGGTGGCGACCGTCCCGGCCGCCGGCGACGGGTTCGCGTCGCTGCGGGTGACGGTCGCCGACGCCGCCGGGAACACCGTCAGGCAGGAGATCGACCGCGCCTGGCGGGTGGGCGCCCCCTGATCGTGCCCGGCGACGGGACGTTGTCCTCCTAGAACCCCGTCGCCGGGCACACTCACGCCGGTTCGGCACGTGGGGCGCCGGCCTCGATGACGAAGGACGCGTCCGTGCGGGCCGGCGCGTCCTGGGTCGACACGCGGTCGAGCACCCGGAAGTCCGCCCGCAGCGTCGTGGCGTCGGCTCGGCAGGACACGTAGCCGCGGCGGTTGCTGTTGTAGCGCAGGTGCGGGTTCTCCGGCCGCAGCCGCTCGTAGGCCGCGGACCGGTCGGAGCCGTCGCCGCCGGACGCGATCGACGTGCACACCAGCTCCGTCCCGAGCACCGGCGACGTCTCGTCCTCGAAGTCGCGGCGCAGGTCGGCGAGGTAGTGGTTGTGCACGTCGCCGGTCAGCACGGCGAGGTTCCCGACGCCGCGCTCGGCGACGAACCCGAGCAGCCGGTCCCGCGACGCCCGGTACCCGTCCCAGCCGTCGCCGTTGCCACCGTCGCGCGGGCCGGGCTCGCCGTCGGTGCTGGCGAGGAAGACCTGCTGGGGCAGCACGTTCCACGTCGCCGTCGACGCCGCCAGCCGGTCCTCCAGCCAGCGCGCCTGGGTCTCGCCCAGCAGCGTCGCGTCCGGGTCGTGCTCCTCGCCGCAGCCGGCCACCGGGCCGGGATCGCCGCATGGCTGGTCGGTCCGGTACTGCCGGGTGTCCAGCACGCTGAACGAGGCGACGTCACCATAGGTGAAGCCGCGGTAGAGCTGCAGGTTCGGCCCCACCGCGCGGTTCTCCGGCCGCAGCGGCAGGTGCTCCCAGTAGGCCTGGTAGGCCGCGGCCCGGCGGGCCAGGAAGCTGGCCTCGTCGTCGTTGCCCTGGGCCGGGTCGGCGAACTCGGGGATCTGCGCGGCGTAGTTGTTGTCGACCTCGTGGTCGTCCCAGGTGACGATCCACGGCGCGGCGGCGTGCGCGAGTTGCAGGTCCGGGTCGGTGCGGTACTGCGCGTAGCGGCGCCGGTAGTCCTCCAGCGTGACCAACTCGCCGCCGACGTGGGTGCGGACGTTGCCGTCCGGCGCCTCGTAGACGCCGCCGCCGAACTCGTAGACGTAGTCGCCCAGGTGGAAGACGACGTCCGGGTCCTCTTCGGCCAGCCGCCGGTACGCGGTGAACCAGCCGTGCTCGTACTGCGCGCACGAGGCGAACGCGAAGCTCACCGGCGTCACGCTGCCGCGGGCCGGCGCCGTCCTCGTCCGGCCCGGTGGTGAGAGCTCGCCGAGCGCGCGGAAGCGGTACCAGTACCACGTGTGCGGGTCCAGCCCTCTGACGTCGACGTGGACGGTGTGCGCCTCGGCCGGGTGGGCCGTCGTCGTGCCGCGGCGGACCGGGCGCCGGAAGTCCTCGGTCGCCGACACCTCCCACTGCACCGTCACGGCGACGTCGCCCATGCCGCCGCCGGGCTCGAGCGGCTCCGGCGCCAGCCGGGTCCAGATCACGACGGCGTCCGGCAGCGGATCCCCCGACGCGACGCCGAGCGTGAACGGATACGTGCTCGCGGCGGCCCGCGGCCGCCACAGCCTCGTCGCCGCCGGCGGGAGGAAGGCCAGCCCGGCGGCGGCCCCTGTCGTCGCGAGGAAATGACGTCGGCTCAGCGAGGGACGTACGGTCACGGCGGCACCTCTCGGGTGGTCGTGACTCGATGTCACCAGCGCAGCGGTGAACGGCGGAACCGCTCGCGCGTGACCGCCCCGTGACGCTCAGGCGACGCGCCGGGCCGGCGTCAGTCGGTGGTGACGCGCAGGCTCAGCTCCATCCGGCCGTCCTCGACCTGCGCCGACATTCCGATCGCCTGCAGCGCCCGGATCGACTCGGTCTGGGCGTCGGTGAGGTCGCCGGCGGCGTCGAGGAGGTGCTGCTCGACGCTGTCGACGTTGACGTACAGGACGGAGTCGGCCTCGTCGGCGCCGCTGACGGCGGTCCGGTAGGCGTCGCTGTCGCCGAGGCCGCCGCCGTCGAGCAGGCGGGCCGCGTAGTCCTCGGACGTGGCCAGCACGTAGCCGTCGTCGGTCGTCTCCAGCGGCAGGCCGTCCAGCGACGTGCCGGCGTCGGCGGCCAGCGACTGGATCCGCTCCCACAGGTCGGTGAACGCGCCGGGGTCGGTGACCACGCGGGCGCCGGCCTCGATGCCGAAGAACCCGTCCGGGTCCGCGGGGTCCAGACCGCTCGCGTCGGCGGCGATCATGAGGTCCTCGCCGAACACGGTGGCGAGGTCGTCGGGCAGCGTCAGCCCGAGCTCCGCCTCCAGCGAGGCCACCATCTGGTCACCGTCCGGGATCGACTCCAGCGTGGCCGCCCAGTTGTCGCGCAGATACTGGCCGGCATCGCGGGCGCCGAGGAAGAACGTCGTGTCCTCGGGCACGTCCGCCGACACGCCGCCGCCGGAGAGCGCCTGGTAGGAGCTGCCGGTGACGACGCCGGCCAGCTCGGCGTAGCGGTCGTCGAAGCGGACGGAGAGCGCGACGCTTCGGTACGTCTCGTCGATCAGCTCGCGCGCCTCCTCCAGCGACGGCAGGTCGTTGCCGGACGCGCCCGCGCCGATGCCGAACGAGCCGGCCGAGCCGTCGAACGTGTCGAACACGGCGCCGCCGGCCAGCCAGGCCGACGCGATGCCCTGCTCGCCGAGGTGGTCCATCGCGGCGACGAACTCCGGGTTGTCGGCCAGCGACGACTCGGCCGCGGCGTCGGCGTACGCGTCGGCGTCGTCCTGCGACTCGGTGAGCAGCAGGTAGCCGTCGACGTAGGCCCGGCCCAGGCCCTCCTCCGCGCCGGACCCGCCGCAGCCGAGGATGCGGTCGATCGCCGCGGTGGCGGCGTCCTCGTCGCCGGTCTGCAGCGCGACGACGTAGCCGGGCTCGCCGCCCTCGTCGGCCGGCGGGGTCATGGCGGCGCCGATGCGCTCGCCGGCCCACGGCTCGACGTCGGTGGCGAAGTCGATGTCGCAGCCCGTGGCCGACGCGAGCTCCTCGACGAACCGCTCGCGCAGGTCGACGTCCTCGTCGGTGATGCCGGTGGCCTCGGTGAACAGCGGGAAGTTGCGCAGGAACCGGAACGCCTCGATCTTCTGCCCGGCGGACGGGTCGAGGTCGAGCCGGACGTAGCCGATGGAGTCGGCCGGGAGGACGTCGTGTGGCTGCGGCCCGCCGCCGTCGAGCGCCTGCCACGCGAACACGCCGGCCGGCACGATGAGCAGGACGGCCGCGGCGATCCCGCCGGCGAGCAGCCCGCGGCGCTTACGCGGCACGACCGCCGGCTCCGCCTCCGCCCCGACGGGGTAGGCCAGCGGCCGCGTGCCCGGATCGGGCTCGGACCCGACCGGCGTGCCGGGCGGCGGTGGCGGCGGCACCGGCGGCACCGGGCCGGGCACCTGCCCGTCGCCTGGACCTGTGGGCGAGCCTGGCTGCTCCATGACGATCTCCGCCTTCCCCCCGTATGTGTGCCGGACGGCCCGGCCGTGCTCAGGCTAGCCGAAGCCCGGAGTGATGAGTTGTGCCAACATGTGCGTCTTACATCCTGATTGCGGTCGCGGCCCGGCACTCGTCCGCACCGTTGGTGACCAGTAGACTTGTGGAACGAATCTGATTCGCCTCGCCGTGGGGCGTTGGAGGAGAACGATGCAGGGAAACAACCCGATCTTCAGCCGGGCTGAGGGCTTCAACGGGCGGCACGCGACCTATGACGCGGCCGCGCCGAGCGCTGAAGAACTGCAGAACATGTACGCCGCTCCGTCGGCGACGCCCGTGCAGACCGGGCGGATGACGTACGACGACGTCGTCATGAAGACCGGCATCACCTTCGCGGTGCTGCTCGCCGGCGCGGTCGTCGGCTGGCTGAACCCGGGCCTCGCCTTCGTCGGCCTCATCGTCGGCCTGGTGCTCGGCCTGGTCAATGCGTTCAAGCGCGAGCCGTCGCCGGTCCTGATCCTGCTCTACGCCGGCTTCGAGGGCCTGTTCGTCGGCGGCATCAGCAACGTCTTCGAGAACTACGCGGTCAACGGCGAGCCGCTCAACGGCATCGTCGCGCAGGCCGTGCTCGGCACGCTCGGCGTGTTCGCCGCGACGCTGCTGGTCTACCGCAGCGGCAAGGTGCGGGTGACGCCGAAGTTCCGCCGCGGCGTCATGATCGCGCTGATCGGCTATGCGATCTTCAGCCTGGTCAACCTGCTGTTCATGTGGTTCGGCGGGTCGGACAGCACGTTCGGCTTCCGCGACGGCTGGCTCGGCGTCGTGATCGGCCTGTTCGCCGTCGGCCTGGCGTCGTTCTGCCTGATCCTCGACTTCGACTTCATCGACCAGGGGGTCAAGCAGGGCCTGCCGGCCAAGTTCGCCTGGACCGCCGCGTTCGGCCTCACCGTCACGCTGGTCTGGCTGTACCTGGAGATCCTGCGGCTGCTCGCCATCCTCAGGGGTGAATGAGCGTTGACGCACGACGGCCCGCCCCGTGGTTCACGGGGCGGGCCGTTCGTCGTTCTGGGGCGGCGCGCGTCAGCCGAAGTTGCGGGCGGCGCGGCGCAGGTCGGCCTCGTGCACGATGGCCGTCGCGTGGCCGTGCGCCAGGCCGTGCTCGTCGCGCAGCCATCTCACCCGGTCGTCGAACCTCAGGAAGGACGGTCCGGCCTCCAGGGCCGCGAACCACTCCGGGAGTTCTCGCCCGGTGACGCCTGGAACGCGGGCGAGAAGATTGCGATGGGTCTCGTCGGAGTGATTCAGGCTCATGGCTGCCTCCGAGGCTGTCGAGGTCTCCGTACATCGACTGTGCCGCAGGACTCCGAGTGTTACAACCCCTTCGTCAAGACCATCTCCGGATCGGCCCGGATCGACGGGGTCAGCTCAGCCGCTCCAGCACGATCGCCATCCCCTGACCGCCGCCGACGCACATCGTCTCCAGCCCGATCGACGCGTCGCGCGAGCGCAGCCCGTTGACCAGTGTCGTCATGATGCGCGCCCCGGTGGACCCGAACGGGTGGCCGAGCGCGACGGCGCCGCCGTGCACGTTCAGCTTGTCGTAATCGATGCCCAGCTGCCGTGCGCTCGGCACGACCTGGGCGGCGAACGCCTCGTTGATCTCGACCAGGTCGACGTCGTCCATCGTCAGGCCCGCCCGGGCCAGCGCCCGGCGCGACGCCTCGACCGGGCCGAGGCCCATGATCTCCGGCGACAGCGCCGACGCCGCGGTCGCGACGATCCGGGCCAGCGGCGTCAGCCCCAGCTCACGGGCCCGGACGTCGGACATGATCACGACCGCCGCGGCGCCGTCGTTGAGCGGCGTGCAGTTGCCCGCCGTCACCGTGCCGTCGGGCCGGAACACCGGCTGCAGCGCGGCCAGCTTCTCCAGCGTCGTGCCCGGCCGCGGGCTGTCGTCGGTGTCGACGACCTGGCCGTCGGGCCGGGTGATCGGCACGATCTCGCGGGCGAAGAAGCCGTCCTTGATCGCCTGCTCGGCCCGCGACTGGGACAGGACGGCGAACTCGTCCTGGTCCGCGCGGGTCACCCCGCACAGCGTCGCGACGTTCTCCGCCGTCTGGCCCATCTGGATGTAGATGTCAGGCAGCGACCCGTCGGCGCGCGGGTCGTGCCAGGTCTCGTTCGTCTCGGCGTACCGGACGGTGCGCGCCTGCGCGTCGGCGAAGATCGGGTTCTGCGTCTCGACGGGATCGACGCCGGCGCCGCCGAAGCCGACGTAGCGCGAGACGCACTCGACGCCGGCGGAGACGAACACGTCGCCCTCTCCGGCCTTGATCGCGTGGAAGGCCATCCGCGCCGTCTGCACCGACGAGGCGCAGAACCGGTTGATGGTCGCCGCCGGCAGCCCGTCGAGCCCCAGCTGGACGGCGATCCGCCGGGCGACGTTGCCGCCCTGCTCGTCGCGCGGCTCCGCGCACCCGACGTAGAGGTCGTCGATCGTCGTGGGGTCCAGCGCCGGGATCTGGTCCAGCGCCGCCCGGATCGTCGTGGTGGCGAGGTCGTCCGGCCGCACGTCGACCAGCGAGCCCTTGTACGCCCGCCCGATCGGCGACCGTGCGGTGGCGACGATGACTGCCTCGGGCATGGCGGGCTCCTTCGACCGTGGGTTACTGGCTGGTAACCCCAGCGTACGTCACACGCGCTCGGGCGCGTCCGGCAGTGGCCGCCGGCGGCGGTTGCGCAGCTGGGCCCAGGGACCGCGCGGCCCGCCCGCCCGTCCGCCGACCGTCGTCGCGGCGACCTCGGTCCCCGCGTGGTCGGCGGCCGCGACCGCGGCGATGGCGACCGGCAGCACGCTGTCGCCGCGGTCCTGCTCGAACAGCTCGTCGCCCGGCGCCCACAGCCCGGCCGCGCCGACCAGCGACGGCAGGATCGCGGCGGCCGCGTGCGCGTAGCCGGCCGACGACGGGTGGAACTGGTCCTCGCTGAACAGCTCGCCCGGCGCCGCCTCGAACTCCGGCCCGAGGATCGAGCCCAGCGACACCGTCCGCCCGCCGGCCGCGACGACGGCGAGCGTCTGCGCGGCGGCCAGCTGCCGGCTCGCCCGCCGCGCCAGCCAGCGCAGCGGCGGCCGGATCGGCCGGATCGTTCCGAGGTCGGGGCAGGTGCCGACGACGACCTGGCAGCCGGCCGCGCGCAGCCGCCGCACCGCCTCGTCCAGTAGCCGCACCGAGTCGGTGAGCTTCACCTGGTGGGTGATGTCGTTGCCGCCGACGATCAGCAGCGCGACGTCGGGCGCCGTGTCCGTCGCCCGGTCGAGCTGGCCGGCGAGGTCCGCGGTCTCCGCGCCCACCTGCGCGACGGTGGTCAGGATCACCGGGCGGTGCGCCACCTCGGCCAGCCCGGCGGCGAGCAGCGCGCCCGGCGTCTCCTCTGGCGTCTCGACGCCGTAGCCCGCCGCCGCGGAGTCGCCCGCGACGACGAACGAGATCGGCGGGCCGTCGCCGGCGCCGTACACGCCGTCGGGGTCGGGCGGGCCGCCGAGCGGGCGCGCGCCGATGGTGCGCCGGGCCAGCTTCGCCTGCGCCCGCAGCACCGCGTAGCCGGCCGCGCCCAGCAGACTGAGGCCGCCACCCCCGTACGCGAGACGACGTGCCGTGCGAGCGCTGAGGATGCCGGCCACCGTTCGACTCTAGCGAACCGGACCCTCGGCTAAGGTCGGCAGCGTGGAGTACTACGAGAACGTCGTCGACCTCATCGGCGACACCCCGCTGGTGCGGCTGGGCACCGTCGCGGCCGGCCTGCCGGCCACCGTCCTCGCGAAGGTCGAGTACCTGAACCCGGGCGGCTCGGTGAAGGACCGCATCGCGTCCCGGATGATCGAGGACGCCGAGAAGGCCGGCCTGATCGGGCCGGGCGGCACCATCGTGGAGCCGACGAGCGGCAACACCGGCGTTGGGCTGGCGCTGGTCGCGCAGCGCAAGGGCTACCGCTGCATCTTCGTCTGCCCCGACAAGGTCAGCGAGGACAAGCGCAACGTGCTCAAGGCCTACGGCGCCGAGGTCGTCGTCTGCCCGACGGCGGTCGCGCCGGAGGACCCGGACTCCTACTACTCCGTGTCCGACCGGCTGGTCCGCGAGACCCCCGGCGCCTGGAAGCCAGACCAGTACTCCAACCCGGCCAACCCGCGCTCGCACTACGAGACCACCGGCCCGGAGCTGTGGAAGCAGACCGACGGCCGGATCACCCACTTCGTCGCCGGCGTCGGCACCGGCGGCACCATCACCGGCGTCGGCCGCTACCTCAAGGAGGTGTCCGGCGGCCGGGTGAAGATCATCGGCGCCGACCCCGAGGGCTCGGTGTACTCCGGCGGCACCGGCCGGCCGTACCTCGTCGAGGGCGTCGGCGAGGACTTCTGGCCCACCACCTACGACACCGAGGTCTGCGACGAGATCATCGCGGCGTCCGACAAGGACTCCTTCGAGATGACCCGCCGGCTGGCCCGCGAGGAGGGCCTGCTGGTCGGCGGCTCGTGCGGGCTGGCCGTCGTGGCGGCGCTGCGGGTGGCCGAGCAGGCCGGGCCCGACGACGTCGTGGTCGTGCTGCTGCCCGACGGCGGCCGCGGCTACCTCTCCAAGGTCTTCGACGACGGCTGGATGACGTCCTACGGCTTCCTGCCGCCGGTCGAGGGCGTCACGGTCGGCGACGTCCTGCGCGGCAAGTCCGGCGAGATGCCGGCACTCGTCCACACGCACCCCACCGAGAGCGTCGCCGACGCCGTCCACATCCTGCGCGAGTACAACGTGTCGCAGATGCCGGTCGTGCGGGCCGAGCCGCCGGTGATGGCCGCGGAGGTCGCCGGCGCCGTCGTCGAGAAGGACCTGGTCGACGCGCTGTTCACCGGCGCCGCCCACCTGACCGACCGGGTCGAGCAGCACCTGTCCGAGCCGCTGCCGATGGTCGGCGCCGGCGAGGCCGTCGCGGCCGCCGTCGAGGCGCTGCGCTCGGCCGACGCGCTGCTGGTGGTCGACGACGGCAAGCCGGTCGGCGTGCTGACCCGCACCGACCTGCTCGGCTTCGTCGCCACGGCCTGACCCGGGTCAGATCAGGTAGCCGCCGGTCGCCAGCAGGTTCTGGCCGGTGATGAAGCGGGAGTCCGGCCCGGCCAGGAACGCGACGACGTCGGCGATGTCGGCCGGCTGGCCGAGCCGGCGGAGCGCGCTGAACCGCTCGGCCTGTGCCAGCGCCTCCGGCGGGTTGGTGGAGCGCAGCAGGTCGGTGTCGACGGCGCCGGGCGAGACGGCGTTGACCGTGATACCGCGCGGCCCGAGCTCGCGCGCCGCCACCGCCGTGAACCGCTCGAGCGCAGCCTTGCTGGCGGAGTAGAGCGCGCCGCCCGGTCCCGGGATGACGGTGTTCAGCGTGGAGATGCTGACGATGCGGCCGTCGTCGCGCATGGTCCGGCCGGCGTACTGGATGGCGAAGAACGGCGCCTTCGCGTTGATCGTCATGACCCGGTCGAAGTCGGCCTCGGTGACGTCGTCGATGGCGACCGGCTCACTGGCGGCGGCGTTGTTGACGAGGATGTCCAGGCCACCGAGGCGCTGCGTCGCGGTGTCCAGCAGCGCCCGGACGGCGTCGAGGTCGCCCTGGTCGGCCCGGACGGCGTGCGCGTCGCCGCCGGCCGCGCGGACCGTCTCGACGACGTCGCCGGCGGCGGCCTCGTTGCTCTGGTAGCTGAACACGACCGACGCGCCGTCGCGGGCCAGCCGTTCGACGATGGCCCGGCCGATGCCGCGGGAGCCGCCGGTGACCAGCGCGGCCTTGTCCCTCAGTGTCATCAGCCCTCCTCCAGGACCAGCGCGGTGGCGCCGCGGATCTCGATGACGCCGACGGTGGCGCCCTGCTCGAACGTGGACCGGCCGTCGTAGCTGCGCGCCGACCACACCTCGCCGGCCAGCCGGATCATCCCGCTGTGCGCGTCGACCCGCTCCAGCACCACGCCGCTCCGGCCGACCAGCGCCGCCGCGCCGAACGACGACGGCGTCGGCTTGAGCAGCCGCTTCTTCGCGATCGGCCGGACGACGCCGAGCAGCGCCACGGCGACCGCGACCGCCACCAGGAGCTGGACCAGGAACTCCGCGCCCATGCCGGCGGCGACCGCGCCGCTGGCCGCGCCGATGGCCAGCATGAGGAAGAAGAAATCGAGCGTCGTCAGTTCGATCGTGCCCAGCACGAGCGCGGTGGCGGCCCACGCCAGCACCCAGGCATGGTCGCCGAACCAGTCCCACAGAGACTGCATGGCGGCAGTTTATTGATCCTGCCGCATTTGTGGCTATTGGCGAGATGCCGCCGTGTCGCGGCGCAAGTCGCGGACGAATCGGGGCAATGCCCCACGAGCCGCTCCGGCGCCGTGAAATTCCTGGTGAGGCCGGGTGTGGCCGGGGTGGTGGCGGGTGCCGGTTCCGGTACCGTTCCCGGCGGTTCCGGGGCGGGACGAATTCCGGCCGTCCCGGCGTGAACAGTGATCGACGAATGTGAATCCTCGTGCCGAATCGGAGAGAATCCTTGCGTTACCACCTGCGTCACCGTGTCCGCGTCGCCGGCGCGCTGCTGGCCACCGCGCTGGCCGGCGCCGGCCTGCTCGGCAGCGCCGGCGTCGCGTCGTCCGAGGAGACGCCCGCGCCCGACATCACCCTGCTGGACCAGGCCTTCGAGGCGGTCGAGGTGCTGCCCCGCATCGTCGGCGGCGACCCCGCGGCCGAGGGCGACTACCCGTGGATGGTCCGTCTCGACATCGGCGGCGGCCTGTGCGGCGGCGCGCTGTACGAGCCGGACCTGGTGCTGACGGCGGCGCACTGCGTCGCGCCCGGCACCGGCCCGAACACCGATATCACCGCGCTGATCGGCTCGGTGGACCTGGAGAGCGACGACATCGTCGAGGTCCGTGGCGAGTACGTCTGGTCGGCCAACGCCGAGGGAATCGGCGGCGGCTACCCGGACTGGGCGCTGATCCAGCTGGCCGAGCCGGTCGAGGGTGTGCCGACCCTCGACCTCGCCGAGACCGACGAGTACGACGAGGGCATGTTCACCGTCGCGGGCTGGGGCGCCGACGCCGAGGACGGCGAGCAGCAGCAGTACCTGCTCGAGGCCGATGTGCCGTTCGTCCCGGACGACGAGTGCCTCGCCTCCTACCCCGACGACGAGGGCTGGGGCTTCTCCCCGGGCATCGAGCTGTGCGCCGGCTATGCCGAGGGCGGCATCGACAGCTGCCAGGGCGACTCCGGCGGCCCGTTGTTCCGCGACGACGAGAACGGCGAACCGGTCCAGGTCGGCATCGTCAGCTGGGGCAACGGCTGCGCCCGGCCCGACTACCCGGGCATCTACACACAGGTCAGCGCCGTCGCGTCGGCCATCGCCGCCACCGCGGAGACCCGCACCGAGCCCGTCGTCGACACCACGTCGGCCGAGACGACCATCGACACCCCGGTCACCATCGAGCTGGCCGGCAGCGACCCGGAGGGCGACGAGCTGGAGTTCAAGGTCTACGCCCCGGAGTTCGGCGAGCTGACCTACGAGGACGACGCGAGCACGCTCACCTACACGCCGGCGCCGGGCTTCGAGGGCGAGGACACGTTCTACGTCGTCGCCAACGACGGCAAGATCGACTCTGCCGCGGCCGTCGTCACGGTGACCGTCGCGGGCGAGGCGCCGACGCCGACCCCGTCACCCACCGCGGAGCCGACGCCCGAGCCGTCGGCCACCCCGACCGACGAGCCGGGGGAGGAGCTCCCGGACACCGGCGCCGACGCGGGCACGGGCCTGGCGCTGGCGCTGCTGCTGGCCGGCGGCGCCGCGGCCGCGTTCGTCGCCCGTCGGCTGACCCATGCATAGTGGGGCGGTGGCCACGTCGTCCTAGGGGGTAGAGACGACGCGAGGGGTGGGCGGATGGATGCGGCGGCGGAACGCGAGTTCACGCAGTTCGTGGCGGCGCGGTCGATGGTGCTGCTGCGGGTCGCGGTGGTGCTCACCGGCGACCGGCACCGGGCCGAGGACCTCGTGCAGGGCGCGCTGGCCAAGCTGGCCGCCCGCTGGCACAAGGTCGACGAACCCGAGGCCTACGTCCGCCGCATCATCTACCACGACCACGCCCGCTGGTGGCGGCGCAGGTCGGCCCGCTCGGAACTGCTCGGCGCCACGGTGCCGGAGCGGCCCGAGGCCGACCGCGCCGCCGACGCCGTCCGCCGCCTGGACCTGAGCTCCGCGCTGCGGCTGCTCGGGCCCCGGCAGCGGACGGTGCTGGTGCTCCGCTATCTGGAGGACCTGCCCGAGGCGGAGGTCGCGGCGATCATGGGCTGCTCGGTCGGGACGGTGCGCAGCCAGGCGCACCGTGCCCTGGCCCGGCTGCGCACCCTCGTGCCGGAGCTCGACGAACGGTCCGCCGACGACGTGGAGGAGCTGCGCCGATGAGCATCGAGACGAACCTGAGAGCCGGCCTCGAGGACCTGGCCGACGACGCCCGGCCGGTGCCGGGCCTGGCAGCGGCCGCGTTGCGCCAGGGCCGCCGGCGCCGGAACGCGGCGCGCGGCGTGCTGACGGCCGGCGCGGTGGCCGCGGCCGCCGTCCCGGCCGGCGTGATCTGGCTCGGCGACGACGACGATCCGGCCGGTTTCGTCGCGGCCGGGTCCGACATCGTGCCCGCGCCCGAATGGCGCGAGCTGACCGGCGACGAGCTGTCGACCGCGGTCGAAGCCTGCTTCCCGGGACGGCTCACTTCCGTGCCGGACCCCGTGCGCGGGATCCAGCTGGCCGAGCCGTCGTCGCCCACGTGGGTGATCACCGGCACCGGGGTCATGTGCGCGCTTCCCGGTGGAGGCGGTCCGCCCCGGCTGCAGCTGGCCCAGGTGGTCGAGGAGCGGCAGGTGCTGGAGGTCGACGACGGCTTGGGCGCCGGCAGCTACACCGATCCGGTGACGCGGGTGACCGTCCGCTATGAGGGCGGGCCAGAGCACGAGGCCGTGCTGTGGGACGGGCTCTGGTTCGATCCGCTGGACCACGCCCGGCAGCGCAATGAGCACGACCCCTGCGAGGGACAGTTGCCGTACGTGGTGCGCGGCTACGACGCCGAGGGGCGGCTCGTGTCCGAGGTGGCGTACGGGACCTCGGTCGACGGCACTCCGATCGCCGAGGAGCCGCGGGTCGCCGTCGCCACGTGCCCGCCGTGACCGGATCGTGACCGTGTGAGAGCATGATCCGCGTGGCCTCCCGAACGCGTCGTGCCGGTCATCCGGACCGGGAGCGTCGCCGGACGCGGGGGGCCGCGGATCGCCGCCGCCGGTTGACCGGCTTCCTGCTGGTCCTGACCACGATCGGCGTCGTCGGCTGGGCGGCGCTGCCCGACGGTGAGCCGGCCGCCGGCAACGCGGTGACACCGCTGGGGGCGCCGACGACGCAGCGTCCGCCGAAGACGTTCGCCGTGCTGCCGGTCGAGCGGCCCAGTCCGGCGCCGGAGTCGCCGGCCGAGCCGCCGGCCCCCGAGATCGCCGCCACCGGCCCCGGCACGTTCGCCGTCACCCCGGGCCAGAGCGGCCAGGCCGGCACCGACGGGTCGCTGCTCACCTACACCGTCGAGGTCGAGGACGGCCTGCCGTTCGACCCGATCGAGGTCGCCGCCGTCGTCGACACGACGCTGGCCGACCCGCGCAGCTGGATCGCCGAGGGCGAGCACTCCTTCCAGCGGGTCCCCTCCGGCGGCGACCTGCGCATCCTGGTCGCCACCCCCGGCACCACCGACGAGCTGTGCGCGCCGCTGCGCACCCGCGGCGAGGTGTCGTGCCGCAACGGGGACAACGTCGTGCTCAACGCGCTTCGCTGGGCCAACGCCGTCCCGCACTACAACGGCGACGTGGCCGCCTACCGCCAGTACGTGGTCAACCACGAGGTCGGCCACGCCCTCGGCCACGGCCACGTCGCCTGCCCGGCGCCGGGTGCGGTGGCGCCGGTCATGCTGCAGCAGACCTACAGCCTCGACGGCTGCGTCGCGAACAGCTGGCCCTTCCCCTGAGCCGTCACCTTGGCTTGATCACTAGAAATCAGATAATCTGATGCCATGATTTCGATGACGGCGACCGAGGTGTCGCGCAATTTCGCGTCGGTGCTCGACCGGGCGGCGCGGGGCGAGACGATCGTGATCACCCGAAGTGGGCGGCGACTGGCCACGCTCGCCCCGGCGACAGCCGGCAACGGCGCCGCGGTCAAGGAGTTCCTGAATGCGCACGTGCCAGATGACGGCTTCGCCGCCGACGTCGCGGGCACCCGCGAGCTCCTCACCGACGACGTGAGTGCGGCATGGCCCGGCGCTTGATTCTCGACACCGGGATACTGATCGGTGTCGAGCGGGATGGTGGCTTGGCGGCAGTCATGGACGACGATGACGACGTCGCGGTGGCTGCGATCACCGTCGCGGAGTTGCAACTCGGTGTCGAACTGGCGACGGATGCCCATCGCCAGCGGCGGCAGGAGTTCGCCGACGGCATCCGCGCCCTTCTCCCGGTCGAGGACTACACAGCCGATGTCGCTCTCGTCCACGCCCGTCTTCTCGCGCATGTCCGGCGCGCCGGCACAGCTCGAGGTGCCCACGACCTGATCATCGCCGCCACTGCTGCGGCCACCGCACGTCTCCTGGTCACCGGCGACGATCACGCGCGGTTCGACGAACTGCCCGGAGTGCACGCACTCCGGGCAGGACCGCCACTCTGAGTCAGAGCGCCGTGCCGGTGCCGATCGGGCAAGAGACGCCGGTGCCGGCGAGCCCGCAGTAGCCGTTCGGGTTCTTCGCGTCGCTCAGGTACTGCTGGTGGTAGTCCTCGGCGTAGTAGAACGCGCCCAGCGGCTCGATCTCGGTGGTGATCTCACCGTGGCCGGCGGCCGCCAGCTTCTCGCCATAGGCCGACCGCGAGGCCAGCGCCGTCTCCAGCTGAGCGGGCGACGTCGTGTAGACGGTCGAGCGGTACTGCGACCCGACGTCGTTGCCCTGGCGCATGCCCTGGGTCGGGTCGTGCTCCTCCCAGAACGCCTTGAGCAGGCCCTCGAAGCTGATCACGGCCGGATCGAAGACCACCCGGACCACCTCGGCGTGACCGGTGCGGCCGGTGCACACCTCCTCGTACGACGGGTTCGGGGTGTACCCACCGGCGTAGCCGACGGCGGTCGTCCAGACGCCGGGCAGGCGCCAGAAGATCCGCTCCGCGCCCCAGAAACAGCCCATCCCGAACACGGCCTCCTGGAAACCAGTGGGCGGCTCGGCGTCGATCGGCGTGCCCAGGACGGTGTGCGTGCCGGCCAGCCCGTACGCCCGCGTCTCGCGACCGGGCAGGGCCTCCTCGGGGCCGACCTTCCGAGTCTTCACCAAGCGATCGAACAGCGACATTCGCAACACACCTCCGCTCAGCAGAACAACGGGAACAGCCCCCGCGTTCCCAGACGATGATCAGGCGACGGCGTCGACGGAGTCAGCGGCGCCCCCGCCGTCCACCGCCACCGAGCCGACCGCCTGCTCCAGCCCGTCGACCGCCGCGGCGAGGACGTCGGGCGGGTGCGTGAACGGCAGCCGCAGCCGCCGCTCGAATGCCCCGTCGACGCCGAAGCGGGGACCCGCCGCGAGCCGGATCCCGTGCCGCTCCGCCGCCACCACCAGCCGGCTCGACACCGGCCGGCCGAGGTCGCACCAGAGCACCAGCCCGCCGGCCGGCACCCGCGTCCGCCACGACGGCAGCCGCTGCGCCAGCGCCGCCACCAGCGCGTCGCGCCGGGAGCGCAGCTCCGCCCGCCGCGGCGCCAGCGTGGCGTCCAGCCCGCCGAGCAGCTCCGCCACCGCCAGCTGCTCGACGACGGGCGAGCCCATGTCGACGCTGGCCCGGACCGCGGCGAGGCGCCGGATCAGGGCGGTGCCGGCCCGCGCCCAGCCGATCCGCAGCCCGCCCCACAGCGTCTTGCTCGCGCTGCCGACCGTCACCGTCAGGTCGTCCGGCAGGTACGACGCCAGCGGCGGCGGCACCGTGCCCTCCAGCGCGAGGTCGGTCAGCGACTCGTCGACGACGGTGAGCGTGCGGCCGCCGGTCAGGGCCGCGCCCAGCGAGCGCCGCTCCGCCTCGGACGCGAGCAGCCCGGTCGGGTTGTGGAAGTCGGGCATCAGGTACGCCAGCCGCGGCGCGGTCTGCCGGACGGCGGCCGCGACGGCGTCGAGGTCCCAGCCGTCGTCGGCCAGCGGGACCGGCACCGGGACGGCGCCGTGCCGGCCGATCGCGTCCAGCGCGTTCGGGTACGTCGGCTGCTCCACCAGCACCCGGTCGCCCGGACCGGTGACCAGCTGCAGGACCAGCGTGAACGCGTGCTGTGCGCCGGACGTGACGAGCACCTGCTCCGGCAGCGTGGGCAGGCCGCGCGCCGTCAGCCGGTCCGCGACCGCCGCGCGCAGCTCGGGCAGCCCGAACAGGTGGTAGCCCTGGCCGGGCAGGTGCCGCGGCAGCTGGTCCAGCGCGGCCTCGTAGGCGCGGCGCACCTGCGCGGGCGCCTCCGGCGCGGCGTGCGCGAGGTCGAGCAGGTCCGACCCGTCGGCGGCCCACGGCGTCCACAGCGGCCCGCCGCCCGCGGGCGTTGCACCGTGAGCACGCGACGGTGGCAGCGCCGTCCGCGTGCCCGACCCCTGCCGGCTGACGGCGTACCCGCCGGCCCGCAGCTCGTCGTACGCGGTGGTGACGGTGGTCCGGCTGACGCCGAGTGCCGCGGCCAGCTCCCGTTCGCCGGGCAGCCGGGTCTCCAGCGGCAGCCGTCCGTCCAGGACCAGCAGCCGGATCGCCGCCGCGACGCGCGCGTAGGCCGGCCCGCCGCCCTCCGTCCGGTCGTCGAGCAGCGCGGCCAGTTGCGGCCCCGTCATCGTGCGCACCAGTCCACTGTTCCACAAGTGGCTATGGATTCACAGGCCACTTGTCAGTGAAGATGAGGCGGTGATGACGCGCCGCCTCTCCCAGCTCTTCGCCGGACTGCTGCTCTACGGCTTCAGCATGGCCCTGCTCGTCGAGGCCGGGCTCGGCCTGGACCCGTGGGACGTGCTGCACCAGGGCATCGCCGAGCGCACCGGCCTCACCATCGGCACCGTGGTCATCGTCGTCGGCGTCGCGGTGCTGCTGCTGTGGATCCCGCTGCGGCAGAAGCCGGGTGTCGGGACGATCGCCAACGCGCTGCTGGTCGGGCTGGCCGCCGACGCGTCGATCTGGCTGCTGCCGTCGCCGGACCCGCTCGCGGTGCGGATCGCGTTCCTGGTCGCCGGCGTCGTGCTGAACGCCGTCGCCACCGCCGCCTACATCGGCGCCCGGCTCGGCCCCGGCCCGCGCGACGGGCTGATGACCGGGCTGGTCGGCCGGACCGGCCGGTCGGTGCGGGTGGTCCGGACCTCCATCGAGGTGCTGGTGCTGGCCACCGGCTGGCTGCTCGGCGGCACCGTCGGGGCCGGGACCGTGGTCTATGCGGTGTCGATCGGCCCGCTGGTGCACCTGCTGCTGCCGAGGATGCAGGTGCGTGAGGCCGTTCGCGTCGCTCCGGCTCCCGCGGCGACGTAGAGTCGCATGTCGTGCACGGATTCGAGACGCGAGCCATCCACGCGGGCCAGGACCCCGACCCCCGGACCGGTGCGGTCATCACGCCCATCTACGCCACCAGCACCTACGCCCAGGACGGCGTCGGCGGGCTGCGCGAGGGGTACGAGTACAGCCGCACCGCCAACCCGACCCGCACCGCGCTCGAGGAGTGCATCGCCGCGCTCGAGGGCGGCGTGCGCGGTCTCGCGTTCGCCAGCGGCATGGCCGCCGAGGACACCCTGCTGCGCACCGTGCTCGAGCCCGGCGACCACGTGGTCATCCCCGACGACGCCTACGGCGGGACCTTCCGCCTGATCGCCAAGGTGGCCGAGCGCTGGGGCGTCAGCTGGACCGCGGCACACGTCACCGACGTCGCGGCGGTGCGCGCGGCGATCCGGCCGGAGACGAAGCTGATCTGGGTCGAGACGCCGACCAACCCGCTGCTCAACGTCGCCGACATCACGGCGCTCGCCGGCGTCGCCCGCGACGCCGGCGTGCTGCTCGTCGTCGACAACACGTTCGCGACGCCATACCTGCAGCAGCCGCTCGCGCTCGGCGCCGACGTCGTCGTCCACTCCACCACCAAGTACTGCGGCGGCCACTCCGACGTGGTCGGCGGCGTGCTGGTCGTCAGCGACTCCGCGCTCGGCGACGAGCTGGCCTACCACCAGAACGCCATGGGCGCCGTCGCCGGGCCGTTCGACGCGTGGCTGGTGCTGCGCGGGCTCAAGACCCTCGCCGTCCGGATGGACCGCCACAGCGACAATGCCGAGCGCGTCGTCCAGCTGCTGGAGCGGCACCCGCGGGTCGCGCAGGTGCTCTACCCGGGCCTGCCCGGGCACCCCGGCCACGACATCGCCGTCAAGCAGATGACCCGGTTCGGCGGCATGGTGTCGTTCCGGATGGCCGACGGCGAGCAGGCCGCCGTCGACGTCTGCAACCGGGCGAAGCTGTTCACGCTGGGTGAGTCGCTGGGCGGCATCGAGTCGCTGATCGAGCACCCGGGCCGGATGACGCACGCCAGCACCGCCGGCAGCGCGCTCGAGGTGCCCGGCGACCTCGTCCGGCTCTCCGTCGGCATCGAGACCGTCGAGGACATCCTCGCCGACCTCACCCAGGCGCTGGGCTGACCCTTCCCCCGGCCGCCCGGGAACGCTAGGTTGAGCCGACCCTGCGTGCATCGGGAGAGTGCATGAGCTTCTACGACGACCCCAACCGGCAGTGGGCCGCCACCCAGTGGGAGGCCCCGCCGCCGGCCGGTGAGCCGTCCAGCCTGCGTGGCCTGCGCACCGCGTTGACGGTGCTGTTCGTGCTCGTCGCGCTGATCAGCCTGCTGTCCGTGGCCGCGTTCGCCGGTCGGCTCGCCTACGTGGGCGACGTGATCGACAGCGGCGACATCGACTCGAGCCGGGCCGAGGACGCCGACGCCTTCGTGACGACGTCCACGGTGCTGTGGTACCTGGTTGCCATCGCCATCGCGGCGGTGTTCATGGTCTGGCAGTTCCGGCACGCGCGGAACGCCCGGCTCCTGGGCGCGAAGGGCGGCGTGAGCAGCCCCGGCTGGGCGATCGGCGGCTGGTTCATCCCGCTGGCGAACGCGGTCATCCCGGCGATGAACCTCTACGCCAACGGCCGCGCCTCGAACTCGGACGGACGCCACGGTGCGGAGCCGAGTCGCGGCGGACCGGGGATCGTCGTCCTGTGGGCGATCGTGTTCTGGGTGGTGAACGGCCTCGCCCGCGCCTCCTGGCGCGAGTCGCCGGAGCCCCTGGACAGCGACTATCTCGAGCAGTTGCGCACTGCCGACACCTTCGCGCTGGCCGGGAACGTCGGTTACGTCGTGGCGGCGGTGCTGGCCATCGTCATGGTGCGGACGCTGACGGCCCGCCAGGAGGCGGCGCTCGCGAACCGGATGGCGCTGATCGGCGGGCCGCAGCAGGCGTACGGCAGCTGGCCCGCGCCGCCGCCCGGATCGCCGTACGGTCAGCCGGGCTACGTCCAGCCGGGATACGGCCCGCCGCCCGCTGCCGGCTACGCGCCGCCGCAGCAGCCGTACGGTCAGCCACAGCCCTACAGCCAGCCGCAGCAGCCGCCGACCGGCCGCTGGTGACCGACGTCGGCGCGCTCGCGCAGCACCATGGGGTCGGCGACCTCGAGCCGGCCGGGCGCGCGCAGGCCGCGCATGGAGACC
>NZ_POTW01000083.1 GCF_003236295.1 Jiangella anatolica
GGCCGAGCGGGCGAGCCCCTGGAGGACGCCGGCGGCGGACGCTGGCGGTGCCCTCGGACCAAGGAACTCTACCTGGAGCAGGACGGGCGGCTGATCGAGGCCGGCCCGGCTACGGAGGAAGCATGAGCACCAGCCCGATCCCGGCGGCGAAGCCGATCATCGGCGACGAGGAGCGGGAGGCGGTCGACCGCGTGCTGCGCAGCGGCATGATGGCCCAGGGTCCCGAGGTCGCCGCGTTCGAGGAGGAGTTCTCCGGCCAGCTGGTGGCCGGCCGCGCCTGTGTCGCGGTCAACTCCGGGACGTCCGGCCTGCACCTCGGCCTGCTGGCCGCCGGTGTCGGCGCCGGCGACGAGGTCATCGTCCCGTCCTTCACGTTCGCCGCCACCGCGAACAGCGTCGCGCTGACCGGCGCCACCCCGGTGTTCGCCGACATCGAGCCGGACCACTTCTGCCTGGACCCGGCGTCGGTCGAGTCGGTCGTCACCGAGCGGACCGTCGGCATCATGCCGGTGCACCTGTACGGCCACCCGGCCGATCTGACGGCGCTCGGCGACGTCGCCCAGCGGCACGGCCTGAAGATCTTCGAGGACGCCGCGCAGGCGCACGCCGCCACCTGGAAGGGCGCGCCGGTCGGCTCCTTCGGCACGTTCGCCATGTTCAGCCTCTACCCGACGAAGAACATGACGTCGGGCGAGGGCGGCATGGTCAGCACCGACGACCCCGAGGTGGAGCGCCGGCTGCGACTGCTGCGCAACCAGGGCATGCTGCGCCAGTACGAGAACGAGCTGGTCGGCGTCAACAACCGGATGACCGACATCCACGCCGCCATCGGCCGGGTCCAGCTGACCAAGCTGGCCGGCTGGACCAAGCAGCGGCAGGAGAACGCGGCCTTCCTCGACGCCAACCTCGACGGCGTCGTGGTGCCGCCGGTCGCCGACGACGCGACGCACGTCTACCACCAGTACACGATCCGGGTCGCCGGCGACCGCGACGGCTTCGCCGCGGCGCTGCGCGAGGAGTACGGCGTCGGCTGCGGCGTCTACTACCCGATCCCGAACCACCGGCTGCCGTCGTTCGCCCGCGACGTCGACCTGCCCGAGACCGAGCGCGCCGCGGCGGAGGTCATCTCGCTGCCGGTGCACCCGTCGCTGAGCGCCGGCGACCTCGACCGGATCGTCACGGCCGTGAACACGCTGGCGAAGGCGGGTGCCTGATGACGAACCTGCGAGCCGGGCTGATCGGCCTGGGCATGATGGGCCGGCACCACGCGCGGGTGCTGCGCTCCCTCGACGGCGTCGAGCTCGTCGGCGTCGCGGACCCGGCCGGTGACCCGCACAAGGTGGCCGGCACGCTGACCGTGCAGCCCGACATCGAGGCGCTGATCGGGACCGGCCTGGACTACTGCGTCGTGGCCACGCCGACGGCGTACCACGAGGAGATCGGGCTGGCGCTGGCCGCGGCCGGCGTGCACGCGCTGATCGAGAAGCCGCTGGCCAAGGACAGCGAGGGGTCGGCGAAGCTGGCCGCGGCGTTCCAGGGGGCCGGGCTGGTCGGCGCCGTCGGCCACATCGAGCGGTACAACCCGGCGCTGCAGAGCCTGCGGTCCCGGCTGCTCGACGGTGAGCTGGGCGACATCTACCAGATCATCACCCGCCGGCAGGGCCCGTTCCCGGCCCGCATCGCCGACGTCGGCGTCGTCAAGGACCTCGCCACGCACGACATCGACCTCACCGCCTGGGTGGTCGGCGCTCCGTTCGTGTCCGTCGCGGCGCGGACGGTGCACAAGAGCGGCCGCGAGCACGAGGACCTCGTGGCCGTCACCGGCCAGCTCGCCGACGGCACCGTCACCAGCCACCTGGTGAACTGGCTGTCGCCGATGAAGGAGCGGGTCACGATCGTCACCGGCGACCGCGGCGCCTTCATCGCCGACACCCTGCACGCCGACCTCACGTTCCACGCCAACGGGTCCATCCCGACGGCCTGGGACGACCTCGCCCAGTTCCGCGGCGTGTCCGAGGGCGACGTCGTCCGGTACGCCATCGCCAAGCCGGAGCCGCTGCGCACCGAGCACGAGGCGTTCCGCGACGCCATCCTCGGCAAGGAGGCGGACATCGTCACCATGCAGCAGGGGTTGGCCACGGTCGCCGTCGCCGAGGCCGTTCTCGCGTCCGCCCAGCGTGGCGAGACGATTAGGGTGGACTACAACGGGCGATAATCCGGCGATGAGAACCATGAACTCCGACGAGACCACGGCGTACTGGGACCAGCGACACCGCCAGTTCTCGCCGCTGAGCTCCGGAGGCGTGGTCGGCATCGACGCCGGCGCGAACGAGATCTTCTACGCCATGCGGCTGGGCCGGCTGCTCGACCTCGTCGGTGACGGGTCGGAGAGCCGGGCCCCGCTGCGGGTCCTCGACGCCGGGTGCGGGAAGGGCTGGTTCGCCCGCGCCATGGCCCGGTTCGGCCACCGGGTCGACGGCATCGACATCAGCCCGGCCGCCATCGAGGAGTGCCGGGCCCAGGCCAGCGGTCCGGACGAGTACGCCGTCAGCGCCCTGTCCGACTGGCGCCCGCCGTACCTCTACGACGTCGTGTACAGCGTCGACGTGCTGTTCCACGTCATGGACGACGACGCCTGGGCGGCGTCGGTGCGCAACCTCGCGTCGCTGGTCCGCCTCGGCGGCCGGCTGATCCTGTCCGACCACGGGACCGACGAGGACCGCACCTGGTCGACGTACCAGCGCACCCGCGGCCCGTCGCGGTACCGTGCGCTGGTCCAGCCGTTGGGGTACGGTGCCGACCACTTCCGCCCGTACGGGTTCCGGAACACGCCGGTCGGGTTCCTCGTCTTCGACAGGGTGAGCTGATGCGACGCAACGACATACTGCGCACTCTGGTGGTGCGGCACGGGCCGGTCGTGGATCGGACCGACGGCGCGGTGAAGTTCCCGGCCGACATCGCCGTCGCCGCCGTCGCCGAGCCCGCGAACGGCGCCGGTCCCGCTGCCGCCGTCGACCTCGTCGCGGCCTCCGACCGCGCCGACGACCTCGGCCGGCGGCTGACCGGCTCCGGCGCCGGTGTCGTCGTGCTGCTGCTGCCGTGGGACGCCGGCACGCTGCCGATCGGCGACCTCGTGCAGGGCGTCGGAGCGGCCGGCTATCAGGTCACCGGCATGCTCCCGCTGGACGAGGCGGACACCCCGGCGGCGCTGATCGCGGCCCGCGTCGGCGACGGCGAGCCCGTGCTGCACCCGTACCTGGGCTGGGACGGCGACGCGACGCCGGTGGACCGTCCCGCCCTGCTGCGCCTGGTCAACGAACACCACGTCGAGTCGTTCGTCTGGCGGATCCTGGAGCAGCGCCTCCGCGAGCTCGATGACCGGGCCCGCGAGCTGGAGACCCGAAACGCCGAGGCGGAGAAGGCGGCCGCCGAGAGTGCCGCCGAGCGCACGGCCGCCCTGGACCAGCTGGCGGGCGTCGAGGCCACGTTGGCCCGCACCACCGCCGAGCGCGACGCCGTCCAGGGCCGCATGCGCCGGGTCGAGACCAGCTCGTCCTACCGCCTCGCCCGTCGGCTGGCGGCGAGCAAGCAGGCGCTGGCCCGGCTGGTCGGCGCCGGTCGCTGAGGCTGCTGCCGTTGGTACGACGGGGCTGCGAGCGTTGGCCGTCCCCCTGCTGCCCTATTTTCTTAACCGGGACGGCGCGCCTCAAGTCCGCGGCCCTTGCTGGTGGCGGTGGGTCTGTGGTTGGGGGCCGCGTACTTGACCCGCGCCGTCCCGGCCAAGAACGGGCAGCTATCAGGGGGACGGGGGGAGTGTGGGCACGCCGCACGGTTGCCGCGCCGGCTCATGGTTGGTTCGTTTGGTCACCTGATCGTTTTCCGTAAACGATCAGGTGACGTATCCGCCGTTCCGGGCCTGTGGACAGCGATGATCATCAACGTTTTGGTGTCGCACTAGGTGTTCTCCCGCTCTACCACCCATGCATGCCTACTAAGGCGGGAGGACGCATGGTGGGCGGCCCGGGAAACGCGGCGAAATCTCACCACGTGGACATCCAACGACACCAATGCCACACCGAACCGTCCCGACAGGCACCACAGGCCGCCGGGACAGGCCAACGGACCCGAACCACCCACCACCACGACGCCCCAGCCCCAACAGACGGTGCGCCGGAGCCCCCAGCGGACGTCGCCGGTCCCCGGCGGGCGTCGCCACACTCCCCCGTCCCCCTGATAGCTGCCCGTTCTTGGCCGCGGAACCGCGGGTCAAGTCCAAGCGCCCCCACCACAGCGAACACCAGCACCGGAGCGCGCGGACTTGAGGCGCGGTTGCGCGGCCAAGAGAATGGGCAGCAGGGGGACGGCCAACGGTAGAAGCCCCTCAATGCCGACTAGAGCAAAGCGGCAACGACCCGCTCAGCCGCGTGACCGTCCCCGTACGGCGTGCCCTGCTCCGCGCTGGGGACCGGCCGGCGCACGATGGCGTCGAGGCCGGTGAGATCCGCCGCCAGCACATTCCAGTCGTCGGCCAGGGTCTCGACCCACTCGGTCTCGGTGCGCAGCGTCGTGCAGGTGCGGCCCAGCAGGTAGGCCTCCTTCTGCAGGCCACCGGAGTCGGTGACGACGCCGGACGAGCCGAGCACCGCGGCCACCATCTGCGGATACGCCAGCGGCTCGGCGACCCGCAGCGATCCGCCCTCGCGCTCCAGCTTGATCCCGAACGCGTGGCAGCGGGCCACCAGCCGCGGGTGCGCCAGCAGCAGCACGTCCGTGGACAGACCGTCCAGCGCGTCCACGACGGCGGCGAGCCGGTCGGGGTCGTCGGTGTTCTCGGCCCGGTGGATCGTCGCGACGACGTAGTCACCCGGCAGCGGGGGCCCCGGCGGCGCGGCCAGCACAGCGTCGCGGACCCGGAAGCACACGTCCGTCATGACGTCGCCGACCAGCACCGACCGCTCGCCCAGCCCTTCGGCGGCGAGGTGGCCCATCGCCACCGAGGTCGGCGCCAGCAGCAGGTCGGCGGCGTGGTCGGTGAGCACCCGGTTGTGCTCCTCCGGCATCCGCCGGTTGAACGAGCGCAGCCCGGCCTCCAGGTGCGCGACCGGCAGGTGCAGCTTCACCGCCGCCAGCGCGCCGGCCAGCGTCGAGTTCGTGTCGCCGTAGACCAGCACCCAGTCCGGACGGTGCTCGTCGAGGACGGCGTCCAGCGCGGCCAGCATGGTGCCGGTCTGCACGCCGTGGCTGCCGGAGCCGACGCCCAGGTGGACGTCGGGCGCCGGGATGCGCAGGTCGGCGAAGAAGACGTCGGACAGGCGGGCGTCGTAGTGCTGCCCGGTGTGCACGATGACGTGCTCGGTCGCGGTCGCCGCGAACGCCTCGGCGACCGGCGCGAGCTTCACGAACTGCGGCCGTGCCCCGACGATGCTGAGCACTCTCATCGGTGTGACCGACCTCCGCCCGGATACGTCTGATGGATCGTGCGAAGCACGGGCCAACCCGCGTTACCCTATACGGCGGTCCGCCAAGTCCACTCTCTCGACATCAAAGGTCATTCAGTGAAGATCACCGTCGTCGCCCTGGGGAAGATCGGGCTACCGCTCGCCGTCCAGTTCGCCAGCAAGGGCCACGAGGTGGTCGGCGTGGACATCAACGCGGCCGTCGTCGACCTCGTCAACCGCGGCCAGGAGCCGTTCCCCGGCGAGGCACACCTCGCCGAGAAGCTGGCCGAGCTGGTGCCGGCCGGCAAGCTGCGCGCCACCACCGACTACGCCGACGCCGTGCCCGGCAGCGACGCGGTCGTGCTGGTCGTGCCGCTGTTCGTCAACGACGACACGTGGGAGCCCGACTTCGCCTGGATGGACGCGGCCACCCGGTCGCTGGCCGAGCACCTGACCCCCGGCACGCTGGTGTCCTACGAGACGACGCTGCCGGTCGGCACCACCCGCACGCGCTGGAAGCCGCTGATCGAGGAGGTCTCCGGGCTGACCGAGGGCACCGACTTCCACCTGGTGTTCTCGCCGGAGCGGGTGCTGACCGGCCGGGTCTTCGCCGACCTGCGCAAGTACCCGAAGCTGGTCGGCGGGCTCTCCTCCGACGGCGCCAAGCGGGCCACCGCGTTCTACGAGGCCGTGCTCGACTTCGACGAGCGGCCCGACCTCGACCGCCCCAACGGCGTCTGGGACCTCGGCAGCGCCGAGGCGGCCGAGATGGCCAAGCTCGCCGAGACCACCTACCGCGACGTCAACATCGGCCTGGCCAACCAGTTCGGCCGGTTCGCCGCGCAGCACGGCATCGACGTCTACGAGGTCATCGCTGCCTCGAACTCGCAGCCGTACAGCCACATCCACCGGCCCGGCATCGCCGTCGGCGGGCACTGCATCCCGGTCTACCCGCGGCTGTACCTGTGGACCGACCCCGAGGCGACCATCGTCCGGGCCGCCCGCGAGGCCAACGCCGACATGCCCTCGTACACCGTCGGGCTGGTCGAGGCCGCGTACGGCGGCTCGCTGGCCGGCGCGCGGGTGGTCGTGCTGGGCGCGTCCTACCGCGGCAAGGTCAAGGAGACGGCGTTCTCCGGCGTCTTCCCGGCCGTCGCGGCGCTGCGCGAGCGCGGCGCCACCGTGCTGGTGCACGACCCGATGTACACCGACGAGGAGCTGGCGAAGTACGGCTTCGAGGCCTACCACATCGGCGAGCCGGTCGACGCGGCCGTCGTGCAGGCCGACCACCCCGAGTACCGCGAGCTGGGCGCCACCGAGCTGCCGGGGGTGAAGGTGCTGGTCGACGGCCGCAACGTCACCGACGAGGCGCGCTGGGCCGGCGTCACCCGCATCGTCGTCGGCCGGTCCGCCGCGTCCTGATGGCCGCCTGGAGCTGGGGCCGGGTCCGCCGCGGCCTGCGCCGGCGGGCCGGTGCGCTGAAGCGGCGCCTGCGCGGCGGGACGACGGCGCCGGCGGGCGCGGCCGGCGCGACGGGCGCGGCGAAGCCGGCGTTCATCGAGACCGCCGTCGCCACCGGCCACACGCTCGACGTCACCCAGCCGGTGCGGCTGCTGATCGGGCCGGCCAACATGGCCGGCCAGGGCTACCAGTGGGCCCGGGCGGCCGAACGGTTCCTCGACGGCGTCTCCGCCGAGTCGCTGACCGCCGCGCGCAGCCGGCCCGGCTTCTCCTTCCGCAGCGACACCGTGCTGTCGGGCCCGCAGCAGCGCGGCGACCTCACCTGGCACCGCGACCGCCTGGTCCGCGAGGTCACGCACATCCTGTTCGAGGCCGGCCGGCCGATCCTGCGCGACTTTCACGCCGGCTCCATGAGCAACGACGTCGACGAGCTGCGCGCCGCCGGGCTGCAGCTCGGCGCGGTCTTCCACGGCTCCGAGGTCCGCGACCCCGCCAAGCACCGCGAGCTCTACCCGTTCACCGCGTTCGCCGACCCGCGCGAGGACCTCACCGAGCGGCTGCAGGTCGTCGTCGACGACGTCCAGCAGCGCATCGCCCGGTTCGACGGGCCGCGCTTCGTCTCCACCCCCGACCTGCTCGACTTCGTGCCCGACGCCATCTGGATGCCGGTCGTCGTCGGCGTCGACGAGTTCGCCACCGACAAGCCGGTGCTGGAGCGGCCCAAGCCGGTCGTCCTGCACGCGCCGTCGAACTCCGCGCTGAAGGGCAGCTCGTTCATCGACCCGGCGCTGCAGTCGCTGCACGACGACGGCCTGATCGAGTACCGCCGGGCCTCGGGGCTGCCGCACGCCGAGCTGGTCGAGCTGGTGAAGGACTGCGACATCGTCGTCGACCAGGCCGTGCTCGGCCTCTACGGCGTGTTCGCCGCCGAGTCGATGGCGGCGGGCCGGGTGACGCTGGCGCACGTCGCGCCGCACGTGCGGGCCCGGGTGCCGGTGGAGCTGCCGATCGTCGAGATCACCCCGCCCACGGTCCGCGACGTCGTCGCCGGCATCGTCAAGCAGCGCGACGCGGCGATCAAGACCGCGCACGACGGCGTCGAGTTCGCCCGCACCTACCACGACGGCCGCATGGCCGCCCGCGCACTGGCCGGCTTCCTCGGCCGCCCGGAGCGGACGTGACCGCCGTCGCCGAGCCGAAGGCGCCGGAGCAGCGCTCCGCCGCCCGCGAGGAGCTGGCCTGGATCTCCTGGCTGCGGGTCTTCGCCATCGCCGGCGTCGTCACCATCCACACCGCGGCGGCGACGACGGCCATCGAGGACGCTCGCGGGCAGTGGCGCGGGCTGGTCGCGATCATCATCGACATCGGCGCGGTGTTCACCGTCCCGGTGTTCGTCATGGTCAGCGGCGCCCTGCTGCTGGACCCGCGGCGCTACCGCGGCGCCGGCGACTTCCTGCGCAAGCGCGCCTGGCGGCTGGTGCCGGCGATCCTCTTCTGGCACCTCTTCTACCTGGGCTTCCGGTACTGGTACAAGGACGAGACGTTCACCTGGAACCAGGTGGTGAACGAGTTCCTCAACGGCCGCACGTACACCGCGCTCTACTTCTTCTGGATCGTGCTCGGGCTGGCGATCATCACGCCGATGCTGGTGCCGTGGATCGCGACGGCCAGCCGCCGGGCGGTGCTGATCGCCGGCGCCGGCGCGGCCGCGATGCCGATCCTCACCATGGCCACGCTCGAGCTGCGCGGCACGGCGGTGACCTGGATCGTCACGCCGTGGACCTGGTGGACGCCGTACCTGGGCTTCTACCTGCTCGGCTGGGCGCTGCGCGGCGTGGTGCTGCGCGGGTTCGCGCTGGCCGGCGTCGCCGTCGCCGCCGTCGGGCTCGGCGCCATGACGATCTGGCAGTGGAACAACGAGGCCGCGCCGGACTGGCTGCAGGACATCTCGCCGGTCACCTACTACGGCCTGGGCGTGCACCTGTACTCGATCGCGGTCTTCCTGCTCGCGCAGGCGCTGATCCGCCCCGGCGCGCTGCTCGGCGTGCTGGCCCGGCCGCGTCCGGCCGCACTGGGCCGGCTGCTCGGCGACGCGACGCTGGGCGTGTTCGCGCTGCACCTGGCCGTGCTCGGCGTCATCGTGGACGAGCGGTGGATCGGCGACGACGTCGCGGCCGCCTCGGTGCTGCAGCTGCTGCTCCGGATCGGCGCGGTACTGGCGCTGACGTACGTCATCGTGCTGGTCGCGCGCCGGGTGCCGGTGCTGCGTCGCGTGTTCTGACCTGCGCCGATACTGATCCGGCCGGAAATGTCGCTTGTCCTGACAACTGTGTCACGCTGAGCTACTCTGGTCACTTGAGTCACACGCGTCACGTGATCGGGGGAGAGACGTGACTCTGCCACCCTGGCGGCCCGCCGCCGCCGTTCTGGTCGCGGCCGCGCTGACGACCACCGCCCTCCCGGCGACGTTCGCCGCACCCGCGTCGCCCGACCTGGAGACCCCTGCTGCCCCGAGTACCCCGTCCGCTCCGGCCGCTCCGGCCGCGACGCCGGACCTGACGCCCGACCCGGGCGCGCTGCAGACCGTCCCGCTGCGGGCCAGCACCCGGTCGTTCGGCTCGCTGCCGACGATGCCGGCGGCGCCGTGGGACACCGACGACTCGCACACCGGCCTGGTCCCCGTCGTCTACACCCAGGAGCTCGAGACCGACCCGTTCCAGCTCGCCGCCGTCACCTGGGTGGGCGACGGCGACGTCACCGCGTGGGTGCGGACCCGTCAGGACGGCGCGTGGTCGCAGTGGTACGAACTGCCGCACGGTGACGAGCACGGTCCCGACGCGGACAGTGCGGAGGCCGCCGGGACCCGCAACGGCACCGACCCGCTGCTGGTCCCGGCGTCGGACGGGGTGCAGGTGCGCGTCGACGCGCCGCGCGGCCGCGTCGCCACCGACCTGCGCCTGGACCTGATCGACCCCGGGCCGTCCACGGCCGAGGCGCCGCCGCCGGCGCCGCAGGCCGAGCCGATCGTGCCGGTCGCGGCCGCCCGCCCGACGATCCTGACCCGGGCGCAGTGGGGCGCCGACGAGTCGATGCGCGGCACGCCGCCGGAGTACGGCGAGGTCAACGGCGCGTTCGTGCACCACACCGTCAACGCCAACGACTACTCCGAGGCCCAGGTGCCGGGCCTGATCCGGTCGATCTACCTGTACCACGTGCAGTCGCGCGGCTGGAGCGACATCGGCTACAACTTCATCATCGACCGGTTCGGCCGTATCTGGGAGGGCCGCTACGGCGGGATCGACCGGGCCGTCGTCGGCGCGCACACGCTCGGCTACAACGACGACGCCTTCGCCGCGTCGGCGCTGGGCAACTACGACGACGCCGCGCCGAGCAACGCGATGCTGGCCGCGTACGCCCGGCTGTTCGCCTGGAAGTTCACCATCCACGGGGTGAACCCGCTGGCCAAGGCGAACTACGACGGCGAGTCCTGGCCGGCCGTCGCCGGGCACCGCGACGCCGCCTCCACCGCCTGCCCGGGCGCGCAGCTCTACGCGCGGCTCGGCACGATCCGGTCCGGCGTGCTGCGCGAGATGAGCATCGGCGGCGACGCGACCAACGGCCGCGACCTCGACGGCACCGGCCGCGCGGACATCGTCGCGCGGCAGCGGTCGGACGCGTCGCTCTGGTACTGGTCGGGCATCGGGTCGGCGCGGTTCGACCCGCGGACCCGGCTGGGCGTCGGCTGGACGGCGTTCAACACGCTGGTGCTGCCGGGCGACTGGAACGGCGACGGCCGCGACGACGTGATCGCGCGGCGGCGCTCCGACGGCACGCTCTGGCTCTACCCCGGCATCCGCGGCAGCACGATCGGCGCGCCCGTCCTCATCGGCCGCGGCTGGAACTCGATGTCGGCCATCGTCGGCCCGGGCGACTGGAACCGCGACGGTGCCGTCGACCTGATCGCGCGCCTCGTCAACGGCGAGCTGTGGCTGTACCCGGGCAACGGGCGGGGCCGGTTCGGCACGCCGGTGCGGCTCGGGCACGGGTGGGCCGGTATGACCGCGATCGTCGGCTCCGGCGACTGGAACGGCGACGGCGCCCTCGACCTGGTCGCGCGGCTCGGCAACGGTGAGCTGTGGCTGTACCGCGGCAGCGGCCACGGCGGCTTCGGCGTCCCGCGCCGGATCGGCACCGGCTGGAACAACGTCACCGGCATCATCGGGTCCGGCGACATCGACGGCGACCGCGTCCTCGACCTCGTCGCCTGGCGCTCCGACGGCACCATGCTGGTCTACCCGGGCGACGGCACCGGCGGCTTCCGTGCGGCCCGCGCGATCGGGACCGGATGGAACGCGTACGACCTGCGCAGCTGATCGCCGTCCTGGCGGCGGCGCTGGCGTTGCTCGCGGGCGGGCCGGCGCCGGCCGTCGCCGCGGAGGTCGTGCCGCTGCCGGCGTCGGGCGAGCTGGCCATCGAGGGCCGCGGGTTCGGGCACGGCCGGGGCATGTCGCAGTGGGGCGCGTACGGCGCCGCCGTCAGCGGGCTGAGCTACGACCGGATCCTCGCGCACTACTACCGCGGGACCTCGCTGGTGGTGCGCGACGACCTCCAGCTGCGGGTCCGCGTCACCGCCGCCGGAGACGACGAGACCGTCCTGGCCGCGGTTCCCGGGCTGACGGCGACGGCGAGCGGCGCATCGCTGACGCTTCCGCTGTCGATCGAGGGCTGGCGGGTGACCGCCTGGCGTGTGGTGCGCGGCGGCGCCGGGCTGGTGCTGCAGGGCCGGGCCAGGACGTGGCGCGACGTCTCGGTCGGCGGGCTCGTCTCGCACGCCGGACCGGTGCGGCTCACGTCGCCGGCGGGGACGGTCCGGCTGGTGCTGGGCGCCACTTACCGCGAGTACCGCGGCGCCGTCGAGGCCGTTGCCGCCGGCCCCGGGGTCGGCACCCGCGTCGTCGGGTCGCTGGAGTCGTACCTGCGCAGCGTCGTGCCGGCGGAGATGCCCGCGAGCTGGCCCGCGGCCGCCGTCCAGGCGCAGGCGGTGGCGGCGCGCAGCTACGCGTGGTGGCAGCGGACCGAGGAGCCCGGCGGCTGGTACGACACCTGCGACAGCACCCGCTGCCAGGTCTTCACCGGCGTCGCCGACTACACGTCGGTGGGCGACCTGCTCCGCCGCTACGAGCATCCCGCGAGCGACGCCGCCGTGGCCGCCACCGCCGGCCGGCTGCTCGTCCACGACGGCGTCCCCGCCTTCGCCCAGTTCGGCTCGGCGAACGGCGGCTGGACGGTGCGGGGGAGCCGGCCGTACCTGCAGGCGTTCGAGGACCCGTACGACGGCGTCGTGTCCGGCTCGCCGCACACCTGGCGCGCGTCGCTCTCCGCCTCCGACGTCGCGGCCGCCTACCCCGCAGCCGGCCGCGTCAACGCGCTGCTGGTGCCCGCCCGCGACGGGCTCGGCGCCTGGGGCGGCCGGATCGCGTCGGTCGTGATCGAGGGCAGCGCCGGCTCGGTGACCGTCAGCGGTGAGGAGTTCCGGATCGCGCTGGGGCTGCGCAGCAGCTGGTGGCGTCCGGCCGGCGCCGATCGCAGCGCGGGCAGCCGCAGGTAGGCCAGCCGGGCGGCCTCCTCACGCCCGCGGCGGTTCGCGTCGAGCAGGTAGCCCAGGCCGAGGGTCGCGAACGCGATGATCGCGACGGCGGAGGCGAGGATCGCGGTCGGGAACCGCGGGACCAGCCCGGTCTCGAGATAGTCCACGATCACCGGCAGGCCGAGGAGCGCGGCGATCAGCGCGAACACGCCGGCGAGGGCGCCGTGGAACAGGGCGGGCCGTTCGTGCCGGGTGATCTCGATGATCGAGCGCAGGATCCGCCAGCCGTCGCGGTACGTGCGGAGTTTGCTCTCGCCGCCCGCCGGGCGCTCCCGATATCCGACCGGGAGTTCCGTGACCGGCACCCGCAGCTGCAATGAGTGAATGGTCAGCTCGGTCTCGATCTCGAACTCTCGCGACAATGCCGGGAACGACTTCACATAACGGCGCGAGAATGCCCGGTAGCCACTGAGCAGGTCGGTGATCTGACGGCCGAAGAGCGTGCCGACCACGCCGGCGAGCGCTCGGTTGCCGAGCACGTGGCCCGGCCGGTACGCCGCCTCGTCCACGTGCGCGCGGACCCCGACGACGTGGTCGTAAGGCCCGGTCAGCAGCGCCTCGACCAGCACGGATGCCTGCGCGGCGTCGTAGGTGCCGTCGCCGTCGATGAGCAGATAGACGTCGGCGTCGATGTCGGCGAACGCGCGCCGCACCACGTTGCCCTTGCCCTGCCGGGTCTCGGTGCGCACGATCGCGCCAGCGGCGAGAGCCTCGTGAACGGTCGCGTCGGTGGAGTTGTTGTCGTAGACGTAGATGTCCGCGTCCGGAAGCGCCGCGCGGATGTCCGTCACGACGCCGGCAATGGCCACGGCCTCGTTGTGACACGGAATGATGACGGCGATGCCGAGCTCGTGGAGCTCGTTCATCACTGGCCCCCTGATGGTCTGATTCTCGTGGTACGTTTCCCGCGCTGGAGGATCGGTTCTCGCCGTGCTCATGCGCCACTGCATTGGCGCACTACCAGGAAGACGCTCGAGGGTGTCTGGACGGTTGCATGGGAGGACGAAAAAATGCTCGCCTGCGCCATGTCGGCGCTTCTCACGGTCGCGGCGTTCGTCGCCGGCGTCATGCTGCGCGGGACGTTCCCGTTCGGCGAGGCGTCCCGCAACACGAACGACCTCGGCCAGCAGTTCATCCCCATGCACGCGTACCTGCGCGACGTTCTCACCGGCGCCGCCCCCGGCGACCTGGTGTTCAGCTGGTCCAGCGGATTCGGCGTCCCGTTCCTCGGCGACTTCATGGCCTACCTCGGCGGCACGTTCTCGTGGATCGTCGTGCTCTTCCCTCGCGACGGCATGGACCTGGCGCTGTACGTCATCGCGGTGCTGGCGGTCGCGACCGCCGCCGCGGCGATGACGGCGTACCTGCGGCTGCTGCGGCCCACCGGCCCGGCCTGGCTCGCCGTCGTCGCCGGAGTGTCCTACGCGCTGTGCGGGTGGGCCATGGACGACGCCGTCTACATGACCGTGTGGCTGAACGGGCTGGTCGCGTTCCCCGTCCTGTGCCTGGTCTGCGAGTGGATCCTGCGGCGGCGGACGCTGCTGCCGCTGGTCGTGTCGCCGTTCGTGGTGGCGCTGCTGTGGACGTCGCACTTCTACACCGTCTACATGGCCACGATCGGCGCGGCGATCGTCGTGCTCGCGCGGGTGCTCTCCTACGACGCGTCGGTCTCGGCTCGGCGGCGGATCACCGGCGTCCTGCGCTGCGCGCTCGCCGTCGTGGCCGGAATCGGGCTGGCCGCGCCGCTGCTGGTGCCCACGTTCTGGGCAGTGCGGTACTCGCGGCCCAGCCCGCACATCGAGTTCCAGGCGATGGACTGGACGGACTTCCTGTCCCGGCTGCTGGCCGGCAGCGAGGGCGTCGGCACCAGTCCCGGGCTCGCGGTCGGGACGGTCCTGTTGCTGCTCGCGCTGAGCCTCCCGGTCAACTCCGCAGTGGCCCGGCGTGAGCGGCTCGTGTGGACCGGCGCCGTCGTGTTGACGCTGGTCAGCATGCAGGTGACGCTGACGCACGAGGTCTGGCACGGGTTCGACACCCCCAACGGCAGCCCGTTCCGGCAGGCGTTCGTCGTCGCGGGTCTGCTCGTGATCGCCGGGTGGCTGTCCGGCTCGGCGGGTTTGCGCGGCTGGGTCCCGGTGGTGGTGCCGCTCGCACTCGTGGCAGCCCTCTACGTTGGTGTGCGCGACGGACAGTTCGTCACCGAGACCACGCGGCTCGTGGTGCCGATCATGGCGCTGGCCGCCGTCGTGGCCTGGCTGGCCGGCCGGCGGTCGTGGGCGGCGGTGCCGGCCGTCATCGTCGTCGGAGCCGCCGTCGTCGTCGAGGCGACGGCGGGCGTGGTGGCCATCGACGAGGCGCGGTCACGGATCATCGGCGCGCACCCGACCTGGGGCGACACGAACGACCAGGTGCGCGAGCTGGTGCTGGCCGCCGACGCCTGGCCGGAGTCGCGGGTGGCGCCCGGCGGGTACGTGACGCAGAACGACCCCATGCTGCTGGGCGGGCAGGGTCCCCAGTACTACTCCAGCACCATCCCCGACGCCGTGGCGCGGGCCCTGATCGACCTGGGCTTCGGCTACGCCGGGTTCGGCCGGGCCAACTACGACCCCGCCAACCCCGTCATCGACACCGTCTTCGCGGTGGCCGCGCGGCCGGCGCCGGACGCGGACGGGACGATGCGGCTGGAGCGCTACGACACCGGCCCGCTGGTCACCGTCCGGCCCGGCCCGCCCTGGTCGTCCGCGGATCCCGGCGCGTTCGGGCGGCAGGAGACGGCGCTGGGCGCCGACGTCTACACGGTGCCCGACGCCGAGGTGGTCGCGAACCGGTCTGTCACCGTCCTGGCCCGCGGCGACGACCTGGTGGTCGCGCCCGTCCCCGCCGCCGACCTGCCGGCCGAGGTCCAGCTGACCGCGGTCTGCCCGGCCGGGACGGAGCGCTACCTCGCCGCGCCCTCGTTCGTCGGCGACGTGCTCGACCCGGAGACCGGCTGGCGGCCGGTCCTGCCGCCGTACGCGCGCTACCCCGGCCTGCACCAGGGCGCGGGCATGCAGCGCGTCGGCGGGCCGGTCGACGCCGCCCTGACGCTGCGGATCCATGGGCAGACGGTGCTGCCGCGCCACCCGGTCGGCTGCCTCGACCGCTCGCTGCTCGCGTCGGTGGCCGCGCAGCCGGAACGGCGGCCGGAGTCGATCGAGGTCACCGGCCACGGCATCGACGTCCGGCTGGCGCCCGGTGCTGCGGACGGCACGGTCGTGTTCGGCGTGATCCGCTCGCCCGGCTGGCGCTGCTCGGCCGGCGACGGGCCGGCCCGCACCCCGTCGACGGCGGCCGGGCTGATCGCCGTCCCGGTCGAGGCCGGCGTCACCGAGGTGTCGTGCGGATACCGGCCGCGCGGGCTGCGGATGGGGCTCGCCCTGGGCGCCGGCGCTCTCGCCGTCGTCGCCGCCCTGGCGGTGGCCGCCGTCGTCGTTCGACGCCGAGTTGACCATCGATTCGACCGTCTGTAAGGTCCGAATCCACCGTTTTGCAGGGAAAGGGTGGGTTTGGAATGAAGCTTCTCAACGTACTGGCTCCGGTCGGCCTCGCGGCGGCCGCGCTGGTCGCGAATCCGGTGCTGGCCGGGGGCGTCCCCCCGGACGACGACCCGTTCAGCATCGCCGCGGTCGCCCCGCTCGAGCGGTCGGCCGACACCGAACGGACGGTCAAGCAGTTGTGGAACACGCGCCATTCGTGGGCCGGCGAGTTCGCGTCCGACATCGAGTTCGTCCACAGCACCGACGACGTGATCTATGTCCTGGTCAGTGACAACGTCGCAGGCGTCCACGACGCGCTGCCGGCCGACGTGCGACCGCACACGACCGTCATCCACGGCGGGGTCGCCGACGCCGCCGGCTCGCCGACCAGTGACCGCGGCGGCTGGACCGGCGGCAACCACATCTACTCCACCAACGGCGTCGGCGAGACGACCGGCTGCACGCAGGGCTTCACCTGGCGCAGCTGGGCGACCGGCGCCGTGCTCGGCAGCACCGCGCTGCACTGCTACCAGGACGACGACAGCCCGTTCATCGAGTGGTACCACGACGGCCGCCACCTCGGCACGCGGACCCAGGCCGGCACCCTCAACAATGACGTGGTCCTGCTGCGGCCGGCGCCGGGGACGTCGTTCAACGCCAGCATCTGGGTCCACCTGCCCGGCGGCGGCGTCGAGGAGCGCGTCGTCACGGGCGCCGGGGCGAACGCGCTGCACACGCCCATCGCCTTCTACGGGCGGACGTCCGGCGGCGGCGACGGCGAGATCACGGCGAGGAACCACCCGGGCGCCGGTGAGATGACCACCGACGCGATCGAGGTCCGGCCCGGCGACTCCGGCGGCCCGGTCTACTCCACCTATCGCGACGGCACGGTCCAGGCGCGGGGGACCGTGAGCAGCCTCACGTACACCGACACCAACCGGAACGGCGAGTACGACAACGGCGAACCCGTCACTTCGATGATCTTCATCGACGCCACCTACACCTCGGGCAACCTCGACGCGTCGATCTACGTGCCGTAGCCGTTCATCCGCTCCTCACCATGCTGTCGGCTGCTGGTGCCCGCCGCTGGCTACCGTCCCCGCTGACCCATCCGTCAGCAGAGACGAGGCGCCGATGAGCGAGCACCAGCAGTCGAACGAGCAGCAGAGCGAGGCCGGGCCCGGCTGGGACCGCCGCGACTTCGTCCGGATGGGTGGGCTGGGCACCGCGGCCCTGGCGCTCGGCGCCACCGGCGCGCTGGCCGGGGCGGGCCCGGCCGGCGCCGCGGACGAGGACCGCCCGCTGCGGTTCAAGGCCGACGGCACGTTCAAGATCGTCCAGTTCAACGACACCCAGGACGACGAGCGGATCGACCGGCGCACGATCGAGCTCATGGAGAAGGTGCTCGACGCCGAGCAGCCGGACCTCGTCGTCCACAACGGCGACAACATCACCGGCGGCTGCGCGAACGCCACCGAGATGAAGCAGGCGATGAACAACATCGTCCAGCCGATGGAGTCGCGGCAGATCCCCTGGGTCATCACCTACGGCAACCACGACGAGGACTCCACGCCGGAGACCGGGATGGACGAGGAGGACATGCTCGCCTTCTACCGGTCCTACGGCTACAACCTGAACCAGCCGAGCCCGAAGGGCGTCACCGGCAGCGGCAACATGAACCTGCTGATCCGCGGCGCCCGCGGCCAGCGCCCGGCCTTCGGCCTGTTTCTGCTCGACAGCGGCCGCTACGCGCCGGACACCATCGCCGGGCAGGACTTCTCCGGCTACCCCGACTGGGACTGGCTGCGGATGAACCAGGTGCACTGGTACACCGAGACCTCCGAGCTCGTCGAGAAGCGGGCCGGACACAAGGTGCCGGCGCTGATGTTCATTCACATCCCGCTGTGGGAGTACCGCTTCATGTGGTTCGCCAGCGTCGACAGCCGCACCGACGCCGACCACGCCCGCGCCGTCGCCAAGCACGGCATCGTCGGCGAGCGCAACGAGGACGAGTGCCCCGGCCCGTTCAACTCAGGCATGTTCTCGGCCATCCTCGACCGCGGCGACGTCCGCGGCGTGTTCTGCGGCCACGACCACGTCAACACCTACGTCGGCAACTACTACGGCGTCATGCTCGGCTACGCGGGCAACACCGGCTTCGGCACCTACGGCCTCAGCGGAGCCGAGCGCAACCGGCTGCGTGGCGCCCGCGTCTTCAACCTCACCGACCAGGGCGAGGACGTGGACATCGAGACGCACATGGTCTTCGCCGCCGACTTCGGCATGGACCTGACCGCCAACGACCAGAGCGTGGACCCGCTGCCGCTGCCGGGTGGCCGCCGCAAGTAGCCCGGGTCAGCGGGCGGCGAGGGTGACGAACGGGTCGAGGGCCGCTGGGTTGCGTAGTGCCTCGCGGCTCACGGCCTGGTCCGGCGCCACGCCGGCGAGGATCCGCTTCACCGGGACCTCGCACTTCTTGCCCGTCAGCGTCCGCGGCACGTCGTCGACCACGAGGAAGCGGTCGGGGACGTGCCGGGGCGAGAGCTCGGCCCGCAGCGTCGCCCGGAGCGAAGGCTCGACCTCGGCCAGAGAAGCGCCGGGGGCGAGGACGAGGAAGCAGAGCAGCTCGCCGTCCGTCACGGTCGCGCTGGAGGTGTCGATGACCAGGGAGTCCAGCACCGCCGGGTGGGACTCGACGACGCGGTAGAACTCGGCGGTGCCCATGCGGACGCCGCCGCGGTTGAGGGTGGAGTCGCTGCGGCCGTGGATGACGGCGGAGCCGCGCGGCGTGATCGTCACCCAGTCGCCGTGCCGCCACACGCCGGGGAAGTCCTCGAAGTAGGCCGCCCGCAGCCGCGAGCCGTCCTCGTCGCCCCAGAAGGAGACCGGCATGGACGGCATCGGCGCGGTGAGCACCAGCTCGCCGACCTCGCCGATGACGGGGTGCCCGGCCTCGTTGAACGCGGCCAGCGCGGCGCCGAGCGCCGGCCGGGACAGCTCGCCCAGCCACACCGGCACGTCCGGCGCCGGGCCGACGAACGCCGTGCAGGCGTCGGTGCCGCCGGAGAGGCTCGCGATCTGAACGGACGGGCCCAGGTTGCGGCTCAGCCAGCGGAACCCGTCGGTCGACAGCGGCGCACCCGTGCTCCCGACGGCGCGCAGCGACGGCAGCGCCGACGGGTCCAGCGTCAGGCCGTCCTTGAGGCAGGCCTGCACGAACGGCGCCGACGTGCCGAACACAGACACCCGCTCCTCCGCGGCCAGGTCCCAGAGCGACCGCAGCGACGGGTGGCCCGGGCTGCCGTCGAACAGCACCACCGTCGAGCCCACCAGCAGCCCGCCGACGAGGAAATTCCACATCATCCAGCCGGTCGTGGTGAACCAGAAGAACCGCTCGCCGGGCTTGAGGTCCAGCTGCAGCCCGGCCGACTTCAGATGCTCCAGCACGATGCCGCCGTGCCCCTGCACGATGCCCTTCGGCAGCCCGGTCGTGCCGGACGAGTAGAGGACCCACAGCGGGTGGTCGAACGGCACCGGCTCGAACTCCAGCGCCGCGCCCTCGTGCTCGGCCAGCAGGTCGTCCCAGGCCAGCGCGTTGGGCACGGCCGAGCCGCCGAACGGGAACGCGACGACGGCGCGCAGCGTCGGCAGCTGCGCCCGCAGCGCCGCCACCGTCGGCCGGACGTCGACCTGCTTGCCGTTGTAGACGTAGCCGTCACAGGTGACCAGAACGACGGGCGAGATCTGGGCGAACCGGTCGGCCGCCGCACGCACGCCGAAGTCGGGGGAGCACGAGGACCACACCGCACCCAGCGAGGCCGTCGCCAGGAACGCGACCAGCGTCTCCGGCGCGTTCGGCACCAGCGCGGCCACCCGGTCGCCGCGTCCGACGCCGGCCGAGACCAGCGCCGCGCGCACGGCCGCGACCTGCCGGCGCAGCTCGCCGAACGTCAGCTCCGAGCGCAGTCCGTCCTCACGCCGGAACACGACCGCGAGGTCGCCGTCGCCGCGACCGTCGCCGGCACGCAGCGCCTGCTCGGCGTAGTTGAGCGTCGCGCCGGGGAACCAGCGGGCGCCGGGCATGACGACGTCGGGCAGGACGTCGTCGGCCGGGGTGTGGAACGCGACGTCGAAGAAGCGGGCGATGGCGCCCCAGAACGGGCCCGGCTCGGCGACCGACCAGCGCCACAGCTCGTCATAGTCCGCGGCGTCGACCAGACCCTCGTCGCGCAGCCAAGCCCGGAACTCGGCCATCCTGCTCCGTGCCACGGCGGCGGGATCGGGTCGCCACACGACCTCGGCGTCGTCGGTCATGCCGGACAACTTAACGCAACCGGTTCCCGGCCTCGTGACGTCCCATAGGCAGGGCACTGGAGGGCGGGCCGATGGGCAGATCGCGGCGGTGGGCCGGAACGCTGGCGGTGGCCGGGGCTCTGGTGTGCGCGTGTGGCGCCGGCGGGGAACCGCGGGACGAGGTGATGGCGGCGCCGTCCGAGGAGGCGCCGAGCTGGCAGGACCGGGTCCTTCCCGACCGGCCGGCCGTTGACGAGCCGACTCCGGCGGTGCTCACCACCGCCGGACTGGTCAGCGAGGTGTTCGCCGACCCGAGCCTGGAGGAGGTCTGGGCCCAGTACCACTACACCGACGACGGCGGCCGCGTCGTGCTGAACCTGGTCGCCGGCTGGGAGGACATCGTCGGCGACGAGGTGCGGGAGCTGATCGCGACCGCCCCCGCGCCGGTGGAGGTGCGCGAGGTCGAGCACAGTTTCCACGAGCTCATGCAGCCGGCGCTGGACATCATGTTCGCCGGCGGCGACGTCGACCTCGCCGGCGCCGCGCTGACGTCGGGGTCGATCGACCCCGAGCTGAACGCGCTCGTCATCGGGATGACGGAGGTCAGCGAGGCCTCCGTCACCGCGGCCGTCGAGACGTTCGGGCCGGACGTGTACGTCCGTCAGGAGGGGCAGGCGCAGTTGCTGAGCGACTGACTCACATGTGCTCGACGGCGTCGCCCAGCGGGGTGATGCCGCGGGTGTCGAAGACCCGCTTCGCGGTCTTGGCGATGACCTCGCCGTCGTACTCGCTGTGCGGCTGCAGGACGACGGTGAGGTCGGCCGTGGCCAGCGCGGCGTCGAGGTCGGGCACCGAGGCCAGCTCGGCGTCGTCGACCCGCCAGACCGGCACCCTGGGGTCGTGGAAGACGACGTTCGCGCCGAGCGAGATGAGCCGCCTGGCCAGCGGGACGGCGGGCGACTCGCGCTGGTCGGCGATGTCGGGCTTGTACGTGACACCGAGCAGCAGGATCGTCGAGCCGTTGATCGCCTTGGCGTCGGTGTTGAGGATGTTCTGGATGCGCTGCACGACGTACGCCGGCATGGTCGCGTTGATCTCCTGCGCCAGCTCGACGAAGCGGAACGGGTAGCCCAGGCGCACCCGCACGTTGTGGCTCAGGTAGTTCGGGTCGATCGGGATGCAGTGCCCGCCGACGCCGGGGCCGGGGTAGAACGCCTGGAAGCCGAACGGCTTGGTCTTGGCCAGCCGGATGACGTCCCACAGGTCGATGCCCAGCTCGTGGCAGAACCGCGCCATCTCGTTGACCAGCGCGATGTTGACGTGGCGGTAGGTGTTCTCGAGCAGCTTCGCGGTCTCGGCCTCGCGGGTCCCCTTGGCCTCGACGACGGTGTCGACGAAGCGGCGGTAGAACGCGGCGGCCCGCTCGGTGCACTCCGGCGTCTGCCCGCCGACGACCTTCGGGGTGTTGCGCATGCCGAACTTCGGGTTGCCCGGGTCGATCCGCTCCGGCGAGAACGCCAGGTGGAAGTCGCCGCCGGCGACCAGGCCGGAGGCCTCCTCCAGCATCGGCCGGACCACCTCGTCGGTGGTGCCTGGGTAGGTGGTGGACTCCAGCACCACCAGCATGCCGGCGGACAGGTGCCGCCCGACGGTGGCGACCGCGGCCTTGACGGCGCCCAGGTCCGGCCCGCCGTCGTCGGACAGCGGCGTCGGCACGCAGATCACGATCGTGTCCGCGCCGTCCAGGGCGGCCTCGTCGGCGCTGGCGCGGAAGCCAGCCGCCAGCATCTCGGCGATGTCGGCGTCGGAGAGGTCGTCGACGTGCGACCGCCCCTCGTTCAGGCCTTCGATGACATGGGTGCTCACGTCGAAGCCCATGACCCGCAGGCCCGACCGGCTGGCCTCCTGTGCCAGGGGCAAGCCCACGTATCCCAGTCCAACTACCGCGACATCTGCCGACACTGCTGTGTTCCCGTCCATGCGACTACGTGAGATCACGCCGCGCCCGCGTGACCGGACGACTTTACAGCAGGTAGGTTTCCGCGACGTGTCGCGCCGTGGCGGCCGAAGATGAGAACACTCTCATCCGGATCCCGGCAGAACCCGGCTGAACTGTGACGTTGCACTCGGTAGCATGCCGGATGCCTGTCGCCACTTCGGACATCTCCGACACGGTCCGGTCGCTCGGCTGGGCCGCCGCGATCGAGCGGACGGCGGCCAGCCTCCCGGCCGCTCGAGGTGTCGCGCGGCTGCGTCGCCGGCACTTCTTCCACGACGAGCGCGTCGCCTTCTCAGCGCTGCTGGACCCGGCGGCGGTCCCGTCCCGCGGCCTCTTCGTCGACCAGCTGACGGGCGCGTCGGTGCTGGTGGGGACGGCCGCGCCGACGGTGCGCTCGGCGGCGGCCGCCGACGTCGTCATGGTCGGGGCCATGCGCGCGGCCGGTCAGCTGCGGTTCCGCGCGTTCTACCTCAGCGACGCCGCACGGACGCTGGCCGTCCAGCAGCGGCTCGTCCCGGACGTGCCGACGCCGTTGGTTGCGGGTATCGAGCACCAGCGCGGGCTGGTCGGCCGGACACCGTTCGCCGTCCCGCGGATCCTCGAGCACGGGCACGCCGGGACCGGCCTCGGCGGGCAGGCGGTCGCGGACTGGGTGGTCGAGGAGACGCTCGACGGCGTGCCGATCGGCCCGGCCGACGCGGAGCGGACGGTCGCCGAGCTGCTGGAGCTGCTGGCCGAGACCTGGCAGCGCCTCGGCGTCACGCACGAGGGACTCGACGGCGACGAGCGGGAGAACGCGCTCACCGCGTTCGCGTCCCTGGTCGACGACCCGCCGCTGGGCGCCTGGCCGGACGGCCTGGACCCACACCGGACGTGGTCGCGGGTGCGCTCCGCACTGGAGGACACCCGGCCGCTCACGACGGGGCTGAGCCACGGCGACGCCGGCGTGGGCAACGTGCTCCGGCTGGCCGACGGCCGGCTCGCGCTGGTGGACTGGGAGTTCGCCGGCTACCGGGCGGTCGCGCACGACGTGGTGAAGGTGCTGAAGTCCGCGCCGGACCCGCTCGCCCTGGCCGCGGTGGCCGAGGCGCCGCCGTCCCTGCGGCCCGCGCTCACAGCCGCCGGCGCCGTGCCCTGGCGGCAGCAGCTCGCCGTCGCGCTGGTGCTGTTCCTCAGCGGCTGGCGCAACCGGCACCTGCGCGCGGTCGCCCGCGGCAGCGTCAAGGCGAACAACCGGCGCATGCGGATGATGCTCGCGATGCTCGACGACCTGCTGCCCTGAGCGGTCACGACGGCGGCAGCTTGGCCCGCGGCGAGCAGGCGACCGTGAACCCGGACCCGCTGCTCAGGTGGTACCGCCACAGCGACTCGTCGCCGCACTGACCGCGGTAGCCGAGGTCCGCGTCGCCGTCGCCGTCGACGTCGCCGACGGAGAGGCCGTAGTGCGGCGTCGAGCCGTCGGCGGCGGGCCGGAACGAGTCGCCCCAGGCACGCACCTCGAAGCCGTCGTCGCTGCTGACGTGGACGCGGAAGCACGGCGCGCGGTCCCGTCCGCAGGCGCCGCGATAGCCGACGTCGTCGCGGCCGTCGCCGCTGAAGTCGGCGACCAGCAGCCCGTACGCGTCGGACTCGGCGGTCCAGGAGGCGTCGTCGCCCCATGGGCGAGCCTGAAATGTCTCGCCGTCGCTGCCGAGCATCCGCCAGCACGGTTCGCCGGCCGCGCCGCAGGCGCCGCGGTAGAGCAGGTCGTCGCGGGCGTCGCCGTCGAAGTCGCCGACGTGCACGCCGAACCGGTCCGTCTCGTCCGTGACCGGGCCGACCCGGCCCCAAGCGACCGGCTCGGCGAAGCCGTCGTCGCCGGCCAGCGCGACCCGCCAGCACGCCCGCTGGTCCGGGCAGCTGCCCGCCCAGGCGAGGTCGTCGCGGCCGTCGCCGTCGAAGTCGCCGGTCCGGACGCCGAACCGGGCCGCCAGCTGGGCGCCGCCGAGCGCGGCCGGCCACTGCTCGACGTCGACGCCGGGCCCGGCGCTCAGGTGCGCCCGCCAGAACGGGTCCTCTCCGTCAGGGCGGACCAGCTGGACGAAGTCCTCCCGCCCGTCGCCGTCGAAGTCGCCGCGCCGCAGGCCGGCGAACGGCTCCTCCCACTCCGGCACGGCGCCGCACCCGCTCGTCCGGACCCCGCCCACGTGCGACACCAGTTCCGCACTCGGGTTCCCCTCGATGCAGAACGCCGCGGCCCGGTCCGTGGAGACCGAGATCAGCCCGCCGTCGACGAACGCGTTGCCGCCGATGAACACGTCGCTCTCCGGTGCGCCCTGCGCGCCGAGGATCTCCGTGTCGCGCCAGTACGTCACCCCGCAGTAGTGCCGGCAGCCGGTCGCGCCGAGCATGTCGATCGTGTTGTCGCGCAGCGACACCCGCCGGAACACCTCGGGCATGCCTCGGCTCGCGTAGACGTAGCTGAGGATGCCCGACGAGCGCAGCCGGTTGCCGACGACGAAGGTGTCGGTCTGGTTGCGCAGCTTCATCGACCCGCCGGCCGGCGAGGCGTCCCAGCCGTCGGCGCGGTTGCCGACGATCGACAGCCGCCGGCTGCCCCACGCGTACAGGCCGTGGTCCTGGCAGAACGAACACCCGGCCGGCGCGCCGATGCCGGGCGTGCGCCGCCACACGTTGCCGTCGACGACCACCTCGTCGTTGCCCCGGCCGGTGGCGAGGTCGTGGCCCCAGACGTTGATCGCGGTGCGGAACCAGCCGTCGGGCACGGCCGGGTCGAGGTCGGCGGTCGTCCCGAACCACGAGTCCTTCACGACGGTGTACCGGGTGCTGTCGGCGACGACGCCGCGGCCGGGGTGGTCGCGGTCGCGGAGGAACTCGCAGCCGTCCACCGTCACCCCGCTGGTGTGCCGCAGCAGCACGTACGCGACGCCCCACTCGCTGCCGCTGCGCCCGTTGCGGAACGTGCAGTCGCGCAGCGTCACGTCGGCGACGGACTCGTAGTCGTCCGAGCCGGTCAGCTCGATCCGGACGTCGTCGAAGGTCAGCCCGCTGATGGTGACGTCGTGGAGCTCGTCATGCGCGAGCGTGACGCCCTGCCGGCCGCTGCCGCGCAGCACCACCTCGGCGCCGTCGGCGGCGGCGTAGTCCCGGTCCGACGCGAACGTGACCGGCCGGTCCAGCACGTACTCGCCGGCCGGGAAGACGACGGTCTGGCCGGGCTCGGCAGCGTCGACGGCGGCCTGGATCGCGGCCGCGTCGCCCCGGCCGGAGGCGCGGAAGACGCCGACGTCCACCGTCTTGGACGCGGGCTCACGGACCCCACGCGCCGCGTCCGGCTCACCGAAGAGCCAGCCCGGCGCCCAGGCTGGGAGCAACGCCGCCGCCAGGATGACACCGAGCATCCGCCGCAAACCCGAACCTCCCGATCAGCGGTTCTTGAGCGGCTCCCACCACGACCGGCCGTCGCGGTACCAGGCGACCGTCGCGGCCAGGCCGTCGGCGAAGTCCTGCCGCGGCGCGTACCCCAGCTCGGCCCGGATCTTGCCGTCGTCGACGGAGTAGCGGCGGTCGTGCGCGAGCCGGTCCTCGACGTGGTCGACGCGGTCCCAGCCGGCGCCGCAGGCCTCCAGCAGCAGGCCCGTGAGCTCCTTGTTCGTCAGCTCGCGGCCGCCGCCGATGTTGTAGACCTCGCCGGACCGCCCGCCGGAGCGGACCAGCTCGATGCCCTGGCAGTGGTCGTCGACGTGCAGCCAGTCGCGCACGTTCAGCCCGTCGCCGTACAGCGGCACGTTCAGCCCGTCGAGCAGGTTCGTGACGAACAGCGGGATGACCTTCTCGGGGTACTGGTACGGCCCGTAGTTGTTCGAGCAGCGCGTGACGGAGACCGGCACGCCGTGGGTGCGGTGGTACGCCAGCGCGACGAGGTCGCTGCTCGCCTTGCTGGCGCTGTACGGCGAGTTCGGCTCCAGGACGTGGTCCTCGGTCCACGAGCCGGACTCGATGGAGCCGTACACCTCGTCGGTGGAGACGTGCACGAACCGCTCGACGCCGTGCCGCCGGGCCGCGTCCAGCAGCGTCTGCGTGCCGACGACGTTGGTCTGCACGAACGCCGCCGCGCCCTGGATGGAGCGGTCGACGTGGCTCTCGGCGGCGAAGTGGACGACCTGGTCGGCCGCGGCGACGAGCTCGTCCACCAGGCCGGTGTCGAGGATGTCGCCCTTGACGAAGCTGAACCGCGGGTGGTCCGCGACGGGCTCGAGGTTCGCCGGGTTGCCGGCGTAGGTCAGCTTGTCCAGCACGACGACGTCGGCGCCGTCGAGGCCCGGGTAGGCGCCGGACAGCGCCTGACGGACGTAGTGCGAGCCGATGAAGCCGGCCCCGCCAGTGATCAACAGCCGCATCTCGTCCCCTCCGAGCGTGTCGCTTCCGCGGGCTATCGTAGGCGCTCATGCGAGGCATCATCCTGGCCGGAGGCTCGGGAACCCGGCTGCATCCGCTCACCGTGGCGGTCAGCAAGCAACTGTTGCCGGTGTACGACAAGCCGATGATCTACTACCCGCTGAGCACGCTGATGCTGGCCGGCATCCGCGACATCCTCGTCATCACCACCCCGCATGACGCGACGCAGTTCACGTCGCTGCTCGGCGACGGCTCCGACCTGGGGATCTCGCTCAGCTACGCGCAGCAGCCGAGGCCCGAGGGGCTGGCCCAGGCGTTCGTGATCGGCGCGGACTTCGTCGGCTCCGACCACGTCGCTCTGGTCCTCGGCGACAACATCTTCTACGGCACCGGTCTGGGTACCCAGCTGCGCAAGTACACCGAGATCGACGGGGGGCTCGTTTTCGCACAGCACGTCGCCGACCCCACCGCGTACGGCGTGGTGGAGTTCGACGACGGCGGCCGCGCGGTCAGCCTGGAGGAGAAGCCGGCCCGGCCACGCAGCAACTTCGCCGTCCCCGGCCTCTACTTCTACGACAGCGACGTCGTCGAGATCGCCCGCGGGCTGACGCCGTCGGCGCGCGGCGAGCTGGAGATCACCGACGTCAACCGCACCTACCTCGACCGCGGCGCGCTGCACGTCGAGGTGCTGCCCCGTGGCACCGCCTGGCTCGACACCGGCACGTTCGACAACCTGATGGCCGCCGGCGAGTACGTCCGCGTCATCGAGGCGCGGCAGGGCCAGAAGATCGGCTGCCCCGAGGAGGTGGCGTGGCGCCAGGGGTTCATCGACGACGACCAGCTGCGCGCCCGCGGCGAGGCGCTGGCGAAGTCCGGCTACGGCGACTACCTCATCGGCCTGCTCGACGGGGCGCCGGTATGAGCCCGAAGGTCGAGCCGCTGGCGGTGCCCGGCGCCTGGGTGGTGACGCCCCAGCAGTTCGGCGACGATCGCGGCGTGTTCCTGGAGTCCTTCCGCGGCGACCAGCTCGCCCCGCACGTCGGCCACCGTCCGGACATCGTCCAGACCAACCTGTCCGTCTCGGCCGCCGGCGTGCTGCGCGGCATCCACTTCGCCGACGTCCCGCCCAGCCAGGCCAAGTACGTCACCTGCGTGGCCGGCGCCGTGCTGGACGTCGTCGTCGACATCCGGGTCGGCTCGCCGACGTTCGGTGCCTGGGACTCCGTGCTGCTCGACGACGCCGACCGGCGGGCCGTCTACGTGGCGGAGGGCCTCGGCCACGGGTTCCTCTCGCTGGCCGACGGCTCCGCCGTCATGTATCTGTGCACGGCGTCCTACGCGCCCGGCCGCGAGCACGGGATCGACCCGCTGGACCCGGAGCTGGGCATCGAGTGGCCGGCGACGGACCGCGACGGCCGCCCGATCACCCCGATCCTGTCGGACAAGGACCGCGACGCCCCGTCGCTGGCCACGGCACGTGCGTCCGGCCTGCTGCCGGACCATGCGGCCGTAAAGGAGTTCTACGCGCGGCTGGCGGCACAGTAACGTCGGCGGGAAGCCCCCGGCCGACAGGAGGACCTGTGTCCGAGCCCGCCGCCCAGCCCCTGTTCGCCTCCGCGACCCGCGCCGTGCACGTGTTGCGCGACCTCGGCGACCCGCTGCCCGCCGACGTGACCGACCGGCTGGCGAAGCTCGCCGACGACCCCGTCACCGCCGAGATCGAGGCGCTGCTGCGTCCGTACGTGCTGGCCGAGGTCAGGGTCGACGAGCACGCCGGCACGGTCACGCGGGCCGGCGCCGCGCCGCCGCGGCTGGTCCAGCACGGCTGGCGCAGCTTCCTCGTCCGGGTCGTGAACCCGCATCGGATCGAGGGCCGGCTGCGTGGCACGACCCCGGGTGTGCACGGCGTCATCGACCAGCACAGCCACTCCGCCCGTATCGCGCTGCCGGACACGCTGGACAGCGTGCCGCGGATCAGGGAGGCCTGGCTGCAGACGCGGCTGGCGACGTCCGGCGAGCTGTCCGGCCTGGAGGCGGAGTACCAGGTCATCAGCGCGTACAGCCGCGACGCCGGGCCCCGCTCCGCCCGGCTGGCGTTCACGCTGGCGGTCGAGGACCGGCCGCCGAGCCTGACCCGCCCGGCCGGGAACCAGGCCGCGATCCACATGATGATGAGCGCGACGGAGTACGGCGCGGCCATCGAGTTCGAGAGCCGGCCGGCGCGGGAGATCCGGCTGCACGTCCGCGAGCCTGACGGCGGCAGCTCGATGGCCGCGGTGACGGTGCGCGACGGGCACGGCCGGTCGTACCCGTCGACGGCGATGCGGCTGGCGCCGGACATGTTCTTCCACGAGCACGTCTACCGGGCCACCGGGGAGACCATCGTGCTGCCGGACGGCGAGTACGAGGTCTCGGTGCGACGCGGGCCGGAGTACCGCGAGGTCACCCGCTCCGTCCGGATCGAGCCCGGCACCGACGCCGTCGAGCTGCGGCTGGACCGCTGGGTCGACCCGGCCGCGCGCGGCTACTACTCCGGCGACCCGCACATCCACGCCGGCGGCTGCTCGCACTACAACGTCCCGAGCGAGGGCGTCACGCCGGAGACGATGATCCGGCACGTCCGCGGCGAGGGCCTGTGGCTGGGCAGCGTCCTGACCTGGGGTCCCTGTTACTACCACCAGAAGCAGTTCTTCAGCGGCGAGTCGATCAGCCCGCCGGCGCTGCTGGAGAACGAGGCGATGCAGCAGGCGCAGGGCATGACCTGGTCGCCGCGGCCCACCGACCGCGACGACGAGAGCGCGCTGCGCTACGACGTCGAGGTGTCCGGCTTCCCGTCCAGCCACTCCGGGCATGTCATCCTGCTGGGTCTCACCGACCAGGACTACCCGGGCACGCAGCTGATCGAGGACTGGCCGTCCTGGAACCTGCCGATCATGCGGTGGGGGCGAGCACAGGGCGCGCTGACGGGGTACGCGCACTGCGGGCTCGGGCTGGCCTCGGGCACCGACGAGCTGCCCAACCACGTCATCCCGGCGTTCCAGTCCATCGGGTCCAACGAGATCATCGTCGACGTGCCGCTGGGCGCCGCGGACTTCCAGGCCGGCGCGGAGGTGGCGCCGGCCGCGGAGCTGAACATCTGGTACCACCTGCTCAACGTCGGCTACCGCACGCTGATGCTGGGCGAGACCGACTACCCGTGCATCTACGACGACGGCCCAGGGGTCGGGCGCACCTACGTCCGGCTGCCGTCGCCGCCGCGGGGGCCGCGGGCGCTGGAGGCGTGGCTCGACGGTCTCCGCTCGGGCGCGTCGTACTTCGGCGACGGCCGCAGTCACGTGTTCGACCTGGCCGTCGACGGTGACACCGCCCGCGAGCAGCGCGTCGACGGGCCCGGTCCGGTCCGGGTGACGGCGGCCGTCGCGGCCTGGCTGCCGCCGTCGCCGCCACCGCCGCCGGAGCCCGGCCGCCCGTCGTACAGCGCGCCGGTCGGCTGGCACCTGGAGCGGGCCCGCGTCGACGGGACCCGCGAGGTGCTGCTGGAGCTGGTGGTGAACGGCGTCGCGGTGGCGTCGCGGCGGGTCGTCGCCGACGGCGTGGAGCGGCCGGTCGAGTTCGACGTCACGCTGGAGCGCTCGTCCTGGGTGGCGCTGCGGATCCTGCCCAGCGTGCACACCCAGCCGATCTTCGTCGAGGCCGGTGACCGGCCGATCCGCGCGTCGAGGCGCAGCGCGCAGTGGCTGCACGACTCCGTCGACGCGCTGTGGAAGGCGAAGTCCGGGTTCATCCGCGAGGCGGAGCGGGCCGGCGCCCGGGCCGCCTACGACGAGGCGCAAGCCGTGTACCTGACCCGCCGGGACGAATGCGAGGCCGAGTGATGAGCCGCCACTGCTGCGAACCCGCCGACACGTCGGCGCCGATCTCGGTCACCGTCAACCCGGAGGCCAGGGTCAACGTCGCCCGCACCGCGACCCGGCTCGGAACCCTGGCGCCGGGCGTCTGGCACCCGATCGACGTCACCATCGTCAACGAGGGCTACGTGACCGGTCCGCTGGCGATCGAGAGCTCGCCGGTCGACGGGGTGGAGCTGGAGCTGCCGGTGCACGAGCTCACCGGCGCGCCGCGGCAGGAGGGCGGCATCCGGGTCCGGTTCGACGCGCCCGCCACCGTCGACGTCACGCTGACGTTCCGGTCGCTGGCGTCGCTCGGCGGCCTCGCCCAGCACAGCACGCTGAGCCTGCTGCTGCGCTCCGGCTACTAGCCTCGGGCTTTCACGTCTCTGGGGTCGTGTGCGGCGTGTGATGCACGGAAGTGCCTGTTCAGCGCGGGATTCTTGGCTTGTCGAAGGTCAAGATCCGCCGCGTTGAAAGGCACTCCGTAGGTG
>NZ_POTW01000084.1 GCF_003236295.1 Jiangella anatolica
ATACGATATGAGCGCTAGTCTCGTGGGCTCGGAAATGTTTATAAGACACAGCCTCCCCGGCGACCACCACGAGCGCCGGGTCGACGACGGCGCACACCGACGCGACACCGAGCGCCAGCCGGTGCGAGAACGCCTGCAGGAAGCCGTCCGCCGCCGCACCGCCGCCGGCCAGCGCGGCCCGCACCGAGGCGGCCGCGCCGTCGGCCACGATCCCGTACTCCGCCGCCAGCTCGTCCACGGCGCCGGCGCCGACGAGGGCCTGGAACGCGCCGCTGGCCGGCCGCTCCACGCTGGCCGGGGACGGCACGCCGGGCATCGGGAGGTAGCCGATCTCGCCGGCGGCGCCGGTCGCGCCGCGGTGCAGGTGCCCGCTGAGCACGACCGCCAGACCGACACCGCGGCCGATCCACAGCAGCACCATGTCGTCGACGTCGCGGCCGGCGCCCTCGGCGCGTTCGGCGACGGCGGCGAGGTTGACGTCGTTCTCGAACGTGACGTCGCAGCCGAGGTCGGCGGCCAGCAGCTCGCGCATGCCGCGATGCCAGCCGGGCAGGTCGAAGGAGAGCTCGATGTCGCCGGTCGCCGGGTCGACGACGCCGGGCAGGCCGATGACGACGTCGTCGATGTCGGCGAGCGTGAGCCCGGCCTCCTCTGCGGCGGCCCGGGCCATGTCGTGGACCAGCCGGCGCGAGTCGGCGCCGCCGGTGGCGGTGATCTCGGCCGCGACCGGCGCCGTCACCGAGCCGGCGACCGCGCCGGTGAGGTCGGCGACGGCCGCCTCGGCGACGTCGGGGTTGAGCTCGATGCCGATGGAGTACGAGCAGCCGGGCCGGACGGCGTACAGCTCGGCGTTGGGGCCGCGGCCGGCCGACCGCGTGCCGACGACCTCGACGAGGTCGCGCTCCTGCAGCCGCGCGAGCAGTTGCGACGCCGTCACCTTGGACAGCCCGGTCATCCGGCCCAGGTCGACGCGGGTCAGCGGCCCGGCGGCGAGCAGCAGCTCGAGAGCGCTGCGGTCGTTCATCGCACGCAGCAGGCTCGGCGTGCCCGGTCGTTGCGACACGTGATCTCCGATCCAGCATCTGGAAGGACTCTTGTGAAAAGAATTCTTGCCGACACGGTACAACCTCGCTGCCATCTGGACCTCGCGGCCGGCGTGGGCTATACCGGAACGATCGCACCGGACCCAGGCCTCGAGGGGGCGGCCACCATGTCCAAGATCCTCGCACTGCTGCTCATCGCACCCGTCGCCGTGCTGACGACTGCCGCCGCCCGCCCGTCGCCGGACTCCCTGCCGCTGCCGGACGACTTCTCCCCGGAGGGCATCGCGGTCGGCGCCGGCGACACGTTCTACGTCGGCTCGCTCGCCGACGGCGACATCTACCGGGGCGACCTTCGCACCGGCGCCGGTGACGTCCTCGTCGACGCGCCGCCCGGCCGGCAGGCCGTCGGCCTGAAGGTGGACCAGCGGCACCGGACGATCGTCGTCGCCGGCGGCATCACCGGACGGGTCTTCGTCTACGACAGCCGCGACGGCGACCCACTGGCCGACCTCGCGGTGGCCCCGGCAGGCACCGCGTTCCTCAACGACGTCACCGTCACCCGCGACGCCGCCTACGTGACCGACTCGCTCAACCCGGTGCTGTACCGGATACCGCTGGGCCCGGGCGGCGCCGGCGCGCCGGAGACCATCGCGCTGAGCGGCCCGGCCGCCACCATCGCCGGCGACTTCAACCTCAACGGCATCACGGCGACCCCGGACGGCCGCACGCTCGTCGTGGCGCACTCGGCGCTCGGCGCGCTGTTCACCGTCGACCCGGCGACCGGCGCCAGCGCGGAGATCGAGATCGTCGGCGAGCCGCTGACGCCGGGCACGCAGGACGGCATCCTGCTCGACGGCCGGACGCTCTGGGTGGTGGAGAACTTCGCCAACCGCGTCGTCGGCGTCACGCTGAGCCGCGACCTGTCCAGCGGCAGCATCACCGACGTCATCACCGACGCCGACGTGGACGACCTGTTCCGCATCCCCACCACGGTTGCCGAGCACGGCAACCGGCTGGCCGTGGTCAACGCTCGCTTCGACGTCGGCCTGCCGCCACCGCTGGGCGACGGCGTCCCGCCGGGCACGGACTACGACGTCGTGGTGGTCGACAAGCCCTGACCGTGGCTCATCGCGAAGGGCCGCCTAGGGTCGCCGCATGACCGACAAGGTCTTCCTGATCACCGGCGCGTCCCGGGGCATCGGCGCGGCCGTCGCCCGCCGGGCCGCGGCGGCCGGCTACCGGCTGGTGCTGACGGCGCGGAGCCCCGGCCCACTTCATGCCCTGGCGGCCGAGCTGACCAGCGAGGACCGGGTCATCGCAAGGACCGTCGACGTGACCGACTGGACGGCGCTGAGCGGCCTGGTCGCCGACGTCGAGCGGACGTGGGGGCGGCTGGACGTCGTGCTCGCGAACGCCGGCGCGAGCGTCGTCACGTCGTTCCTCGGCGACGGCGGCGCGCCGCCCGAGGAGTGGCGCGACCTCGTCCTCACCAACGTCTACGGCCCGGCGCTGACCGCCCGCGCGACCATCCCGGCGCTGCGCCGCACGAGCGGCCACCTGCTGCTCACCGGCTCGGCCGCGGGCCGCGGCATCCGTCCCGGCAACCTCTACGCCGCGACGAAGTGGGCGGTCACCGGCCTGGCGCAGGCCATCCGCGCGGAGCTGGTCGGCACCGGCATCCGCGTGACGCTGCTGCAGCCCGGCCTCGTCGACACCGGCGCCATCCCGGAGCACCGGCGCGGCGACCCGAAGCTCGACCCCGACGACGTCGCCGCGGCCGTCCTCTACGCCGTCGGCCAGCCGCCGCACGTCGACGTCAACGAGATCATCGTTCGTCCGATCGGCCAGCAGAACTGATCGGTTGGGCGGCGCCGCGCCTCGGATGGCATGCTGTCCCGATGACCGCCGGACCCGAGCTGACCATCGATCAGCTCGCCGGCGATGCCGCGGTCGAGCGGCTCTACCGGCAGGTCTTCGCGGTGCTCGCGCGCGAGTCCGGCGCGATGATCAGCGACCTGGAGCTGCTCGACGTCGACGAGGCGATCCTCGACGCGTTCGCCGACGCCGGCCGCGACGGGCTCACCGTCGACCAGGCGGTCGCCGCGTGCCGGCCCATCGACCCGGGCCTGATCCACCGCCGGTTCGAGGTGCTGCGCGAGTACGGCGCGATCAGCAAGGTCGTCGAGCGCCCGAACGAGCGGTTCCACCGGGCCGCGTTCGCCCCGTACGTCATGCTGCTGTTCCTGCGCCGGCTGGCCGAGCAGGGCGGCCAGGCCGAGCTGCACCAGCTGCTGACGCTCGAGCACGTCAGCGTCACCGCGCCGGACGCCACGCCCGAGACCGGGCAGACCACCATCAGCCGGCTGACCAGGATCTTCCGGCATCTCGGCAACGAGCTGGCCATCCTCGCCGCGGGCAGCACCGCCGAGCAGCTGGGCGACCACGCGCAGCTGCTGTGGGGCAACAAGGGCCTGATCAGCCAGGCCGAAGAGGTGCATACCGTCGTGCTGGGGCGCTGGCCGCAGCTGGACCGCGAGTGCACCGCGCTGCGCATCGCGCTGGCCGCGTACGCCGACGCCGTCGAGAAGGCGGCCGGCCGCCTGATCGAGCAGGCCGGCACGACGCGGGCGCTCGGACTGCTGTCGGTCGAGACGTGGCTGAGCTTCGCCCGGACGGCGGACGAGGACGACCTCGCCGCCGTGCTGGACACCTTCGTCTTCGACGCGCCGGCGCCGTGGTTCTCGCCGAACCTGCTCACCGAGGCGGTCGAGAGCGGCCGCGGCGCGAACACCGTCCGCCAGCCGCCGCCCCGGCCGGAGGGGCCGAGCCAGCCGCCGCCCGACGACATCCGCCCGGCCGACGACGCGGAGGCGCTGCGGGCGACCGCGGAGCGGCTGCTCGGCGACGGCACTGAGGTGACGGTTGCCGACGTGCTCGACGGCGCCGGCGACTGGCCGTCCGCGCGCCGGCTGCTGGCCGACCTCACCGCGATCCACCACCACCCCGACCTCAGCTACGAGCTGACGTGGTCCGGCGGCCTGCGCGTCGACCCCGCCGGCGACCCGTCCTGGGTGTCGGAGGGGACGTTCCGGCGGGCCGAGAGTCGATGAACGTCGACGACACCGCCCTGTGGTGGGCGCGGCACCGCGCGGCCGGGCCGCAGCGCGTCGAACCGGCCGGCGCCCACCCCACCGGCATGATCCGGCTGGTCGAGCCCGACGCGAGCGCCGTCTGGCTGCTGCCGGAGCTGCCCGACAACGCGCGGCCGGATGTGCTCGACGAGCTCGGACTGGCCGGCGTCGCCGTCGACCAGCCGAACGACTCCGCGCGGGTGCTCGCGGCCTGCCTGCGCTGCTGCTGGACCGAGTCCACCGGCCCGGTCTGGCCCGCCACGCCGGCCCCGTTCGACCAGGTCATCGGCGTGTTCCGGGCCATCACGGGCAGCCGTGACGAGCGGGCGCTGCACGCCGCCGCGATGGGCGCCGTCCGCCGGCTGGCCGGCGCCGGCTGGGTGCTGTTCGACGAGGACACCCGCGTCGTGCGGCTCGGTCCGCGAGTGGCGTCGTGGAGCGCCGCCGAGCTGAGCACGCTGCGCGAGCTGTGGCGCTCGATGCCCGCGCCGGAGCCGACGTCGTGACCGTCTTCGACTCCGTGCTCGCCGACCTCAACGAGCGGCACCGCGACGAGGTGCTGGCCGCGTTCGCCGCGCTGGAGCACGGCCGCGAGCCGGTGCCGGAGGCGCAGCTGCTGGCGCTGCGCGACGCGACCGTCCGCCGCGACCTGCAGCGGCTGCTGTACCGGCTCGGCCGCACGCTGGTCCGGGTCGGCGGCACGCACTGGACCTCCGGGTTCCGCGACGACGTCATGGCCGCGCTGGCCGCCGAGGGCGCGACGGCGCAGTCCCGGATCGACCGCGCGGTGCTGGTCCTGGTGCTCGTCCACTCCGTCGCGATCCCGCGCAGCCAGGGACTGGTCAGCGGCGACTCGTGGACGTCGGCGCACCCGACCTCCGTCGACGAGCTGACCCGGTACACGCAGCTGCCGCGCGGCGAGATCCGGCCGGCGCTGCAACGGCTGCGGGCCGCCGGGCTGGTGCAGATCGCGCCGCCGCGCGGGCGGTCCGCGTCCGTCGACGGCCCCGCCTACCTGCCCGGACCCGCGCTGCACCGGCTCACCAAGCCCGCCCGCGAGCGGCTGGAGCACGAGCTGATCCTGGCCGCCGCGCCGGACAGCCCGCTGGCCGCGGCCATCCGCGCCCGGCGTCCGGCAGCCCCGGCGACCACCAGCACCACACCCGAAGGAAACGAGGACACGTGAGCGCTGCCGCACCGGGCGCCTTCGACGTCGTCGGCGAGCGGGTGCTCGTGGGCGTCCAGGTCGTCGACATCTCCCGGCTGTCCACCCACCCGATCCCGATGATCGGCCAGGGGCTGGTCACCGTCGCCGGGCAGGGACCGAAGGACTCCAACGGCGCCGGGAAGTCGTCGTTCATCGCCGCGCTCAGCCTGCTGCACGCCGACGAGCAGTGGAAGCTGGCCAGCGGCGCCGCCGGCGCGGCCGAGCTGCTGTTCACCGCCGAGCTGGCCGCGCAGGAGGGCCGCTGGTCCAACGTCGACCGCGGCTACGTCGTCGGCGTGTTCGCCTCGCCCGGCACCGCGCCGCAGGACGACGCCATCACCGTCTGGCTGCGGATCAACCGCAAGGCGCCCTACCTGGACCTGCGCTGGACCGGTGGGCTGCACGTCCCGTACGGCGCGACGGAGTCCGAGCGGGCCGCGCGGGTGGACGAGCTGTGGGCGCAGCTGCCGCGCAGCAACGGCCGCACCGACTTCCACGCCGGCCAGCTGTCGCGGGTGCTGTTCGGGCAGAACGCGCGCTGCGTGTCGTTCCTGTCGACGTCGGTGCGGTCCAGCCAGGCGGCGAACCTGCTGGCCCAGCCGCTGAACGACCTGCCGCCGCACCGGATCTTCGACGCGATCGCGACGCTCACCGGGCTGGACCGCGAGCTGGAGCACGAGCAGGTGCTGCGCTCGGCCGAGCACCGGCACCGCAGCGAGGTCGAGGAGACCGAGCGGCAGATCGCCGAGTGGGAGAGCGAGGTCGCCGTCATCGAGGCCGGCATCGCCCGCCGGCTGGCCGCGCGTGAGCTGCTCGGCGAGGCGCGGGCGGCGTGGCGGTCGCGGTGCGCGCGGCACCTGCTGGACGGCGTCGAGCGGGCCGCCGAGCTGCGGCAGGCGCTGGCCGAGCTGGACGTCGCCGAGGCGGCGCTGCGCGAGGAGCTGGCGGCGGCCGAGGATCGGCTGGCCGCGCTGACCGACGACGACGAGTCCGCGCGCCGGTTCGAGGCGGCGCAGCGGGCCCGCAACGAGCTGATCGCCCGCGACCGGGAGCTGGAGGCCGCGCAGCTCGCCGCCGCCCAGCACTTGGAAAGGCTCAGCTCGACTGTCCGATCGCTCACCGACGAGGCGCGGGCCGCGGACGGCCGCACCCCGGACGTCGCCGCCGAGGAGCTGGCGCAGGCGCGGACGGCGCTGGAGGAGGCGATCGCGGCGCAGGCCGTCGCGCGGGCCGAAGCCAGCTCGGCGGCCGGTCGCGTCGCGGCGGCCGAGTCCGGTGACGACGTCGCCGCCGAGCAGGTCGAACGGCTGCGCGCGTCCGGCGTCGACGCGGCCGCGCTGGTCGACGTCGTCGCCGTCGACCCGGCCGAGCGGGACGTGTGGGAGCCGCGGCTGACGCCGTACCGCGAGGCCGTCGTCGTCGGCCGGAAGGACGCGGAGAAGGCGGCGAAGGTGCTGGCCGGGCTGCCGGGCTCGCTGCTCGTGCTGGCCGACGGGCCGGCCGCGAAGCGCGACCTCACGACGTTCCTCGACGCGATCGCCGCGCGGGCCGGCACCGCTCCCGTCGTCGACGAGGCGGCCGGGGTGCTGGCCATCGGTGGGTTCGCCGAGCCGATCACCGGCCAGCCGGCCCGCGTCGCCGCTGCTCAGGAGGCGCACCGCGCCCTGACCGCGTCGCTCGACGAGGCGACGGCGGCCGTCGAGCAGGCGCGGGCGGCGCTGTCGCGGGCCGAGGCGCGGGCGAAGGCCGCGGAGGCGGCGGAACGGGCCGAGGGGTTGCAGGATGAGATCGGCGAGCTGCGCGAGGCCAACGCCGAGCGGCAGGAGCGCCGGGACGCGCTGGCGCCGGAGCTGACCGCGGCGGAGGCGGCGTACGCGCACGAGCTGGGCGTGCACAACTCGCGCGAGGAGCGGATCACCAGCCTGCGCGACACCCGCAAGCGGCTCACCGTCACGGTCCGGGAGCAGGAGGCGGAGAAGTTCGCGCTGACCGAGGAGCGCGACGGCCTCGGCCTGCTGGACCGGGAGAAGGCCTGGGGCGACTCGCCCGACGCCGCCCGCCGGCACCTCGTCGAACTGCCGGCCGAGCTGCAGGCACGCACCACCGCGCAGTGGGACGAGGACGCCACCCGGCTGACCGACGAGGTCGCCGTCCGCTGCTTCCCGCCCGGCACCCCGCCGGAGGAGCTGACCGCGGAGCTGCGCGAGCTGATCGTCACGCCGAACTGGTCCGGCGCGGCGCTGGAGACCCGCGTCGGTCTGGTCGCGCCGCTGCTGCGGGCGCTGGACACGCACCTGCGCGACCACGAGGACCACGACCGGCACCAGCTCAAGCAGATCGCCGAGCAGCGGGCCAGGCGCGCCGCGGACCTCGCGACCGGCCGGCTCGGGCACAGCGAGGCCGAGCAGACCGCGCGCGCCCACCGCACGTCGCTGGCGACCGGCATCAAGACGATGCTGAAGAAGGTCGCGTCCGAGTTCGACCGGCTGGACCAGGAGTACGGCGGCTACGGCGCCGGGCTGGACTACCCCGAGCCGGAGCCGCCGGCCGAGCCGGACAAGCCCTGGCGGTGGACCGTCAGCCCGAAGTGGCGGCGCGCCGAGGGCCAGCGGATGTCGGCGTACACGCTGCGCAGCAACACCGCGCAGATGGACGAGAAGGCGGTCAAGCTGGTCTGTGCCGCGGCCCTGGCCCGCGGCGGGGACCGGCCGCTGCTGCTGATCCTCGACGAGCTGGGCCGCAACCTCGGCAAGCAGCACCGCCGCGAGGCCGTCGCGCTGTTCGAGCGGATCGGCAACGACCACAACATCACCGTCGTCGGCGCCCTGCAGGACGACATGGAGCGCTACGCCATCGAGGCGTCGGGCCTGTACGTGAAGCTGCGCCGCCGCTCGGACACGATGGCCTACAACGAGGAGCCGGTCGTCGTCGGCAACGACGCCAACAGCGACCGGGTCGAGCTGCTGCGCTCCTGGATGTCCTCCTACCGCCCCGGCACCCTCGACGTCGACTGATGGAGCCTCAGGTGCGGGTCATGGCGCCGAGCGGGCTGTGCCGGCGCCAGTGGCCGAAGACGATCGACGTGTCCGTGCGGCGGACGAACGGGAGCGCCTCCAGCGGCCGGATCACCTGAGCGAGCAGGTCCTCGGTGTTCGCGACCTGCACCTGCAGCTGGAAGTGGTGCTGCCCGCTGACCAGCAGGACCGCCATGACGTGCTCCAGCGATCGGCAGATGTCCACGAACCGGCGCGAGTGGGCCGGGTCCTGCTCGTCCAGCTCGACGGCGACCAGCACCTCGAGGTCCAGCCCGAGGGCCCGGCGGTCGATGTCGGTGTGGAAGCCGCGGACCACCTCACGGCGGCGCAGCGACTGGACGCGTTGCAGGCAGGTCGAGGCCGGCATGTCAGCGGCCGATGCCAGCGCCGCGTTCGTCGTGCGGGCGTCGTCGGCCAGGGCTCGCAGCAGCCGGACCTCGGCCGCGGACAGGCCCGCGGCCTTCTGCAGGTTCTTCGACTCATCGGCCATACCGGCTCGCGTTCTCGTAGGAATGACGGTACTTGGCACTGCTTCCGTGACTTCTGCAGAAGTCTTGCAGCAACAACGGTGATCCTCCAGTCTCAAGTGGCATGACGGACCTCACCGAGCCGGCACTCGCACGCGGGCTGCACCACCTGCGGCCGCCGCGCCTTGTCGTCCGGGCGGCGTTCGAGGACCGGCACGAGCCGCGCGTCGCGAACTGGCTCGAGCCGTGGGACTTCGCCTCGCCCCTGGATGTCGGCATCCTCAACGCCGGCCTGAGTGCGACGTCCATCGTCCCGACCGGCGCGTTCGCCCAACCCGATGCGTTCCGCCTGTCGCTGCCCGGCTTCACCACATACACGCCGGACTTCGACGTCGACCTGCAGACCATGGTGGCCCGCGACCTCGGCGACATCGCGATGCCGGTCATGGACCCGCGCGAGGGGCTGCGCCGCATCGAGGAGACCGTCGCCGCCGTGCTCACGCTGCCCGAGGAGTTCTTCCTGGTCCTGCTCGGCGGCGACCACGCCGTCACCGCGCCGGCGGCCCGCGCGTTCGCCCGGCACCACCCCGGCGAGCGGTTCGGGCTCATCCACTTCGACGCCCACAACGACGTCCGGGTGCTCGACCACGGCCCCACCAACGGCACGCCGATCCGCCAGCTGCTCGGCGCCGGCGTGGGCTTCCACGGCGAGAACCTGGTGCAGATCGGCATCCACGGGTTCATGAACGCCAGCTACTACAAGCGCTGGGTCGAAGGTCACGGCGGCACCATCGTGACCGGCCGCCAGGTCCGGCGGCAGGGCATCGACGACACCGTCGCGGCGGCGCTGGAGATCGCCGGTCGCGGCGCCGACGCCATCTACGTCACCGTGGACGTCGACGTGCTGGAGTCCGCGTACACGCCGGGCACCGGCGCGCCGACCGCCGAAGGGCTCCACCCCCTGGATCTCTACGAGGCGCTGTTCGTCCTCGGCCAGGACCCGCGCGTCGCCGCCATCGACGTCGTCGAGCACGACCCCGTCCGCGACGTCGCGGCCATCACCGGCCGCAACGTCACCTCGGCCGTGCTGACGTTCCTGGCCGGACTGTTCCTGCGCACGCACGGCGACGGCGGCTGGCGCGGCTACGATCCCACCCCGGTGACGGAGCCCTGAGCCGATGGAGCCGTACGCGCACGGCCTGCTCGACGTCGGCGACGGGCACCGCGTGTACTGGGAGGAGTGCGGCAACCCGGCCGGCCGGCCCGCCGTCGTGCTGCACGGCGGCCCGGGCGCCGGTTGCACGGCGGCGCACCGGGAGCTGTTCGACCCGGCGCTCTACCGGGTCGTGCTGCTCGACCAGCGCGGCTGCGGGCGCAGCACGCCAAGGGTCCTCGACCACCACGCCGACCTGTCCGCCAACCACACCTGGGCGCTGGTCGAGGACCTCGAGCGGCTGCGCGTCGACCGTGGCATCGAGCGCTGGCTGGTGCTCGGCGGGTCGTGGGGCAGCACGCTGGGCCTGGCGTACGCGCAGGCGCACCCGGACCGTGTCACCGCGATGGTGCTGGCCAGCGTCGCGCTGCTGCGCCGCGGCGAGGACGACTGGCTCTACGGCGGCGGCGCGGCCCGGTTCTTCCCGGAGGCATGGGCGCAGTTCAGCGCGCCGGCGCCCGGCGCAATGAGCGCCGCCGACGTCATCGGCGCCTATCACCGGCTGTTGCGGGACCCCGACCGCGCGGTCCGCGATGGCGCGGTGGCGGCCTGGTGCGCCTGGGAGGCGGCGACGCTGGGCCGGGATCCGGCCGACACCTTCCCGGACCCGCGGTTCGCGGCGACGTTCGTCCGGCTGACCGTGCACTACTTCCGCCACGGCGGCTGGCTGACGGACGACCAGCTGCTGCGCGACGCCGGCCGGCTGCGGGGCATCCCCGGCGTGCTGGTGGCCGGCCGCGCCGACGTGCAGACGCCGGTCGGCACGGCCTGGGAGCTGGCCCGGGCCTGGCCGGACGCCCGCCTCGTCGTCGTCGACGCCGGCCACGCGTCGCCCGGTGGCGCCGTCGCCGCCGAACTGCGCCGCGCCACCGACGCCCTCGCCGGCTGACGTGAGGGCGTCCGAGCAAGGCGACATACGCTCGAAGGGTGAGCCCTCACGTGAACGATCCCGACACCGTCGACCGCCTGCTCACGACGCCCGCGACCTGGGCCGTCGTCGGGTTGTCGCAGAACCGCGAGCGGGCCGCGTACGGGGTGGCGCGGTTCCTGCGCGACCGCCTCGGCATGACCATCGTGCCGGTCAACCCGCGCGGCGAGGACACCCTGGACGCGCAGGGCTACAAGCGGCTCGCCGACGTGCCGGGGCCGGTCGACGTCGTGGACTGCTTCGTGAACAGCCGGCGGGTCGGCGAGGTCGTGGACGACGCGATCGCGGAGAAGGAGCGCCTGGGCATCACGGCCGTCTGGCTGCAGCTCGGCGTCATCGACGAGGACGCGGCGGAGCGCGCGAAGGCGGCCGGGCTGGACGTCGTCATGAACACCTGCCCCGCCATCGAGGCGCGCTAGTACGTCCGCGCCGCCGCGACGTCGTCCAGCGTCACCGCCGCCGACCACAGGGTCTCGAACGCGATCTTCAGCGTCGCCGCCAGCGCCTCGTGCTGCACGACCAGCGTCGTCACCGAGCCGGCGCCCTCGGCCGGGTCGGGCATGTTGAACGCCACTGACCGGCCGTCGACGATGGTCAGCTTCAGCGGCAGCTCGGTGGTGAGCCGGACCTGCTCGCCCATCGCCACCCAGGCCCGCACCCGCTCGGCCATCTCGTGGTCGTCCATGATCGACGTCTCGTAGATGGAGCGCTGGACGATGCCGGGCGGGATCGAGCCGGTCGACGGGGTCGAGGCGCCGAGGTAGGGCGGGTGGACGAGCGTCAGCACCTCGTGCCGGGCCTCGGTCCACAGCCGCTCGACCCGCTCGACGGCGTGCTCGCGGTCGCGCAGCACCTCGACGTAGTCGAACGGGTTGCCGTGGTCCTGGCCGCGCAGGAACAACGTGCGCAGCGGGCCGGCGAGATCGGTCGTGGTCCGCGCGAGCCGGTCCAGCTCGCGGCGGCGCACGGCCAGCAATAGGTCGGTGACGTGGTCCGGCGGCTGCGCGCGGTACCGCACCGGCTGGCCGGGGACCTGCCCGACCAGCCCGCGCTCGGCCAGCGTCGCGAGGACGTCGTAGGCGCGCTGCCGCGGGATGGACGCCATCCGGGCGATCTCCGCCGGGGTGGCGTCGCGGCGGCCGGCCAGCGCGACGTAGGCCCGAGCCTCGTAGCTGGTGAGGCCGAGGTCGACGAGACCGGCGACGGTGGCGGACGTGTCCATGCGGCCCCACCCTAACTTGTCACCATTGACAGTGGTGACAGCGTTCGTCTAGTTTCACCGGTTACCAGACGGTCTGTGACAGTCCGCATCGCTCCACGTCATCCGCCTGGAACGCACGCATCACGCCCGCCGCCCAGCACACCCCGGAATGGCCGGCGGGTTCGTCGTTGAAGGAGCCCGCATGTTGCGTCGCAGCCTGACCCTGCCGGCGGCCGTGGCCCTCGCCCTGGGACTCACCCAGGCCGCCGGAGCCGCCCCCGCGGAACCGCCGCTCACCGACCAGCTCGAAGCGGTCACCGACCTCGCCGTCCAGCAGCAGGAGAAGGGCGTCGCCCTCCGGCTCGGCACCGCCGCGGCGCCGGAGCTGTACATCGTGCAGTTGGAGCAGCCCGCCGTCCCCGCCTACGACGGCGGCATCGACGGCCTCGCCGCCACCGGCCCGCAGGCTCGCGGCGCCGCGCCGCTGAACGCGGACAGCCGGGCCGCCCAGGCCTACGCCGGTCATCTCGAGGAGGCGCAGGCGGAGCTGGTCGAGCGGATCGACGACGAGATCGGCCACGCCCCCGAGGTCGCGTTCACCTACACGTACGCCCTCAACGGCATCGCGGTCGAGCTGACGAAGGACGAGGCGCTCGCGGTCGCCGAGCTGCCCGGCGTCACGGCGGTCACGGTCAACCGGAACCACGAGCTGCACACCGACGTCGGGCCGGAGTGGATCGGCGCGCCGTCGCTGTGGGACGGCTCCGGCAGCCCGGATCCGGCCGACACCGGCACGAAGGGCGAGGGCATCGTCGTCGGCGTCCTCGACACCGGCATCAACCCGGCCAACCCGTCGTTCGCCGACGTCGTGCCGGCGGCCGAGGGCGGCGATGGGTACGACCACACGAACCCGCTCGGCGCGGGCACCTACGTCGGCGTCTGCAACCCGGCCAACACGACGATCTTCATCCCCGACTGGGGCTGCAACGACAAGCTGATCGGCGCGTGGGACTTCACCCCCGACGACGGCGCCAACCCGTACGACAGCGACGGCCACGGCAGCCACACCGCGAGCACGTCGGCCGGCAACCAGGTCTCGGCCACCACGTTCAGCGCCGAGGGCACCGAGCACGAGTTCAGCGCGACGCGCACCATCAAGGGCGTCGCGCCGCATGCGAACGTCATCGCCTACGACGTCTGCCAGCCCGGCACCTGCCCGAACGCGGCGACGCTCGCCGGCATCAATCAGGCCATCGCCGACGGTGTCGACGTCATCAACTACTCCATCGGCAGCCCGTCGGCCTCGCCGGACCCGTGGAGCGACCCGGACTCCGTCGCGTTCCTGAACGCCCGCGCGGCCGGCATCTACGTCGCGACCTCCGCCGGCAACGAAGGGCCGGGCGCGGCCACCACCGGCTCCCCCGGCGACGTGCCGTGGGTGACGGCCGTCGGCGCGGCGCAGCACAACCGGCAGTGGCAGGCCGAGGTGCAGAACCTCACCGCAGACGGCGGCGCGACGCTGCCGGCGATCCGTGGCCAGGGCTTCAGCGCCGCCAGCGCGGGGACGCTCCCGCTGGTCAACGCCGGTGACCTGGGCAACCCGCGGTGTGTCGCGGGCCAGTTCCCGGCCGGCACCGACTTCACCGGCCAGATCGTGGTCTGCGACCGCGGCGAGAACGGCCGGGTCGAGAAGGGCCAGGTCGTCGGCGACCTGGGAGCGGCCGGCTTCATCCTCGCCAACGACGAGCCCAGCGGCACCTCGCTGAACGCCGACGCGCACGTCATCCCGGCCGTCCACATCAGCTTCGCCGACGGCGTCGCGCTGAAGGCGTGGATGGCGTCGGTCACCGGCGAGAAGGCGTCGCTGTCCGGCGGCCTCGAGGCGATCTCCGACGACCTCGGCGACATCATGGCGTCGTTCTCCAGCCGCGGCCCGAACCGTGCCGTCGAGCTGATCTCGCCGGCCGTCACCGCACCCGGTGTCGACGTGCTGGCCGCGAACGGCGTCGGCAACGAGGTCTCGTGGGGCTTCATCTCCGGCACCTCGATGGCCAGCCCGCACGTGGCCGGTTCGTTCGCGCTGCTCAAGGCGCTGCACGGCGACGACTGGACGCCGGCCGAGGCGCAGTCCGCGGTGATGACGACGTCGACGACCGACGTCACCGACACCGACGGCTCACCTGCGGACTGGTTCGACATGGGCTCCGGCCGGATCGACCTCGAGGTGGCCGCGATGGCCGGCCTGGTGCTGGACGTCGCGCCGGCCGAGTACGCCGCCGCCGATCCCGACGCCGGCGGCGACCTCAAGCAGGTCAACACCCCGAGCATGGCCGACCGCCAGTGCCTGCAGACGTGCGAGTGGACCCGGACCGTCACCGGCACGTCGACCGGCGCCGGCGCCTGGACCGTCAGCACCGACTCCATCACCGACGGCATCGCGGTGACGGTGGAGCCGTCGACGTTCACCATCGCCGACGGCCAGGACATCGAGCTGACCATCACCGCGGACGTCACCGGCGCGCCGACCGACGCCTACCAGTTCGCCAACGTCGTGCTCACGCCGGCGGCGGGCTCGGCCGCGCCGGTCGCGCACCTGCCGGTGGCCGCGCTGCCGTCCAACGGTGTGCTGCCCGAGGCCATCGACATCGACACCCGCCGCGACGCCGGCTCGCAGGAGTCCGACCCGATCGAGTCGATCGAGATCGAGGAGTTCACCGCGACGGTGGGCGGCCTGGTCCCGGTCGAGGAGCAGCAGCTGTCGATCGCCGAGGACAGCACCAACGACGACCCGTACGACGGCAACGGGACGGCGACGATCCTGGTCGATGTGCCGGAGGACGCGGCCCGGCTGGTCGCGCAGCTGTCGGACTCGACGGCGCCGGACCTGGACCTGTTCGTCGGCGTCGGCGACACGCCGAGCGAGGCGACCGAGCGGTGCAGCAGCGCCACCGGCAGCGCGGCCGAGTTCTGCGACGTCGGCAGCCCGGAGGCGGGCACCTGGTGGATCCTGGTGCAGAACTGGGACGCATCGACGCCGGGTGGCACCGACACCGTCACGCTGGGCACGGCGGTCGTGACCGCCGGCGAGGGCAACCTGACGGTCGAGGGGCCGGCAACGCAGCCGCTGGGCGAGCCGTTCACCGTCCGCGCGTTCTACGACGAGCCCGACCTGGACCCGGGCGAGACCTGGTACGGCGCGGTCGCGCTGGGCTCGTCGCCGGACTCACCGGGCGACATCGGCGTCATCCCGGTCACCGTCACCCGCCACGCCGACGACGTCACGAAGACCGCGTCGGTCGAGACGGCCGGGCCGGGCGACACGATCCGGTACACGCTGACGGTCGCGCCGAACGTCACGCCGGAGGACCTCGCCTACACGATCACCGACACCCTCCCCGAGGGCACGACGTACGTGGAAGGGTCGGCGACCGAGGGCGCGACCGTCGAGGACGGCGTGCTGACCTGGGAAGGCACCCTGCGCACTGCCGAGGCGGCCGACCGCTCCTACCGGATCACGACCAGCGCCACCAACCCGCAATGCGTGAACCCGATCACCGGACAGGCGGAGTACTTCGACCTGGCGGGCGCCGGAATCTCGGCGATCGCCGGCGTCGGCGGCAACGGGGTCTCGTTCACCGGATTCGCCAACCGCACGTTCTCGTTCTACGGCGAGACGTTCGCCGGCATGGGCTTCAGCGACGATGGCTTCCTGATCTTCAACCGCCAGGCCAACTACGGCGGCACGCCCGGAATCCCGCAGACGCTGCCCGACGCCGCTCGGCCGAACAACCTGGCCGCCATGCTCTGGCAAGACATGCAGATCGTCTACAACCAGGCGGCGAACTCGGGCGTGTCCTTGGCGACGGCCGGCCCGCTCTCCATCCTCGAGCTCGACGATCTCCGGCTGGCCGGCGACCCGGCCGGCGCTCAGGGCACGTACGACGTGCAGGCGATCGCCGTCACCGGCAGCAACGACCTGGTGTTCGCCTACGACAACATCACCGGACCGTTGGCCGGCCCGATCACCATCGGCACCGAGAACGCCGACGGCACGGAGTGGAGCGCGCTGGTGAACAACGCCAGCGCGGCAGGCGTGATCGCGAACGACACGATCGTCTGTGCCGACTACGTGGTGCAGCCCACCGTCATCACCTACGACGTCACCGTCGACGACGACGTCGAGGACGGCACGGTGCTGACGAACTCGGCGGTGCACGTGACCGACAACCCGGGCGCCGAGGAGGTCACGGTCTCCGACAGCGTGACGGTGGCGCTGCCGGTGATCACGGTGGCGGCGACGGCGGACGCGGTCGAGCCGGCGACGGACGGCGCGTTCACCTTCACCCGTCCGGCCAGTGCGGCGGCGCGGGCACTGACGGTCTCGTACTCGATCGAGAACAACCGGTACACCGTGCCGGGCCGCGACTACGAGCCGCTGGACGGCGCCGTCACGTTCGAGCCGGGGCAGACGACGGCGGTCGAGGTGGTCGGCGTCATCGACCGGCGTGGGCCCAGCCCGCGGCCGCGCGCGGTGACCGTCACCGTCTCCGACGGCGCCGGTTACCTGGCCGGCGATCCGGCCTCGGCGACGGTCGGCATCGTCAGCGATGGACGTCACTGACGGGGGTTGATCCGCAGTAGCGCCGGCGCGGCGGGTTCCTGTCGGGCACCCGCCGCGCCGTCGCTGTCCTGTCCTACGACAGCCGCGCGTCGCTGGCCAGCGCGTCGCTGAGCTGCTGGACGCGGTCCGGGTCGAGGCCGCGGGCGGTGAACCAGCCGCCGACGTTGCGCACGTCGCGGTCGAGGAACTCCCGGCCGTGCGGGTTCCCCACCACGTCCACGATCTGCGGCACGTCGATGACCACCAGCCGGCCGTCCTGCACCAGCAGGTTGTACGCGGACAGGTCGCCGTGCGCGTAGCCGGCCAGCGCCAGCACCGACAGGTTGTGCGCCAGCTGCTCCCAGAGGTCGTGCAGCTCGTCGGCGTCGGGCCGGAGCTGGGCCAGCCGCGGCGCCGCGACACCGTCGGCGCCGATGAACTCCATCAGCAGCTCGGTGCCGAGGATCTGCACCGGGTACGGCACGGCGACGCCGGCGGTCCACAGTGACGTGAGCGCGGCGAACTCGGCGTGCGCCCACTGCCCGGCGATGGCCTCGCGGCCGAACGCGCTGCCCTTGGCCATGGCCCGGTTGACGCGCGACTCCCGGTCGCGCCGCCCCTCGCGGTAGCCGTCGTCGCGGTGGAACATGCGGTGTTTCGGGTCGCGGTAGCGCTTGGCCGCCATGACCGTGGCCTTCCCCGTCTCCGGCACCGAGCGCTCCACCAGGAAGACGTCGGCCTCCTTGCCGGTCTTCAGGATGCCCAGCTCGGTGTCGACGGCGCCGAGCTCGGTGACGACCCAGTCCGGGTACGGCCGCGGGCCGCGCTGGCCCGCGGTGGAGTCGTCCCAGGTGGTCCACCGGTCCCCGTACGGCGGGTCGTCGGTGACGGCCTCCTCGCCGGGCGGGGTCAGCCCGTACTTGGCGGCGTACTCCGCGAACACGTTCGGGCCACGGTCGGCGACGTGGCCGCGGTCCTCGCGGGTGCGGGCACGGCCGGGACCGCGGCCGCGGGAGCGCATGGGTTGGAACTCATCGTGGTTCGGCACTGCGGTGGTCTCCTGACGAGGGAGGTCCCCACCGCGGCGGTCTCTGCGTCAGGCGGTGGGAACGGCGAGGTGAGGGCGTTCTGGCGCGCACGCGAAGTCGCGCCGCCTCGAGCGGGCAGCCATCGGACACGCCTCCCTTCGCCATCGCCGGCGTCTGGTCGGACACCGGCACACCGGTACGCCGTTCAGCCAACCGGATCGGCGGCTACCGGCGCAACCGAATTTCGCCGCGGGCGCGCCAACCCAGGCGAACGCCCGGCCGCGCGGCTGGTGCACGACCGCCCGCTGGTTACCCGGCGATCCGACGAACGCCCGACCACCCGACGAACACCCAGCCGCCCGACCTATGCCCGGCTGCCCAACCGATGCCCGCCGATCCAGCGAACGCCCGGCGATCCGGCGAACGCCCGGCCGCCCAACCGATGCCCGCCGAACCGGCGAACGCCCGGCGATCCGGCGAACGCCCGCCGATCCGGCGAACGCCCAGACCGGCGATCCGGGCGAACGCCCGGCTGCCCAACCGATGCCCGCCGATCCGACGAACACCCAGCCACCCGGCGAACGCCCAGCCGCCCGACCTATGCCCGGCTGCCCAACCGATGCCCGCCGATCCAGCGAACGCCCGGCGATCCGGGCGAACGCCCGGCCGCCCAACCGATGCCCGCCGAACCGGCGAACGCCCGGCGATCCGGCGAACGCCCGGTGATGCGGCGAACGCCCAGACCGGCGATCCGGGCGAACGCCCGGCTGCCCAACCGATGCCCGCCGATCCGGCGAACACCCAGCCACCCGGCGAACGCCCAGCCGCCCGACCTATGCCCGGCCGCCCAACCGATGCCCGCCGATCCGGCGAATGCCGGGCCACTCGTCGCCGTCATTCGCCGGTTTCGCGGGTATCGGCCGGATCACCGGGCAGGTGCCGGGAGCAGCGCCGGCGGCCGGCGCCCGCCCTCCATCGACCGTCGCGGATTGGGCGGCGACCCTCGTGTGTTCGGCGGCCGAGGCGGCGGCCAAGGCGGCGGCCAGACGGTCCATACCGACGAGTCAGCGGTCCCAGCCGGCCGGTAGCACGACCCCAGTACGGCCCGGCGACGGCCAGTCCGCGGGCACGGGCTCCACTGCTCCGATCCCGGGCACGTGCTTCCACCAGCGCACCGGGCGCCGGCGGGGGGCGTTGTCGCACAGCACAGCGGCGAACCGTGCGGCCAGTTCGGCTCGGTTCCGCCAGGCGAGGTCCCACCCGAACCTGACGACCTCGAGGCCGAGGCGCCGAAGCCGCCACTCGCGTTCGCCCTGGCGGGCCACGATCCGGGCGGCGTCCGGTCGGTTGTCGTACTTCAGGGCGCCGTCGGCCTCGAACGCGACGCCGTGAAACGGCCAGAGTCCGTCGACCCGGTATTCCGGCTCCTCGGCGCCGACCCAGGCGTTGGACACCGGTAGCGGCAGGTCGAACTGCAGACACGCGAACCGCCCGAGCGTCTCCAGCGGCGACTCCGCCCGCGGATCGGCGTATTCGGCCACCCACCGTGCTCGCGCGACCCGCGGCCAGCCGGCCATGGCGCCGACCGCGTCCCGGAGATCGTGACCGGCCGCCGCGGCGGCGTCGGCGGCCACGAGTGCGGGCACGATCGGCCCCGTCCGTGCAGCGTCGATGACAGCCCAAGCGGGACTCATGACGTCGATGCACTGCACCCGCCGGACCAGTTCCGCCGGGACCGTCGCGACCGCAAGGCTGCCGTACCTGCTGGACCGGACCTTGTGGCCCGCTCCACTCGGCCGGATCGCCGTCGCGCGTGCCGGCGCCGGACCGACGGTCGGCAACTGCCAGGTCACCACCGCAGACCAGCCCGTCAGTGCCGCTGCACCACGGCTGTACAGGGCGAACGCTCTCGATCCGAGCCGGAATCTCGCCCACGGAGACGCGGCGGAGACAGCAGCGGCCGCCGCGAAACACCCGGGAGCGAGCCGGACCAGCAGTCCGGCTGCGGCGAGGCGACGCAGCCTGCTCTCATCGACACCGGCCCGCGCCGCCGCAGCGACGTCGACGACACCGAAGCACCGGTCGAGGAGCTCGACGACGTCGGCCGGGAGGGTGAGCAGGCGGGCGGGCATACCGCCACCCTCCACCTGCGAGGCTGCCGGTCGCAGGCCACAAGAGGCGATCTGTGGACAACAACGCCGGGCATCGAAGCCTGTGGACGAGCCACCGTGACGGCAACGGCAACGGCGCTAGCGACGACTATTCCGACGTCAGCCGCGCGCGCAGGGCGGCGCCCTTGTCCGTCGCCGCCGTCTCCAGGGACGACCGGAAGTCGTCGAGACGGGCCCGCAGCGCAGAGTCGGCGGCACCCAGGATCCGGGCCGCCAGCAGACCGGCGTTCCGCGCCCCGCCGACGGACACCGTCGCGACGGGGACGCCGGCCGGCATCTGGACGATCGACAGCAGCGAGTCCATGCCGTCCAGGTACTTCAGCGGCACCGGCACGCCGACGACCGGCAGCGACGTCACCGAGGCGAGCATGCCGGGCAGATGTGCCGCCCCGCCGGCACCGGCGATGATCACCCGCAGCCCTCGCGACGCGGCGTCGGAGCCATACGAGAGCATCGCCTGCGGCATCCGGTGCGCCGACACTACGCCGACCTCGTACGGCACCGCCAGCTCATCGAGCGCGTCAGCCGCCGCCGACATCACCGGCCAGTCGGAGTCCGAGCCCATGACGATGCCGACCAGCGGCGAACCTTCGCCGCGCGCCGTCACCAGGCCGGAACCCCCGGAAGCCTCACTCATCGATGTCCCCTCGGATGTAGTCCGCGGCATGCCAGGCCCGCGACCGCAGCGACTCCAGATCCGAGCCGTACGCCGTCACGTGGCCGACCTTCCGGCCCGGCCGCACGCCCTTGCCGTACCAGTGCACCTTCAGCTCCGGGTCGCGGGCCATGACGTGCCGGTAGGTCGAGTAGACCTCGGGCAGGTCGCCGCCGAGCAGGTTGACCATGACGGTGTACGGCGCCCGCGCGACCGGCGAGCCCAGCGGCAGGTCCAGCACGGCCCGCAGGTGGTTCTCGAACTGGCTGGTGACAGCGCCGTCGATGGACCAGTGCCCGGAGTTGTGCGGCCGCATCGCCAGCTCGTTGACCAGCAGCCGCCCGTCGGTGGTCTCGAACAGCTCGACCGCCAGGATCCCCACCACGTCCAGCGATGACGCGATCGTCAGCGCCAGCCGCTGCGCCTCCACCGCCAGCGACGACGACAACCCGGGCGCGGGCGCGACGACCTCGACGCAGATGCCGTCGCGCTGCATGGACTCGACGACGGGGTAGGCGACGGCCTGGCCGTGCGGCGAGCGGGCGACGACGGCGGACAGCTCGCGCGCGTAGTCGACGCGTTCCTCGGCCAGCACCGGTACGCCGGCCTTGAACGGCTCTTCCACGACCTCGGAAGACGTCGACGACGTCACCAGCCAGACGCCCTTGCCGTCGTACCCGCCGCGGGTGGTCTTCAGCACTACGTCGCCGCCCACCGACGCGGCGAACGACGCCACCTCGGCCGGCCCGGCGACCACCGTCCACCGCGGGCACGGCACGCCGAGCGACGTCAGCCGGGACCGCATCACGCCCTTGTCCTGCGCGTGCAGCAACGCCGCCGACCCGGGCCGCACCAGCACCCCGTCGGCCTCCAGCGCCTGCAGATGGGCGGGCGGCACGTGCTCGTGGTCGAACGTCAGCACGTCACAGCCGGCGGCGAACGCGCGCAGGTCGGCCAGCGCCTTCTCGTCGGCCACCACCGGGTCGTTGACGACCTGGGCGGCCGACTCCCCCGCGGACGCCGCCAGCACCTTCAACCGGACGCCGAGGGCCACCGCGGCCGGCTGGGTCATCCGCGCCAGCTGTCCCCCGCCGACCATGCCGACCACCGGCCACGTCGCATCATCACCCACGAGCCATGAGCGTACGGCACCACCTGCCGGACCTGGAGTCGGTCGAGCGAGAGGCCGTTGACCTGCGCAAACCGGGTGGGATGCGTCCGATCCGGGCGTTGTGCCTTACCCTGGGCGCGTGCTCGATACCGTGCCGCCGAAGCGCCGCACCCCGCGTCTGCCGGGTGCGGTGTCCCGACTCTGGTACGGCCTGCACCACCTGATCCGCGAGGCGGCCAAGTTCGCCACCGTCGGCGGCGTCGGCTTCGTGTTCGACCTGGCGATCTTCAACGCGCTGCTGTTCTGGGGCGACGACGGCGTCGGCCCGCTGCACGACTCCCCGCTCTGGGCCAAGACCATCGCGGTCGTCGGCGCCACCACGGTCACCTACACCGGGAACCGGCTGTGGACGTTCCGGCACCGCGCCCGCACCGGGCTGGCCCGCGAGTACACGCTGTTCTTCGTGCTCAACGGCATCGGCCTGGGCATCGCGCTGGCCTGCCTCGGCTTCTCCCGCTACGTGCTCGGGCTGTCCGGCCCGCTGGCCGACAACATCGCCGCCAACGTGGTGGGCCTGCTGCTGGGTACGCTGTTCCGGTTCTGGTCGTACCGCACCTGGGTCTTCCCGGCGCACCGGGTCCAGGAACAGGTTACCTAGCTCACCAGTCGGCGGGCGCGCGGCCTGTTCGACGCCCGGAGCTGCTCGGAGATCGCGGCCCGCTCTACCTGTCCGTTCGCACAGTGGAGACGCACGTGAGCCGGCTGTTGGCCAAGACCGGCGTGGCGGACCGCCGCGAGCTACGTAGGTACCTGCCCGGCTAATGTCGGTAGCGGGTACGGACGCGGACCCGCCTGTCACCGCGCGACCGTTGCCGCATGACCCCTGCGACCAACGCCGTCGAGCGGACCGAGCGTGAGCGCCTGCCCGCGGCCGGCCGTGCTCGGGCGCCGGATTCACGGGGTGATCTTCTTCCCTCGGTGGGTCCACGAGCATCCGCACCGAACCGTGCTGCACCAGAACGCGCATCTGCCGCGCATGCGCCGGTACCGCGATGCGGGACCCACCTCTCCCATCCAGGTCGTTTCCGAGTCCGCCACCATCGCCTTCATCGAGAACTGCGGTGTTGACAACAACGAGGTCATCGCCTGTCCACCCGCCCAGATCCCGGCCGGATACGCCGACCGGCGCGCCTGAGCGCCGGCGTCGCCACGACACAGCGAGGAACGCGACCCATGATCAAGAGAAGAACAGCCGCGCCGCACCTTCGGTGGCTACTGGCCTGCGCGGTGGCCATCGTCGCCCTGACGGCCGGTCCGGCCGACGGACGCGCGGCCGCGGCCGCGGACGGCCGAGCGGCTGAGCCGGCGGCGGCCGGAGCGCACCGGCCGGGCCGGCTGGTCTCGGCCGGGCCGCTGCCGGAGCACCTGCGGCTGCCCGGCGCGGCCACCGCCCACCGGATCACCTACACCTCGACCGGGTTCGACGGCGAGCCGGCGGTCGTCGCCGGCGCGGTCTTCGTCCCCGACGGCCCGCCGCCGCACCGCGGCTGGCCGGTGATCAGCTGGGCCCACGGCACGGTCGGCGTCGCCGACGTGTGCGCGCAGTCGGTGGCCGGCCGGTCCGCCCGCGACGTCGACTACCTGTCCGCCTGGCTGCGGGCCGGCTACGCCGTCGTGGCCACCGAGTACGAAGGGCTCGGCACGCCCGGTCCGCATCCGTACCTGCACGGCCGGTCCGAGGCGTACGGCGTGATCGACATCGTGCGCGCCGCCCGGTCCGCCGACCCGTCGCTGGGCCGGACCTGGCTGGCCGTCGGCCAGTCGCAGGGCGCGCAGGCGGTGCTGTTCGCCGGGGCGATCGCCCGGTCACGAGCGCCGGAGCTGAACTACCGTGGCGCTATCGCGACCGCACCGCCGTCGCAGTGGCGCACGACCGTCGCCGCGGTCCGCCCGTTCGACCCCACGACACCGGCGATCCCGAACATCCTGCTGGTCCTCGAGTCGCTGCGGGCCACCCATCCGGATCTGATCGAGCCGGCGGACCACCTCACCCCGGCCGGCCGGGAGCTGTTCGCCCGCGTGCAGGAGGAGCTGTGCTTCCGCCCGCTCGCCGAGACCATCGCCGGGCGCACCAGCGCCGAGCTGTTCGCCGTCGACGCCGCCGAGCAGGAGCTGCTGACCCGGCTGCTGGAGCAGGACGCCGACATCCCGATCGTCGCGCACCGGCAACCGGTCTTCATCGCACAGGGCACCGCCGACACCGTCGTCTACCCGCCGGCGTCCCGGACCACGGCCGACCAGCTGTCCGCGGCCGGCACGGACGTGACGTTCCGGTGGTATCCGGGCGCGGACCACAGCGGCGTGCTGAGCGCCGCCCGCGACGACCTGCTCGCCTGGGCCGGCGCCCGAGTGGGGAAGGGCTGATCGGGATGACCGAGACGACAACGTTCGCGCGGGTCGACGAGGTCCCGGCGGGCCTGCGCGACGCGATGACCGGCTATCTGGAGCGGGCGGCCACGCACCCGGAGATCCAGCGGGTACGCCGGGTGGCGCAGGACGCGCTGGAGCTGCGGCCGGGGAACCGCGTCCTCGACGCCGGCTGTGGGCTGGGCGAGGTGGCCAGGTCACTGGCCGTCGCCGTCGGCGCGCGGGGTGAGGTCGACGCCGTCGACACGTCGCGGCTGCTGGTGGACGAGGCGAGCCGCCGGCTGCGCGACGACCCGCTGCCCGTTGACCGCGCCGCGATCCGGTACACCGTCGGCGACGTCGTGGACCTGCCGTTCGACGACGCGACGTTCGACGCCGTGCGGTGCGAGCGGGTCCTGCAGCACCTGGCCGAGCCCGATCGCGCGGTCGCGGAGCTGGTCCGCGTCACCGCGCCGGGCGGACGGCTGACGCTCGTCGACACGGACTGGGAGTCGTTGGCCTTCGACGGGCTGCCGGACGAGTTGGTCGGCCGGCTGCGGCGCCGGCTCTGGCACAGCCCGGTGATGAGCGGCCGGTCGATGGGGCGCACGCTGCGGTCGCGGCTGATCCGCGCCGGTGCCGGCGAGGTGCGGTGCGAGCCGGTCACACTGTGCTTCACCGGCCCGGAGGACGCCGCCGGCGTGGTCGGCTTCGTCGAGCCCGGCACACTGGAGATGCTGCTGGCGGCGGGCGCGCCCGTCGATCCCGCTGCCGACGCCGTGTTCGCCGCCGACTGGGCCGCGGCGGTCGCGTCCGCTGGGAGCGATCTGCTCACCGTCCTGACGATCTGGGTGGTGACCGGTCTCCGCGGTTGAGCAGCCGTTCGCCCGTGGGCGCAGCGTGCCGGTCGTGCGGGTCGGCGACACGGTGCGCCGGACCGTGCCCGCCACGCTGCTGGGCCGGGCGGGCGATCTCGAGACGGCCGCCGCCGGGGCCGACGCGCTGCCCGCGACGTCCTGGCGCCCATGCGGGTGTCGTTGCCGTTCACACCACGTTTCGGCGCCCGCCCGTAGGGTGGGCCACCCACCCCTCAGGGCGGGCTGTACACCGGGGCCGAGCGCACACGGGCGCGGACCGCCGCGGAGAGCGCGACCCGGGCGACCACCGCGGAAAGCACGCCCACGCCGACCGGGCGGAGAGCTCAGCGCACCGCCGGGCCGGCGCGCAGCACCTGGGAGTCCAGCTTGCGCCCGACCAGCCGCTCGGCCAGCCCGGCCGCCTGGATCATCGCCGGCAGGTCGATGCCGGTGTCGATGCCCATGTCCTCGAGCAGGTAGACCAGCTCCTCGGTGGCGATGTTCCCCGACGCCCCGGGGGCGTAGGGGCAGCCGCCCAGCCCGCCGACCGACGCGTCGAAGTCGGTGACGCCGAGCTGCAGCGCCGCGTAGACGTTGGCCAGTCCGGTGCCCCGCGTGTTGTGGAAGTGCAGGCCCAGCGGCAACGAGGCGTGCTCGTCCCGGGTCGCCTCCACCAGCCGGGTGACGCGCGGCGGCGTCGCCATGCCGGTCGTGTCGCCGTAGGCCAGCGAGTCCACCCCGGCGGCGACCCCGGCAGACACCACCGAGAGCACCCGCGAGACCGGCACGTCGCCCTCGTACGGGCAGCCCCACGCCGTCGACACGACCAGCTGCAACGTCCCGCCGGCCTCGTGCACCAGCGACGACAGCGCGGGCAGATCGGCCAGCGACTCCGCCGTCGACCGGTTGATGTTGCGCTGGTTGTGCGTGTCCGACGCCGAGACGACGACCTCCAGCTCGGTGAACCCGGCCGCGAGCGCCCGCTCCGCGCCGCGCAGGTTCGGCACCAGCGCCGAGTACCGGATCGACGGGACCCGCCGGACCTGCGACCACACCTCGTCGGCGTCGGCCATCTGCGGGATCGCCTTCGGGTGGACGAACGACACGGCCTCGATCCGCCGCACTCCGGTGCGCCCCAGGGCGTCGATCAGCTCGACCTTCGCCGACGTGGAGATCGGGTCCTCGTTCTGCAGGCCGTCGCGCGGACCGACCTCGCGCACGCTGACGCTGGAGGGGAACGTCACGTCACTCACCTGGCCAATCCGGACGCCGTTTCTCGTTGAACGCCGCGACACCTTCCGTTCTATCCCGGCTGAACGCGGTCGCCCGCCAGGCGGCGTCCTCGATGTCCAGACCGGCGGCCAGCGGCGCGTCGAAACCCTGCCGCATGGCCCGCTTCGCGTTGCGCACGCCGACGGGGGAATGCGCGGCGATCGACGACGCCAGCTCCACCGCGGCCTTCCGCGCCGTCCCGGCGGGAACGAGGCGGTCGGCCAGCCCGAGACGGTACGCCTCGGCCGCGTCCACCCGGCGGGCGGTGAAGATCAGGTCGGCGGCACGGCTCCAGCCCAGCCGACGGGTCAGCAACTGCGTCCCTCCGCCGCCCGGGATCACGCCGACGGACACCTCCGGCAGCCCGAGGACCGCGGTCTCGTCAGCGACGACGAGGTCGCAGCACAGCGCCAGCTCCAGTCCTCCGCCGAGCGCGTACCCGTGCACGGCGGCCACCACGGGCACCGGCAGCGAGACCAGCCCGGTGAACATCGCCCGGAACACCAGCCGCTGCGCCCGCAGCCCGTCGTCGTCGATCGAGTTGCGCTCCTTGAGGTCGGCGCCGACGCAGAACGACCGGGGCGCCGACGACGACAGCACGACGGCGCGCACCGCTGGGTCGTCCGCCACCGAGCGGACCGCCTCGACCAGCTGCCGCGCGTGGTCGGTGGAGAGCGCGTTGTGCGCCTCGGGCCGGTCCAGGATCAGCTCTGTAACACCAACAGCGTCATCGAGCCGGTTGATCGTCACACTGCCCATGCCGAAACCCTACCGGCGCAGCCCCGCCAGCTCCTTCGCCGCCTCGGCCAGGTCCTTCGCGGTGTCGATGGCCCGCCAGTACCCCTCGATCGGGTACCCGGCCAGCCGCCGCTCCTTGGCCAGCTGCGGGAACGTCGTGCGCTCGTGGTCGCCGACGTCGGGCAGCAGGTCGAGGATCTCCGGCGAGAACACGTAGACACCGCCGTTGATCGGGTACGGCGACGGCGGCGACTCGACGAAGTCGGTGACCCGGCCCAGCTCGTCCAGTTCGACGACGCCCCAGGGCATGCGCGGCCGGGCCAGCCCGATCGTCGCGAGGGCCTGCCGCTCCAGGTGGTACGACGTCATCCCGCGCAGATCGAACCGGGTCCAGATGTCGCCGTTGAGCGCGTACCAGCCCTCGTCCGGCGCGGGCAGCTCCTTGCCGGCGTACTTCAGCCCGCCGCCGCGGCCCAGCGGCTCCGCCTCGACGACCGTGCGCACGCGCACCGGCCGTTCTTGCGTCGCCAGGTGGTCGATCAGCACCTCGCTGAGGTGTCCGGCCGACACGACGACGTCGGTGACGCCGGCCTCGGCCAGCCAGTCCAGCTGGTGGTCGATGATGCACCGGCCGGAGATCTCGATCATCGCCTTCGGGACGGTGTCGGTGTACGGCTTGAGGCGCGAGCCCTGCCCGCCGGCGAGGATCACGGCCTGACGCACGCTGCTCATGGCGCGGACATTACCCGGTGCCGGGGACACTCCGGCGCGGGGTGACGGTGAAGGCGTTGACCGAGCCCAGGCCGCGCACCGTGGTCGGCGGCAGTGCCCGCAGCGCGAACGCCGGCGCGTCGGCCAGCTCCTTCGCGGTGACGTCGTCGACGAGGACCGTGTTGCGCTCGGCCAGCGCGGTCAGCCGGGCCGCGAGGTTCGTCGGCGTGCCGAACACGTCGCCGAGCCGGGCCACGACCGGCCCGGTCGCGATGCCGATCCGGATGTCGGGCAGGCCCGGGTTCTCGCCGATCTCCTCGACCAGCCGGCAGCCGATCTCGGCCGCCGTCTCCGGGTCGTCGGCGGCGAACACGACCTCGTCGCCGAGGGTCTTGATCACCCGGCCGCCCATGCCGAAGATGACGTCGTTCGTGGTGGCCTCGAACCGCTCGACCAGCACGCCGAGCTCGTCGACGCTGAGGCCGCGGGAGAGCCGGGTGAACGAGACGAGGTCGGCGAACCCGATGGAGGCGGGTGCCGCCAGCAGCGGGGCCTCCCCGATGCGGCCGATCGCGACCAGGCGGTTCACCGACGCGGCCAGCTTGCGCCGCCAGGCGTAGATGAGCAGCCGCTCGAACTCCGGCAGCAGCTTCTGCGCGACGAGGTAGGCCGACGTGAGCCGGCTGCCGGTGCCGCGCCCGGCCTCCTCGTTCGCCTCGATGATCTCGGCCAGCGTCTCGACGTGCCACTCCGCCAGCCGCCCGGTCATCCGGCCCAGCGCCCGCACCATCTGCACGGCCGTGGCCTCGTCGACCACGTCGTCGGCGATCAGCTCGGTGACGCCGCGCAGCGCCTCCATGTCCCAGACGGTGAAGGCCTGCTCCTCCCCGACGTCGGGGAAGCCCAGCGCTCGCCAGTACCGCGTCACCTCGTCGACGGTGAGCCCGGCGCCCTCGGCGATCTGTTCCCGCGTGTAGCGGCGGGACGCGCCGAGCAGCAGCCGTTCCAGTTCGTCGGGGGTCGGTTTCCGCGGCGGTTCGGGCGGCAGGGTCACGTGCGCTCGTCCAGGTCGTGCGCCTCGCGCACGAGCTCGCTGAGCCGCAGCTGGACCTGGTGCACCCGCGGCACGTCGTGCAGCCGGACCTGGCCCTGCTCGCTGGCGGCCGACACGACCAGCGTGCCGCAGCGCAGGATGCGGTCGGTGAGCTGCATCTCGTAGGCGACGTCGTTGATGACGGTGTGCGGGATGTCGCGGCCGGTGCGGGTGATGATGCCCTGACGGGTGATCAGCCGCTCACTGGTGATGGTGTACGTGGTGGTCAGCCACGTGAGGAACGGCCAGATCACCCACACGCCCAGGATCACCGCGCCGACGATGACGATGGCCCAGCGGCCGACCGTGCCGACCAGCTCGCCGTCGGGCAGCGCGGACAGGCCGAAGCCCACGCCGGCCGCCAGCAGGAGCAGCACGAGCACCGGCACGATCAGCGCCTTCACGTGCGTGTGCAGGTGATAGATCACCTGCTCGTCGTCACTGAGCTGCTTGTCCGAAAACCCCATGCCGTGAATCCTGGCACGTCGCACCCGCTGGGGAGAACAGGCGCTCTCAGCGCGGCCTCAGGTGGACGACGTCGCCGGCGCTGACGGCGACCGGGTCGCCGCCCGCCGATGGCGCGATCAGCAGCCGGCCGGCGTGGTCGACGCCGGTGGCGCGGCCCTCGACGATCTCGCCGCCGGGCAGCTCGGCCCGGACGTCGCGGCCGACGGTGTCGCAGCGGCCGGTGTACTCGGCGGCCAGCCCGGACACGTCCGGGTCACCGGACGCCGCCAGCCACTGGTCGTAGCGGCTCGCCAGCCGGGCCGCGACGGCGTCGAACACCTCGTCCCGGTCCGCGTCGTAGGCCGCCAATGAGACACCTCCGGCCGGCAGCTGCTCCGGCGTCTGGGCGACGTTCAGCCCGATGCCGAGGACGACGGCCGGCCCGGACGGCGTCTCGACCCGCTCGGTCAGGATGCCGGCCAGCTTGCCGCCGTCGAGCAGCACGTCGTTCGGCCATTTGAGCACCGCCGCCGCGCCCACGCCGCCCACCGCGTCCACGACGACGACACCGGCCAGCAGCGGCAGCCACGACCACCGCGTCGTCGGCACCCGGTCCGGCCGGAGCAGGAACGACATCGCCAGCGCGGCCCCGGGCGGCGCCTCCCAGCGCCGGTCCAGCCGGCCCCGGCCGGCGCTCTGGTGCAGCGCGACGACGGCGTAGCCCTCGGCCGCGCCGGACCGGGCCGCCGCCGCGACGTCGGCGTTGGTCGATCCGGTGCTATCGACCCAGTGCACGTCCCATGTCACAGCACGGACCACATCAGCCGGTGTTCTGCAGGCCGGCGGCGACGCCGTTGACGCTGATCTGCAGCAGCCGCCGCGTGGCCGCCTCCTCCGCCGAGCCGGCCTCGACGTCGTCCTGCCGGAGCGCCCGCAGCGCGCGGACCTGGAGGTACGACAGCGCGTCGACGTAGGGGTTGCGCAGCGCGACCGCGCGGCCCAGCACGTGCCGGTCCTCCAGCAGCCGGCTGTGCCCGGTGACGTCGAGTACCCAGCGGGTGGTGCGCTCGTGCTCGGCGAGGATCTGCTCGGTCAACTCCGGCCGGTCGCCCAGCGCCAGGTAGCGGGCGGCGATCCGCCGGTCGGACTTGGCCAGCGACATCTCCGCGTTCTCCATCATGACGGTGAACAGCGGCCACTCCGCGTACGCGCGGCGCAGCACGTCGAGGTCGCCGACGGCGGCCAGCCCGGAGCCGAGGCCGTACCAGCCGGGCAGCGTGACCCGGGTCTGCGACCAGGAGAACACCCACGGGATCGCCCGCAGGTCGTCCAGCGACGACACCGTCAGCCCGCGCCGGGCCGGCCGCGAGCCGATCGGCAGCGAGCCGACCTCCTCCAGCGGCGTGACCCGGGCGAACCACTCCGGGAACCCGTCGGAGCGAACGAGCGCGTGGTACGCCTCGCGGGCGGCCTCGTCGAGCACCGACGCCACCGAAGAGAACTCCGCGGCGGCCGCGTGCGCCCGCTCCTCCACCGCCGGCGTCGACGCGAGCAGCACGGCCGACGCGACCTGCTCGATGTGCCGTCGGGCGATGGCCGGGTCGCCGTACCGGGCGAAGATCACCTCGCCCTGCTCGGTCAGCTTGAACCTGCCGTCGACCGACCCCGGCGCCTGCGCCAGCACGGCCCGGTTGGCCGGCCCGCCACCCCGCCCCAG
>NZ_POTW01000085.1 GCF_003236295.1 Jiangella anatolica
ATTTATATTGTTTTCCGTAAGCGCAGCAAATAAATTTCGTTGACAAATTGAAGGGATGGAGGTTAAAAGTCTTTTTTTTTTTCAAGCAGAAGACGGAATACGAGATGAGCGCTAGTCTCGTGGGCTCGGAGATGTGTATAAGAGAAAGCACCGACACCGACGACGCACCGGCCGGCACCGGAGACGAGGCGACCGACGGGCCGCTGTACGCCGAGAGCGACGACGGCGACGACCCGCCCGTCACCGACGAGTTCGCCGGCACCGAGCGCCCGACCAAGCCCGGCCCGCCCCAGACCGAGGACCCGGAGCAGCCGCTGCCACCACCGCAGACGACCGTCTCGATCGACATCGAGGCGATGACGCGGCTGGTCGCGGCGATGGAGCGGGCCAGCGAGCAGATCGTCGCGCTGCGGGAGGAGTTGCGCACGATCCTGTCCGGCGTGCACCTCGACACCGCACAGACGGCGCGGTTCGACCAGGTCGCGGACTGGATCGCGGAGCAGCTGCCGGGCCTGCGGCGGCGGCTGGCGATGGCACAGGACCTGCTCGGCGAGGGCGGCGTAGGGACACAGCCGGCCGAGCACCGTCCGGTCCCCCGCCCGTACGTCGGCGACGAGTCGCAGGTCAGCACCAAGCCGGTCCAGGAGTCCTACGACGCCGGCCGCGGCGCCGCACAACGGTTCGCCACCACCGGCGACGCGGAGAGCACCCGCGAGCTCGTCGCCGACCTGCGGGCGAACCGGCACGACCCGTACTACGCGCGCGAGTTCGCCCACACGGCCGACCCCGAGACGCTGGTGCGCACGGTCGTCGCGGCCGGCGACGACGAGCTGGCCGAGCTGACCGCCGCCACCGTCGCGACCGCGTCGCGCGGCACCGGCGAGCTGGCCCCGCCGGCCGGCTACGAGGAGCAGTGGGCGGCGCTGCGCGACAGCGACGACCCCACCGTCGCGGCCGCCGCCCAGCAGCTCCGCCCGGCCTGACACCCGCGGCCCGGCCGCCGCAACGTCACCTGATCGTTCTGCGGAAGACGATCAGGTGACGAAGCGGCGCCCCGGACCCGGCGGCGCCGTCAGCGGGTGGGCGGGGTGCCCTGCAGCGTCCACTCCTGCGGGATCTCGAGCGTCTGCGTGACCTGCTGGGCGATCGCCACCGCGTCCGCCTCGCCGTCGCGGCCCTCGGCCGGCGCGGAGATCGTGACCTCGATGAGGTAGTCGCCACTGGACAGCCGCGCCTGGCCGGCGCCACCGTCGGTGAACGAGTAGCCGAGGCCCTGGTCGTCGGGGAGCTGGTGGTAGGTCTCGGGGTCGGCCAGGCCGTCCTCGAAGCCGACCCGGGCGTTGCCCATCATGTAGTCGACCAGCACGCGCAGCACGACGTCGTCGCCGCCGTCGACGGTGATCCGGCAGCCGGCGCTGGTGAGCACGCCGGCGGTGTCGCGGGTGACCTGGCCGCCCTCGGCGCTGACCTCGCCGCCGACGGCGAGCGCGGCGCTCTCGGCGGGCAGGAAGTCGCACAGCAGCTCGCCGCCGGGCGCGGTGGCCGGGATCGTGGTCGTGTCCACGGGGGTGTCTCCTTCGTCGTCGTCGCCGCAGCCCGCGACCGCCAGCACGGCGGCCACGAGCACGGCGGCGGTCTTCAGCAGTCTCATTTGGCGAGGTCCGCGCCGGCGTTCAGGTGCTCGTTGAACGGCGGGTACACGTTCGTGTTGAGGAACGAGTCCATCGGGAAGCGGTCGCGCAGCCACGTGTTGTACGCCTCGCTCTCGAAGTCGAACTCGGGTGGGTTGCTGCCCGGCTTGATCGCGCCCGGCGGGGGCGCGCCGTACCGGTCGCCGCCCTGGTTGGCGGCGTCGATGTACTCCTGGTCGAAGTAGCCGCTGGCCAGCATCTGGTTGAGGATCATCTGCTCCAGATCCTCCTTCTCGCCGGCCGACAGCTCGGAGAAGTCGCCGCTGGCGGTGCCCTCGGCGTTGCCGAGGGCGTCCTCGATCTGGCCGGTGACCTGCGAGAAGGCGAACTTGCCCCACTCGCTGGCCGGTTCCAGCCCCGGCAGCGAGGTGATCGCGCCGAAGATCTGCGAGCGCATCTCGGCCTGCTTCTGCTCCAGGTCCTCCTCGTCCAGCGCGCCACGGTACGCGCCGTTGATGACCCAGCCGAGCGTCGCGGCCATCTCGTTGGTGGCCGTGGTGAGCTCGGGGACGTTCTGGCCGAGCAGCATCGCCACCGGCGCCGGCGGCGGGGTGCCGTCGTCGAGGGCATCGCCGAGCGCCTGCGACATGCGCCACTGCGACGCCGCGCCGACCCCGGCGAGGATCGTGTTGAGGTGCTCGTCCTGGCCGGACTTCCCGAACGTGCCCAGGATCTGCTGGATCAGCGCCGGGTCCATCGCGGCGCCGTACGGCGCGCCGTCGCCGAGCAGCGCGGTCTCCGGGTCGACCACCCAGCCGTCGCCCAGGGCGCCGTCGCCCTGGCCGGTGCGGGCGATGCGCATGAGGTCCGGCGCGTAGTTCGCCATCATGTCGGCCATCGGGCCGCGCAGGCCGTTCCACATCTGCCAGCCCTCGTTGGCGCCGATGCTGGTGAAGAGGAAGCCGTCGTCGGCGTCGTCGCCGGTGCGGTCGGCGACGAGGGCGAAGGTCTGCGAGGCGATGGTCGCGGAGGTGCGGCCGGTGAAGTCGTCGTTGCGGTAGGTCGTGGTGGCGGCCTCGAGCGCGAGCCCCAGGTACTCGCCGTTGCTGGGGTCGGCGTTGTGGTCCCACGTGCGATCCTGCAGGAAGTACTGCAGCCGGGAGTTCATCTGCATCTTCGTGCCCTCGACGTCCACCTCCTCGCTGCCGCCCTCGGAGAAGAAGTCCTGCGCGGCCAGCGGGTTGTGCGACAGCGCCAGCATGTACTGGGCCATGACGTCGGTGACGTCGCGGCCGGTGGCCGGGTCGACCACCGGGTCCATGTGGTTGCTCTTCGGCCCCCACACGGCGCCGTCCTCGCCCTCGTTCTCGTACTCGTAGAGGTCGTCGCCGACCTCGTTGAGGAACTCGCGCCCGTAGACGCCCTTCGACATCAGCAGCGCGAGGTACTGCGACTGGTTCTCCGGCGCGTCGCCGCCCTGCTCGGCGACCTTCTCGGTGAGCGCCGACGACCACTGGTCGGCGTAGTCCGCCGGCATCGCGAGGTCGCCGGTGTTGCGGGTCGCGGTGCCGAAGACGGTGCCCAGGCCGGTGATGAGCTGGTTGCGGGCGTCGCTCATGTCGTGGTTCTGCTGGCCGCTGGCCTCGGCGATGGCGTCGTAGGTGTCGAGGATCGCCGCCAGCTGCTCGGGCGAGATGTTCTTGGCCAGGCCGGCGGCGAAGTAGGGGTCGTTCGCGTTCGCCGCGATCTCCGCGGCCAGCTCGGGCGAGATGTTCCCGCGGGAGTCGATCAGCGCCTGCGCCGCGTCCTCGCCGTTCTGCTGCGCCTCCTCCGGCGGGACGTTGGAGATCTGGCTCTCCTCGATCTCGACGCTGCCGGCGGGCCACTCCGGGTTCGAGTTCTCCAGCGCCTCGGCCAGCGACAGCCGGCGGCGCACGCCCGGCAGCTCGGTGTCGGCCCAGTCGATGGCGGCCTGCACCTGCGTGCCGAGGTCATGGTTGATGTCGAAGCGGTTCAGAGCGTTGGTGAGGTCGCGCTTCGCCTCGCTCAGGCGTTCCCTGCCGTTCTCGACGCCGGTGACGAGGTTGCGGAACTGCTCCACGATGATCTGGGCCTTGGCCACTGGTCAAACTCCTGCCACGCGCACGGACATGCGTTCTCAGCCGGCCCAGTGGGCGCGGGGGTCGTCGTCCGGCACCTTGTCCGGCTCGCTGTCGTACCTGTTCTCCAGCGCCGTGCCCGCGCCCTCGCCGGCCTCGCCGGCGGTCCGGTGGTGTCCCTGCAGGGCGGTCGAGAACGCGTCGGCGGTGGTGCTGGTCCACGCCTGCGCCTCCAACGCGTCCTCCGCCTCGTAGAAGGCCATGCCGCAGATGATCGCCTTGCCCCGGACGTTGGGCATGACGTCGTCCATCGCCAGCTTGTACTGGTTGTCGACCTCGCTCACACCGCTTCACTCGCCTTCATCGTCAGGTGCCCGTACGTCATGGGTGCTGCTCCAGGGTGGTCTCCGGCACCTGCACCAGCTGCCACTGGCCGGCGGCGGAGAACAGGCCGCGGCCGGGCGGCATGCCGCCGGTCAGCGACCGCGGCAGCTTGATGCCGAAGTGGTCGCCGTCGGCGGTGGCGCCGGGCGACAGCAACAGGCCCGAGCGCGACTTCTTCAGCACCGCCGCCGGCCCACGGTAGCTGCTGCCGAGGTCGTCGGTGGTGCCGGCGGCGACGATCACGCTGCCGGTGTCGCGCAGCTTCGGCAGGTGCTTGGTCAGCAGGTCGACCATCCAGCCGTCGACGCCCATCAGCTCCAGGTCGTCGACGACGACGGCGGTCGGACGGCCGCCCTTCTCCGGGACCATGCCGTCCCACAGCGCCGTCGCCGCGTCCTTGTCGATCTCGAGGTCGATGACGGCCTCGACGCCGGGCCGCCCGTCCAGGTCGCGCAGCGGGCTGCGCCGCGGCGTGATGACCAGCACCTTCCAGTCCCGCTCCAGCATCGACCGGGTCATGGTCAGCAGCGCGGTGCTGCGGCCGGACCGGCGCGGGCCGAGCACGAGGATGCCGGGGCCGTGGTCGATCGCGTCCAGGGTCCGCAGCGTGAGCGTGTCGCCGCCGACCCCGACCGGCAGCTCCGTCGGCGCCAGCGGCCGCTCCACCAGCGCGAGCGCGTCGGGGTAGCCGATGCGCGACGGCAGCTGGTCGACCCGGAACGGCAGTTGCCGGCGCGGCACGTCGGCGTGGCGCTCCTTGGCCTCGCGGGCGATCCGCTGCAGCGCGGCGACCTGAGCGGTGCCCTCGACGTCGTCGTCGAGCAGCGCGACCTGAGTTTCGCGCAGGCCCTCGGCGCGGAAGCCGCGGCCGGCCGGCATGTGCTCGGGGACCTTCTTCGGGTGCATGCCGATCGTGCCGAAGTCGGCGTTGTCGGTCATGCGCAGCATCATCTTGTCCTCGACCAGCGCGGACACCCGGCCGACCAGCGCGGTGCGGTCGGCCGTCATGACGACCTTGACGCCGACGCCGGCGCCCTCCTGGAGGATCTGCAGCCACTGGTCGATGAGCCGGCCGCTGTCGAAGTTCTCGAACGACTGGACGAAGCCCTCCCAGCGGTCGAACAGCACCAGCAGGTACGGCAGCCGCTGGTCCGGCGCGGCCGCGGCGCGCTGCTCGCTGAGGTCGGAGTAGCCCTGCTCGGCCAGGAGTTGCTGGCGGCGGCCGATCTCGGCCCGGATCCGCGCGGACAGCGCCGACAGCCGCTCCGGCTGGTCCCGGCTGACGACGGCGCCGGTGTGCGGCAGCCCGACCATCGGCAGCAGCGCGTTGTTCCCGCAGTCGATGCCGTAGACGTGGACGTCACGCGGCGAGATCTCGCGCCCGACCAGGCCGGCGATCGCCCGCAGGACCGTGGACCGGCCGCTGCGCGGCGCGCCGATGATGCCGAGGTGCCCGCCGCCGGACAGGTCGTAGAAGGCGACGGTGCGGCGCTGCTCGCGGGGCACGTCGACGATGCCGAACGGCAGCCTGATGTCGCGGCCGCTCTCGATGACCGACGCCGGATCGGCCAGCACCTGGTCGAGCGTGACGACGTCGTCCAGCGGCGGCAGCCACGGCGGCGGCGGTGCGGTGACGCCGGTCCGCTCCGACGCCGCGTTGATCGCGGTGACCAGGCTCTCCAGGTCCGTCGGCGTGGACACGTCCTCGTCCTTGTCGCCGTCGTCGCTCTTCTGCGGCGCCCGGCCCAGCTCGTCCCAGTGCAGCGCGCGCAGGTCGACGGAGACCGCGGCGCCGGGCTGGTGCGGCCGGCCGCCGACCCGGGAGGACTGGAACGGCACCAGTGACGAGGCGCCCAGGCGCGCGTAGGCCCGGCCCGGCGTGGACTTGGAGATCTCCGCCGCGTCCTTGGCCTCGATGACGTCCTGGCTGTCGTTGCCGTCGGTGACCCGCAGCGCGATGCGCAGGTTCGTGTTCGACTTGATCTCGGCGCTGACGACACCGGCGGGGCGCTGGGTGGCCAGCAGCAGGTGCACGCCGAGCGAGCGGCCCCGGCGGGCGATGTCGACCAGGCCCTTGACGAAGTCGGGCAGCTCGGTGACCAGCGCGGCGAACTCGTCGATGATGATCATCAGCCGCGGCATCGGCTCGTCGTCGGGGCCCTTGGCGGCGAGGTAGTCCTCGATGTCCTTCTTCCCCGCGTGTGCCAGCTGGTGCTCGCGGCGGTGCAGCTCGGCCGCCAGGCTGTCCAGGGCCCGGGTGGTGAGGTGGCCGTCGAGGTCGGTGACCATGCCGACGGTGTGCACGAGGTTGTTGCAGTCCTTGAACGCCGCGCCGCCCTTGTAGTCGACCAGCACGAACGTCATCTCGTCCGGCCGGTTCGCCACAGCGAGCGACGCGATCAGCGTCTGCAGCAGCTCGGACTTGCCGGAGCCGGTGGTGCCGGCCACCAGGCCGTGCGGGCCGTCGGCCTTGACGTCGACGGCGAACGCACCGTCCATGCCCTCGCCGATGACGGCCTTCGTGGTCCGGCCGATCCGGGTCCACCAGCCGACGATGGCCTCCGGCGTCGGCGGGTCCAGCCGCAGGACGTCCAGCAGCCGGCTCGACGTCGGCAGCGACGACGACAGGTCCTCGGAGCTGACGTCCTTCACCGGCGCCAGCGCCCGGCCGAGCCGCTCGCACCAGGCCGGCGGCACGAGGTCCAGCCGGATGCCCTCGACCGTCGGGTGACCGGTCCGGCGCACCGTCGCGGCGCCGTTCGGCCCGATCGCGACGACGACCTTGCACTCCTCGGGCAGCAGCCGCTCGTCGGTGTCGAGGCAGAGGAACTGCATGCCGAGGCGCGGGCCGTCGCGCAGCAGCGTGATGAGGCCCGGCAGCAGCCGGATCCGGCGCGCGCCGTCGAGCAGCACCAGCACCGGCGGGAACGTGACGTCGCGGGCGGCGAGCATGCCGCCGCTGCGGTCGTTGAGCACCGCCTTGCGCCGCTCCATGATCGACATCAGCTCGGCGACCCGGCGGTTCGTCGTCTCGTCGTCGGCGCCGATGCCGGCGATGACGTCGGAGTCCTCGCCCCGGCGCACGTGCGGCAGCCAGCGCATCCAGTTCCAGGCCGGGCCGCCGCCGGCGTCGGAGAGCACGACGATGTCGACGTCGGCCGGGCTGTGCAGCGCCGCGACCTGCGCGGCGATCCAGCCGGCGACCTGACGGCGGACGTCGTCGCCGCCCGCGACGCCGGTGACGCCGGCCTGCTCCAGCGGCACGCCGACCGGCACGTCCGGCGCGGTCCAGTGCAGCACCTTCTCGTGGTCCTCGCGCGCCGGGTCGGTCAGCGACACCTCGCTCGGCACGTCGGCGGTGCCGACCCGCACGTGCATGAAGTCGGGGTCGGTGCGGCGGCGCTCCCACAGCCGCGACCGCGGCCCGGTCGCGAACAGCAGCACCGCCGCCGGGTCGGGCAGGTCGCGCCGGCGCGCGGTCCGCTCGGTGACCAGGCCGTCGTAGGCCTGGTTCTCGATGTGGCGCATCCGCTCGACATAGGTCTTCATCTCGTCGTGGTAGCGGTCCTGCTGCTGCTTCTTCGTGCTGCGGTAGCGCGAGATCATCATGATCGGCGTGATCACCATGATCATCAGGCTGAACGGCGACCGGGTGAACCAGAACATCGCGCCGCCCATGAGCATCGGGGCCAGCGAGACGGCCCACGGCATGGGTTCCTTGTCGGGCTTGCGCGGCTCGTGCGGCAGCCGGAACTCGGTCTGCCGGGGCGGCGGCAGCAGCCGCGGCGGGCGGTTGTAGTCCAGCGTCATGCCGCCGGGGCTGGGCGACAGCGACGCGTCCGGGTCGGCCGGCAGCGCCAGCTCCAGCACGACGTCGCCGGCCACCAGCGCGGCGCCGGGCGGCCATGCCATCGGCCCCTCCACCGCGACCCGGTCCAGGTGCAGGTAGGGGCGGTCGGCCTCGGGGTCGACGGTGAGGTTGGGGTGTTTGAGCCGGGCCAGCTCCTCCATGCGCTTCTTGAACCGGCGCCGGCGCTTCCGCTTCCGGCGGGCCGGCTCGTCCTCGTCCTTCGGAACGACGATCGGGCCCTCCAGCCGGCGCTCACGGGCCGGCGGCGGGACCAGCACGCCGACCAGCGACGGGTCAGGCGTCAGCGTGACCGCGCCGTCGACGGTGACGTCGAGCCGGGCCGCGACGGGCGGGGTGTCCTCGCCGTACAGGTGGATCGCGGAGCCGGCCCGGCTGCCGATCTCGTGGCTGCCGGGCGAGAGATAGTCGACGCGGCCGGCGCCCGGCCCGGACACGGTGCGCACCTGGACGACGCCGGTGCGCTCGCCGAACACGTCGGGCAACGGCGTGCCGACGCCGACACGGGCGCCGTTGCGCAGCGGGGACTCCGCCACCTTGACGGCGGGGTCGAGCGGGACGCCGCCGAGGTAGAGCGCCGGCGGCAGGCCGCCACCGGCCAGTGGATCGTCGAGGACACTGTCGCCGACGACGCCGAGATGGCGGCCGGCGGTGTGGACGATGTGCGGCTCGGCCGCCGGGCGGACGCGGGCAGCCAGCTGCCGGGCGATGTCGGCGACCGTCGCATCGTCCTCGCAGTCCACGGCGAGGTCGACGACGTCGCCGTCGCCCGAAGCGGTGGCGCTCAGCAGCAGCCGCACGTACCCGTCTCCGTTTCAGTGTCCGGCCTCGCGGCCGGACTGCGAATCGTACCGTCGCGCAGGCAGCCCACATTCTTCGAGAGAATGTGGGCGACCTGCCGCGACCAGTCCGGACCGCTCAGATGCGGTCGGACTCGCCCGTCGCCTCGGCGATGTTGTTGTGGTTGATCCGCACGTCGTCGGCAGCGCCGGTCAGGGCGTCGCGCAGCGTGTCGAGGTTCGTGCGGTATTCCTCCCAGGCATTCCGGAAGTCGTCCGCGTAACGGCCGGTCCACACAGCGTTACCGACGCCGGTGTCGACCTCCTTCTTGATGTTGTCCGCGGACTCGGAGTTCCTGGTGAACGTACCGTGGAGTTCCCGGAGAGTGGGAAGATCTGCACCAACACCCATTGTTCTCTGCTCCCTCTTGAATAACTACGCCCCACCGCGTCGGGTGCGGCACGACACTGGTAATTCTACCGGCCGGCGAGCATTTCGCAACTGTCCCGCCGACCTTTTCCTAGATTTTCTCGGAGTAGTTCATGAATGGCAACGACAAGCCCACCGAGTGCCATTCGATGGCCTCGGACCAGCCGATTCTGTGCCCATTCATGAATTCATCCCGAGACTTTCTCGGTACCTCCTTCGACAATTCGGGTGCCCGCACTAGGCGAGATCGCGATGTCTCCCTCCGCCACCCGGCACCAGCTCCTCGAGCAGTGCGGCCGTCTCCGGCGCGAGCTCGATTCCGCCGATGCCGAGGAGGGTCTCGCTCAGCTCGCCCTCCACCGCCATGACGCCGCCGCGCCCGTCGACCGCGTGCTGGGCCAGGATCAGGTCGCGCCAGAGCAGTTGCTCGGCCGGCCGGACCCGCAGCCCCGCCCGGGCCGCGGCCGCCGCCGTGGCCGGGTCGCCGCCGTCGCGGGTGAGGACGGACAACCGGTGCGCGGCGTCGACCAGCAGGTCCGACGCCACGCGTTCGACGCGCGCCCGGGCGATCCAGGCGTAGCGGCCCTGCGGCCGGTCGCTGAGCACCGGGCCGCGGGCCACCCGCAGCGCGCGGCGCAGCAGGTCGGCCTCCTCGGCCGGCCGGCGCACCTGCCGCGACTGGCTCAGCAGCGCGCACACGACGTCCCAGTCCAGGACGACGGCGTCGCTCAGCTTCAGCCTGCCGTCCTCGGTCAGCAGCAGGTACGGCGAGCCGGCCCGGTCGACGCCGAGCCACTCGCGCACCCGGGCGAACGTGGACTCGCGCACCGCCGCGGTGACGCCGCGCGGCCACACGGCCGCCGCCAGCACCGTCGGGTGCACGCCCTCGCGGTGCAGCGCCAGATGCACGACGATCTCGGTGGCCAGCTCGCGCCGCTCGGCCTCGATCTCGGTGCGGGCCTGCACCACCACCGGGCCCAGGACGTAGACCCGCACCGGCGCCGTGGCCAGCTCGGCCTCGGAGACCAGCGTCCGCACCTGCGGCACCTCCGGGCGGACGTCGGGCAGCCACGCCTCGTTGAAGTTCGGGCCGGCCGGGTCCGGGTCGTGGCTGCGCTCCGGGTCGACCAGGCCGACCAGCGCCTCGATGCTGCGCCAGGACAGCTGGTTGGCCCGCACGGACAGGCCCAGCGCGGGCAGCTCCAGCGTGCCGGCGGCGTCGACGTGGATGCGCCAGCGCGCGCCCGGCACATCGCCGGCGCACACGACGCCGAGCGGGGACCGGCCGGCGGCGTTGGTCAGCGCGACGAGTTGCTCGGCCAGCTCGCCGGTGGGCGGCGTGCCGAGCACGAGGTACTCGGGCATCCAGCTGCCGGCCCCGCCCGGGCGGACCCGGCCGGTGAGCACGTCGGCGCCGAGCCGGTCGGCGCGGCGGGCGGCGAGCTCCGGCAGCAGCGGCTCGACGCCGTCGACCAGCCGCAGCCGGCCCGGGTCGAAGACGCCGAGCGCGTCGGGCAGGCCGTCGGCGGTGACCCGCAGGTGATCGGACCACTGGTTGGTGGCCAGCTCGACGGCCAGCGCGGTGACCACCTCGAAGGTGGCCTCCGGGTCGCCGTCGATGCAGATCGGGCCGCCGGCAGCCTCGAGGTCGACGAGGACGTCGCGGTCGCCGCTGCGGCCCAGCGAGACCAGACCGGGGTACGGCGCCAGCACCCGGCCGCGCAGCTCCGGGTCGACGGCGACGTCGGCGCGGTTCAGGATCCAGCGGCGGCCCTCGTCGAGGACGCTCCACGGCTCCGGCGCGTCGGCCCGGGCCGGCGCCAGCAGCAGCTCGACCGACGTGCTGTCGACGACGGCGGTGTACACCGGCGGCAGCGGCCGGCCGGCCTCCTGGCAGCCGGCGGCCAGCTGGCGCAGGGCGTGGTCGAGCCAGCGGGCCCGGTCCGGGTCGGCGCCGATGCGCAGCGCCACCTCGGCCTCGACCTCGTCGCCGCCGGGCTCCGGCGTGCGGCGCCGGCGCCGGACCAGCTCCAGTGCCGCCAGCACGCCCGCGGCCAGCAGCCCGGCGTCGATCAGCCCGGCGTGCGGGGTGGTGCTGGCAGACTCGGCCTCGCCGGTGGCGACGAAGTCGGCGAACAAGCCGGCCCCGGCCTCGCCGATGCCCTCCTGGCCGTAGCCGCCGCCCTCCTCCGGCGCGACCGGCGGGGTGGCCGGCGGCGGGGGCGGGACCTCCGGCGCCGGCGTCTCCGCCGTCACCACGTCCACCCCGGCGGCGTCGGCCGGCACGATCAGCAGCCAGTTCGGGTAGATCAGGCGCGCCAGCGACAGCTCGTGGCCGTCGGGCTGCTCGCGGCCCCGGTTCAGCTCGAAGATCTCCTGGTAGCGGCGGCCGTCGCCGAGGGTGCGCTCGGCGATGTCCCAGAGGTTGTCGTGGTAGCGGCCGTCCGGCGGCTGCACGATGTAGACCTTCTGGCCGACCAGCGCCGCGCCCTCCTCCGGGTCGAGGACGAGGTCGCCCAGGCGGTACACGACGTCGGCCTCGGCGGCCGGCGCCGCGGCCGGCGCCTCCGGTGTGACGGTGACCTCGGCCTGGCCGTCGTAGGCCTCCGCGCTGACGCTCACCGGTGGCGCCTCGGGCGCCGCGGCCGGCGCCGCGGCCGCCGCCTGACCCACCGCCGCGGTCGCGACCAGCACCGACGCGACCAGCGCGCGGGCGAAGCGCTGCGTGGGCCCGGACAGCGGCACCCGGCCGGGCAGCCCGACGCCGCGGACCGCGCTGCGCAGCTCGATCAGCACGCAGATGGTGAACTGCAGCCAGGCCAGCCACACCACCCACAGCAGCACACCGACCAGCTGGTCGGCGCCGATGGTGGCGGTGAGGTCGTCGCGGCCGGGCAGCGACGTCGGCACCGGCGGCGGCCCGCCCAGCACCAGCAGCAGCACCGGCACGCCGATGACCAGCAGCGCCAGCGCGAACCCGGCCGCGAGCGCCTGCGGCAGGCTGCGCTTGGCCTCCGGCACACCGCGCTGCTGGAAGCGCTGCGGGCCGATCTCGCGCAGCGACGCGGTCGCCGTCGCCGACGCCTCGACCGGCGACACCGGCCGCCCGGTGCGCTCGCCGCGGCCCTGCGGCCGCGCCGCCCGCCGTCCCCTGCTCTCGCTCATGGCAGTTCCCCCGTGATGCCGACGGCCGGTCGCGCCGTGGCCTCGCCCTCGATCGGGAAGTCCTCGATGAAGATCAGCTGCAGCAGCGACGTGTTCACCCGGTCCTCGGCGTGCACGGACACCTCGTCGCCGTCGAAGTTCACCGTCACCTGACCGGCGCCGTAGCCGCGGGCGGTCATGTAGTCGACGGCGGCCTGCCGGGCCGCGTTCTCCAGCAGGACCACCTGGCCGGTCTCCCGTAGCGTCTCGATGTCGATCTGGTTGGCCGCCGTCCGGGCGGCCTGCTCGGCGTCGTCGTAGAGGCGCTGCCGTGCGTTGACGGCGAGCCCTCCGTCGACGACCAGCCCGGCCAGCATGAAGAGCATGACGATCAGCGTGACGACCATCGCGCTGATGGCGCCGCGCTCCGAGCGCGCCGCCCGCCTCACAGCGACCCCCGCAGCTGGTCGATGGGTGCGAAGCTCTCCCCCTCGAGCGTCGCGCTGCCGGGGAAGCCGGCGAACCCGAGCCCGTCGAAGCTGACCTGGCAGCTGACCCGGACGCTGATCATCTCGCCCGGCGCGAACGTCCCGCCCAGCTGGATCGGCGCGCAGGTGACGCCGCTGGGCCGGGTGCTGTCGACGATGGCCTGCGCGGCCTGCCGGGCCGACGAGACGTCGCGCTGCATGGACGCCGAGCGCACCGCGTCACGGGCCATCGCCTCGACGTCGCCGCGCCGGTCGACGTACCGGCCGAGCCCGACGACCAGCATCATCACCGCGATGAGGACAGGGGCGAGGATCACGACCTCGATGGCCATGGATCCCTCCTCTCTCCTCGCCGCACGCGCGGCCCGCAGTCTGGTGATCACAGGTCCGGCACGAACTGCTCGATCGGGCCCTCGATGGTCTGCGAGACCTCGGGCGCCAGGTTGTCGACGATCTCCGTCGACCGGCCGCGGACGGTGACGCGGACGTTCTCGCCCACCTGGATCGCCTCGATCGAGGTGATCACCAGGTGGCCGTTGCCGACGATCTCGGCGTACTCGCGGCCGCGCTCCTCCGCGGCGGCCAGGGCCGCCGGCGTGCCGCCGCCGATGCGCGCCGCCCGGGCCGCCTCCCGGGCCGCGGCCGCCGCGATCTGGTTGCCGTGCCAGGTCAGCGAGAACTGCACGATGATGAAGATGATCAAGAACATGATCGGGGTGTAGAGCGCGAGCTCGATCGAGCTCGCTCCCCGCTGTGGTCTCGATCGCACTCGTGCGATGCGCGCCTGGACGACGTTCATGGTGCGCTCAGAGCCCGCCGCCGCCACCGGGCGCGTCGGGGATGTCGATGGAGTCGGCCTCGTCCGTGACCAGGTTGTAGATCACCACGCCGACCGCCGCGGCCAGCGCGACGAGGATCGCCGTGATGATGACGAACTCGATCGCCGAGGCGCCGCGCTCCGGAGCGCTGCGGGCCCGCTCGGTGTGCACCCGCAGGCTCAGCAGCAGCCAGCCCAGCGGGTGCGATGGCGAGAGGTTCAGGTTCATGGAAGTGGTCTCCAGATGTGTCGTGGGTTCGGGCCGCGTTCGGGGGTCAACTCTGGTCCAGCACCCCCATCAACGCGGGATAGACGAGGAAGAGCAGGAAGCCGCAGCACAGCACCAGCTGCGCGACCAGCATGGACTGCGAGCGCTGCCCGGCCTTCCCCTCGATCTCGGCCAGCTCACGGCGGCGCAGCGAGCCGGCCCGCGCGGCCAGCGACTCGCGCACCTTGGCGCCGTCCTCGGCGACCAGCGCCAGCGCGGCGGCCAGGTCGCGCAGCTCGTCGACGCCGACCTCGTCGCCCAGCTCGCCCAGCGCCGCCCACGGGGTGACGCCGTGCAGCCGGGCGCTCAGCAGCGTGTCGCGGATGCGCACCATCGCCCAGCCGTCGCTGAGCGACGACGCCGCCTGCAGCGCCTCCGGGACGCCGCGGCCGCCGGCCAGGTTCATCGCGACGAGGTCGAGGAAGGAGCCGACGACGTGCCGGAAGTCGCGGCGGCGGTCGGCCGCGCTGGACCGGGCCGACAGCGTCGGGATCGCGCCGAAGATCAGCGCCAGCACCAGCCCGATGGCGGTGCCCGCGGGGATGCTCAGCCCGATGTCCGCGGCCGAGAAGATCGCGGCCAGCACCACCGGCATCAGGAAGCCGACCAGCGCGGCCAGCACCGACGTCGCCAGGTGGCCCTCCAACGAGCGGCCGAGCAGCGAGAGGTCGCGGCGCAGCGAGCCGAGGTTCAGCCCGACGCCCTCCAGCCCGCCGCGCAGCCGGCCGCCGAACCGGCGCAGCGCCGCCGACTCGCCGGTGCCGCCGGTGCTGGCCGCGGCGGTGATCCGGTCGCGACGGGCCCGGCTGCGCTCGGCGTCGAGCCGGGCCAGCGCCGCCGCCGGGTTGACCCGCGGCACCGACAGCACGTAGCCGAGCAGCAGCGCGCCCGCGCCGGCGATGGCGCCCGCGACCAGGATCAGCGTCACGCCCGCACCTCCACTGGCTGGGCGGTGACCAGGAAGCGGGCCGGCATCTCGAACTTGGCCAGCCGGCGCATCCAGAGGAAACCGATGGCGAAGATGGCGATGACGACGCCGAGCACGATCTGCCCGACCGGCGAGTTGTACGGCTCGACGAAGTCGCGGTTGATGATCGACAAGCCGACCATGAAGAACAGGCTGACGCCGACGACGATCTGCACCGAGCGGCGGGTGCTGGCCCGGCCGGCCATGACCCGCTGGCGCATGTCCAGCTCGGCGCGCGCGGAGTCGGCCAGCGACGAGAGCACCTGACGAAGGCCCGGCCCGCGCAGCCGCGCGTTGAGGATGAGCGCCGACACGACCAGGTCGGCGCTGGCGTCGTCGAGGTCGTCGGCGAACCGCTCCAGCGCCTCCGGCATCGGCATCCGGATCCGCAGCCGGTCCGCCAGCAGCCGCAGCTGTGGCTGGATGGACGGCGACGCCGCGTACACCGTCGCCGGAATGGCCTGCTCCAGGCCGACGGCGCCGGCGATCGTGTCGCGCAGCGACTCCGTCCACGACGCCAGGCCCTCCAGCCGGGCGATCGCGGTGCGCTCCTCCTTCGCGCCGCCGAACAGAGCCGGCCAGAACGCGACCAACAGGCCGGCGCCGGCCGCGGCGACCGGCCACCGGGTCAGCGCCAGCGCCGCGATGCCGGCGATGATGCCGTACACCGTCTGCCGTCCCAGCCGCTCGACCAGCGAGCGGGACGAGCCCGGCGTCGGCGGCCGCGGCTCGGTGCCGCGGATCGCCATGATCAGCAGCAGCACCGCGGCGCCGATGGCGGCGCCGATGAGGGTGATGAGCAGGATCGTGGGGCTCACGCGATCACGCCCGCGTTGGCGTCGTAGCCCACCGCGATGAGGTCGTCGATGCAGGCGATCGGCGCGGCCGGGACGGCGACGCCGTCGGGGCCGGCGGCGAAGATCTCGCTGGACAGCACCCGGCCGTCGACGCCGTTGATCTCGCGGATGCTGGAGACGAACCGGCGCAGCCGGCCGCCCTCGGCGAACTCGTTGCGCTTCTCGACGAACACGACGAAGTCGATGGCGCCGGCGATCAGCATCATCGTCGCATCGACCGGCAGCCGCTCGACGGACTGGATCGCGTAGGTCGAGATGCGGTTGAACACCTCGATCGAGCTGTTCGCGTGGATCGTCGACAGCGAGCCGTCGTTGCCCTGGCTCATCGCGTTGAGCATGGTGACGATCTCGTCGCCGAGCACCTCGCCGACGATGACCCGGCTGGGGTTCATCCGCAGGCTGCGGCGGACCAGCTCGGCCATCGTGATGGCGCCCTGCCCCTCGGAGTTGGGCAACCGCTCCTCGAACGCGACGACGTTCGGGTGCAGGTCGGCGAACTCGCCCAGACCCAGCTCCAGCGCCCGCTCGACGGTGATCAGCCGCTCGCTCGCCGGGATCTCGTTGGCCAGCGCTCGCAGCATCGTCGTCTTGCCGGCGTTGGTGGCGCCGGCGATCATGATGTTCTTCCGGGCGGCGACCGCGGCGGACAGGAACGCCGCCAGCTCCTCCGTCACCGAGCCGTACTGGACGAGGTCGTCCAGGTGCACCCGCGACAGCCGGGCGCGGCGGATCGAGATGGCCGGCCGGGCGCAGACGCCCATGACGGCCGAGAGCCGGCTGCCGTCGGGCAACCGCAGGTCCAGCTGCGGGTTCGCGGAGTCGAACGGGCGGCTGGTGAGGCCGGAGTAGGCGCCGAGGATCTGCACCAGCTCGACCAGCTCGTCGTCGCTCTCCGCGACCGGCGCGCCGTTGACCTCGCGGCCGTCGGAGTACTGGATGAAGACGTTGTCGCAGCCGTTGATGTCGATGTTCTCGACGTCGAGGTCGTCCAGCAGCGGCTGCAGCCGGCCGACGCCGAACAGCGCGGCGTGGATGCCGGAGGAGATCTCCTCCTCTTCCTCGGCCGATGGCGGCGTGCGGCCGGCCCCGATCTCGGCCCGGGCGTGCGCGTCGAGCACGCGGCTGATGACGGCGCGGGCGAACTGCCGCTCGTCCTCGCCGCTCATCGGCGGGACGCCGTTGGCGGCGTCGTCGCGGCGCTGCCGGGCGAGGGTGTCGGCCACCTCCTCGCGGAGGGTGCGGACGAGGTTCTGGTCCACCGTGGTCAGCTCCTGCTCGGGATGCGCGCGTGCGCCTCGGCCAGCCGCCGCGCCGACTCGCTCAGCTCGCGGGCCGACCGGACCAGCAGGGACCGGTCGATGCGACGGCTCCAGCGCCCGGCCAGCGCGCCGGCCGCCTTGGGGTCGTCGGCGATCCGGCCCAGCACAGTGACCTGGTGTCCGTCGTGCTGCAGCAGCCGGTCCAGGTCGCGCGGGCCGGAGGTGTCGCGGCTCTCGGTGACCAGCACGATGCCGACCGGGATGCTGCCGGCGGCGCCGATGTGCAGCGGTTCGGCCAGCCAGCGCAGCCGCTCGCGCAGGTGCGCGTAGTACTCGATGCCGGGCCGGACGACGAAGATGACGGCGTCGGCGGCGTTCAGCACCGGCAGCAGCGGCGTGCCCGGGACGATCCGGCCGCAGTCGACCAGCACGTCGACCGGCATCGCCTTGAGCATCGTGCCGAGGGCGGGCCACACCGCGCCGATGCCGGTGAGCTGCTCGGGCCGGGTGACGCCGGCGAGCACGTCGAGGCCGCCGTCGGCCGTCTGCAGGTGCTCGGCCAGGTGCGCCTCGGCGACGCCCCGGCGGGCCGCGGCGGCCAGCGAGAGCAGGCCGCGCTCGGGATCCAGCGGCTCGCCTTCGGCGTCGCGGTGCCGCAGCGCGAGGTCACCGCCGGCCGGGTCGAAGTCGGCGACGACCACCTCGTACGGCCAGATCGCCCCGAGGGCGTTGACCGTGGTGGTCACCCCCGGGGAGCCCTTGGCGGACGCGAACGCGATCAGCACCCGGTCACTCCTCGGACTCGAACGGCGTGCCGCGCTCGACCAGCGTGACGACCAGCTGGTTGGTGGCGGCCAGGCCGCCGATGGTGGCGGCGTCGGCGCGGTCGACCAGCAGCGTCACCATCGAGCCGGAGCCGCCGCCCTGGCCGGCGCCCTCGGCCGTCCGCGCGGAGGCGACCCGGGCGCCCTCGACGACGGCCTCGCCCTCGCCGGTGACGATCGAGACGAGGTCGACGATGTCGCCGGCCTGCAGGCCACGGGCCGGCAGGAAGCCCTGGCCGAGGAACGCGCCCACGGCGACCCGTCCCTCCGTCAGCGGCGCCTGCTGGGTGAGCATGGTGGTGTCGAGCAGCTGGCCCTCGGCCAGGCTGACCCGGGCGTACCGGCTGGTCACATCGTCGAGCTGGGACTCGGGGATGAGCCGGGTGTTCTCTGAGGCCACCTGGGTGGTGCCGATGGCCTCGGCGGGGATCCGCTCGCCGGCCGCGACCGGCTGCGTCAGCACCAGGACGGGCGTGCGCTCGTCGACCCGCATGGCCAGCAGCGCGGCGATCGCGGCGCCGCCGACGATGAGCAGCACCGCCAGCGCCGCCAGCGCCGGGCGGCGTTGCCGGGGCGGCGACGGCAGCCGGGTGTTCTCGGCACGGACCCGCTGGGTGCTGCGGATGCCGCGTTGGTCGCGTGCTCGCTGCCGTTCGTTGGCCGCGTCGGTCGTCTGCGTTGTCCCCGCCATGAGGTGCCCTACCGCTCCCGCCTGCCGGATGGTCGCCGGCACGGCGCACGCTACCGGCGGCCACTTTCATGACTCTTTCATCGCGCCGCCGTACGCACCTGATGAGGGCTGTGACCGGCGGATTGGCTAAGGTCGGGGGCGTTGCCGATCAACCGACCGCACAGGAGCACCCGTGTCCGAGCGCACGCTCGTCCTGATCAAGCCCGACGCCGTCCGCCGCGGCCTGGTCGGGGAGATTCTGGCCCGTTACGAACGCAAGGGCCTGACCATCGTCGCGATGGACCTGCGCACCATCGACCCGACGCTGTCGGACGCCCACTACGCCGAGCACGTCGACAAGGGCTTCTACCCGGCACTGCGCGAGTTCGTGACCGGCGGCCCGCTGGTCGCGCTGGTGCTCCAGGGCGATCAGGCGATCGACGTCGTGCGCGCGATGAACGGCGCCACCGACGGCCGCGCCGCCGCCCCCGGCACCATCCGCGGCGACCTGTCGCTGTCCAAGTCCGAGAACCTCGTGCACGCGTCGGACTCCCCCGAGGCGGCCAAGCGCGAGCTCGACCTCTGGTTCCCCGGGCTCTAGCTCACGACGGCGGGTGGTTCGGTGGTCCTGAGGCGCCACCGAACCATCCGTCATGGGTTATCCACAGGCCGCGGATTCCCGGTTTTCCGATGGCCTCAGGCGTGCAGGATGACGAGGTGGCTCCCGCATCCGCGCTGGTCCTCGCCCATGCACAGGACGGCCTGATCACCCGCCGGCAGGCGCTCGCCGCCGGGCTCACGCGCGACGCCGTGCGTCATGCCATCCGGGCCGGCGGGCCGTGGCAGCGCGTCCTCCCCGGCATCTACGCGACCTTCAACGGCCCACTTGCACCTCAGCACCGGCGGCGGGCTGCGATCCTGCACGGCGAGTCCGGCGCGGCGATCAGCGGTGCGTGGGCCTGCCAGATGAGCGGGTTGGAGTACGGACCCGTGGCGGGCGACTGGATCGATGTGCTGGTTCCGTGGGAGTCGGCCCGTCGCAGCAAGGGCTTCGTGCGCGTCTGCCGGACCACCCGGCCACCCGAACCACGCGCCTGGATCGACGAGGATCTTGCTGACGCGCCGCTCCATGTCCTACTGGACCAGGCCGACCATGGACCGGTCCCCGGGGTCATACCCGTCGTCCCACCCGCACGTGCGGTGGTCGAGACCGTCGTCCGCTGGGCGTCGCTGCCGGCACAGTGGCGGCCGCGTTGTTCGAGCGCGGACGGCTGTCCGGGCTGTTGGAACGACCCCGGCCACCACCGCGACCTCGCGCTGCGCAACACCCGCGCCCTCATGTGTGAGGCCGTCCAACGACGCTGTGCCGCGCTGGGCGACCTGCGCGCCGAAGTCGCCGCCGCACCACGGCGTGGCGGTGCGCTCGCCCGCATCGCGATGAAGGACATCGAGGCCGGCTGCCGGTCGGCGCCGGAGTGCGAGCTACGCGACCTCGTCCGCACCAGCCGTCTGCTCCCCGAACCCCGCTGGAACCAGCCGCTGCCCGGCCACCGAGGCATCCGTCCCGACGCCTGCTGGCACCAGGCCCGGCTCGTGGTCGAGGTCGACTCGCGCAGCTTCCACGGCTTCGGCGACGCACCCGCGCCGCCCATCTGATGGCGGGCGATTCGGTGGTCCTCTGACGCCACCGATCCGCCCGTCATCCGTCCTGCTGCGCCTCGCGCGCCGCCTTCTCCCGCTCGACCTGCGGGCCGATGCGCAGCAGGACGAACCACAGCAGGGCGAAGATGCCGCCGAGGATGAGCATCTGCGGCACGACGACGCCGGCGGCGACGGAGCCCACCTGCGCCACCGTCCCGAGCAGGTAGCCGAGCCGGCCGCGGCGCACCGTCGCAGCGCCGAGCACGCACAGCAGCGCGATCCCGCCGCCGGCCAGCCAGGCGGGGCCGCGGCCGACGTCGGCGATGTTGATCGCGACGGGGACGGCCAGCAGCACGACGATGACCTGGACCGACAGGATGGTGGCGGCGATCCGGTTCACGGCGCCGCCCCGAACGCCACCCGCGCGTCGCCCGCCGTCACGACCGAGCCGGTGACGACGACGCCGTAGCCGCCGAGGGACTCCTCCCGCTCGGCCAGGGCCAGCCCGGCGTCGATCGCCTCGGGCAGCGGCACCGCCTGGTGCACGCGATCCTGGCCGAACACGTCGACGGCGATGTTGGCCAGCTCGTCGACCGGCATGGTGCGCGGCGAGGAGTTCTCGCTGACGACGACCGCCTCGACCACCGGCTCCAGCTCGGTGAGGATGCCCTCGACGTCCTTGTCGGCCATCGCGGCGACGACGGCGACCAGCGCGGTGCCGGCGAACTCCTCCGTCAGGGCCGCCGCGAGCGCCGCCGCGCCGGCCGGGTTGTGCGCGGCGTCGGCGAGGACGACCGGACCGCGGCGCAGCGGCTCCAGCCGGCCGGGCGAGGTGACCCGGGCGAACGCGGCCCGCACCAGATCGGCGTCCAAGGCCTCACGGCCGCCCCCGACGAACGCCTCGACGGCGGCCAGCGCCGCGGCGGCATTGTGCGCCTGGTACTCGCCGTGCAGTGGCAGGAAGATCTCGTCGTACGGGCCGGTCAGCCCCTGCAGGCCGATGACCTGCCCGCCGACGGCCATCTCGCGGCCGCGCAGGCCGAACTCCAGGCCCTGCCGGGCGACGGTCGCGCCGGTCTCGGCGACGCGGGCCAGCAGGATCTGCGCGGCGGTCGCCGTCTGCGGGCCGAGGATCGCGTACCCGCCGGGCTTGATGATGCCGGCCTTCTCGGTGGCGATCTCCTCGAGCGTGTCGCCGAGGTACTCGATGTGGTCGATGGCGATCGGCGTGATGACGCTGACCCGGCCGTCGGCGACATTGGTGGCGTCCCACGCGCCGCCCATGCCGACCTCGACGACGGCGGCCTCGACGGGAGTGTCGGCGAACGCGGCGTAGGCGAGCGCCGTCAGCACCTCGAAGTAGCCCAGCGCGACGTCGTGTTTGGAGTCGACGAGGTCGAGGTACGGCCTGATCTCGTCGTACGTGGCGGCGAAGCGCTGCGGCGCGATCGGCTCGCCGTCGATGACGATGCGCTCGGTGACCGACTGCAGGTGCGGGCTGGTGTACCGGCCCGTGCGCAGGTTCAGCTCGCGCAGCAGCGCGTCGGCCATGCGTGCCGTCGACGTCTTGCCGTTGGTGCCGCCGATGTGCAGGACGGGGTACCCGCGCTGCGGGTTGCCGAGCAGGTCAAGGACCTCGCGGATCCGCTCCAGCGACGGCTCGACCCGCGACTCCGGCCGCCGGGCCAGCAGCTGCGCCTCGATGCCGGCGAGGACGTCGTCGGTCACGAGGCGCCCTGCGGCAGCCCGGCCAGCTGGGCCTCGAGCCGGGCGATCTCGGCCTCGGCGGCGGTGCGCCGGCCGCGGACCTTGTCGACCTCGGACTCCGGGGCCTTGGCGAGGAACTGCTCGTTGCCGAGCTTGCGCAGCGCCTGCTCCAGCGCCTTTCGCTCGTTGGCGAGGTCCTTGCCCAGCCGCTTGCGCTCGGCCTCGACGTCGACCGCGCCGGACAGATCCAGCTCGACGGTGACGGCGCCGACGACGACCTGCGCGGTGGCGGCGAAGCCGTCCTCCGGCGCCGTGAGCCGGGTCAGCGACCGGAACGCCGCCTCGTGCTCCGCGGCGCCGCCGGTGACCCGGGCCGGCACCTTCTGGCCGGGCTTGAGGCCCTGGTCGCTGCGGAACCGGCGCACCTCGGTGACCAGCCGCTGCAGCTCGCCGACGGTGGCCTCGGCCGCGGGGTCGTGCCGTGCCGCGTCCGCCGCCGGCCAGGACGCCACCACCAGCGACTCCTGGCCGGTCAACGTCGTCCACAGCGCCTCGGTGACGAACGGCGTCACCGGGTGCAGCACGCGCAGCAGCCGGTCGAGGACGTGCCCGAGCACCAGCCGGGTGTTCTCGGCCGCGTCGCCGCCCAGCTGCGTCTTCGCCAGCTCGACGTACCAGTCGCAGAACTCGTCCCAGGCGAAGTGGTAGAGCGTGTCGCTGAGCTTGGCGAACTGGTAGTCCTCGAACTGCGCGTCGACCTCGGCGAGGACGGTGTTGAGCCGCGACAGGATCCACCGGTCGGCGGCCGTCAGCTCCTCCGACGGCGGCAGCTCACCGACGCGCGCGCCGCTGATCAGCGCGAACCGGGTCGCGTTCCACAGCTTGTTGCAGAAGTTGCGCGAGGCCTGCACCCAGTCCTCGCCGATCGGCACGTCGGCGCCGGGGTTGGCGCCACGCGCCAGCGTGAACCGCAGGGCGTCGGACCCGTAGGCGTCCATCCAGTCCAGCGGGTCGACGGCGTTGCCGAACGACTTGGACATCTTCTTGCCGCGCTCGTCGCGGACCATGCCGTGCAGCGCGATCGTGTGGAAGGGAATCGCCTTCTCGGGCCCGGCGCCGGCATGCGCGTACAGCCCGAACATCATCATCCGGGCGACCCAGAAGAACAGGATGTCGTAGCCGGTGACCAGCACCTGGTTCGGGTAGAACTTCTCCAGCGCCGGGGTCTCGTCCGGCCAGCCGAGCGTCGAGAACGGCCACAGCGCCGACGAGAACCACGTGTCGAGCACGTCCTCGTCCTGCACCCAGCCCTCGCCGGTGGGGACGTCGTCGTCGGGGCCGACGCAGACGACCTCGCCGGCAGGTCCGTACCAGACCGGGATGCGGTGCCCCCACCAGAGCTGGCGGGAGATGCACCAGTCGTGCATGTCGTCGACCCAGCCGAACCAGCGCGACTCCATCGACTTCGGGTGGATGGCCACGCGTCCGTCGCGGACGGCGTCGCCGGAGGCCTTCGCGAGCGGGCCCACGCGAACCCACCACTGCAGCGACAGCCGCGGCTCGACAACGGTCTTGCACCGCGAGCAGTGCCCGACGGCGTGCACGTACGGCCGCTTCTCCGAGACGATGCGGCCCTCTGCGCGCAGCGCGGCGACGACGGCCGGCCGGGCCTCGAACCGGTCCAGCCCCTGGAACGGGCCGTGCGCGGTGATGACGCCCCGCTCGTCCATGATCGTGAGCATCGGGAGGTCGTGCCGGCGGCCGATCTCGAAGTCGTTCGGGTCGTGCGCCGGCGTCACCTTCACCATGCCGGTGCCGAATGCCGGGTCGACGTGCGGGTCGCCGACGATCGGGATGCGCCGGCCGGTCAGCGGCAGCTCGACCTCGGTGCCGATGAGGTGCTTGTACCGCTCGTCGTCGGGGTGCACGGCCACGGCGGTGTCGCCGAGCATCGTCTCCGCACGGGTGGTCGCGACGACGACGTCGTCGCTGTAGCGGATCGAGACCAGCTCGCCGTCGTCGTCGCTGTGCTCGACCTCGATGTCGGAGAGCGCGGTGTGGCAGCGGACGCACCAGTTGATGATCCGCTCGGCCCGGTAGATCAGCTCGTCGTCGTAGAGCCGCTTGAAGATCGTCTGCACGGCGCGGGACAGGCCGTCGTCCATGGTGAACCGCTCGCGGCTCCAGGCGACGCCGTCGCCGAGCCGGCGCATCTGCGCGAGGATGCGGCCGCCGGACTCGGCCTTCCACTCCCAGACCTTCTCGACGAACGCCTCGCGGCCGAGGTCGTGGCGGGAGACGCCGTCCTTGGCCAGCTCACGCTCGACGACGTTCTGGGTGGCGATGCCGGCGTGGTCCATGCCGGGCATCCACAGCGCCTCGTAGCCCTGCATGCGCCGCCGCCGCACCAGCGCGTCGATCAGCGTGTGCTCGAACGCGTGCCCCAGGTGCAGCGACCCGGTGACGTTCGGTGGCGGGATGACGATGCAGTACGGCGGCTTGTCGCTCTTCTCGTCGGCCTCGAAATAGCCGCGCTCGACCCAGCCCTCGTAGAGCGGCGCCTCTACCGCCGCCGGGTCGTAGACGGACGGCAGGGCGGGCTCGGGGAGAGTGGACTCGGTCACGCCGCGGAATTCTACTGCGGACGGCGGCTCGATACCGTACCGACCATGGCCTTCGTGATCTACGGCGCCGGCGCGATCGGCGGCATCCTCGGCGCCCGCCTGCACCTCGCCGGTTTCGACGTCCGGCTGATCGCCCGCGGCGCGCACCTGGACGCGATCCGCGCCGGTGGACTGCGGCTGGAGTCGCCGGAGGGCGCGACGACGGTGCCGGTGCCGGCGTACGGGTCGCCCGCCGAGGCCGGCGTCGAGCCCGGCGACGTCGTCGTCCTCACGATGAAGGGCCAGGACACCCCGGCCGCACTGGACGCGCTGCGCGCCGTCGCCGAGCCGTCGACGCCGGTCGTGTGCCTGCAGAACGGCGTGGCCAACGAGCGGCTGGCGCTGCGGCTGTTCGCGAACGTCTATGGGGTGTGCGTGATGTTCCCGGCCACGCACCTGGAGCCGGGCGTGGTCCAGGCGCGGTCGGCGCCGGTGCCGGGCATCCTCGACCTCGGCCGCTACCCCTCCGGCGTCGACGAGACGGCCCGGTCGCTGGCGGCCGCGTTCGAGAAGGCCGGCTTCGTCGCCGAGCCGCGTCCGGACATCATGGCGTGGAAGTACCGCAAGCTGGTGATGAACCTCGCCAACGCCGTCTCCGCCCTGTCCGGCCTCGACGGTGACGACGCGGTGCGGCTGGCGGAGCTGGTCCGGGACGAGGGCGAGACGGTGCTCGCGGCGGCCGGCATCGACGTCGTCGACGCCGAGACCGACGAGGCCCGGCGCGCGGACATCCTTCAGATGCCGCCGTTCCCCGGCCGCGGGCCTGGCGGCGGCTCGTCGATGCAGAGCCTGCTGCGCGGCACCGGCTCGATCGAGGCCGACCAGCTCAACGGCGAGATCGTGCTGCTGGCGCGGTTGCACGGGCTCCCGGCCCCGGCGAACGAGCTGGTCCGGCAGCGCGCCGTCGCCGCCGCCCGCGACCGGCTGCCACCCGGTTCCGTCCCGGCCGCCGAGCTACTGGCCGAGCTCAGACGGTGAGGACGAGCTTGCCGCGCAGGTGACCGGTCTCGCTGACGGCGTGCGCCTCGGCGACCTGCTCCAGCGGGAACGTCGCGGCGACGGGGAGCTGGACGGCGCCCTGGTGGATCAGCGGCAGCACCGTCTCGAACACCCGCGGCAGCGGCAGGTCCGCGCTCCACGTCGCGCGCACGCCGTACTGCGAGGCGGACCCGTCGGCGATCGTGACCACCCGCTCCGGCCCGCCGGCCAGCTCGACCGACACCGGCAGCACGCCCCGCCCGGACGCGTCCAGCACGGCGTCGACGCCGTCCGGGACGATCGCCCGCACCCGCGCGGCCAGCCCGTCGCCGTAGAGGACCGGCTCGATGCCGAGCGAGGCCAGGAACTCCTGGTTGGCCGCGCCCGCCGTCCCGATCACCCGGGCGCCGCGGGCCAGCGCCAGCTGCGAGGCCACCAGCCCGACGCCACCCGCGGCGGCGTGCACGAGCACCGTGTCGCCGGCGGCGACGTCGAGCAGCCGGACCGCCCGGTATGCGGTCTCGCAGGCCACGGGCAGCGCGGCGGCCTGCGGGAACGACAGCCAGTCCGGCTTGCTCACCAGCCCGTCGGCCGGCACGACGACGTGCGTCGCGGCCGAGCCGGCGGCCAGCCCGAACACGGGGTCGCCGACCGCCCACGCGGTGACGTCCGGGCCCAGCGCGTCGACGACGCCGGAGTACTCCAGGCCGACCCGGACCGGCGCCGCCGGCGCGCCGTCGCTCGCGTACAGGCCGCGCCGCGCCTTGCTGTCGTACGGGTTGACGCCGGCCGCCCGGACCGCGACCCGGACCTCGCCGGGACCGGGCTCGGGCAGCTCGACGGAGTCGACGGAGAGCACGCCCGGGTCGCCGTACCGCGCATACCGAACGGCGCGGGCTCCGGTCACCAGCTCACGTCCACGGGCATGCCCTCGGTGTACCCCGAGGCGCTCTGCACACCGACGACGGCGCGCTCGCGGAACTCCTCGATCGTGGCCGCGCCGACGTAGGTGAACGCGCTGCGCACACCCGCGACGATGGTGTCGACGAGGTCCTCGACGCTGGGCCGCGACGGCGACAGGTACATCCGCGCATGCGAGACGCCTTCCTCGAAGATGCCCTTGCGGGCCCGCTCGAACGCCGAGTCCTCGGCGGTGCGCAGCCGGACCGCGCGCGCCGACGCCATGCCGAAGCTCTCCTTGTACAGCCGGCCCTCGCCGTCGCGCAGCACGTCGCCGGGCGACTCGTAGGTGCCGGCGAACCAGGACCCGATCATCACGTTGTCCGCGCCCGCGGCCAGCGCGAGCGCGACGTCGCGCGGATGCCGCACGCCGCCGTCGGCCCACACGTGCACGCCCAGCTCGCGGGCCCGGCGGGCGCACTCCAGGACGGAGGAGAACTGCGGCCGGCCGACGCCGGTCATCATCCGCGTCGTGCACATGGCGCCCGGCCCGACGCCGACCTTGACGATGTCGGCGCCGGCCGCGACCAGGTCGCTGACGCCTTCCGCGGTGACGACGTTGCCGGCCACGACGGGCACCTGCGGGTCCAGCGACCGCACCCGTCGCAGCACGTCGAGCATGCGTTCCTGGTGGCCGTGCGCGGTGTCGACGACCAGCACGTCGGTCCCGGCCGCCAGCAGCGCCTTGGCCTTGCCCTCGACGTCGCCGTTGATGCCGACCGCCGCGCCGATGCGCAGCCGCCGCTCGCTGTCCAGCGCCGGCGCGTACAGGGTGGCCCGGAGCGCCCGCTCCCGGGTCAGGATGCCGACGATGCGCCCGTCCGGCCCCACCACCGGGGCGAGCCGGTGCCGTCCGTCGTGCAGCTGGTTGAACGCGGCCTCCGGCGCGATGCCGTCGGGCAGCGTCAGCAGCTCGCGCGACATCACCGAGTGCAACTGGGTGAACCGGTCGACGTCCTGGCAGTCGGCCTCGGTGACCACGCCGATCGCGCGGCCGTCGTCGACGACGATGACGGCGCCGTGGCCGCGCTTGGGCAGCAGGTTGTACGCCTCGCCGACGGTGCCGTCGGCCGGCATGGTGAGCGGGGTGTCGTAGACCGCGTGCCGCTGCTTCACCCACGCGATGACGTCGGCGACCACGCCGGCGGGGATGTCCTGCGGGATGACCGCCAGGCCGCCGCAGCGGGCCAGCGTCTCGGCCATCCGGCGCCCGGACACCGCCGTCATGTTCGCCGCGACCAGCGGGATCGTGCCGCCGGTGCCGTCGGCGGTGGTGAGGTCGACGTCGAGCCGCGAGCCCACCTGGGATCGGTTGGGCACCAGGAACACGTCGCTGTAGGTGAGGTCCTGGTCGGGGACCCGGTCGTGCAGGAACCTCATGTCGTCTCCCCCGGTTCGGCCGGGTTCCAGCCTAACCGGCGGCCGTCCGCGGCCCGGCGACGACGACCGGCGGCTCGGCCAGCGTGGCCTCCAGCGGCTCCTCGGGGACGATCCACGGCGTGCCGGGCGCGCCGTCGGGATCGGCCCGCCAGCGGTGCGCGACCCGCTCGACGGCCACCGGGTACACCGTCAGCGACCCGTCGGCGCCGAGGTGGAAGCGCAGGAAGCTCTTGTGGTCCTCGATGCCCATGCCGGCGTACAGCTCGTTGACGTTGACGTCGAAGTACCGCGCGACCAGCAGGTACGCGCTGACGACCCAGGTGTCGGCCAGCCCGATCACCGGTCCGTAGACGACGAAGGCGAGCAGCGTCGCCCACGGGTTGGCGACGTCGTCCAGCGGCAGCGCCGACCACGCCGCCGCGCCGCCGATGCCCAGCGCGACGTGCGGCACCGCGTGGGCCACCGCGGCGACCATGTGTTTTCGGGTGCGCACCCCAAGGACCAGCGTGAACACCGCGGTCCCGACGAGGACGGCAGCCACGCCGGTCACCGTCGCCGGGGTGACCAGGTGCTCCGGCGACGTGACGAAGGCCAGCATCAGCAGTGTCTGCATCACCGCCAGGAGCCCGACGAAGCCGGGGTTGCGCCGCGGCAGCCGGCCGAACACCTGCCAGCCGAGCCGCCGCGACGCCGGCTGCGACGGGTAGGCGGCGGCGAGCTGGTAGCGCTGGGGCTGGCTGGCCCGCCGGGTGATGGTCTCCTCCGGCGGGACGGCGACGACGTCGGGCAGGTGGTCGGTGCCGACGAGGTAGGCGCCACCGCCGCCGCAGGTGATCAGCTGCCGGTCCGGGCCGGTGTAGCGGGCGTAGTGGTGCATGTCGCCGGCGAGCAGCAGCGGCACCTGTGCGCCGGTGGGCTCGATGATCGTGCGGATGAAGTAGTCGACGCTGTCGTAGGCGTCGGGCCGCTCGTGCGTCTTCACCCACGACGGCTGGGCCGGCATCAGGATGATCCGCTGCTCCGGCCCGAGATGCTCGGCGACGCGGCGGAAGTAGTCCAGCTGCGGCTCGTCGATGTACGACGACAGCTGGATGTCGACGGCGAACAGCCACCAGTCGTGCGGCAGCTCCAGCGCGAAGTAGCTGCGTGCCTGCCGGGTCCGCCAGCCGCCGATGGTGTCGCCCTGAGCGAACAGCCGCAGGAACGCCGTCAGCCCGTCGTACCAGTCGTGGTTGCCGGGCAGCGCGTACAGCGACGGGGTGTCCACGGCGAGGTCGGGCAGCGCGGCGCGGTACGGACCCTTCCAGCGGTGCTCGTAGGCCGGGTTGGACGCCGTCGGGTACACCTGGTCGCCGCCGAGCAGCAGCAGGTCGCCGCGCGGCAGCGTGTGCCCGCCGGCCACGAGCGACGGCCGGGCCAGCAGCGACGCGACCGAGTACGTCGCGTCGAACCCGTCGCCGACGTCGGCGGTGTAGTCGAACCACAGCTCGTCGGCGGCGGAGTGGTCGAACGCGCGGTCCGGGAGCGCGGCCTGCAACTCGCGCTTGTCGAGGTAGCCGCCGAACAGGTAGGCGAGCAGGACGCGGACGGCCGTGCCGGCGAGCAGGCCGGGGTTGAGCCAGGGCACCGGCCGCTGCGGCACGAACCCCGTCTCGGCCGGGCTGAGGTCGTGGGGCCGGTTCACGGAAGGTGACCTTACGAGTCCGGCGTGGAGTGATCAACCATGGCCCGCAGCCGCAGCTCCAGCATCGCGGCGAACCGGGCGTCCGGGTCGGCGAGGTCCAGTCCGCCGATCTCACCGACGCGGCGCAGCCGGTACCGGAACGTGTTCGCGTGCACGTGCGTGGCCGCCGCGGCCGCCGTCACGTCGCCGAACGCGTCCAGCCAGGCGGTCAGCGTCGCCACCATCTGGGAGCGGTGCCGGCGGTCGTAGGCAGCCAGCCGGGCGACCGGGCCGGACGGCACGCGCCGCTCGGCCGCCATCGCGCTGCCCAGCTCCAGCAGGAACGCCGAGATCTGCACGTCGGTGAGCCGGGCCACGCGCGACCCGCCGGGCCGTTCCCGCAGCACCCGGACCGCGCGGTCGGCGTCGGCCCGCGACCGCGGCAGGTCCGCCGGGCCGGCGGCAACGCCGCCGATGCCGACGACGACGTGGCTGCGCGTGCCGATGCGGCTGAGGAACTCCTCGGCGACGGCGACCGCCCGCAGGTCAGCGTCCGGGCCGTCGCCGGTGAGCGGGATGACGCCGTAGACGACGCCGCCGGCCAGCGCGACCGCGGACCGCGGGTGGACGGCGGCCAGGTGCAGCGCGAACGCGCCGGCGACCCGTTGCAGGTCGGCCTCGACGGCGGACGACTCGGTCTCGCCGGGGACGGCCAGCGCCAGGACGCAGGCCGGCCCGCCGGCCAGGCCCAGCCGGCTGGCCGCGTCGCCGGCGGCCGGGCCGCCCTCGAGCACCGTCGCGACGAGCTCGGCCCGCAGCCGCCGCTCGACGTCGGCGCCGGCGCGGTGGCGCAGCAGGTGCAGGGCGACCAGCTTGGCGGCGTCGATGAAGGCCTGCTCGCGCTCGGCGCTCAGCGGCTCGGTCACCGCCGCCCACATCGAGCCGAGGATCTCGTCGCCGGCCCGGACCCGGATGGCCACCCGCGGCAGCCCGGTGCCCTCGATCTCCGGCAGGTACACCGGCCGGTCGGACGAGTACAGCGCGCGGAAGGCGCCCTGCCGCTCCAGCTCACGCAGGTAGCGCTGGGGCACCTGGCGGCCGAGCACGGTCTCCTTGCGGCCCTCGTCGGCGCGGTCCTGGTCGGCGGAGAAAGCGATGACCCGGGAGTTCAGGTCCTCGATCGTCAGCGGTGCGTCCAGCAGCGCGGACACGGCGCCGGCCAGCGCGAACAGGTCGCCGGCCCCGGCGCCGGCCAGTGTCTGGTCGTCGACGCCGCCCAGGTCGTCCAGCGCCAGCAGGCTGCGCAGCAGCGTCGCGACCTGCGCCCAGGAGGCGCCGCGGGTCAGCCCGAACAGCACCAGCCCCTCGTCGGCGACCGCCCGCCGCACGTCGTCGTCGATGTCGACGGGGATCCGCAGCACCAGCCCGACCGCACCGTCCGCCGCGGCCGACCGCACGACCTCCGCGATCTCCGCCGACGACGCCAGCCCCACCCCCAGCACCAGCG
>NZ_POTW01000086.1 GCF_003236295.1 Jiangella anatolica
GCCCCGCCCCGCCTCTCGAGACGTTGATCATGGAGAAACTTTGTCTGTCGGTGGCGGATGGCAGAGTGGAGGTATGTACCGGGAACGACCGTCCGGCATCGCGCACGCGGTGGTCTGGTCGTCGACGGTGGCGCGGGCCGAGGAGCATCGGGTGCTGCCGGACGGCTGCATGGACCTGCTCTGGTCCGGCGGCCGGCTGGTGGTCGCCGGGCCCGACACGGCCGCGAAGGTCGCGTCGTGGCGGCCGGGTCTGCCGTTCGTCGGGCTGCGCCTGGGCTCCGGGGTGGGACCACGGGTGCTCGGCGTGCCGGCGCACGAGCTGCGTGACCAGCGGGTTCCGCTCGACGCGGTGTGGCGCGGCGCCGACGTGCGGCGCCTGGCGGAGCGGCTGGCCCAGGCCGCCGATCCCGGAACGGTGCTGGAGGAGGTCGCCCAGCACCGGCTGGCGGACGGCCCGCCGGCCGACCCGATCGCCGCGCGGGTCGCGGAGCGCCTCGGCCAGGGCGCCGAGGTCGGCGCCGTCGCGCGGGAGGTCGGGCTGAGCGCGCGCCAGCTGCACCGGCGCAGCCTCGACGCGTTCGGGTACGGGCCGAAGACGCTGGCCCGGATCCTCCGGCTGAACCACGCGCTGGAGCTGGGCCGGACCGGCACCCCCGCGGCCGACGCGGCGTATGCGGCCGGCTACGCCGACCAGGCGCATCTCTCCCGCGAGGTGCGCTCGCTGACCGGCGTCACCCTCACGACCCTGGTGGCGTAGCGTCCGGCAGCGCGGCGTAGAAGTCGACGCCGTTGCCGTCCGGGTCGAGCACGACGGCGTAGCGCTGGCCCCAGAACGCGTCCCACGGCGCCAGGTGGCTCTTGGCGCCGGCCGCGACCATGCGCTCGTAGGTCTCGTCCACCCCGGCCGGCGTGCCGCAGTCGAACGCGAGACTGCCGTGCCCACCGGACTGTGGGGTGAACCCCGGGTCGAACGAGGCGATCGTCGCGTGCGTGTCGAGCAGCAGCCGGACGCCCGGCGCGAGCTCGACCTCGGCGTGCGGAGCGTCGGCCGCGTCCGGGACGTCGAGGCCGAGCGCGCGGTAGAACTCCAGCGAGCGGGCCATGTCGGCGACTGCGAATCCAATGGCGTTGAACCGTGGCTGTGTCATGCCGTCCACGTTAGGAGCGTGGCCACGGCCGGTCTTGAAGGATTCGGACACGGGGGGCAGTCGCCTGCGGCGGCTAGCCTGGGCGCGTGGCGCATCCGCGGATGTACAGCGACGACGACCCGTACCTGGCCGAGCTTCGGGCCGCTTGCCTGCGCTTTCCCGAGGCGGTCGAGGTCGAGGCGTGGGGCCGGCCGACGTTCCGTGCGGGCAAGAAGATGTTCGCCGTCTTCGAGGGCAACGACGCCCACCCGTACGCCCTCGTCTTCAAGCCGGACCCGGCGGACCGGCCGGCGCTGCTGGCCGACCCGCGCGTCTACGTGCCCGCCTACCACGGTCCCAGCGGCTGGCTGGCGCTGGACCTCACCGCCGCCGAGGTCGACTGGGCCGAGATCGGCGAGTTGCTGGACGGCTCGTACCGGCAGGTCGCGCTGAAACGGATGCTGACGGCCCTCGACGGCTGACGGGGGCGCGCTCAGCCCAAGTCCGGCACCAGCACCGCGGCGCCGGTGACGGCGTCGGCGGCGAGGTCGGCGAGTGCCCGGTCGGCCCGGCCGAGCGGATACGGCGTCGTCGACACGCGCAGCCGATGCGCTCCGGCGAAGCGCAGGAACGCCCGCGCGTCGTCGCGGGTGTTGGCGGTGACGCTGCGCAACTGCCGCTCCTGGAACAGGTGCCGATCGTAGCTCAGCGGCGGGATGTCGGTGAGGTGGATGCCGGCGACGGCGAGCGTGCCGCCGCGGTCCAGCGCGGCCAGCGCGGGCAGGACGAGGTCGCCGACCGGCGCGAACAGGATCGCCGCGTCCAGCGGCTCCGGCGGAGGGTCGGCCGCGTCGCCGGCCGAGGCGGCGCCGAGCTCCAGCGCCAGCGCCTGTGCGGCCGGACTGCGGGTGAGGACGTGGACGGTGGCGCCCTGGGCCAGCGCGACCTGCGCGGCGAGGTGCGCGCTGGCGCCGAACCCGTAGACGCCGAGCCGGCCGCCGGCGGGCAGCTCGGCCCGCAGCAGCGCACGGTAGCCGATGATCCCGGCGCACAGCAGCGGCGCCAGCTCGAGGTCGTCGTAGCCCGACGGCAGCGCCAGGGCGTAGTCGGCCGGGACGGTCGCGTACTCGGCGTACCCGCCGTCGGCGTCCCAGCCGGTGTACACCGACGCCGGGCAGAGGTTCTCCGCGCCGCGACGGCAGTAGGCGCAGATTCCGTCGGTGCCGCGCAGCCAGGCGATGCCGACCCGGTCGCCCACCGCGAACCCGCCGGCCGCCGTCGCCACCTCGCCGACCACCTCGTGGCCGGGCACGACGTGCGCGCGGTGCACCGGCAGGTCGCCCTCGGCGACGTGCAGGTCGGTCCGGCAGACGCCGCAGGCCAGCACCCGGACCAGCAGCTCGCCGGGCCCGGGCTCCGGCGTCGCCTCGTCGACGAGTGTCAGCGGCCGGGTCGCCATCGGGCCGGGCGACGTCACCCGCCAGGCGCGCATCGTGTCATCAGTCGAACGTCAGCAGCTCGTCGACGTCGATGGTCACCGGGAACGGCCGCTCGAGCGTGATGACTCCCGAGCCACGTGCGACCTCCTTGTAGGCGACGCCGACCAGTTCGTACGCCACGAACCGGCCGTCATCGCCGGCCGCCGGATCGATGATCCAGTACGCCGGAATGCCGGCGTACTGGTAGTCGGCGACCTTCGCGATCCGGTCGGTGCGCCGCGAGCCGGGCGAGACGATCTCGACGACCAGCCGCACGTGAGCGGGATCGAGCCGCGGCGCATCCAACCGCACCTGCGCCCGCGAGAACACGACGACGTCCGGGCCACGCTCCGTCGGCGGGAACTGCGCCTCGATGGTCACGCCGAGATGCTGCAGCGCGACCAGGCCGTCGGGGAGCTGCGTACCCAGTCGGGTGACCAGTCGCTGCCCGACCAGCTGATGCCCGACCGATGGGAACGGGTTCATGACGATCGTCCCGTCGACGAGCTCCCAGTACCGGCTCGCGTCGGTCTCCTCGAGTGCATCCCAGTCCTCGATGGTCAGGAGCTGGTTGGGCACGGTGACGGTCGTCATCGGTACCTCCTTCGCTCGATCATGATCTGACCTTCGAGTCATACCGTCACGATACGCAGATCGGAACCTTTCCGCAGTTGCCCGGATCCGCCGGCCCGGTTGCCCGAACCGGCGGATCGGCGGCTCACCGACTAGCCCGGAACCTCAATTCCCCAGGCCGACGCGGGAACCGGGCAGCAGGACGTCCGCCTTGACCGGCAGGTGGTCCGACGCGTCGCTGGTGACGACCGCAGCGGTGCGCGTGATCACGTCGCCGGACGTGAGGACGTAGTCGATGCGGGCGTTCGGGTCCTCGGACGGGTAGGTGTAGCCGTCGCCCATGCCGGCCTCCTCCCAGGTGTCGACCAGCTCGTCGACAAGCGTCTGGATCTCCGGGGTGTCCGGCCGTGCGTTGAGGTCGCCGAGGAGCACGACCGAATCCGAGGGCTCGCCGATCAGCTCGTCGATCGCCTCGGCCTGCTCGACCCGCTCGTTGGCGTCGTTGTGCTGCAGGTGGGTGTTATAGACGGTGACCCAGACGCCGCGGACGTTGATCCGGGCGCGCAGCAGGCCGCGCTGCTCGTGCCCCTCGTACTGGGGCAGGAACGTGTTGTCCCACTCGCGGATCGGCCGCTCGCTGAGGATCGCCGTCCCGTACTGACGGCGCGGCTCCCCCGGCACGGCCGGGTCGAGATCGAGGTTGGCGCCGTAGACGACATGCATGTCGAGCTCGTCGGCAAGCCAGGCGGCCTGGTCGACGAAGTCGCTGCGCTCGCCCCAGTGCCGGTCCACCTCCTGCAGCCCGACGACGTCGACCCCTTCGGTCCTGATGACGTCGGCGACGCGCTGCAGGTTCAGCACGTTGTCGGTGCCGACGCCGTGGTGGATGTTGAAGCTCATGACGGTGAGCGGCCGGTCGCGGGGCGACGGGTCGGCCGGCGCGGCGGGCAGAGCGGTCCCGGCCGTCAGTGCCAAGGCGGCCAGGGCTGCGGAGACGGCGGTGCGGAACGGGCGCATGGCGGGATCCCTTCGACGTCACGGTGCACGTGACGCCGAGCCTTCCCGCCCCGGGTGACTGGGAGACAAACCTGCCGCAAACGGTCAGTCGAGCAGCCCGTCGATCGGCGCGCCGGAACGCACCTGCCAGGTCGGCACCCGCAGCACCCGGGTCACCGGAGGCAGCCCGGACTCCGGCACCAGGCCGGTGAGCAGCCGGCGCCGGCGCAGCAGCAGCCGCAGGTGCCGGGCGGCGTCCTCGCCCGGCCAGCCGCGGTCCAGCAGCACGGCGGTGCTGCCCGACGGCGTCCGCACCAGCACGTCGACCCGGTACCCGTCGACGACGGCGTTGGGCTCGACGTCGTCGATGCCGGCCGCGGCCAACCGCGCGCACAACGCCTCGACCAGCGCGTCGGTGAAGACGGCGGACTCCAGCGGCGCCGGCGGGTTGGGCCGGACGTGGAAGGAGCGGACCGACGACATCCGGGCCAGCAGCGCGGGCAGCCCGGCCTGCCGCGACCAGAAGGCGTGCTGCCCGACGGTGACGACGTGCGCGCGAGTGCGGCCCAGCGCCGCACCCCACAGCGCCGCCTGACCCAGCGCCCAGCGCACCGTCTGCGCCGGCATGTCGTCGCCCGCGACCAGCGAGAACACGACGGCGTCGCAGTCGACCGGGTCGCCGTCGGCCACGCAGGCCACCGGCACCGGCTCGAACCGGAACAGCGACCGCAGCTCCTCGGCCTGGGCCCGGAACGGCGTGACGACGGCGATGGTGGCGCCGTCGGGCAGCTGATCGCGCAGTTCCTTGACCGCCCACACGACGCGGTCGATCTCGGCCTGGTTGCGCCAGGACCCGCCGTTGGCGCCGCGCTCCGGCGTGCCGGTGACGTCCTCCCACAGCAGCAGCGTCGCGTCGCCGGTCTCGGTGTCGTGCGCGCGGGGCAGCGCGCCGACGTCGGTGACGACGGTCAGCCGGCCGTCGTAGAAGTGCTCGTCGACGATCCGGGCGATGCCGGGGTGCGAGCCGTCGTGCTCGTCCAGCAGCAGCGGCTCCTCGACGTTGGGCAGCGCGGCGTCGAAGACGGAGTCGCCGCGGAACGACAGCCGCCGCTCGGCCAGGAACCCGGCGGACAGGCCGGCGCCGCGGCGGGCCCGGCGCAGCCGGTGGTCGCTGAGGCCGGGCGTGCGCAGCCGCTGCCGCGGGTCGCCGACGATCAGCGCCCGGCGGGCCCGGAACAGCAGCGGCAGCGCGGCGGCGACCGGGCAGTGGTGCGCGTCGTCGATGACGACCAGGTCGAACATGCCGGCCTCCAGGGCCAGCTGGCCGGCCGCGTCCGGCGTGACCGCCCAGCCGCCGAGGTGACTGAGCAACTCGCGGTGGCTGGTCCGGCGGTGCTTGCCGCCCGGCTCCAGCGCGATCCGGCGGGCCTCCAACTGGGCGCGGGCGGTGCCGGCCTGCTCCGCGACGACGACGGCGAGCAGCTCGGCGGAGAGCTCGGTGACCCGGGCGGTCAGCTCGCGGCCCTCCAGGTCCAGCGCGTCGTCGCTGACGGCGAGCACCTCGCGCTGGTCCACGCGCAGCCGCTCCTCGGCCCGCGCGAACAGCAGCAGCGAGTCGTACGCGACCGGGTCGAGCAGCGTCTCGCGGGCGGGGCCCGCGTCAACACCGGCGTCGGCGATGGCGCGCAGGTACGCGACGACGAGGTTGCGGCGACGGAGCCCGCCCATGAGGTGCGTCTCGGTGAGCGTCCGCGCGCGGTCGATCCAGTCCGACAGCCCGGCGTCGTCGTCACGCCACGCCGCGCCCAGCACGTCCGCCGGGACACCCAGCCGCTCGGCCGCCGCGGCCCGGGCCGCCGTCGTCTTGCGCAGCAGCGCCTCGACGTCGTTGCGCTCGGCCAGCCGCTCCCGCCAGGCCCGGACCTGCGCCTGCGCCGCGGCCAGCTCGGCGGCGACGGAGCCGCGGGTGCGGCCGCGCGACTCGTCCTTGGTCGTGCGCAGCAGCTCGCGGACGACCTGCTTCTCCTCCGCCCGGGCCTGCGCGTCGCCGGTCTTGATCAGCAGCCCGGTGACCAGCCCGCCGCAGCGGTCGGCCAGCGCCTGCAGGGCGGCGTCGTCGGGCGAGGCGACGAGCACCTTCTGCCCGGTGGCGACGGCGGTGGCGACGACGTCGACGATCAGGTCGTCCTTGCCGGTCCGCGGGGGCGCCGTGACGACCGTGAGCGGCCGCGACATGGCCGCCGTCAGCACCGCCTCCTGGCTCTCGTTCAGCTCGGCCGGCAGCACCAGCGCGACGGACGAGCGGGTCGTGGTGCGCAGCCCGACCGGCTTGCCGAGGAACTCCAGCGCGGTGCCGGGGACGTCGGCCAGCCGGTCGGCCAGCTCGGCCAGCTCGGCGGCGACGGCCTGGCCGGCGGCGCGATCGGACTCGACGTAGAGCACGCAGCCGGTGTTGTGCACGCCGGTGCGGTTGGCGGTCTTCTGGTCGACGGGGCCCAGCGCGGCCGGGTCGAGCAGGCTCAGCTCGTCCAGCCCGAGCCGCTTGAGCAGTTGCCGGACCGCCACCAGCAGCCCGGCGCGGTCGCCGGGCTTCCAGCTCTGCCGCCAGGTCGCCAGCAGGCTGGCCGCCTCCTGGTCGTCGAGGCAGGCCTGCAGGATCCCGGCGTGCGGCAGCACCGGCCCGGTCGGCCGTAGCACGGCGGCGCCACGGGCGTCGACGGTGACCTCGACCCGGCGCACCAGCAGCGGCGCGACGGTGGACGGGGCCAGCGCGTCGCCGGAGTGCCGGCGGCCGGCGCCGGCCAGCGTCACGGCCGGGTACCCGTACCAGAGGTCGCGTTCCTTCCAGTCGAAGGTGTCGACGCCGGCGGGCGCGAGCGTGGTCGCCTCGGTGCCGCTGAGCAGCACCTCGGGGCCGGTCATCGGGAACCAGTCGGCCGACTCCGCGCCGCGCACGGGCAGCGCCTCGGGCGACGGCGCCTCGGCCAGGCAGGCGCGATAGTAGGCGATCACCTCGCGCCAGCCCGGGTCGGCGACCTGGTCGCCGGGGTCGCCGTCCTGCGCACCGGCGCCGCCGGCCGCGCCGCCGGTGGCCGGCGTCGCGGTGGCGACCCCGCCGGACCCGGCCGCGGCGGTGGCCTTGGCCCTGCCGCGGTCGCCGTCGAGCAGGCTCAGCGCCCGCACCGCCGAGCGCGCGATGACGTGGTTGCCGGTGACGGCCAGCGTCGACGTCGCCGGCAGCTGCTCGGCCGGGACGCCCTGCGCGGTGAGTTTGGTGGTCAGGTACGCCGCGAGGTCGGCGGCGGTGACCCACGGGCCGAGCCCGTCCTTGACCCGGCCGGTGCGCAGCCCCTCGACGATCTCGCCGGTGAACCGGGACGTGCCCAGCTGCGGCACCGGCTCGGCCATCGCGGCGGCCGGCTGCGGCGCCGGCGACGCGGAGATGACATAGACGCCGGCCGGCTCCAGCATGACCTGCCGGCGCTGGACGGCGAACCCGTCGGTGTCAGGGCCCGGCAGGCAGGTGTCGAGCAGCACGACCTTGCTGGCCGCGCGGCACTCCTGCAGCTGGTCGCGGAGGAAGTCGGCCGGGACCGCGGTGCGCTCGAGGTCCGCGGGGTCGGTGTCGGCGGCGGCCAGGTAGAGCCGGCCGTCGGCGCCGGACACCTGCGCGTAGCCGGTCAGGTAGACGAGGACGGTGTCGGCGAGCGCACGCTCGTCGAGGAACGTCTCGACCGCCCGCATGATCTCGCCGCGGCTGCCGTCGGCGACCACCTCGCAGGTGTCGGCCATGCCCACGTCGGCCCGCTCCAGCACCTGGCGCAGCTGCCGCAGCCCCGCCGCCGCCGTCGGCAGCAGCGGGTAGCCGGCGTGGTCGTGCACGGCGGTCCCGATGAGCAGCACGGCGCGGTCGCCGGCCGGCAGCCGGCGGTGGTCCGGCCCGGCGGCGACGGCGGCGGAATCCGTCGCGGACGGGAATCGCAGCGACGCCTCCGGCGTCTGCCTCGACGGCGCCGGAAGGTGCGCCGTGGCGGGACGGACGGCCACGAACCGATTCCGGACAGGCTCGGTCCGCACATGCATCGACGGCTCGTTCATCAGGCTCCCTCGCGTCTGGCCTGCCGCCGGCGAACACCCGTTCACCTGCGGTTCTCTCGCAGACTAGGTACGCATCGCGACGTATGTCGGATCTTGGAGCAATATGGTCCGAACACCCGATGGAGTACTCGGACGAGAGGATCGTGGTGATCTAGAAAACAATCCCGTATAAGCCCGCCGAGTCATTCGATCATGGGAATTCCGCGTTGTCATACCGAACGCGGAGCGCCCGTTCGCACATATTCGAGAGCGCCGGGTCGGAGCAGACCGCCCCATCGCGACGAGCGCGATCCGCCCGATTCAGGGCGCGAGCCAGTCCAGCGTGACGGCGGCCGTCCAGGACTGCTGCAGGCTGCCCAGCGGCTCGCCGGTGAACGGCTCGTAGTACTCGCCGAAGTCGCCGTCGGCCAGCTGCCGCAGCGACGCCTCGCGCAGCCGCCGGGCGCCGTCGTCGTCGCCCTGACGCTCCAGCGCCCAGCCGAACAGCCACGACACGATCGGCCAGACCGGGCCGCGCCAGTAGGTGCGCGGCCGCATCCCGGGGTCGGCCGGCGAGACCGACGGCGGCAGCGGGTGCGCCAGCGCTGGGTGGCCGCACCAGCGCTCGCCCCAGAACAGCGCCCGCTGCGTCCCGTCGTCGACGCCGCAGAACAGCGGCGCGAACCCGGCGACCGTCTCGGTCTCGATCCAGCGGCCTGACCGGCGGTCCAGGTCGCGGCCCAGCCCGGTCGTCGGCGACACCGTCGACGCCACGCCGGCGCGGAACCGGGCGGCCAGCTCGCGCAGCTCGGCGGCGTCGTCGACGCGGCCCAGCTCGTCGCCGAGACCGGCCAGCTCGTCGCTGGCGACGGCGAGGATCGCGGACATGAACACGTCGGCGACGCGGAACCCGACCACGTCGCGGGCGGCCGCGTCGTCGTAGCGGACCCGGCGCAGCTGCTCGACGATCCACAGGTATCGGCCGTACTCGTCGTCGGTGGGCCGTTCGTGCACGTCGCCGACGTGGTGGAGGTCGGTGCGGACGAAGCCGGGCAGGTCGTCGCCGGGCACGACGGCGGCGTAGGGGCGGTCCCAGCGCGGCGAGTTGTCCATGCCGCTCTCCCAGCCGTGATAGATCTCCACCAGGCCGCGGCGGTCCGGGTCGCGGGCGCCGGCGAGCCACCGATGCCAGGCCAGCCACGAGCCGAACGTCTCGCGGACGAACGCCTCGGCCTGGTCGCGGATCTCGCCGCCGGCGGCCCGCCCGGCGTCGAGGATGCGGCGCACGGCCAGCGCGTGCACCGGCGGCTGGCAGATGCCCGACGTGCGGACGGTGCGCGGCGCGGCCGCCGCCGACTCCGTCCCCCACCGCTCCGGGCCGGGGAAGTAGCCGTCGCCGGCGGAGAACACGATGTGCGGGATCATCCCGGTCGACCACTGGGCCCGCAGCAGCGTGCGCAGCTCGGTGATCGCGCGCGGCACCGACAGCCGGGCCAGCCCGACGGCGATCAGCCCGGAGTCCCAGCTCCACATGTGCGGGTAGAGCCGCGGCGCCGCCGCCGTCATCGAGCCGAGGTCGTTGCCACGCAGCACCTCGGCCGCGCGGTCGCCGAGCCCCACGCCGCTGACCGGGACCCGCACCGCGCCTCCTCCGATGTCGCCGGGATGTCGCCCCAGCGACCAGGTTTCGATATCGTCCTAGTTTTGTCAAATCACTGGACGTAAGGGGATGCCGTGACCGGGACCTCGCCCGGCTGGCTGCTGCAGCTGATCCGGTCGCGCGAGGACTGGACCCGGCGGCAGTTGCTGGCCGAGACCGGGCTGTCGCGGATGACGCTGTTCGAGCGGCTGGACGCGCTGTTCCGGGCCGGGCTGGTCCACGAGGCAGGCGCGGCCGGGCCGACCGGCGGGCGCCCGGCGGCGCTGATCCGCTTCGCCGGCCAGGGCCGGGTCGTGCTGGTCCTCGACCTCGATCACCACACCGGGCGGATCGCCGTCACCGACCTCGCCGGTCGCAGCCTGCGCGAGCGCGAGCTGCCGCTGGACGTGGCCGGTCCACCGGAGTCCGTGCTGGCGACGGTGTGCGACGCGGGCACCGAGCTGCTGGCGGCCGGCGCCGGCGAGACGCTGGCCGGCGTCGGCGTCGCGCTGCCCGGGCCCGTCTCACCGGCGACCGGGCTGCTGCGGCCCGCGACCGTGATGCCCGGCTGGGACGGCTTCCCGATCGCCGCGTTCGTCGCCTCGCGCTGGCCGGTGCCGGTGCTGCTGGAGAACGACGCCCGCGCACATGCGCTCGGCGAGGCGGCCGAGCGGCCCGGCACGACACCGCTGCTGGCGGTGAAGTACGCACACGGGATCGGCGCCGGCCTGGTGCTGGACGGCGCGCTGCTGAGCGGGTTCGACGGCGCGGCCGGCGACATCGGGCACATCCGCGTCTCCGATGACGTGGACGCGCCGGTCTGCCGGTGCGGGCGGACGGGGTGCCTGGCGGCGTTCGCGTCCGGCTACGCACTGCTGCGCCGCCGCGGCGTGACCCCGTCGTCGTCGGACGACCTGGCCGCCCGGCTGGCCGCGTCGCCGGAGCTGAGGGACGCCGCGCGGCTGCTCGGACGCACGCTGGCCGGACTCGTCGCGCTGGTGAACCCGCAGACCATCGTGCTCGGCGGGGCGCTGGGCCGGTTGCCCGGCGTCGTCGGCGAGGTGAACACGGCCGTGCGGGCGGCCGCACTGGACCGGCTCACCGGCGACCTCGAGATCGTCGCCAGCACCGCACGCCACCCGGCCGCCGTCGGCATGGCCGCCCTCGTCGCGGGCCATGTCTACGCCCCGGACGCCGTCGACGCCCGCCTCATGGGGTGAGCGGGCGGCGGCGACGGGTCTGGCGGGCGGCCCACTGGTCGATGACGGGACGGGTCCACAGCGGCAGCCGCTGGCTCAGGGTCGTGACCGGCGGCGGCATCTGCTGCCGCGCGTGATAGGCGTTGACGGTGCTGCGGGTCACCCCGAGCAGCCGCGCGATCGCCGACGCCGTCAGCAGCGCCGACGGATCCAGCTCCGGCGCCGACAGGCCCACAACGACGTCGGAACGGGCGAGGATCTCGTCCACCGGGACCGCCACGGACGGCTCGCCGTCGACCGCGAGCGTCGCCAGCGGGATGACCCAGCGCAGCTCCGGCCGCGCCTCGGGGCCGTCCAGCCAGTCCCGGTCCAGCAGGACGTACTCGCCGTCGTCGCGGGCGGCCCGCGCGGCGCCGGCGTAGCGGCGTCCGAACGTCACGTCCTGGGCGCCCGGAACCGGCCTCCGGGACGCTGTGTAGACCCAGATTCCGCCGGTGCGCAGATAGTTGCCGCCGCCCGCCACGAGCTCGGCATCGGGCCAGGTCAGAGGCCGGAGCGCGGCCTCGAGCTCGGCACCGGCGTCGAGCATGCGGACCTCCCGCCACTACAGCCATTGGTTGTATATCGGGCAAAGCCCGCTTACAGTAGCCGCCGATGACCGCCGACAGGAAGGGCCCCGAGTGAGGAGACGACCTCTGGGGCCGATCGTGGCCGCAGCCGTCACCATCGCGTGCGTCTCCTGGGGGATTTCCTCCTCGACGGCTGCCCCCGATGTCCGTGCTTCGTCCGCCACGCCCTCCGTCGAGGAGGCCCAGGCCGACGTCGACTCCGCGCTCGCGGCGTTCGAGGCCGCGCAGAAGACGGAGCAGGCCGCACAGCAGCGCGCCGAGCAGGCCAGCCAGGCCGCCGCCGACGCCCGTACCGCCGCCGCCGAGGCGACCGCGCGGGCCGAGCGGGCCCGCGGCGAGAGCACCGACGCCGCCACGGCGGCCGAGCAGGCCCGCGAGACGCTGGGCCGGCTGGCCGCGCACGCCTACATGAACAACACCGAGCTGAGCGGCCTGATGCAGCTCGGCATCGCCGACCCGGAGGAGTTCCAGGCCCGGTCCACCGGCGTCTCCGAGCTGATGCGGGTCCAGGACACCGTGCTCGCCCAGGCCGCGGAGTCGCAGGCCAACGCGACGGACGCGGCCAGCCGGGCCGACGGTCACCTCGCCGCCGCGCAGGAGGCCGCCACGTCGGCGACGGAGCTGTCCGAGCAGGCCGCCGCGGCGCTGGACGAGGCGTCCTCGGCGACCGTCGAGGCGGGCGAGCAGCTGCAGAAGATGCGCGACATCCACGCCGCGGCGCAGCGCGCCGCCGAGGAGCGCGAGGCGGCCGAGAACCAGCCCGACCGCGGCGACGGCGGCGGGGACGGCGGTTCCACCGACACCCCGCCACCGTCCGGCAACGGCGTGTTCCAGCGCCCGTCCACCGGCCCGATCACCTCGCCCTACGGGATGCGCGTGCACCCGCTGACCGGCGTGTACAAGCTGCACAGCGGCACCGACTTCGGCGCCTCCTGCGGCACCGCCGTGTACGCGGCCTACCCCGGCACCGTCGAGTCGACCGGCTACGAGGGCGCCTACGGCAACCGCATCGAGATCGCCCACACCGTCGACGGGATGGACGTCACGACGACGTACAACCACCTGTCCGCGTACAGCACGAGCCCGGGCACGACGGTGGCCGCCGGCGACCTCATCGGCCGCGTCGGCACCACCGGGTCGTCGACCGGCTGTCACCTGCACTTCGAGGTGCTGGTGAACGGCAGCTTCACCGACCCGATGTCCTGGCTGTCCTAGCGCGCCCTCCTCAGACGTCGAGGTCGCGCAGGGCATCCTGGATGCCGCGGTGGATGGTCGGGTAGGCGTAGATCATGTGCCGCAGCCGCCCGACCGGGACCCGCCCGTGCACCGCGACGGACAGCGCGCCGAGCACCTCGCCGCCGGTCGGGCCGGCCGACGTGGCGCCGACCAGGACCCCAACGGCTGCGTCGGCGACCAGCTTGATGAAGCCGTCGTTGCCGGCCTTGTGGATCCAGCCGCGTGAGGTGGACGGCACCTGCGTGCTGCCGGTGCGCACGTCCAGCCCCTGGTCGCGGGCCTGCGCCTCGGTCAGGCCGACGGCGCCGATCTCGGGGTCCATGAACGTCACGCGGGGCAGCGCGCGGTAGTCGGCCGGCGGGCCGTCCTGGCCGAGGATGTCGCGGGTGACGATGTCGCCCTGGTAGGTCGCGACGTGCGTGAAAGCGCCGTGGCCGGTGACGTCGCCGACGCCCCACAGCCGCTCGCCGGCCCGCAGCCGGTCGTCGACCTGGAGGAACCGGGCCGACGGGTCCAGCCCGACGGTGTCGACGCCGATCGCGGCGAGGTCGGTGGTCCGGCCGACCGACACCAGCAGCTTCTCCGCCGTCACCTCGGCGCCGTCGGCCAGCGTGACGGTGAACCGCTCGCCGTCGTGCCGCACGGCCGACGCCGCGACCCCCGTCCGCACGTCGGCGCCCTCGTCTGTCAGCACCTTCGCGGCCAGCTCGGACGACTCCGGCTCCTCCATGCCGAGCAGCCGGTCCGCCGCCTCGACGACGGTGATCCGCACGCCGAACCGGCCCAGCGCCTGCGCCAGCTCCAGCCCGATGGCGCCGCCGCCGAGGACCAGCAGCGACTCGGGCAGCTCCTTGGCCCGGACGGCGTCCTGGTTGGTCCAGAACGGCGTGCCGGCCAGCCCGTCGATCGGCGGCACGAACGGCGCCGTCCCGGTGCCGACGACGACCGCGCGGCTCGCCTCGTACACCGTCCCGTCCACCTCGACCCGGCCCGGGCCCGCCAGCCGGCCCCAGCCGCGGACGAACCGCGCGCCCTTGCCGACGAGGCGGTCGACCGCGACCTGGTCGTTCCAGTCGTCGGTGGCCTCGTCGCGGATCCGGTCCGCGACCGGCGACCAGTCCGGCGTCGCCTCGGCGTGGCCGGCCATGCCGTCGACGCGACGCGTCTCGGCCAGCAGATCGGCCGCCCGGATGATCATCTTGGTGGGCACACAGCCGTAGTACGGGCATTCGCCGCCGACCAGCCGGCCCTCGATGCCGACCACGTTCAGACCCGCCTCGGCCAGCGTCCCGGCGACCTGCTCGCCACCGACGCCCAGCCCGAGCACGACCACGTCGACCTGCTCGCTCATGACACCTCCGCTCGTCTGCCGCCGAGCCTATGTCGATTCCGGCGCCGCGAGTTCGTCAAGTGATAGACAGCCACCGAGAGGGAGGAACGAGCGATGAAGTACATGCTCATGCTGTTCGAGCCGGACACCGACTGGGACACCGTGCCGGAGGCGGAGCGCACGGCCGCGCTGGCCGAGCACGAGGCGTTCATCGCCTATCTGCGCGGACGCGGCATCGAGTTCTCCGGCGAGGCGCTGCGCCCGTCGGCCACGGCGACGACGCTGCGCCCGGCCGGACCGGGCGAGGACCTGCTGGTCACCGACGGTCCGTACGTCGAGCTGAAGGAGAACCTGGCCGGCTACTACGTCGTCGAGGCCGCCGATCTCGACGACGCGGTCGAGATCGCCCGGCACTGCCCGACCGGCACCGGCACGGAGATCCGGCCGCTGTGGGACGCCGGGACGTGACCGACGCGGTCGCGGAGGCGCACCGCCGCGGCTGGGCTCGCGTCCTGGCCACGGTGGTGCGCATCACCCGCGACCTCGACGCCGCCGAGGATGCCGTCCAGGACGCGTTCACGGCGGCGGTCGAGCGGTGGCCGGCCCAGGGAGTGCCGGACGACACGACGGCCTGGCTGACCACCGTCGCCCGGAACCGGGCGCTGGACGCGATGCGGCGGGAGCGGACGCTGGCCCGCAAGCTGCCGCTGCTGATGGTGCCCACGCCCGCCGAGCCGGACGAGCCGGACGGGCTGACCGACGAGCGGCTGCGGCTGATCTTCACCTGCTGCCACCCGGCGCTGGCGCTGCCGTCCCGGGTCGCGCTGACGTTGCGGCTGGTCTGCGGCGTGCCGACGCCGGACGTGGCGCGGCTGTTCCTGGTGTCGCAGCCGACGATGGCGGCCCGGCTGACCCGGGCGAAGAAGAAGATCCAGGCCGCCGGGATCCCGTACCGCGTGCCGGCGGCGCACGAGCTGCCGGACCGGCTGCCGGCCGTGCTGGCGGTGGTGTCGTTGCTGCTCACCGAGGGCCATACGGCGTCACGGGGCGAGTCGCTGCGGCAGCCGGAGCTGATCCGGACGGCGACCGAGCTGGCCGAGGTGCTGGCCGAGCTGATGCCGGACGAGGCCGAGGTGCTCGGCCTGCTGGCGACGGTGCGGCTGGCGGCGGCGCGCGGTGCGGGCCGGCTGGACGACGACGGCGGACTGGTGCTGCTGTCGTCGCAGGACCGGGCGTCGTGGGATCGCGGCCTGATCGCCGACGGGTGCGAGCTGGCCGCGCGGGCGATGCGCCGGACGACACCGGAACGGGCCGGGCCGTACGCGCTGCACGCGGCGATCGCGGCGGTGCACTCGGAGGCGCCGGCGTACGAGGCGACCGACTGGGCGCAGATCGTCACGCTCTACGGCCTGCTGCTGCGCGTCGCGCCGTCGCCGGTGACGGAGCTGGCCCGGGTCGCCGCCTGGTCGCACGTCGCCGGGCCGGCCGCCGCGCTGGCCGAGGTGACGGCGCTGGCCGCACGTCCGCCGCTGGCCGGGTACCACGGGCTGCCTGCGGTCCGCGCCGACCTGCTGCGACGGCTGGGCCGGAACGCCGAAGCGGCGGCCTCCTATCGGGAGGCCGCCGCCTTGACCGCCAATGCGGTCGAGCGAGCGTTCCTGCTGACCCAGGCCACTCAGCTCGTCGCCGAGTAGCGCCGGCGGAACTTCTCGACCTGGCCCGCGGAGTCCAGGACCCGCGCCTTCCCGGTGTAGAACGGGTGGCTGGCGGAGGAGATCTGGACGTCGACGAGGGGGTACGTGTTCCCGTCCTCCCACTCGATGCTGCGCTCGGTGCGAGCGGTCGAGCGGGTCAGGAACGCCAGCCCCGCCTCGGCGTCGCGGTAGACCACCGGCCGGTAGTCGGGGTGGATGTTCTTCTTCATGCCGACCTCCTTCTGATTGTCGTTCTCAACAACGTGCTGGTGGGGTGCCGCATTCCCGCCGCGGCCCGGTATTCTCGACAGCGTGCCGACCTACGAGTTCCGCTGCCGCTCCTGCGGCTCGACCTTCGACGTCGTGCGTCCGATGGCCGACGCCGGCGCCGCGGCCGCCTGCCCGGCCGGTCACGACGACACCGTCAAGCTGCTGACCACGGTCGGCCTGGCCGGCCGATCGGGCGCCGCGCCCGCCGGCGGCGGCGGATGCTGCGGCGGGGCGTGCGGCTGCGGCTGATCGTTCCGGCCCGGCACTACAACCGCGGGAAATCCTCTTCCCAGGCGGCTCGGCGCGTGCTTCACTGAGAGCGATTCTCAGGGGGACCGTGCCATGAACACCCACCGCGACTCGATCATCATCAACTGGTCCGACGAGGCCGAGCGGCTGTGCGCCGCGGTGGCCGACGACGAGGCCTGGTACACGTCCGTGGCCCGCGAGCTGGCCCGGCCCGGCGACCGGCTGGCCGTCGACATCGGCTGCGGCGGCGCCGGCATGGCCGTCGCGCTGGGCGCGGCACTGCCGCCTGCCGCGTTCGTCGTCGCGGTCGACGGCGACGGCGACGTGCTCGACGCCGCGCGCCGGCGGATCACCGAGGCCGGCATCGACGACGGGCACATCCGCCTGCTGCGCGCCGACCTCGACACCGACCTCGCCGTGCTGCCGATGGTGGCCCGCGGCGCCGACATCATCTGGGCGGCGTCGTCGATCCATCATCTCGCCGACCAGCAGGCGGCCATCGACGCGCTCGCCGCGCTGCTCGCACCAGGCGGCCGGCTGGCGCTGGCCGAGGGCGGGCTGGCCGCCCAGCACCTGCCGTGGGACGTCGGCGTCGGCGACCCCGGCCTGGAGACCCGGCTGGCCGCGGCCGAGGACCGCTGGTTCGCCCGCATGCGCGCCTGCATCCCGGGCTGCGTGCCGATGCCGTACGGCTGGCCGGCCGCGCTGCGCCGGGCCGGCCTGGTCGACGTCGCCACCAGGACGTTCACGTTCGAGCGGCCGGCGCCGCTCAGCGCGGCGGACCTGCGATCGGTGCTGCAGAGCCTGCGGCACCGGGTCGACCGCGCCCACGCCGACGGCGAGCTGCGGCCGGCCGACAAGGCGGCCTGGGACCGGCTGCTCGACCCCGGCGACGACGCCTGGATCGGCCACCGCGACGACGTGTACTCGCTCAGCGCGCGCAGCGTCCACCTCGGCCACCGGACGGCCGACTGAGCTGCGGCGCATCGCCCACGGCGAACGACGGAATTGAGCGGGGTCGACTCAAGTTATGCCAGTCAGACCTGGTGAGACCGGGTACTTGACTGAGAAGGAGTCGCCATGAGCACCACTCTCGTACCGTTCGCCGACGTCGACCGGCTGTTCCGCACGTTCTGGGACGCACCCGTCGCCGCCGGCTCCGTGAAGGGCTTCGCGCCCGCCGCCGACCTCGCTCGTGAGGGCGACGACCTGGTGGCCCGCTTCGACCTCCCGGGCGTGGACCCGGAGAAGGACGTCACCGTCGAGGTCGAGGGCCGCAAACTGGTCGTGCGTGGCGAGCGCCACGACACCCGCGACGAGAACGCCAACGGCCGCCGGGTCCGTGAGGTCCGGTACGGCAGCTTCCGCCGCACGGTGGCGCTGCCGGTCGCGGCCGACCCGAGCGCCGTCAGCGCGAGCTACGACGCCGGCGTCCTCACTGTGACGGTGGCCGGTGTCTACGCGGGCACCTCGCCCACCCGCATCGAGGTGCAGCGCGCCGCCTGACGCGGTAGAACACCGACGGCCGGGGCGGTCCACACGGACCGCCCCGGCCGTTCGCGTCCCCGGGTCCCAGCGGGGTCGCGGCGGTGTCAGGGCTCGATGCCGACCACGGAGTCGACGCGGAACGGGATGCCCTGCTGGCAGGTGGTGACCGCGCCCTCCTCGACCGCGCCGGTGATCTGCACCTCGCGGCCGGACGAGATCAGCTCCTGGTCACCGCCCATCAGCAGGTAGCCGTCGAGGAGCCAGCAGCCGGCCTCGACCCCCGGGGTCGGGAAGCCGATCAGTTCGGTGACGCCCGGAGTCGTGGGCGGCACGTTGGGGTCCGACGGGGTCGGCTGCGGCGTGACGCCAGGATCGGTGGGCGAGGCGGACGGGTCCTCGCCGGGGCCGGTCGGCAGGCCGGAGCCGTCGGTCGGCGCGTCGGTGGGTGTCGAAGGAGCACTCGCCTCGCCGCTCGGCGTGCTCGATCCGGTCGGGTCGTCGCCACCCGTCGCCGGAACGTCGTCGCCGCACCCCGCCAGCAGCAGGACCGCCGTCGCCACGGCAGCCGCCAGCACCCGGTTCACCCTCACGAAGATCAGACGTCCGGCCGTCGCCGCCGGTTCCGCGACCGGCGCCGGCCGCTAATCTGGCAGGCGTGATCTGGACCGTCGCCACCGACTTCGGACCCATCGTGGTCCGCGAGCAGCTCGAGCCCGAGGACGAGCCCGGTGTCCTGGAGCTCTTCGCCGCCTGCGACGACTGGTTCGAGGCCGTCAACGGCACGCCGTCCGGGCCCGGCGACGTGCAGAGCCTGTTCTACGCCCTGCCCGAGGGCGCGTCGTTCGAGGACAAGCGGCTGTTCACGGTCCGCGACGGCGACAAGATCGTCGGCCTGATCGACGCCGTGCTCGGGTTCCCGCACCGCACGGCCGCCGCGGTCGGGCTGTTCCTCATCGCGCCGTCGCACCGGCGCCGCGGTCTCGGCGCCGCCGTCGCGGCCGTCCTGCTCCGCGAGGCCCGCGAGAGCGGCCTGGACACCGTCACGGCGACGGCGCATGACGCCTGGCCGCCGGGACAGGCGTTCCTGGCCGCGCTCGGCTTCACAGTCGCGCCCGGCGACGATCCGGTCCGCCGCGCCACCCTCGCACTCGGCGCCTGAGCCGCCCCCGGGCGTCCGGCCGCCGAGCGGCCTTCGTACCCTGGGCAGCCATGAACTGGTTGGCGCCTCGGCGGAGACGGACCATCGCCCAGCGGGAGCTGACCTCGCTCGCCGCCTCGATCGGCATGGAGACGAGGTCGCAGTGGGCGCCGGGGCTGCTGGCAGAGGTCGACCAGCACGCCGCCGCCGTCCGCGACATCCTGGTCGTCACCGGCCACGGCCTGGGACCGGTCGAACTGGCCGATTACGCCCGCGGGGTCGAGGACGTCGCCCGAGAGCGCGGGTGGCGGCACGGCGACGACGACTGGGTATCGCTGCGCCTGGCCGGGGTCTGCCTGCTGGCCATGGCCGACGGGGCCATGGCCAGCATCGCTGACGGCGACGCCGCGCTCTCCTGAGCAGCGTCGCCACCGGCCCCTACGGGTAGTCGCGCGGCGGCGTGCTGGTCGTCGGCGTCGTAGGCGGCATGCCGGTCGTCGGCGCCGGCCTGCTCGTCGGCAGCTCCGACGGCGGCACGCCGGCCGGCGTCTCCTGCGCCCGCAGGGCGTCCTCACGGCCCCGCTGGTAGGCCTCGGTGCGCGACCGCGCCTCCGGGATCTCGCGCTCGGCCCGGCTCAGCCAGCGCTCCCAGCGCTGCTCCATCGGCCGCAGCATCCCGCCGCCGACCCCGACGATGATCACGCCGGCGACGGTGGCCAGCACCGCGATCAGCACCGGGGTGGTCACGGTCGTGGCGACCCCGATCTGGTTCAGGGCGGCGATGACACCCAGCGCGATGACGAAGATCTGCACGATCTTGGCCACCATCCGGCCATAGCTCAGCGAGCTCAGCGCACTGCCGACGAGGTCGCCGAGTGCGCTGGCGACCGCCGTCGCCACCACGATGATCACGACCGCGACGATCGCCTGCGGCAGCCAGGCCACGATGTCGGACAGCAGGTCGCTCACCGGGTTGGGCCCGAAGACGCCGAAGGCCATCTGCAGCGCCAGCAGCAGCACCGCGTAGTAGACGAGCGTCGCGATCAGGCCACTGGCGTCGTACTTCGACTGCGCCAGAGCCCGGCGGACGCCGCCACGCTCCACGGCTCGATCGAAGCCCACCCGTTCGAGGACCACGTCGACCAGCTTGCGCAGCGCCTTCGCCACCAGCCAGCCGATGAAGAGGATCACCAGGAACGCGGCGAACCTCGGCAGGAACGTGATCACGGCGTCGAGTGCGTCGTTCCACGATTGCGTGATGTCCATCCGGCTCACATCCTTCCGGGCCGGCCGGCCAACCGCCCGTCGGCGGCCGGCACCATGCCCTACCGGCACCCCGAGGTGCGTACCCCCTGGTGACGATCCCACGCACCCACCTGATCGCATCGCAACCATAGGTTGCACATTGACACGTCCTCGCCTACAGTCATACGCAACCAAACGTTGCGAGTTACTGGAGGGCCGATGGAGTTCGGCAGCATCGAGCGCGAGATCCACATCGACGCCGCGCCCGAGATCGTCTATGAGGTGGTCAGCACCCCCGAGCACCTGCGCGAGTGGTGGCCCGACGACGCCGACCTCGAGCCGGTGCCCGGCGCGACCGGGACCGTCACGTTCGGCGACCCGGCCGCGGCGGACGGCATCGTCCAGGCGCTCACGGTCGTCGAGGCAGACCCGCCGCGCCGGTTCGCGTTCCGCTGGGTCTACGACGACGGCGTGGCCGCGGCGGCCGGCAACTCGCTGCTGGTGACGTTCGACCTTGTCCCGGCCGGTTCCGGCACGCTGTTGCGGTTCACCGAGACCGGCTTCCGCGAGCGCGGCTGGGAGGCGGCCGTCCTCGAGGAGGCGTACCGCGACCACGCCACCGGCTGGGACCAGTTCCTGCCCCGCCTTGTCGACTACGCCGGGCGGCTGGCGGCGCGATGAGCACCGTCATCGACGACGAGCTCTGGTCGGCCGTCGGCGACCCGACCCGGCGGCGGATCCTCGACCTGCTCCTGGCCGACGGCGCCGGCACGGCGACGACGCTGAGCGAGCGGCTGCCGGTCACCCGGCAGGCGGTCGCCAAGCACCTCGGCGTGCTGGACCGGGCCGGGCTCGTGCACGGCACGCCGTCCGGCCGCGAGCGCCGCTACGGCGTCGACGAGGCCCAGCTGGCCCGCGCCGTCGCCCAGCTGACCTCCGTCGGCGCCACCTGGGACGCCCGGCTGGCCCGCATCAAGCGCATCTCCGAGGCGATCCAGCGTCGCCGCGACACCTCCACCGAAAGGCACTGAGCATGGCCGACATCCTGCACCGCATCGGCGCGACGACCTCGCCCGACACCGTCTACAAGGCTCTGACCACGATCGACGGCCTGGCCGGCTGGTGGACGACGAAGACCAGCGACGCCGGCGACGACGTCATCCGGTTCCGGTTCGCCACCCCGCAGGGCGAGGACGGGTTCGACATGAAGGTCCTGGAGACCGTCCCCGGCGAGCGGGTGCGCTGGGAGGTCGTCGACGGCCCCGAGGAGTGGATCGGCACGCACGTCCGGTTCGACCTCTCCCAGGAGGACGACTACACCATCGTGATGTTCCGGCACGAGGGCTGGCGCGAGCCGGTGCCGTTCATGTACCACTGCAGCACCAAGTGGGCCACGTTCCTGATGAGCCTCAAGGAGTTCGCCGAGACCGGCGCCGGCCGGCCCGACCCGGACGACGTCCAGGTCAGCAACTGGCACTGACGGTCACAGCCGGAGGGCGCGGGGCGGCGACGCCAGCAGCTCCGCGTCCTCCCAGTCCATGCCCGGCACGTCGACGTAGAGCTCGATCTCGTTGCCGTCCGGGTCGGCGATGTAGAGGCTGTGCGTGACGACGTGGTCGGTCGCGCCGAGCACCGTCGCGCCGGCCTCGCGCAGCGTCGTCAGCGCCGCCCGCAACTCGTCGTCGGACGTGCCGATCTTCAGCCCGAAGTGGTAGAGCCCGACCCGGCGCCCGGCCGGGAGCGCCGCCGCGTCCGGGCCCACCTCGATCAGCAGCAGCTCGTGGTGGGTCCGCCCGGACGGCGCGTTGAACATCGCGAACGGCATCGGCAGCGGCCCGGCGCCGTCGGCCTTGGGCAGCACCTGCCGCCAGCCGAGCACGTCACGGTAGAACGCCACCGACCGCCCGATGTCGCGCACGTAGAGCACGATGTGCCCCAGCTCCTTGACCTCCACGACCCCTCCTCGAAAAGTTGAACTCTCAACCATCATCGTATGCTGAGCGCCGTGAAGGCGACGCGCTGGCTGAGTGACGACGAACAGAAGGTGTGGCGGACCTACCTGCTGGCGAACCAGTTGTTATGGGCGGCGCTGGACCGGCAGCTGCAGCGCGACGCGGGCATGCCGCATGCCTACTACATCATCCTGGCCATGCTCTCCGAGGCGCCGAACCGGGAGCTGACGATGTCCGAGCTGGCCCGCGTGGTCAGCTCGTCGCCGAGCCGGCTCTCGCACGCCGTCTCGCGGCTGGAGGAGTTCGGCTGGGTGCGCCGGCGCAAGCACGACACCGACGGCCGCACCACTGTCGCGTCGCTCACCGACGACGGATTCGCCGTGCTGGCCGCGGCCGCGCCCGGCCACGTCGAGGAGGTCCGCAGCGTGCTGTTCGACCCGCTCACGACGGAACAGGTCGAGCAGCTCGGCGAGATCGTCGCGGCGATCGTCGCTCCGCACGACGGGCGCCCGCCGCACCTGTGAGATGCTGCCCGCGGCGGCAGCCGCAGCGGCCGACGACGTACCTCGACCACGCCGACATGACGCGAGAGAGGGCCAGACCATGCGAGACATCGCCGTGTTCAGCGGCAGCGCCCACCCGGAGCTGGCCGCGGAGATCTGTGCCCAACTCGGCGCGGCCCTCAACCCGGTCCGCATCCAGCGCTTCGCCAACGACTGCCTCGAGGTGCAACTGCAGGCCAACTGCCGTGAGCACGACGTGTTCCTGATCCAGCCGATCGTCCCGCCGGTGCAGGAGCACCTGGTCGAGCTGTTCCTCATGCTCGACGCCGCGCGAGGCGCCTCGGCCGCGCGGATCACCGTCGTCATGCCGCACTACGCCTACGCCCGGTCGGACAAGAAGGACGCGCCGCGCATCTCCATCGGCGGCCGGCTGATGGCCGACCTGCTCACCACCGCCGGCGCGAACCGGGTGCTGGCGATGACGCTGCACTCGCCGCAGGTGCACGGGTTCTTCAGCGTGCCCGTCGACCAGCTGCACGCGCTGCGCGAGCTGGCGGCGCACTTCCAGGGCCGCGACCTGTCGAACACCGTCGTCGTCTCGCCCGACCTCGGCAACGCCAAGCCGGCGTCGGCGTTCGCCCGCATGCTCGGCGTGCCCGTCGCGGCCGGGGCGAAGCAGCGCTTCGCCGACGACAAGGTCACCATCACCGCGATCATCGGCGAGGTCGAGGGCCGCGACATCATCGTGCTCGACGACGAGATCGCGAAGGGCAGCACGCTGATCGAGCTGATGGACCGGCTGCGCGAGCGCGACGCCCGCTCCATCCGGATCGCCTGCACGCACGGCCTGTTCGCCGACGACGCCCTGCGCCGGCTCGGCGACCAGCCCGACGTCGAGGAGATCGTCTGCACCAACACCGTCCCGCTCGCCGACGGCACCGGCCACCCCAAGCTGACGGTGCTCTCGGTGGCGCCGCTGCTGGCCGAGGCGATCCGCCGGATCCACAACGGCGAGTCGGTCAGCGCGCTGTTCCACGACGCATAAGCGACATTGAGAGACAGCTCACCCCCCGCATCGGGACCAATCCGGGCATTTGCCGGACGGCGGCCGAACCCGGCCCCCATACTCGGTGCTCATGACGAGGAGTCAGTTCGAGACCATGTCGGACTTCACCAACCCGCTCACCGCTGTCACCCGTCGAGGCAGGCTCGTGCTCGCCCAGCGTGAGGGATTCCTCGAGCTCGACGCCGCTGGTGAGCGGTTCGAGCTGCTCGGGCCGTTCGACAAGCCGGCCGAGCTCGGCGACGACGTCGAGATCACCGGTGTCGTGGCGCCGCAGGGCCGCGGGGTCCGCGGGACCCCGGCGATGCTCGTGCGGCACGTCCGCCGGCTCTGACCCGGCGACGACGAACGGGCGGCCACCCGGGCCGCCCGTTGCTCGTTCTCCCGCTACTCCGGTAGCCCGGTCTCGACCGGGTGCCCGGCTCGCAGCCACGCGTTGGTGCCGCCGGCGACATTGCGGACGTCGTAGCCCTGCGCGTCGAGGTAGTCGGCCACCTGGCCGCTGCGGCCGCCGACCGCGCACACGAGGTAGACGGTGCGGTCGCGCGGGATCTGGTCGAGCTGCTCGATGACCGAGCCCATCGGGATCAGCTGGACCCCCGGGATGTGCGCCTCGACGTACTCGTCCGGCTCACGGACGTCGACGATGGCCGCGTCGCCGTCCTTCCACACCGCCATCAGCTCGTCGACGGAGATCTCAGCCGCGCTCACGGGGCGCTCACGAAGATGTGGGCGGCGTCGGCCGTCGACAGCTCGACGGTCTCGGTGTTGCGCACCTGCACGCCGTTGTCGGTGATGGTCGCCTTGACGGTGCGGCCGGGGACGATCTGCGCCTCGCGCAGGCTGGCCAGCAGCTTCTCGTCGACCTGCAGCGGCTCGCCGATGTGCCGGACGACGACCTCGGCGCCGTCGCTGGTGCCGGCCTGGCGCAGCTGCCGGACGCCGGTGCGGAACTCCTCGACGACGGTGCTGCTGCCCAGCTCGGCCAGGCCCGGGATCGGGTTGCCGTAGGGGTCGGCGGCCGGCTCGTGCAGCAGGTCGACCAGGCGGCGCTCGACCGCCTCGGAGACCACGTGCTCCCAGCGGCAGGCCTCGTTGTGCACCAGCTCCCAGTCCAGTCCGATGACGTCGACCAGCAGCCGCTCCACCAGGCGGTGCTTGCGCATGACCCGCATCGCCAGCAGCCGGCCCTTCTCGGACAGCTCCAGGTGGCGGTCCTCGTCGACGTGCAGCAGGCCGTCACGCTCCATGCGCGCCACGGTCTGGCTGACAGTGGGACCGGACTGGTGCAGACGCTCGGCGATGCGCGCGCGGAGCGGGACGATGCCTTCCTCTTCGAGCTCGAAAATCGTCTTGAGGTACATCTCTGTCGTATCGATGAGGTCGCTCACCGGCCGGCTCTCCTCGCATCGCTCACACATCTCGCAACCCGCCGGGGTCGGGGTTGATACGTCGAGCTTATCGCGACCGCGTCTCGTTTCCGGTTCCGATCGGATCGGCGCCCCACGACCCGAGACGGACGGCGCCACCTCGTGGGAGACTCGCGGAATGCCGGTGGTGAGTGTCCTGAGTCTCAAGGGCGGCGTCGGGAAGACGTCGGTCACCCTCGGCCTGGCCGGCGCGGCGGCCGCGCAGCACCTGCGCTGCGTCGTCGTCGACCTCGACCCGCAGGCCAACGCGACCACCGTGCTCGCACCCGACGGCGTCCGGTTCACCGCGAACGACGTGCTCGCCGGCGACCGGCCGGTGACGATCGGCGACGCGCTCGCCGTCAGCGGCTGGGGCGAGCAGGTCCGGGTCCTGGCCGGTGAGCCCGCGCTGGAGCGGCGCAACCATCCGCCCGACGGCGTGCCCGGCCGGCACCACGTGCGCAGCGCCCTCACCGGCCTGCGCGACGCCGACCTCGTGCTGATCGACTGCCCGCCCAGCCTCGCCGAGCTGACCCGCAACGCGCTGGCGGCCAGCGACACCGCGCTCGTCGTCACCGAGCCGACGGCGTTCGCGCTGGCCGGTGCGCAGCAGGCGCTGGACGCCGTCGACGCCGTCCGCGGCGCGTACAACCTGCGGCTGCGGCCGGCCGGCATCGTCGTGAACCGGTTCCGCAACGGCGCCGCCGAGCACCGCTTCCGGCTCGACGAGCTGCTCGCCGCCTACCGCGACCTCGTCATCGACCCGGTGCTGCCGGAGCGCTCGGCGATCGGCCGGGCCCAGGGCGCCGGTGTGCCGATCCAGCGCTGGCCGTCGCCCGGAGCACGCGAGGTCAGCCGCATCTTCGCCGGGTACCTCGCGTTGCTGCTGAGCTCCGCCGGCAACGGCGCCGGCCCGTTCTCGAAGGGGGCCTCCCGATGAGCTCGTCCCTGCCCGCGCCGCGGCCGGCGCTGGTGCGCAAGCCCAACGGCACCGTCCACTCGGCCGCGCCGCACCTCTCCTCGCTGGCCGTCGACGAGGCCGCCGTCGCCAAGGCGGCCAAGAAGCACAAGAAGAAGGCGCACGCCGGCGACGACGCGGACCTGATCGTCACGCTGTCCAAACGCGACCGCAAGCGACTGCGGCGCAAGGCCGACTCGTACGGCTGGACGGCCGAGGAGGCCGCGGCACACGTGCTGCGCGCCTGGTCCGACGAATAGGCCGGGTTTCACGGTCCTGCAGATCCCCGTGCCGGCCGTGGAGTTGTTCGTCCGAGGACGGTTCGAGCACTACGACCCCGCCTATCTGTCCGTCGACCCCGCGTTCACGCACGCGCACATCACCGTGCTGGCGCCGTTCCTGCCGGCGGCGGACTCCGCCGCACTCGAGCGCGTCGAATCGCTGCTGGCGGAGACGCCGCCGATCACGTTCGCCCTGGATCGGATCGAGACGTTCCCGAACGGCGTCATCTATCTCGCGCCGGAGCCGGACGGGCCGTTCCGCGAGCTGACCGAACGGTTCGTGGCGGCGTTCCCGCAGTGCCCGCCCTACGGCGGCCAGTTCCCCGACATCGTCCCGCACCTCACGCTGGACCAGCTCTCCGCCGAGGTCACGGTGGCGTCGACCCGGGACCGGCTCGGCGACACCGTCCCGGTGACCTGCGTCGCCGACCGCGTCGACCTCGTCTGGTACGAGCCGCACCGGACCCGGCTGCTGACCAGCCTGCCGCTCGGCGCCGTCAGAGCTGGATCGCCTTGAGCTCGGTGAACTCCTCGACGCCGGCCTTGCCCATCTCGCGTCCGGTGCCGGACTGCTTGTAGCCGCCGAAGGGCGCGAGCGGGTTGAACGGCGCCCCGTTGACGTAGACCTGGCCGGCCGCGAGCCGCCGGGCGACGGCAAGGGCGTGGTCGCGCTCGCCGAAGACGGCGGCGCCGAGGCCGTAGATCGTCCCGTCGGCGATCTCCACGGCCTCGTCCTCCGACCGGTACGGGATCACGCTGAGCACCGGCCCGAAGATCTCCTCCTGGGCGACGACCGACCGCGGGTCGACGCCGGCGAAGATCGTCGGCCGGATGAACGCGCCGGACTCAAAGCCGGGGACCCGGCCGGGACCGCCGTGCACGAGGTCCAGCCCGTCGGCGACGCCCCGCTCGATGTAGCCGTTGACCCGTTCCCACTGGGCTTGCGACGCGAGCGGCCCGATGAGGGTGGACTCGTCCCGCGGATCGCCGACGGTATGGGCGGCGGCCTCGGCGACCAGCTTCGCGACGATGTCGTCATGCCGGTCGGCGGGCACCAGCAGCCGCGTCCACGCGCCGCAGGCCTGGCCGCTGTTCGTCCACCCGTACCGGAGCGTCTCGGCGACCGCGTGGTCGAGGTCGGCGCCGGGGAGGACGACGTTCGCGGTCTTGCCGCCCAGCTCGAGGGCGACCCGCTTGACGGTGGCCGACGCCGCGACGGCGATCCGCTTGCCGACGGCGGTCGAGCCGGTGAACGAGACCATGTCGACGCCCGGATGGGTGGTGATCGCCTCGCCGACATCGCCGCCGAGGCCGTAGACGATGTTCAGGACGCCGCCGGGCAGGCCTGCGGCGGCCGCCGCCTCGGCCAGGATCGGCGCCGTCAGCGGCGCGGTCTCGGCCGGCTTGAGCACGATCGTGTTGCCCGCCAGCAGCGCCGGCACGATCTTCGTGATGACCTGCTGGAGCGGGAAGTTCCACGGCGTGATCGCACCGACGACGCCCACCGGCTCGCGCACGACCAGCGAGTTCCCCACCTGTTCGGTCCAGGCGATCTGGCCGGCGAGACCAGCGACGGCCTCGGTGACGGCGACGGGGAAGCCGGCGTGCGCCGCCCGTGACAGCGAGATCGGCGCGCCGATCTCCGCGGTGACCGCGCGGGCGATCCGCTCGGTTCGGGCGGCCAGCTCGCCGGCCAGCCGGTGCAGGACGGCGCCGCGGCCCGCGGGCTGGTCGACGACCAGCCCGGCAGCGCCGCCCGGGCGGCGGCGACGGCGCGGTCCACGTCGGCCGCGTCTCCTCGCGGGACGGTCGCGACGACGGCGCCGTCCACCGGGCTGACGACGTCCATGGTCGATCCGTCGCCCGCAGTGACGGCGCCGCTGATCCAGTGCCCTGCGATGTCCAGTTCGTGAGCTGCGGGGATGAGGTTCTGAGTGGTTGTCATGCTTCCACCCTGCGGCGGGTCCGCCGGGCGAACCATGCTCGATCAGTCCCCCTCAGCGGACTCCACTGTGAAGATCGTCAGGATCTGGGAGCGGTCCGGGTCGATGAGGTTGTCGCCACGGACGTCGACGACGCCCAGGTCGGGGTGGACGATCCGCTTCGGAGGGCACACGGCGCCGGGGACCGGCTGGGTCGCCCAGATCTCGGCGAACTCCGGACTGCGGCGGCGCAGCTCACCCACCAGGGCCGTCGCCGTCGACCGCGGACCCGCCGCGACAGAGGCGGCCGCCAGTCCGGCGACCAGGGTCGTGGAGTGGCGCTCGTGGTCAGCGGCCGGTGTGCGCAGCCGCGCGGCGGGGTCGGTGAACCACCGGTAGACCCGGCTGCGGGCCGCGCCGGTGTAGCGCGTCTCGTCGCCCAGCAGGTCCCTGGCGGCGGGCGTCTGCAGCAGCGTCCGTCCGGCCGGATCGGACACCATCGCCGGGACGTCGCCGAGCTGGTCGAGGACCCGGCGCAGGCCGGGCGCCACCTCGTCCGGGCCCTCGGTCCGTGGCGGCGCGGCCAGCCCGGCCAGCTCGAACAGGTACTCGCGCTCACCGTCGGACAGCCGCAGAGCGCGCGCCATCGACGCCAGCACCTGACCGGACGGCAGCGGCCCGCGGCGCTGCTCCAGGCGGGTGTAGTAGTCCGTCGAGATGTCGCTGAGCAGGGCGACCTCGTCGCGGCGCAGCCCCGGAGTGCGCCGCTGGCCGGCGCCGGGGCGCAGCCCGACGTCGGCGGGCCGCAGCGCCGCCCGGCGCGAGCGGAGGAAGTCGGCGAGCTGTGCGCGTTGCATCGCTGTGTTCAACCACGCGGCGGGCCGCCGGGATTCCGCCGGATCAGACCCACTCGCCGCGGGCCATGACTGCGTCGACGGTCAGGTCCTCGTCGAGCACGACGAGGTCGGCATCGAGGCCGGGGACGAGCGCGCCGGTCCGCCCGCCGATGCCGAGCAGCCGTGCCGGTCGTGCCGACGTGGCATGGACCGCCTCGGGCACGGTGAACCCGGCCTGCTCGACGGCGAACCGGAAGGCGTGATCCATGGTCAGCGTGCTGCCGGCGATCGAGCCGCCCTCGACCAGCCGGGCGACGCCGTTCTCGACCCGCACGGCCAGCTCGCCGAGCACGTACTCGCCGTCGCCGATGTCCGTCGCGTCCATCGCGTCGGTGACCAGCGCGATTCGCTCCGGGCCTGCGGCGCTGCGGACCAGGCGGGCGATCGCGGGGTGCAGGTGGACGCCGTCGAGGATCAGTTCCACCGTCACCCGCTCGTCCTCCAGCAGCGCGACGATCGGCCCCGGGTCGCGGTGGTGGACCGGCGCCATCGCGTTGAACAGGTGCGTTGCGACCGTCGCGCCCGCCTCGATCGCTTCTCTCGTCGTGGCATAGCTCGCGTCGGTGTGCCCGACGGCGGCGACCGCGCCCTCGGCGACGACCGCGCGGACCGCGTCCAGGCCGTGCTCCAGTTCCGGAGCGAGCGTGACCATGCGAACGGTGCCCCTGCCGGCGGTGAGCAGCCGCTCGACGGCGGCCGGCTCGGGCGTGCGGAGGGCGCGCTCGTCGTGTGCGCCCTTGCTGGCCGGCGAGATCCACGGCCCCTCCAGGTGCGTGCCGGCGATCAGCCCCTCGTCGGTCAGCTCGGCCAGCACTCTGACGTCGTGCTCCAGCGCGTCGTACTCGCCGGTCACCAGGCTCGCCACGATCGACGTCGTGCCGTGCCGCCGGTGCGTGGCGACGAACGTGCGCACCGCCTCCTCGTCGGCGCCGACCACCGTGCCGCCGCCCCCGCCATGCGTGTGCATGTCGACGAAGCCGGGGACCAGCCAGCGTCCGCCCAGGTCGCGGCCGGCTGGCCGGGGCGGCGCTCCATCACCGAGTGCGGCGATACGGCCGTCGTCGCCGACCTGCAGCCAGCCGTCCTCCACCACGCCGTCGGGCGTGACCATCACCGCACCGGCGATCACCGTCATCGCGCGTTCCTCCCGGCTCTCGTTCCGCGTCGGTCCGCACGGTATCGCGTGTCTGGTCCAGGTCTGGTCCGGGATCGGTCTAAGGGCGGTCCGCGTTCGGTGGCGGTCTAGGCTCGGTCGGCATGACGGTGACGGTGCGGTCGCGGTTTCGTGGTCCTTCCAGCTCGGGCAACGGCGGGTACGTGGCCGGCGTCCTGGCAGGGCGGCTGGACGGCGCCGGGCCGGTCACCGTCACGCTGCGGACACCGCCGCCGTTGGAGACGCCCCTGGCTGTCACTCGCTCGGACGACGGCCTCTCGCTGCTGGACGGCGACACCCTGGTCGCCGTCGCCGCCCCTGGTTCCGACGCCGACCTCGTCGCCGTCCCGCCGGTCCCCGTCGTGGATGTGGCGGCGATCTCCGCGCGGTACCCCGGCTTCTCGGCCCACCCCTTCCCCGAGTGCTTCGT